>NZ_CP038800.1:0-730119 GCF_024400535.1 Treponema denticola
ATGAGTGAATGGGATTATAAAATTTTTTGGGATGAAGCCGTTAGTCAATTTAAAGAAGAGCTATCATTTCCCGTATTTTCAATGTGGTTTATGCCTGCAAAATATGAAAAATCGACGGAAAATTCAGTAGTTTTAACTGTACCGTCTCAGTTTTTTAGAGATCAACTTATTACAAAGCACAAAAAGGCTATAGAAAAGAAACTTTTTGAGCTGTCCGGTAAAAGATTATCCATAGAATTTACTATCAATAAAGAAAATTCTGCAAATTCCGAAGAAACGGAAGAAAATGCAGCTATACCCAGCCCCGTATCAACCGAAAAAGAAACAAAAAAAAGGCAAAAGCCGGCCAAAAATGAGGATAATGGAAGGGGGCAGCATCCCGATTTAAAAAGTGAATATAATTTTGATGATTTTGTTGTCGGTCCGAACAACTCTTTTGCTGTAAATGCGGGGATTGCTGTTTCGGCAAATCCCGGAACGGCTTATAATCCTATGTTAATTTATGGAGGCGTAGGGTTGGGAAAGACCCATCTTATGCAGGCAATCGGAAATAAAATATGGAATAATACAAATTTAAAAGTGATTTATGTAACAGCTGAAAATTTTACAAACGAATTTGTAGAGTGTATTCAAAAGCGTAAGATGTCTTCCTTTAAAAATAAATATAGAAATGCAGATGTTCTTCTTATAGATGACATTCACTTTTTTCAGGGAAAGGAAGAAACTCAAGAAGAATTTTTCCATACATTTAATGAGCTCTACGAAAAAAATAAGCAGATAGTGTTTACCTGTGACCGGCCTCCGGCAGAACTTAAAAGGCTTGAGCCCCGTTTAAAGTCAAGGTTTGAAAGGGGCTTAAATGTTGACCTTCAGACGCCTTCTTACGAAGTCCGCTATGCCATTCTTTTAAAGAAAATGGAAAAGTACAGTATAAAAATTCCTAATGAAGTCATCGACATGGTTGCAAAAAATGTTTCTTCAAATGTCCGTGACTTGGAAGCGGCCTTAACAAAACTCATTGCCTATACAGAGCTTACAAAAAAAACAATGGATGAGGCTACAGCAAAAAATCTTTTAAGAGATATTTTCGGATCGACCCGGCAAAGAAATGTTACTATAGATCTTATCCAAAAAACCGTTGCCGATTATTTTAGTATTTCAATTTCGGACATTAAAAGTAAAAAAAGAACCAAGAGCTTTTCTTTCCCAAGGCAAATTGCAATGTTCATTTGCAGGGAAATGACCGAGTGTTCTACCACCGAGCTGGGTAACGATTTCGGCGGAAGGGATCATACTACTATTTTGCACGGCTGTAACAAGATTGAAGAGCAAATTGCGGCCGACCCAAGTCTCGAAACAATTATCCATGAACTTCAAAACAAGATCAAAGAAACCACAAATAAATAGACGTTAATGCAATAATTAGTGTAAATTGTTTGTGGTTGACATTTAATTCTATCTTTTGTATAGTTTTTATAATGCTTTAACAAAGGAGCTGATTAATGAAAAAAAAATTGTCATTAATTTTTTTTAGCCTGTTTCTTATTTGTTATTTATCGTCACAAGATTACTATACGGACGATTTTAAGGATTTTACCTTTGAAATGCCTGACGAATGGGAAATTATGGACTATAAGGGTTTAAAATATAAGGTAATATATGGAGCTTCCGTAAATGGTTATAACCAAACAATGATTTTTATCTCTCAAGAAGGACAGGGAACAATTGAAGAAGCAGTTAATAATTACATAGAAGAACTCCAAACAAGTAGACCCGATTATAAACTATTAAAATCAGAATCATTCGAAAATAATTATAAATTAGAAGCTAAAAAATTGGTGATAGAGATACCGGAAGAAAAACTTAATCTAAAACAATATTTTTATTTGTTTAAGCATAATGATATGCTGTTTATATGCTCCGCCCTGCTGACTCAGGAAGCCGCTGCTGAAACCGAAGAGGTTCTGGATGCAGCTATGAAGACATTTCAAATAATAGATAAAGAAGAATAATTTAGTTTTTATATCATGGGGAAAAAAACAAATAGAGCTAAACTTTTTTTTATTCTTTTTATAATCATTCTTTGGATAATTGCAATTTTAAAACTATATCCGATAATAAAAGAAGCTAAAGAAGGAAAATCAGGCTCAAGTAAGCACGATGTAACCGTAAAAGCAAAACCGAAAAAGGAAAACACAAAAGAGGAATTTTTTTTTAGAAAATATGCTGAAAGTTTATACTCGGAATATTATGATATCTCGGATGTTTCAGTTTATGATTATATACCCGATGATGAAAATTATAATTCAAATGAAAAATTCTATTTTGTTGTAATAGAAAAAAAATTAAAATTCAATTCGGTTTATCAGCTTCCTTTTGTTGCCGGAATGAAAAAGGCTGTTGAATATTTTAAAAACAATAAAAAAGCTTTAAATCAATACAACAAAAAAACTACGGATTTAAAAAAATATATCGGCAAAAAACAAATTGAAAACAATATTTTTAAAATAACATTTACGGAAAAAGATAGTTTTGAAAACATAAAAATTGAAATAGCAACATATCATACAAAAATAGACGCTTTTTCGTTAAAACCTCCTGAATCCGATGTGCTTATGCAAAACGGGTTTGATTTTATAAAATATCATGTTAATACAAATTCAAAAAAAGTTGATTATAATAATGCGGCTGCCGTCGGCTATGCGAATAGGTACACATCCAATCCCTTAAATATGTCGAGTGATATGTCTGTTTGGAATCCTGAGTACAAGACCTACGAAAATGATTGCGCAAACTATGTTTCTCAGTGTATCTATGCCGGAGGTATTTCTACAACGGAGGCTTGGTATCCTGAAAGTCTGATTTGGATTAGGACAGGAAGCCCGAGATATGATAATAGCGGCGTAACAACCTATATGCAAAACAAAAAATTATTTTATACAACAAATTACTCTGCCGTAAGTGAGGGAGGTTTTATCTGCCTTACAAAAGAATCCCATGTTGTTTTTATCGTATCCAATGACAGTATCACCATATTGTTTAACGGCCATACAAATGACCGCAAAATGGTTTCCTTCCCTCACCTAAACGAGTCTGAAGCAATTTATTTAACCTCGAATAATTAGCTTGAAGGCTTTATGTCATCTCTTAAAAACCTTGTTCTAATAATATAGAAGAGGTTTAACCAAGAAATTAATTTTTATGTTCTTTTATAGGAAGAATTTTAATATATCTTATCAGGTCATTATCCATTTCGTGGATTATGAATTTATATTCTCCTATGTCGGCTTCTAAACCGAGGTGAGGTGAGCGTCCCTGTTGTTTAAGATAGTTAAACAAATAACCTGCAACCGTGTTTCCGTATGCCTCATCAAAATCCGAGTCCAACCTGTGATTGATCTCGTGGATACTGGTGCCGCCGTTTACGATATAATCGCATTCGTTTCCTGTCCCGTACTCTCCGCCCTCATTTAGGTATTTTTTTACGGCAAACAAAATTGCGATAGCGACAACCCCCAATAGAGCATCAACCATACTGCCGTGATCGGCAATAATTTTCCGCGCAATGGTATAAAGCACAACTTCAAGAGCACTCCCCGGTGTATGTTTTATAAGCATGTTTACAAATTCAAGACCGATTACAAGAGAAAATATTAATGACAGGAATTCGGAGAATGAAGGAATCTTGTTACTATAAATAAAGGCATAAACCATTTCTTTTAAGTCAAAGAAAATTTCGATAGAAAGAATTAAAATGCCGATAAGCATTGCAAAGGATAGGACAATCTCTATCCTTCCTGCAAATCTTGCCGCACTTCTCCTTAAATTTTGTTGATGAAAAAAAGCTTTAATCTTTTGCATAATAACTCTCTCTTATTTTTTCGAATCCGTTCAAAAGTATACCTAAAAGATTTTTTTTTGTCAATATTTTTATCTTTGGCTTATTTTTAACTATAAAACACAGGCCTTGAATTTTTATTTTCATTATGCTAAACTCATATTGCCGGGGTGCTTTTACAAGCTGAGAACATACCCGCAAAGGGCTGTCCGCACGGATGCCCTATTACCTGATCCGGATAATACCGGCGGAGGGAGCATATGAAAAATCATTTACGCTCTATTTTAATTTTCTCTTTTTTAATTATCGGTTGTGCCGCTCTTTTTGCAGGCGGTGCAAAAGAATCTGACGGAACAAAGGTTGTAGTTTACACAACAAAATCCTTTGCTGCCGACTACGGCCCCGGACCGAAAATTGCCGAGCTCTTTAAGGCAAAAACGGGCAAGGAAGTTGAGTACGTTATCTGCAAAGAAGGCGTTTTAAACAGGGTCATATTGGAAGGCAAGGCTTCTACAGCGGATGTCCTCATCGGTATAGATAACCACCTTATCGAAAAGGCCCGCAAGGCAAAAGTTTTAAAAGCCTACAAACCTACGGCCTCAGACAAAATAGATTCGGAAGTTCTTATTGCCGATGACTGGCTTTTAACCCCCTTTGACTACGGCTTTTTTGCCTTTATGTTCGACACAAAAGCCAAAATCAAAAAGCCCTTATCCTTAAAAGAGTTGACCGATTCGGCTTATGCAAAAAAGATTGTTATTTTGGATCCGAGTTCCAGCACAACAGGACTGGGTTTAGTCTCGTGGACAAAGGCCGTTTTTGGCGATAAGTATCTTGACTTTTGGAAGGCCCTCAAACCGAACATCTTTGCCATGGCTCCCAAGTGGAGTACGGGCTACGGCTATTTTACAGCCGGAGAAGCTCCCATAGCCATCTCTTACACAAGCAGCCTCGCCTCCCATGTTCTATATGACAAAACAAACCGATTTCAACCATTGATTTTTGAAGAAGGGCATATTATTCAGATTGAAGGCATGGGTATTGCCGCCAATGCAGCTAACACTAAAGGAGCAAAGGAATTTATAGACTTTATGCTGACGGAAGAAGCTCAAAGCCTCCTTCCCGAAACGCAGTTTATGTATCCCGTTATCAAGGGGCTTGCTCTTCCTGCTTCTTATAAGGATGTTCCCAAACCTGCAAAAGTTTTGCGTATTCCTTCAGAAGATCAAACCGAATCGGTAAATGCCGTAATCAATGTTTTACAAAAATAAAAAACAAGGCCGAGATACTCGACATGAGCGAGTTTCTCGGCCGAGCGGCCTATCAAAGGCTGGCCGCCTTGTTTTACCGCTCGGCGGCCTCATCTTTTTTCTTGTACTTCTTTCTTTTTTTCTTCCGCTGATTTTAAGCTTTGTTCCTTTATTTTCTTCACGCTTTGACTTTTCGCATATTACGGGAGTAAAAAGCTCTTTTGACTTTTCGCAGATTTTTAGGATTGCAGCCTTTACGGTTTCTCAGGCCTTTTTTTCCGCAGCCCTTGCCTGCACGGTAGGCTTTGCTGCCGCTTATTTTTGTGCAAGAAAAAACTTTCGGGGTAGAAAATTTCTAATGGCTCTGTCGAGTGTCCCCCTCTGCGTACCTGCAATAATTGTTGCCCTTTCCTTTATAATATTTTTCGGGAATAACGGAATCCTCAATTCTTTTTTAAAGAGCTTATTAAACCAAGACGAACCGCCTGTCAATTTTGTGTTTTCGATGACGGGAGTAATTATAATCCACGGCTTTTACAACTTTCCCCTCGCAATGAAAACAATTTCTCAAGTCTGGGAACGCTTAAGCGAAGATGAACCTAATGCAGCCCTCCTTTTAGGGGCAAGTAAATTTAGAATCTTTAAGACCATAACCTTTCCGGCTCTTTTAAATTCGATAGCCGTTTCCTTTTTGTTGATTTTCCTTTTTTGCTTTTTTAGTTTTATAATAATCCTGCTTTTCGGAGGCCTTGCCCTTACTACCTTAGAGGTAGAACTTTACAAGGCAGCCCGCACAAAATTAGATATGAACCTTGCCGCAAAGATAGCCCTCACCGAAATCTCCGCGGCCTTAATTTTAATCTTCATCTATTCTAACCTGCAAAAAAAGATGAGAGTACAAAACGAAAACCTAAAGGGAATAAGGGAGAGGACTGCAATAAAAGGCTTTGGACAAAAAGTGTTTTTTAGCTTCACGATTTTTATAATTATTCTTTTTTTAATAGCACCCTTATTTTCTATCTTTTTACATTCTACATATAATGTAAATTATACTTCTATCTTTAATAAATTCTTTTATTTTAAGGCATGGAAAAATATTTTTTTATCCCGAACTTTTTGGACGGCTCTTTGGACAAGCATCAAAATCGGCATTCTTACTGCCCTTGTAAGCCTCATAGCTTCTTTGTTCTTTGCATACATTACCGTCTTTTATAACCGGAGAAAAATATACGCGATTCCCTATCTGCCCTTGGCCGTTTCATCGGTAATGCTGGGCTTCGGATGGCTCTTGTTAAGACCCAACGGAACGGAGCTCATTTTAATCTTTGCACAAAGCTCCCTTGCATGGCCCTTTGCGTGGACTCAAATACAGACCTCACTTTTACGCATTCCTCAAAATATTATCAATGCGGCAGTCTTGCTTTCACCGGACAAAAAAACGGCCTTTTTTAGGGTGATAGTACCCATGTGCAAGAAGGGCATCTTTTCCGCCTTGGCCTTTGTCTTTGCCATAAGTGCGGGAGATGCTTCCTTACCAATAGTTTTAAACATACCGCGTTTTAATAACCTTGCCCTGCTGATCTTCGATTATGCTTCTTCATACCGCTTTGTAGAATCTTCTGCGGTTGCAGTCGTCTTAAGCCTTATGACCGGCTTTGTTTTCTTTTTACAGGAAAAAGAAACTTAAGGAGAAACCGATGGAAAACGAAAAAGCATTTTTACAGCTTAAAAACATAAAAAAACATTTTACCGAAAAAGATATTTCCATTTCTTTTGAATTAAAAAAAGGAAAAGCTCTTGCCCTCCTCGGTCCTTCGGGCTGCGGTAAAACAACGGTTTTAAAAATAATCGCAGGCCTTGTCCCTCCGGATTCGGGAGAAATCATTTTGGACGGAAAAAATATCAATCACACTCCTCCCGGCAAACGCGGAATCGGAATGGTCTTTCAGGATTACGCCCTCTTCCCTCATCTCAATGTTGAAGAAAATATTTTCTATGGCTTGGTCTCCCAAGGCATGTCCAAAAAGGAAGCCCGCAAGGCCATTACCCCTCTTGTCGAGCTTTTTCATTTGGAGACCTTACAAAAACGCAAAACGGATCTTCTTTCGGGCGGAGAAAAACAAAGGGTTTCTCTTGCACGGAGTCTTGCAGTAAAGCCCGCTCTCATCCTCTTTGATGAACCCCTTTCTGCCCTCGATGCAGACCTCCGCCTGCACTTGCGTAAAGAATTAAGAGTCAAGCAAGAGAGCTTGGGCTACACAGCCGTTTACGTTACCCACGACAAAGATGAGGCTGCAGCCCTTGCCGATGAGGTACTCTACATGGGCTAGAGTTTAGGCTCCGTATTCAAGCAAAAAGTCGATTATGTTTTTGTGGATAATTCCGTCTTGACTAAAATCCATAGAATCCAAGGAAAGTACATATTTAGGAAAATTATCCTTGATTGTCTTATAAACTCCGAATTCCCTTTCCCTTGTGGATTCATCTCCCATTTTATAAGCAACTTGATAATAAGAAATATCGTTTTCCCTTTTTGCTATAAAGTCGATTTCTTTGTCTTTTACCTTGCCTATTGTAACCTCATAACCTCTGGAACGAAGTTCGATATAAACAATATTTTCAAGCACTCTTTCGATGTCTTTTATATTGGAAAATCCTCGTGCCTGCCTAAACCCATGATCCGTCAAATAGTATTTTTCATCGATTTTAAGTACCTTTTTTCCCGCAGTATCGTAGCGTGGAACCTTTTTTATGATAAAAGCTTTACTGCAATAATCCAAATAATTAAGCACCGTATCTGCCGAAACATTTCTATTTTCATTTTTAAAATAATTTTTTATACTGTTTGCAGAAAAGGTGTGTCCTATGTTTTCCATAGCATAATCTAAAATACGGTTAAAAATATCCACATCCCTTATATTATTGTACTGTAAAACATCTTTAACCAAAACGGTATTATAAACATCATTTAAGTATTTAAAAGACGGGATTTCCTCCAAATTAAAATACTTCAAAAAAGGCATCCCGCCTGTTTTAACAAAGGCGAAAAACAAATCTTCCCTAGAAAGCGGCTTACCGTCAAAGCATTTTATAAATTCCCCAAAACTAAAAGGTTGAATTTCAAATTCCACATATCTTCCGGCCAGTAGACTTGAAAGGTCTCCTGAAAGCAAGCCGGAATTTGAGCCTGTAAGATAAATATCGCAATCCAAATCAACCCGTAATCCGTTTATAACCTGCTCCCAATTTTCTACAAACTGTATTTCATCAAAGAAAAAATATATTCTTCCGGTTAAGTCTTTGATCAATGGCTTGAGGTATTCTATCAAGACTTCGGCCTTATTTACCGTAAAAAGCTCTATGGATTCAAAATTAAGATAAATTTTATTTTTATCGGGTATATGGCTAAAAACCTCATCTTTTATGAGCAGTAAAATAGTTGATTTTCCAACCCGTCTCATACCGGATAGTACCTTAATAATGGGCTTATCGATAAACTGCCGGATTTTTTCCATATAGCGTGATCTTACAATATAGCTCATTCCGTTACCTCTTCTAATTCGATTATAGTCGAAATATAAGATAAAATCAAGAAAAATTTCGATTATAATCGATAAAATGAGTATTTTCTATTATAATTTCGATTATAGTCGAAAGATGTAGGTGCTTTTGCTGTAGTTTCTATTATAATCGAAATTATAGGACGGCTTTATTCCTTATATATTTTGAAGATCGGCCGCTGCCGATAATTTTGATAAACCCTTCCTTTAGCATAGAGCCTAAGACGGCCTCAACAGTTGTGGGGCTAATATCGGGATGAATTTTGCATATTTCAGATTTTGAAATTGGGGTAAGGCTGTTTAAAACACAGGCTTCAACTCTAGCCGTTTTTGTAACTTTTTTTCCGTGCAGAACGGCAAACCGCTTATCAAGTTCTTTATAACATCGATAAAGGGTGGACAAAAAGTTTTCGATAAAAGGGATATAGTCATTTTTATTTTCATGCCAATAATGTGAAGATTTTTTTAGAGAATCATAATAGTACGATTTATAATTATTTATCTGCTCCTCAAAAGAAACATATTTACCCGTATCATATCCGTTTTTATATAACAAAAGCAAGGATAATAACCTTGACATTCTTCCGTTTCCGTCTTTAAAAGGGTGAATGCATAAAAAATCGAGAATGACACATGGTATCAATAATAACTGATTAATACCGCTGTCATCCCGTACAGAAAGATAAGCAAGCTCCAATTGTTCCATTGCCATAGGTGTTTCTTCAGCAGATATAGGCTGAAATCTGATTTTCCTATTGCCCTCTGTATCTACTTCAATTATAGAATTATTAGAAGTTTTAAACCGGCCGCCGTATTCATATCCGGCCGAAGACATTAAAATTTTATGAAGAGCCAAAATATCTTTAACCGTAAAATCAATATTTTCATAGGCTGAATGAATAGCAGCAAGAGAATCTCTATAACCTGCAATTTCGGCCTCATCATGATTAAGAGGAGCACTGTTGTGATTTACAATAGCATTTATTCTTTCATCGCTTGTAACAATACCTTCGATTGCATTTGAGCTTTTGATAGATTGAATTCTTGCAACTACTTCAAGTTCCGTAAAAACTTTTACATAATCTTGTTTTCTGTGTTTTGCCTCATTTTTAAGGTCTGCAATTCCTGAAGAAATATTCAAAAGCCCTGCAGGAAGCAAAGCATTTTTTAAAAAAGAATAATCGAATTTTCTCATAAGCCGCCTTTCTACATAAAAATTATACATTTATATGCAGAAAAGTCAAGTCTTTCTGCATATAAATCAAGCACTTATATGCAGAAACTATATGGAGGGCTTTATTTTAAGCCGCCTAAATTCAAATATTTTAGAACAGCGGCCAGCACAGCAGAGGTTCCTTTATAAAATAAACTTTCATCCATATCAAATTTATCTGAGTGATGAGGATAAATACTACCGTCCTTCTGTATTATAGGATTGGACAAGACAAAAAATGTACCCGGAGCTTTTTGCAAAAAATATGCCATATCTTCACCGGCCATTGTAGGCACCGAAATTTCGTGAATAGAATCTTCTCCCAAGATTTCTTTTGTACTTTCAATAAAAAACTCCGTAAAATCTTCATTATTTATCAAAACAGGATATCTAAAATCATAGACCGTTTTTGCTTCTGCCCTGTATGATTTTGAAATACCAGAAGCAATCTCTTCAATTCTTTTTGCTATAAAATTCCGTTCATTCTCATCTGTAACACGTACTGTTCCTTCAATAAAAACTTCATCGGGTATGATATTAAAAGCGGATCCGCCATGTATCTGCCCTACGGAAATTAAGGCGCGAGAAGTTGGGGGAAGCTCACGGCTTATAATTTTTTGCAGACCGGAAACTATTTCACAAGCTATAGGAACAGGATCTACCGAAAGATGCGGATAAGCCCCATGAGCACCATATCCCGTTACGATAATCTTGAATTTATCGGCAGCGGCAAAAAAAGGCCCTTTACATGCACCTATCTTTCCCTTTTCAACACCAGGATAAATATAGCCTGCGTGAAGGCCTATTACGGCATCAACCTTTGGATTTTCCATACAGCCTTCTTCAATCATGGGGAGGGCTCCTCCGGGATACTCCTCTCCCGGTTGAAAAAGAATTTTTACACAGCCTTTAAATTCCGATGACAGTTCCTTAAGCACCATACAGGCTCCAAGAGCCATAGCCATGTGGCCGTCATGACCGCAGGCATGCATACAGCCATCATGCTTTGATGCAAAACTTAGTCCCGTATTTTCTTTTATGGGTAAAGCATCCATATCGGCTCTAATTGCTATACATTTGCCCTTTTCTTTTCCCTCAATGAGGGCAACAATAGCATTCCCGTTAACAAGTTTATGATACGGAATTTGCATAACATCAAGCTGCTTACAAACATAGTCCACAGTTTTTGGAAGGGATAATTCCAATTCGGGAATCTGATGCAGGTCCCTCCTAATTTGAATAATCTTAGCCTCTTTTTGTTTAACCAAATTAACAAGATTTTCTTTAGTCAAATTATTGCCTCCTTAATAATTGTATGAACAATATATTATCGCACCGATTAAATAGATTGTCAATGCTTAATTTACATGTTCTCAATAATTTAATTTGTAGGAATAAGCGAGTAAACCTTATTTCCAATCTTCTATGGTTAAGGTTTTTATACGGCAGAATTCTTTTGTATTATCGGTAACGAGAATTAGATTTTTAGCTAGAGCCTGTGCCGCTATCAACATATCATAGGCTCCGATAATTTTCCCTTCATTTTTTAGGCTGGTCCTTATTTTCCCGAATTCTTCGGCATCTCTATCATCAAAATTTAAAACAGAAAAAGGTGTTAAAAATTTTATTAATGCTATTCTATTTCTTTCCATATATTTACTATTGTATACGCCGAACTGTAACTCTGCCACAGTAATACTTGAAATGTAAATTCCTAAGTGTTTATTCTTTTTGATTTTTTGAAGTACATTAGGACTTTTTTTAATTTTAAGAAATATACAGATATTTGTATCCAATAGGTACATTATAAACCTTTCCGATTCTGTAATTCAGGCTGGGTTCTTCCTTCCTCCATAAAATCGTCGGTAAAACCGTTTAAGCCTTCTAAAAATGTTTCCCATTCCTTGTTTTTGGGGAATAAAATAACGGACTCTCCGGCTCTGCGGATAAAAACCTCGGTTCCCGAAAAATTATATTTTTTAGGCAGCCTAACTGCTTGACTCCTGCCGTTTTGGAATAATTTTGCCGTTTCCATACTACACCCCCTTAAAATAAGTATATATCATAGTATATATTATGTCAAGAAAAACATAATAGAAATTTAGGTAGATTATGAACGGCTTGAAACTCCCGAATTCTTAAACTTAAAACAAAAGGCGGAACAATATGCATATTCAGGAGGTTACAAAATTTTCGGATAGGACTCTTGTATTCGACAATGCACACATAGTACAAGACGGGAACCACGAAACTCTTATAAACCAAGAAGGCAAGTACAAGGAGCTTTATAGCTTGCAGGCTAAGTATTATACGGATGAGGTCAATAGTCAATGATAAAAAATATTCTTTAGGCAGTCTCACTGTCCGACTTAATTTTTAAATAAATCTGAATGACTGCCTATCCTATATAGGATTAACTCAAGTGTGTCTCCTTTAACCTTATATAAAAGCAGAAAATCAGCTGTTACATGACATTCCCGATAGCCTTTATAATTGCCTGTCAACTGATGATCTCTTTTTTCACGAGGTAAAGGCTCTTGCTTTTGCAGAATAGCGATTACATTAAATAATTCTTTAATATTTGACTTGCGTTTAATAGCTAATTTATAATCTTTTTTAAATTGTGTTGTATATACCAGCTTAAGCATCTAAAGATTCCCTTAATGCTTCAATAGTTGAAAAAGGGCCATGAAGTTCTTTTCCTTTTTCTGCAAGTTCTAATGTTTTTATAGTTATGTTGTTCGGATCCTCAATTTTTATATCAAAAGGAATTTTTTGCTCTCTAACAACCGCTTTAGCAAAAAGAGTTATAGCTGTAGATACGGGTATACCAAATGCTTTACAAATCTCAGTAAAATCTTTTTTTAGCTGAGTATCCATATGGACGCTAAATTCAGATTGAGTCATTTTGATACCTCCTTAATACTAAATTATATAATTATATAATATTTTTTTCAAGATATGTATAAGACTCTTATTCGTGCGGAGGGTTTAATACCCCGACGCTTGCGTCGTAACGAAGGGTATTAAAGCCGACTGCAACCACCTTATGAGAACACATACCCCGATGCTCTGCGTCGGGGTTGTTGATTGCAAAAAGTCTTATACATCATCGTAAAAATTTACAATTTATAAACCCCGTCTAATTTTTCTTTTATTTGCGGGTCAAAGTTATGACTTATCATTATCACGGTTAAATCGGGATTTTCTATCAACCTCTTTTCAATCTCCAAAGCGTTTTCTTTATCGAGAGAAGAAGTGCCTTCGTCGATTAAAAGAATTTTTCTGCCGTGAATGAGTGCACGGGCTATTGCTATACGCTGTCTTTGCCCGCCCGAAAAGTTTTTACCGTTTTCTTCGGCAAGAGTATCCAAACCATTTCCGCATGAAGCGATAACATCTTCAAGTGCCGAATTCTTTAAAGCAGCGTTTATTTCTTCTTCCGTAAATTTACCGCCCAAACAAATATTTTCTTTTACCGTATCGTTAAAGATATAAACATTTTGATCAATGTACGCTACATTTTCCCTTAAGAGTTCTTTGTTCAATAAAGATATATCTTCCCCGTCATAAGCAATGCTGCCCTTAAAATTTTCAAACATTCCTGCCAAAAGTTTAAACATCGTAGTTTTACCGCTTCCGGATTCTCCGATAATTCCGTATTTTTTGCCTAACTCAAAATGCATATTCAAATTCGATAAAATATTTTTTTGCTCATTATATGCGAAAGAAAGGTCCTTTAATTCTATTTCTTTTTTAAAGGACGGAGCTTTAAGTTCCTTTGAACTTTCGATACTAAGACTTTCAAGTTTATTAAATATAATTTTTACAGATTTTATTTTTACTATAAGGCCGGTAAGATCGGACAAGGCCTTTGAAAGTTGAGAAGCAATTTTTCCGGTAGCCATAATTGCACCTAAAGCAATAACTTGCCTTATCGCCAAAAAACCGGTAAAACCTAAAATCAAAGTTTCAAATACGGAACCGAAAAGGGCTATCACAATTCCCGAAATAAGATATTTACCCGTCAAGCTGATGACTTTTCCGCCTCTTTTTACGGAAAGGTCATGGACGGTGTCTTTAATTATTTTTCTTTTATTAAAACAAAAGAGAACATCAAAGCCCGATAAAACATCTTTTATTTTAGAAATAAAATTTTGCATTTCCATACTTAAATCCATTGTTCCCTTTTCGATTGATTTTTCAAAAATTTTGGGAATAAATAAAAGCAGCAGTCCCGAAAAAAGAGCAAAAAGAGCAAGCATCCAATGAATAAAAAACAAGGCAGCGAAGGCTGTAAGCAATGTAGAGAAATGAAGCACCAAATAAAATATAGAAACCAAACCGTTTACCTCTATTGTCTTCATGTCGTTTTCAAGCCAAGAAAGATAGACGGCAGAATTTTCTTTATGATAGCCTGCGTATGAACAGCACATAATTTTTTCGGCGATATCGGTTCTTATTCCGGTAAGAATTTTTTGCACCGTCTTGGCTCTGAACATTTCAAACACATAATTTGTAAAATATGTAAGACACCAGCCTGCCAGCATTATGCCGACATATTTTAAAAACAAATCAAGGTTAAGTTCTATTAGAGCATTTAAGGCATACATACCGAGATAAGCCATTCCGATATGTAAGGCTGTATTAATAAATCCCAAGAACCAGACTAAAATATTTTCGGGTAAATATTTAATAATATATTTTTTCATTTTTTTCCTCCAAATTATCAGAATTGAATGTTTACAAGCCTGTAATTTCAATTTATGGTATTACAAAACAAAAGTCAAGCTAAATTTTGAAATATTTAATAAAATATTTGAAAATTCTTATATTTTTAGCTAAAATTATTATATTTTTTAATTTTTAATATAGATATTTTAATATTTTTGATGAATTCTCTTGACACCAGAAAGAATTTTTATTATCATAGAATTAAAGTTTTTATGGGGGATAGCATGATAGAGGTTATTGGAATCTGTCCCGTGTGCGGGGATAGTTTTACCGTTTCGGAGCTGCATTGCTCAAAATGCAACAGTTCGCTAAAGGGCGAGTTTGAGCTATGTGAGTTTTGCCGCCTCACAAAGGAACAAAAATATTTTGTAAAGATGTTTTTAAAAAACCGAGGCAGCATACGCGATATGGAAAAAGAATTGGGCATTTCTTATCCGACTGTTCGGAATAAGATAGAAGAAATCAATGCGGCTCTGGGCTTATCGGATGGAAGCCTTCCGTCCGTTAATGTTTCTGAAGTCTTACAAAAAATAAAGAACGGAGAGTTATCGGTTGATTCTGCGGTTTCATTTTTAACGGGAGAGCCCGGAGAAGAAAAAATTTAGAAGAACAGCGACAACATTTCGGTTTGAACTACAAGGAGATATTTTATGGAAAACGAAAAACTTGAAATTTTAAACATGATTAGAGACAAGGCGATTACACCCGAAGAAGGCTTAAAACTTTTGGAAGCTATCCAAAAAGAAAATGTTAAATTTGTTTTTGAAGAGCCTAAACAAAAAAAAGATAGCGAGACCATAATAATAAGTACAAAGATTCCCTCTAAAAGTGATCCGGCGGATTTTTTAGAAAAAGCAGCCGGTTCGGAAAATACGGTAAATGAAACCTTTGAAAACAAAAAGAAAAAAAATATCGATATAACAATTCAAACTCCCGACGGCAAAACTCAATCATTTAATTTGTAGGAATAAGCGGCTCAAATCTTTCAACCTCTTGCAAAATTTTAACATAAGGCGTAAAATGATACTATGATCGATACAAGCTATAAAACGATAGTAGAAAATTTTAAAGCAAAGATGGCAGAACGGATTGTGGGCCAGCAAGAACTCATAGAAGGAATTTTAACTGCGTATATTGCAGGCGGCCATGTGCTCCTTGAAGGTGTGCCCGGCCTTGCAAAAACTCTCATAGTAAAAACCTTTGCAGAGCTGGCCAGCGCAAGCTTTAAGCGTATTCAATTTACGCCTGACCTTCTTCCTGCCGATTTAATAGGAACCTTGATTTATCAGCAAAGTATCGGTAAGTTTTCCGTAAGGAGGGGTCCCGTTTTTGCAAATATTGTTTTGGCCGATGAAATAAACAGAGCTCCTGCAAAGGTGCAGTCTGCACTTTTGGAAGCCATGGCCGAAGGGCAGGTTACAATCGGAGAAAATTCTTTTTCTTTACCTGCGCCTTTTTTTGTACTTGCCACACAAAACCCTATCGAGCAGGAAGGTACCTATCCCCTGCCCGAAGCCGAACTTGACCGCTTTTTGTTAAAACTATTCGTTCCGTATCCGTCTATTCAAGAAGAAATAGATATAGTGAATAAATTTTCAAGCCTAGGGCCGAGCCAAAACATGGGGCAAAACCTCGGTCAAAGCTCAAATATCAATCCGGCCGAAGCCGTTTTGACGCCGGAAAACTTAGAAACTCTACGCAATGCTGTAGAACAAGTCAAGTGTTCTTCCGAAATTACAAGCTATATAGTTTCAATCATTGCCGCTACCCGTCCCGTAAAAAACGTAAAGCAGGATGACTATATTCACGGGAACTACCTAAGCTATATTCTTTATGGGGCATCTCCAAGAGCCGGAATAGCTATTCAAAAATGTGCAAAGATAAAGGCTCTATTTAATGGAAGAGATTATGTAATTCCTGAAGATGTAAAAGCCGTCGCATATGCGGCTCTTAGGCATAGGCTTAAACTTTCTTATGAAGCTGCCGCCGATAACTTAACCGCTGACGATATTATAGAAAAGCTTTTGGGAATTGTGCCCCAGCCGTAATTTTAGAAACATCTGCAATAAGAGAAATAATTTTCCCCATCTCAACTTTTTCTACTTTAAATTCGATTTCTCCAACATTAATCTTTTCCCCCTCTTTAGGAAGGTATTCTGCCGTTTCAAGAATAAGGCCGCCTATCGTATCGTTATAATCCGAATGAAAATCGGTATTTAAAATTCTATTAAGCTGAACTATAGGGACAGCTCCGGGAATTAAAATATGCGTACCGTCAACAATCTTCATTCCGCTTAAAGGATTGGTTTTTGTTTTAGAATACTCATCTTGAATGGAACCGAAGATAGCCGTGCTTATATCATCAATTGTGATAAGCCCCGCAGAGGAACCGTATTCATCTATAACAAAGGCCATATTTCTTTTATTTTTACTCATCGTTTTTATAGCCGAAAAAATATTTGCTGTTTTCGGAATAAATAGGGCCCGCCTTATAATTTTATTTATATCCATTTCCGCTTTATGGCTTCTATAAAATAAAATATCCTTATAATGCACACTGCCTATTATTTTATCTTTTTCTCCCTTATAAACGGGAAGGCGGGAAAACATTGTTTTACGAAAAATGCTTATCATAGTTTCGAGAGATGAATTTATATCGAGGCTGACAATATCCTCTTTTTTTGTCATTATGCTTTGCAGTTTTAATTCATGGAGCCTCACAGCTCTTTTAATTAATTCATGCTCGCCCGTTTGAAAAGTCCCGTCTGCCAAACTTATATTTATAAGCGTTTCTAAATAATCTTCGGAAAGTTCGGAATTTTGATTTTTCTGTTTTTTTGAGACAAGTTTAATAATAAAGTTAGACATAAGAGAAAAAATAAAAATAAGCGGTTTTAAAAGAAGCCTTACAACCGACAGAGGTACTAAAAAAGTTTTCGTGATTTCTACGGAATTATAAGCGGCGACAGCCTTGGGTAAAATTTCAGCAAAGATAATTATAAGAATTGTTGCAATAGCAGTAGCAGCCGGAATATACTGCTGTCCATACATATCTATCACAAAGGCCGTTATCAAACCGGAAGAAAGAGTGTTTACAAAATTGGTACCTATCAGGGTTGCACTTACAATTTCATCTTTTCTTTCAATAAGAAATGCTAGATTTTTGTTCTTTTTTGTCCGGCTTTTTTTTATTGTCTTATATTCGGTTCTTGTAATTGCCGTAATTGCCGTTTCGGTTGCAGAAAAAAAGAATGCACAAAAAAGAAGAGCTATAAATTCTACTATCATTAAAGCTAATTCAAATTTCATTCTTCATCTCCGGCAATATTTACTTGCAGTTCGCTTATTCTGTTTCCTTCGGTTTTCATAACCGTGAAATTATAGTTTTCTATTTTTATGGTGGAACCTATTTGCGGAACCTCTCCGCATTTTTCCATAATCAAGCCGCCTATTGTATCATAATAGTCCGAAGATAAATTTGTACCCAGATCCTCATTTAAATCGCTCAGCCTCATGCTGCCTAAAATAATTTGAGTCATATTTTGAGTTGATTCATCATTTATATTATCAAGATTGGGATCCTCTGCAGCTGCATCGTCGGTATCGTATTCATCGGCTATGTTTCCGAATATCTCTTCATTTAAGTCTTCAAGAGTTGCAATACCTAAAGTTCCGCCGTACTCGTCGATAATCACAACCATGTTCTGTTGTTCTTTTCTAAATATTTCCTGTAACTTTGAAAGTTCGGTGTTTTCAAAAACAAGAACAGGTTTGCGTAAATATCTTTTTATATCAAATTTTTCTTTTGACTCTTGCAAGAAATCTTTTGCAGCCGCTTCCGAAAACAAAAAATCTTTAATATAAAAAATACCGATAATTTCATCTATGTCTTCTTCATAAACCGGAAATCTTGAAAATCTTGAAGAATGGGAAAGCTCTATAATTTCTTCAGGGTTTACATCAGAGGTAAGGCCTATTATATCTGGTCTGGGTGTCATAATATTTTTTACGGTTATATCCCCGTAGCTTAATATTTTTTCGAGGACGGCTTTTTCTTCCGAGCGAAGGTCTCCATGCGCTTGACTCACATCAAAAAAATCTTTTAAGTCTGCATCGGTCAATGCCTCATTCGATTGCAGATTTTTTACACCTAAAAACTTTAAAAAGAATTTTGTAAAACCTGAAAAAAGCCATTCGATAGGTGCAAGCACTTTAATTAAAAACAAAATAAAGCCTGAGAATCTTAAGGCTATCGGTTCCGAAAAAACCAAGGCAATCGATTTAGGCAGTATCTCGCCGAAAATTAAAATTGCAATTGTTGCAGCTGTTACTGCAATACTCAAGCCTTTTGCTCCTACCAATTTTACAAGCAAAGCGGTTAATATTACCGATATTAAAATATTTACCAGACTGTTTCCGATTAAAGAAGTCGTTAAAAATTTTTGTTTATTTTTTAAAATTTTTTCAACTCTTGCCGCTTTTTTATTTTTCTTTTCGCGTAAATATTTTATCTTCAATTTATTTACTGATAAAAAAGCAGTTTCTCCCGATGAAAAAATCATCGATAAAAAAAGAAGAACAATTAAGAGTAAAATATAAAGCCATTGCGGAGGAGGCTCGTTCATCCTATAAACACCTATTTTATGCCGTAAGCCTTGCTTATCGGAATAACAAAAAGAATTCCATGTCCGTCTTTTTCTACATCGGAGTTTTTTCTAATTGCATCAACAACTTTTTCAAGCTTATCATCATCGACAATAGTTAAAACAATTTCTTTTTCGGGTTCAATTTCCATATCAAAGATAACTTTCGTTTGGTTTAAGCCGGAGCCTCGTGCATGAATTATTGTTCCGCCGCGAGCTCCTGCATCAAGCGAAGCATCAACGACCTCACCGGCTTTTCCTCTATCAACAACAGTAAAAATGGCAGATTTCATAGTTTTTACCTCCTCCCGTTTAAATACGGGCTTTTCTCCTTCCAGGGCATTTTTAATATTAATAAAACTTAAAGGCATACGGAATGCTATACCGAAATTCTTCCGTGTAAGATTGAATTTGTTATTTAGATTATCCATAAGACCGTCTAAAACATCTCCATGTCCGGCCGTTAAAATCAATTCTTTTCTTGTTTCTTGAATTCCTAAAAAATCAAGAAGTTTACTTTTTACCGTACCAAAGGCAATCATTATTGTAGCGCCGGTAAGACCCTTGTCTTTAGCATATCTTACGATTTTACGTGCACGCCCAAAAGGTACTAAAATAATCAGAAGGGAAAAATCTTTCATTTTTGCTCTCCTCCGCTTTTAATTTTAAATATCAATCCTAAAATTTGTAACGAAATAATAGGAGCTAAAGCTACGGCGGCTATAATTCCAAAGCCGTCTATTAAAACATTCGCTGTCGGCGTAGAATCGGCAAGCCCCTGTGCAAGGGATAAAACAAATGTTGCCGTCATTGGACCTGACGCGACGCCTCCGGCATCAAAGGCTATACTTACAAAAAGATCCGGAACGATGATTGATAATAAAAGCGAAACTATATATCCAGGAAGTAAGATATGCCATAGCTGAAATGCCGGCTCTATAATTCTAAGTAAAGAAAGCATTACTGCAAAACTGACTCCTATACATAAAAATATTAAAACTATTTTGCGCGGAATATGGCCGCTTGTTACATTTTCTATTTGTACCGTCAAAACATATACGGCAGGTTCGGCCAAAATAGAAACAGTACCTATCAGGGCTCCGATAAAAAGAATTAAAGGCCGTGTGCCTATTTCTCCCAATCGGCTTCCCATCGCTATTCCGACATCTAAAAAGCCCGATTTTGCTCCCCACATAAATAGAAATAAGCCTATCAATGTAATTATAAGACCTTTAATAATGGGAATTAAATCCTTGACCCGCAACTTAATGCTTATAAAGTTTGTAATTAAAAATATTACGGTCAAGGGTAAAAGAGACATAATACATTCATAAAGTACCGGTAAAAAATGTTCAGCAAAGGGATAAAATATTTGTGCATGTACATCTAAATTGAATACAAAATCATCGGCGGATATTTCTTTTGTTTTTCCTAATACGCTTAAAGCCAATACCGCTAAGATTGCTCCGGCAGATGCCATACCTACAAGACCGAAAGCATCCCGCTCGGAAGCAGCCGAATCTTTTTTCATCTCGGAAACACCTGCAGCCAAGGCCAAAATAAACGGAACGGTTATAGCGCCTGTTGTAGTTCCGGAAGAATCGAAGGCAATTGAAATAAACTCTGCCGAAGAAAATAATGCAAGTAAAAATATAATGCCGTATGAAACTGCAAAAACAATTTTTTGCGAAATATTGAATACCGTTCGCAATATACCGAAAACCACAAAGGCTGCAACACCGACAGAAACGACTACAATGAGCCTTAAAGCCGGAATACCGCTTTTCGTTACCGTATTTACCTGACTTGCTAAAATCTGTAAATCAGGTTCTGCAATTGAAATTAAAAAGCCGAGGGCAAAGCCTCCTAAAATCAAAATAAAAATTTTATTCCGCTTTGTAATTTCTTTTCCCATCTGTAAACCGATTTTTGTAACGCTCATTTCGATTCCAAACAGAAATAAAGCAAGGCCTAATATTATGCATACACTTCCGATTAAAAATCTAATAAAGACTTGATAATCGATATGAATAAATGCAAAATTAAGAACAGTAGTCAAGATAACAATCGGTAAAACCGACATTAATACTTCTTTAAATTTATCGGTTAAGATATTCATATTTTAAAACCTTAATATCCTTATCATTTGTTATTAGAGGTAACGAGTTGAATAATCATCTCTCCATACTTTTCTTTTTTTGCCTTACCTATACCAAAGATATTATCAAGTTCTTCAATTGAAGAAGGCTTTTTTACACCCAGATCAAAAATAGTTTTATCCGAAAAAATAACATAAGCCGGAACT
Source organism: Treponema denticola (assembly GCF_024400535.1). NCBI lineage: Bacteria > Pseudomonadati > Spirochaetota > Spirochaetia > Treponematales > Treponemataceae > Treponema > Treponema denticola. The sequence continues at coordinate 21,544 of NZ_CP038800.1, forward strand.
CTTGCTTCATCAGCAAGATCTCGGCGCTTTTGGTTTAAGGATTTAACTATAGCAGTTCCAACCGGGTCCAAAGTATCGTCGGAAGGGGGCGGTTTAATTTTTTCTTTTATATCCTGTTTATCCGAATTTTCTTTTTCATAATCAAAAGGAAGAAAAATTGCCGTACGGGATTGAAGTTCTTCCTTTGCCTTTTGTGTAAGCGACAAAACCGAATAATCTTCGTCCTTTACGAGGTAGTCTTCAGCCAACAAAATACGGACAAGATTAAACCATCCTTCTCGGTTAAATTCAGTGCCTATCCCCCAAACGGAAAGGTCATTATGCTTGTTTTCAAGAATTCGTTTTTGTTTTGAACCTAAAAGTACATCGATTATATAGCTGGCTCCAAAACGGCAGCCCGTCCGTATAACACAGGACAAAAATTTTTGAACCGGAACAGTTAAATCGGTTTTTTCTATTTTTTCTCTAGAACAAAAATCACAGCAAGGGGACTCGCCCTGTATTTCTTTTAATTTTCCTTCAGATATGTTTTCTCCGAAATATTTTAAAATCGCCCGCCGCCGGCAGCTGTTGGCTTGTGCATAATTACTAATGGCAGAAAGCATTGCTTCAGCCTTTTTGACTTCATCGGGAGCCTTATCCTGCATCAAAAATTTAAGCTTAAAAATATCGGCTCCTGAAAAAAGCAAGAGAGCATGAGCCGGTTTTCCGTCTCTTCCTGCGCGTCCTATTTCTTGATAATATTGCTCTATACTCTTGGGCAAATCAAAATGAATAACAAAACGCACATTCGGTTTATTTATACCCATTCCAAAAGCAACGGTTGCTACAATTATTTCTATATCGTCATTTATAAAATCGTTTTGAGTTTTTTGCCTAAGCTCATCGGATAGTCCTGCATGATAGGGTTTTGCATTATATCCTAAAACCGATAATTGCACCGACAGGGTATCTGCCTGCTTCCTGGAAAAGCAATAGATTATTCCGCTTTCGCCCTTATGGTCTTTTAAAAAGTCGGAGGCCTGCTCAAAGGGTTTTTGGTTTTCCTTAACCTCCAAAAAAATATTCTTACGGTTAAAGCTGGCAACAAATTCTTTAGCTGATTTAAGCTTGAGCATCTTCTTTATATCTGAACGGACCTTTTCGGTTGCAGTAGCTGTAAGAGCAAGACAAACCGCATCCGGTATCAGCTTACGAATACCGGCTAATTGGCGATATTCCGGTCTAAAATCATGCCCCCATTCCGAAATGCAGTGTGCTTCATCTATAGTAATACAATCTACCTTAATAGAAGAAAGAAGTTCTTTACATCTATCACTAGCCAAGGTTTCGGGAGAAACATAGAGGATTTTCACTTCTCCGTTTTTAATACGGCGTATATTATCGGCATATTTTTCCCAATCTAAGGAGCTATTTAAGGCGGCTGCTTTTATTCCTACAGTTTCCAATCCGCAAATTTGATCATGCATTAGAGATATCAAAGGCGATACAACGACAGTCAGACCTTCAAAAATGAGAGCAGGAACTTGATAACATAGGGATTTGCCTCCGCCAGTCGGCAAGACTGCAAGGGTATCTTTTCTCTGCAAAACACAATCAATTATTTCTTTTTGGAAAAGCCTAAATTCATCATAGCCGAAAACATTTTTTAAAATCTCTTCAGAAGTAGAGGATAATTTAGAATTGTCAGAACCTTTTGATCCATGAGTCATATATAGGTGATATTATACTCTAAAACGCTAAATTAAGCAAGCATTTGCATTAAGTTCTATGTTAAGATAGATGCAAGGACGAAATACCTATTTTAAAAGGGCGGCAGAATATGGAAATCTTATAAAAGAGGCGTCCTTAACTTAACAAAATCCGGATTAATTTTCGGATTTAAGTATTTGGAAGTTAAAGACGCCTTAAACCTTTATTTTTTAAGATACTTTTCAAACCAGTTGAATATTTCAGTTAAGCGGCGGATTCGGTGCTTGGGTTTTCCAGTTCGGGATAGGTCATGATTTTCCCCATGGAACAAGACAAGTTTTGCCTCGCAGCCGTGATATTTTAGAGCCGTAAACATTTGGAAGGCGCAGGCCTCAAAGCAGCGGTAATCCTCATCCGACTGAATAAAAAGGGTCGGAGTTTTGCACTTATCGGCATACTTGAGCGGGCTGTGATCCCACATTTTTTCTACACCCTTCCAAGGAGTAACTCCTCCGTTTTGGTCGGAATTAAAATAATAACCGATATCGGTAATTCCGAATTTGGAAATCCAGTTTGAAATTGAACGCTGGGAACAGGCTGCAGCAAAGCGGTTTGTGTGACCGATAATCCAGTTGGTCATAAAGCCGCCGTAAGAGCCTCCCATAACGCCTACTTTTTCCTTGTCGATATCCTTGTATTTTTTTAGAACCTCATCCGTAAGCTTCATTAAATCGGAATAGTCGATTGTTCCGTACTTGCCCCGGATATCTGCAAAGGCTCTGCCCATTCCGTCGGCACCGCGGGGATTCGTATAAAACACAAAGTAACCGGATTGAGCTAAAAACTGCATCTCGTGGTAGAAGATTGAACCGTAAGCGGTCTTAGGCCCGCCGTGAATTGTCAAGATTCCGGGATATTTTTTTCCGGTCTTGTAGTTTAAGGGCTTTAAAACAAAGCCGTGGAGTTTAACCCCGTCATTTGTAAACTCGAATTCTTCCGGCACAATCTTTTGCAATTTTGCAGCGTAAGCATTGTGCTTTGTGAGGCAGGTTTCTTTTTTATCTTCAAAAAGATAAACCTCTTGTAATTCTTGTTTTCTAAAACCGATAAAAAGAATTTTTTCTTCATGAACGGCAAAGCAGTCTACAGAACCTTTTTCGGTAATAAGCTGCTTTAGTTCTCCTTTTTCGTCAATGACATTTACAAAGGAAGAATCATCCTCGGTTGTAATAAAATAATATTTTCCGTCTTTGACATGGGAGTTAGCACCGCCTCCGTACCTTGAATCGGAACCCACGGAATTCCATAAGCTCTTGTCATAATCCTTGGGCGAAATCATCTTCGCTCCTGTTCCGGTTTTGGGAATAAGATAAATATCGGCATCTTGGTTTACGCCGTATTTTTTTCCGTCGGCACCCGTATAAAGAATTTTATCTCCGAAGAATTTGGCATCGGCGTACATAAAATCTTGACCGCCATTTAAGAGCTTTGCCTTTTTTGGTTTTAAGGGCATGAGCATCAGCTCATTATAGATGGGCATCTTATCGGTATAAGTCGCCTTAGTAAATAAAATCTCTTGGGTCTTTTTATCAAAATCAAAACCGTCAACCTGAGTAAACTCATCGGTTAGAGCCGTACCCTTCATGTTTGAAAGATTATAAACAAAGAGCCGATTTCTCTTGCGCGAGGTAAAGCCTCCCCCGTTGCTCCAAAACGGAATCTCTTCAAAGGTTTCATAATCGGCTTCATCTTTTTTTGCTTCTTCTGCCTTTTCTTTAGGCAGCTTTTTAAACGGGTCATCCTTCCATGAGTGTAAAACAACAGCCGTCTTTTTATCGGCAAATTCCATTTTTAAAACGGGATGGGGGAAGGTGTAGGCAAGCAAGGCTTCACCGCCCGAAACGGGGATAGCATAAACAAAGGTTTTCTCTTTTTCTTCCTTTTCTTTTTTTGTTCTTCTTGCAGAAAAAAGGAGGCGGTCGCCGTCAAAGCCGTAAAAAGAATTTACATCCTCGCCCGTAAGCTGCTTTGTCTTTTTTGTTTCCATGTCCAAAAGGAAAAGGGCTTTGTTATAATCATTTTCGTTTAGATCGGCATGAGCACAAATATAGGCCGCATATCTTCCGTCTTCCGAAAATTTAAGGTTACTTAAAAATGAGTAATTTTTAAAATCGTCCAACTTTATTGTCTTCATCAAAGTTCTCCTTTAAGAATTTTTGTTAAATAAGTATAACACTATCGGGCAGTTTGAACAAGGGGACTTCTTTATTTTGAAATTAAAACCACAGTTGTACGGGCAAGCACTACATATATTTGCTGATTCATAATCTGCTCGGTATGTTCTTCATCTAAAAAATCTTTTCCGTCGGTGTACGAGGTGTCTATAAGGCGATGCCATATCTTCCCGCCGGAAGACGGAGGAGGAAGCCTCACGGTTATATCGTTGTTATAACTATTGGTCATAACATAAAAATCGTTATCATCTTCATCGCTTTCCAAATTAATTTTGTTGCCGTCTATTAAAAAGGCTAAGAAATTTGAAGGAGCGTTCCAATTAGGTTTTTGTGCCTGATAATCAAACCAAGTTATATCGCTTGGAGTACCGTTAATTTTCGAAACTCCGGTAAAAAAATGTTTTCTTAAAAAAGAAAAATGAGTCTTCCTTAAATTGATAAGTTTTTTGGTAAATTCGAGCAAATCCTTATTTTCATTTAAAAGATCCCAATCAAACCACGACATTTCATTATCCTGACAATAAGCATTATTGTTTCCGTTTTGTGTACGGAATACTTCATCTCCCATGTTAATCATAGGTGTACCGGCTGAAAGAATAAGCGTTGTCAAAATATTTTTTGCAGACCGCATACGCATTCTTTCAATCTCGATAGATGCGGCTCCTTCTATTCCATGATTATAGCTTAAATTTTCATTTGAGCCGTCACGGTTATTCTCCCCGTTTTCTTCGTTATGTTTTTCGGAATAGCTTAGCAAATCGCAAAGGGTAAAGCCGTCATGACAGCAAACAAAATTTATTGACTGATAAGGCCTTCTGCCTTTTTGAGAATATAAATCCGCAGAACCGGTTACTCTGGTTGCCAAGTGTCTTATATCAGGATTGGGCTGCAACCAAAACTCTCTGACGGAGTTACGGAATAAATCGTTCCATTCCGCCCAACGCCCGGGAAATTTTCCTACCATGTACGCACCGGCAGCATCCCAAGCTTCAGCTATAATCTTTGTAGAGTGAAGCACGGAGTCATCTGCGATGGCCTGTATCATAAAAGAATTTAAATCTATACTTCCGGTTTTATCGCGTGCCAGAACGGGAGCTAAATCAAAACGGAATCCGTCTACATGCATTTCCGTTACCCAATACCGCAGACAATCCAATATAAATTTTATAACGGGAATCTCCGAGGTTTTTAGGCTGTTCCCGCAGCCCGAAAAATTTTTATAATAGAGCTTATTATCTTCAAGATGATAATAAATGGAATTATCCAATCCCTTAAAAGAAAAAACGGGACCGTTTTCGTTTCCTTCTGCAGTATGGTTAAACACCACATCCAAGATTATTTCGATGCCTGCTTTATGAAATTCCCTGACCATAAATTTAAACTCGTTTACGGCATTACCGGGATCTTCAGCATAGAGGGCCTTAGGTGCAAAAAAAGCAATTGTACTATACCCCCAATAATTTTTTAGCCGAACGCCGGTTTTGGGGTTTATATTCATATTTTCGTTTTCATCAAAATCAAAAACAGGCAGGAGCTCAAGAGAAGTAATTCCCAAATCCTTTAAATATGGAATCAGCTCCACAAGGCCTGAATATTTACCCCGTTTTGTAGGACTTATTTTATCGTTTAAAAAAGAAAAGCCCTTTACATGAGCTTCATATATCACACATCTTTGGAGCGGAATATTTAAGGGTTTATCTCCCTGCCAATCGAATTCCCTATCATCCACAACTACACATTTTGGGAAACCCTTTGCCGTCCTTTTATATTGATTTTTACCGCCGGAAATTTTACTGTTTATTTGATTTAAAGTTTGTTCCGAATTAAATACTGAATGAGAACTTATAAGCCTTGCGTAAGGATCAAGCAAGTAATTATTTTCATCGAATAAAAAACCTGCGGAAGGAGAAAACTCTCCATCAGCCGTATACAAATAAAAGGCCCAACTTTTTAAACCGGAAACAAATACATGCCAAACATCACCGGTTTTATTTACTTGAGGATCCAGTTTATATGAAATTATCGGATCGGAATCCTCTACATTTTCAAATATGTGGAGAACTATTTCCTTTGCATTTCGCGAAAAGACGCTGAAATTCACTCCATCACAGCTTAATTTTGTGCCTAAGGGAGAAGCTTTTCCTTGAAAAAAAGATAAATCGTTCATATTCATCATTAAAGTATAGTATGTATTTCAAATTTATGCTATAATACAAGTAACTTTTTAAAGGAAATATTGATGAAAAAGGTCCCTATAATAAGCACAATACAGACTACAGTAAACGGATTAAAAGCTGCTGCAAAAAACATAGAAAACGTCGATATTGCAGTCCTTGATAAATATGAAGATATTGTTTCGTTTTTTAAATACGAAATGCCTGAAATCAAGATCATCGATTTCGGAGATCCGAATATCGATGCCGACTCTTGTGTTAAAATTATAAAAGAGGATCCGTGGCTTTTATTCGGAGGAATTATAGCCATTACCAATGACCGTCAAGAAAAAGCAAAGCTTGAACAAATAAAGGAGCCTAACTTTTTATTTGTATGTACAAGAAAAGATTTTGAAAAAAATACCGAACAGATTATAAAGATTTTAAACCAACATCAGCATTTTCTTTTTAACAGAGGAATGCATCAGAGGGCTGATGAAAAAGAAACAGGTCATTTTGTAAGCGATACCGACCCATTTGAAATAGTTTTCTACGCCAACCTGATAGGAACTTATCTTTACAATACCAACAGAGTCAATGAAGAAGAAAGGTCTTCCTTACAAACTGCAATGATGGAATTTTTGCTTAATGCAGTAGAACACGGAAACTGTAACATCTCGTATGAAGAAAAAAATAAATGGCTGCGAAGCGGAAAAAATATGTTGGATTTAATTACCGAAAAGCAAAAACAGCCCGAAATAAAAAAGGAAAAAGTTTATATCACATATTCGATACTGCCTGAAAAAACAAAGATAACTATCAAAGATGAAGGGAACGGTTTTGACTGGAAGAGCCATCTTGAATCAGACTTTGAAGCAGGCCTTCACGGAATGGGTATTAAACTTTCTCAAACCCTTGTTAAAAATCTACGCTATAATAATATTGGGAATGAGGTTTCATTTGAGGTAAATAACCAAAGAAATATAGCAAACTTGACACCGGCTATTTTAAAATCCCAGCAATTACTAACCTTCAAACACATGCAGATTGTCTGCCGCGAAAACGAGGATTCAAGCGATCTTTTCTATATAAGCTCAGGACGCTATGCCGTCTATGTAAACAATAAATTGATGTCGGTTTTAACACCGGCTGACATTTTTATAGGAGAAATGGCCTTTTTGATGAATGACAGAAGATCCGCTACTGTCGTATCTATCGGCGAAGGTTCTCTTGTAAAGATTCCTAAGATGAAGTTTATGCAGTTGATTGAGGAGCATCCCCATTACGGTATTTTCTTATCCCGATTGTTGGCTAACCGGCTGGCCCGTCAATCAAAGATTACGGCACAACTAAAAGAAGAACAAGAAAATAACAAGTAGTAATTCCAATAAAGCACTTAATTTAATCAGCGGAATTCTATTAATGTTTCTTTTAGGGTTTTAACAAAAACTTCAAGCTCAATCTTTTGTGTTAAAGGCCCTATTGAAACCCGCACTGAGTTTTGCTGCACTTTAGCATCAATTTTCATAGCCTCTAAAACGGGGCGGATTTGTTTTTTTGATGAACATGCAGAACCTGTAGAGATGCAGATGCCCTTTTCGGACAAGCAGCGTACAAGGACTTCTCCGGTTAATTCTTTAACCGCAAACTGTAAAATCCACGGCGAAAAGTTATCCTTTAACTGCAGACGGGATTCGGGAATAAAGCTTAGGCCCTCAATACTTGCCAGTTCTTCAATTAAAAAATCCATTAACTCTTTTGCATGAAAAACATAGCTGTTTAAGTTTTTATAATATTTTTTTAAGCAGCCGGACAGAGCTAAAATACCTGCAAGGTTTTCGGTCCCGGGCCTTAGGCCATTTTCTTGTCCGCCCCCGCGGATAAATACCTCCATATTTTTAGCAAGATACAAAAAACCGATTCCTCTGGGTGCTCCTATTTTATGTCCGCTAAAAGAAGCCGAATGGATGGATAGTTTTGAAAGTTCAAAAGGAATCTTTCCTATAGCTTGAACTGCATCAGTATGAAAATGGATTCTTCGTTTTCCCTTAGAATATTCTTCAAGAGCCTTTCCTATTTCGGCGATGGGCTGGATTGCTCCGGTTTCATTGTTTACCGCCATTACCGAAACAAAGGCCGTATCGGGCTCTATGGTTTTTAAAACTGCATCGGCACTTATAAAACCGTTTTTGTCCGAAGGAATTTGTAAAATCTTATAACCCCGTACCTTCATAACGGCAGCCTGTTCCCTGACTGCAGAGTGCTCTATGCTGCTCACCGCAATCGAACAGGGAGACGGCAGGGATAATAGAGAGAGCATAGGAATATAATCTCCCTCGGTTCCTCCCGATGTAAAAATAATATGCTCAGGAGCCGTATTCAAAAGTTCTGCAATTTCCGAACGAGTATCTTCCAAAACTTTTCGAGCGTCCTTACCTAAAAAATGCTTTGAAGAAGGATTTGCAAAATATTTAAAAGATTTTTTTAAGGCCTCCGTAATTATATCTTCTTGTGGAATGGCTGTTGCCGCCCAATCCAAATAAATCATAGAACCTCCCTGATGTCTTTTTCAGAGGCTTCATAAATAAAAGTTTCACAAATATTTTTTTGTAAAATCAAACGGATTTTAGCATCTATATTTTTTTTATCTTTTTTCATTGCTAAAAGAACCTTCTCTTTATCATATAAGAGCGGAACATCTATGCGGCTATAAGAATGTATAACGGCACAAACCTCATCCGCATAGGAAGAATCGGTTAAACCTAATTTTTTACCTAAGAGTATCGCTTTTGATATTCCCCATGCAACAGCCTCGCCGTGCGAAATCTTTGAAAAATTTAAGACGGATTCCAGCGCATGGCCAAAGGTGTGCCCCAAGTTTAAAAAAGCTCTTTCATTTTTTTCGTCAAAATCACGGCTTACAACCAGTGCTTTTGCTTCAACAGCTTTTTTTACAAGCTCCAAGCAAAGGCCTTCATCTCTAGCTAATATTTTTTCCCTTTGCAATCTAAAGGCCCGATAAATATCTTTAGAATATAAAAGCCCCATCTTAAATATCTCGAACATTCCTGAAAGATACTCCGCCTCGCTTAAACTTTTTAAGACCTTTGGGCTTATGTAAACTTCATCAGCCTTAAAAAAAGTTCCTACCATGTTTTTATAACCGTCAAAATTTATTGCAGTTTTTCCGCCGATGGCTGCATCCGCCATAGCCAAAAGACTGGTAGGAACAAGCTTGCATTTTGCTCCCCTCATATAAACCGAGGCAGCAAAGGCTGCCAAATCGCAGACAAGCCCTCCCCCGACTCCGATAAAAACAGAGTTCCGGCTTAGGCCCGCATCGAGGGCGGTTTTTAAAATAGATACAAGGGAAGTAAAATTTTTATTTTCTTCTCCGGCTTCAATTATAACCAAGGGAAGATCATGGCGGAAATTTTTTGCACTCTTTGCAATAGGAGCAGTATTGGAATCGGCGATGTACATCCCGCCGGATGTGCCTACAAGCGGTAAAGAAGACTCATCGCAGTAAAAAACTTCGGTTTTCCCTTGAACCGTTGTAAAACTAAAACTATCCATATCAATAAACAAAAAAGATTAAAGCTGTTTAAGCATTTCCAAAACCAGCATAGAAGAATTTTTTGCAGCTTGAGCTGAAAAAACATCATAAGATATTTTTGCAATTTTGTCCTTTCCTGCCGTATCGGACATGCTCCTTAAAATTAAAAAAGGAATTTTATTTAGGGTACAAACCTGTGCAACAGCTGCTCCCTCCATCTCAACACAGGCGGGATTAAATTTTTTGATAATTTTTTCACGAGCTTTTGCTTCCGAAACAAAAACATCTCCTGAAGCAATCCGCCCTTCAACAAGCTTAAGCTTTTTTATGTTTTCATCTCCGCTTTCTGCTTGTAAAATTTTAAAAGCATCAAAAGCAGTCTTTTTAAGATTTTTATCGGCTTGCCAAAAAGGAGACTCGGTCTTAGGAATCTGCCCCGGAGGATAGCCGAAACACGAAGCATCTACATCGTGCTGAACGGCATCTGTAGAAAGAACAATATCAAAAACATTTAAGCCCTCCAACAAGGCACCCGCGGTTCCTGTATTTATAAGAGCATCAACCTTAAATTCGGAAATAAGGATTTGAGAACATAAGGCTGCATTTACTTTACCAATTCCGCCGCATACTAGCACAATCTTTTGTTCCATTATAACACCGTCAAAAAAATCCAAACCGGCAATTTTTATGCAGTTTCCGGTAAAATATTCTTTTAAGAGCCGAACTTCTTGTTCCTCTGCTCCAAAAATTCCTATTTTCACAATTCTACCTCACAAATATAATTAAACTATTTTAGCATATGATTTATTACTTTGCAATGTACTCCGCTTCCCGTAATTCTATCTATGTGTTAGGCCGGCATTATCTTTTTTCATTAAATTTTCTTCGTAAAAGATTGAAGGCTTTTCAATTTCGGAGTTAAGCTTCTTTAAGCCTTTTTCTTCAAGAAGAGTTTTTTCGCCCGAAAAAAGAGAGCGTCCGAGACCTAAGCCCTTAGCATTAAATTCGATGCCCATGCTTTCTACGACTGTGGGAAAAAAATCAAAGGTTGTAAATTGCCGGTTTTTGGTTTTATCAGTTGTCTTTGCAGAATTTATAAAGGCATTGTAGGGATGCCTGTCTTGTAGTTTGACGGTCGGCAGGTATAAATCTCCGCCCATGTACAAGTGATCTCCTAAAATGACTATTGTGGTGTTTTCATAAAAGTCTTGAGTTTTTGCCCATTCTACAAAATCATAAGCTTTTTTTGATGCTCCGGCGTATACGTTGTGTATTTTTTCAAAATAAATGTTGGGGCATTTTTCATCGGCATAACCGTGGGGAGAATGTGTGTCGGCAGTAAAGAAAATATAGGCAAAAGGCTTATCTTCTTTTGAAAGCTCCGTAATGTCTTCCCGTGCAAATTGATAAAGCTTTTCGTCTTCAAAACCCCACCACACATTGTAGCCTTGAGGGATTCTTCCGGTTTCTACAAAGTAAGCATAATCCTGAATTTTAAAATTTTTATGATTGGTTAAAAAATTACCCAAACAGCCGAAATTTTTGTCTGCAGCCATGCTGAACACAAGATTGTAGCCGTTATCATATAAAAGATCTCCGAGTCCGTAACCCCCTTCTATAAAATTATCGATTTTTATTGAAGAAGTATTTAAAGATGAAAGTTTAACAGAAGATGAGTCGAAAGAAGGAAGATTTAAAATTAACGGAACTCCCATATTTAGGGAAGTAAGAGAGGCTATGGAATGTGATGTTCCCATAACCTGGGTCCCTCCGCCCAATTTTTCACAGTGGCTGAATGAGAGGTTTTGTTCGGCTATCCCGCGTAATTCGGGAATAAGATCGTAACGGGATAAGCCTCCGAATTCTTTTGATGTAGCACTTATTTCCATCGATTCAAGGTAGAGGATTATAAGATTTCTCTTTTTTGGAGGAAAATTAAATTCTACCTTTGAAGGATCTATATAGTTAGTTTCATAAAGATCCGTTGGAGGGCTTAATTTATAATAAATATATTGAATATACCCGAATTTATATTGGCTGTAGCCTAAAAAAATACAAATGTAAATCAAAACATAAAGGCGGGGCCTTCTTACCAAAACAGGGAAGAGTCTGTAAGATTTTCCTTTTTTTGGTTTTAAAACAAGTTTTATTTCTTTTAGGATCAAAATGAGGTTTACAAAAGATAGGATTATCGGAATTACAAGGGCTTTTAAATAAAAACTTAGAAGAACTGCACTGCTTGTACCGTCAATGGGTGTTACGGCTGTAAAGATAAGCTGATCTATCTGGGCATGAGGAAAAACTCCCAAAAGCCAAATTATTAACATTATAAGAAAAGCATACAGAAATACAAAAAGACTTCCTAAAAAAGCCTGCTTTTTCTTTTCTTTTTTATTTGTGAATTCAATTTTTTCCCGTATAAGCATAGCACATCTTCAAGCTAAAAATTTATCCTGTATACTTGTCGAAATATCCCTGTATAAATATTATAGGGGTTCCCTTGTCTCCGCTTCCCGATGTAAGGTCTGAAAGTGAACCGATTAAGTCTATAAGTCTCCGCGGGGTCGTTCCTTGGGACTCCATAGAGTCTATATGGGAGGCTGTTTCTTTTTGATGATTTTCAATATATTCGGCTATTTTTTTCTTTTGATCTTCTTCATTTAAGTCTTTGAAGTTGTTGTCTGCCAGATACTTTAGCTTTACCTCATTGGGCTTGCCTTCAAGTCCCTTTGTATAAGCCGGCGAAACAACCGGATCGGCAAGTTCCCAAATTTTACCTATCGGGTCCTTAAAAGCTCCGTCTCCATAAACCATAACCTCGATGGTTTTTCCTGTTTTTTCTTTTATTATAGCCTGTATCTTATCGACAATAACTTGTGCATTATGGGGAAAGAGTTTTACTCTATCTTCTCCGGACTTATTGGAACCCAGAAGTCCGTAATCCGAATTAAAACCGCTTCCATTTACCGGGCTGCTTAAAATATCGTCAAGGCCTAAAACTATCTTTGCTCCGGCTTTTTTTAAAAGTTTTTTTGTTCTATTCCGTGTATGAATATCGCAGGCTAAAACCGAATCTGTATATTCTATTATTTTTTTCGGATCATTGGAGAGGATTACAAAGGATTCGGGATTATGTTTTTTTATTATCGAATCATAATATTCTATATAATCCATCCCTGTGAATTTATGCTTGTGGTCTCCGAATTTGCTTCTAAATTCTTCTCTTGTAAATGAATTTGTCCATGGGTTTACATCGGAATCTTCAAAAACATCCGGGTCAATCAAGTGATTACCTACCTCATCGCTTGGATAGCTTAGCATAATGACAAGTTTATTTTTTGAACGGGCTATGCCTTCCAAACAAACCGAAAAACGGTTCCGGCTTAAAATAGGAAAAATCAGGCCTATACATGAGTTTCCGAATTTTGCCTTTATATCGGCTGCTATATCGTCAGCTGTTGCATAGTTTCCCTGTGCGCGGGCAACTATGGATTCTGTGACAGAAAGAATATCTTTATCTTTTATTGTAAAGTTTTCGGCTTTTGCGGCATTTAAAAGAGTTTCGGCAGCAATGGAGGCTATGTCGTCTCCCTCGCGGATTATCGGGGCAATCAAACCTCTGGATGTAGTTCCTACAAATTTCTTCATTTTGAACCTCAGAAAGGTATTATAGGTGCTTTTTTTTTGTTTGTCAATAAGTTTTTTTCTCCGCTTTTAACATATCCCTTTCTTTTTTTTACTTTTTCCTTATAATATAGATATGGCTAAATTTAAACGGAAAACAAAAGAAGAGCGGACGCATGAGATAATAGAAGCTGCAAAAAAGGTGTTTTTAAAAAAGGGTTTTCATAATACTACGATGGAAGATATTGTTGCTGCCACAAGCCTTTCAAAAGGAGGAGTTTATCAGTACTTTAAAAGTACGAAGGCTATAATGTTTGCCATAATGCAGGAAGGAAACTATTTTCGATACAGACGCAACGAAGAAATTTTTAGTTCTGCAAAAAAAATTGATGATCCTTACGAAATTGTAACCCAAGCCTTAGAAGCAAAACTATTTGATGATGTTCCCGAAAAACGGCTTTATCTAATGTTTCTTGCCGAAATTCTATATGACAAAGAATATGAGACTCTTTTTTGGAAACTTGAAAATCAAGCTCATAAGTTTATAAACGAAAATCTGGAACATTTGTTTAAAGAAGGGACTTTTGAAGGTAAAAAAATAAAGTATAAAACAAACAAAACAGGACGGCTCTACTCCCGTCTTTTTAACGGAATCCTTATAATCTACGAACTCTTTGAAGACAAAACCGTTTTTGATGAGGGAAAAAGAGAGCTCCACGACTTTCTCTATTCTTGTGTAAAAAAAAGCTTTACAATCGAATAAAAAAAATTAGTTAGCCGTTATTGACTTTATTTTCTCTTTTTATATAATATAACTGACGTATACGTCAGTTATGGAGGTTCTTATGACGGATAAAAGAGAACATTTAATTTCAGGTAATATGTTCAAGCTGATGCTTGAGCTCAGCATTCCGGGCATTATCGGAATGTTTGTCATCAGCTTATACAGCTTTGTGGATGCAATATTCGTAGGAAGATATGTAAGCAGCCTAGCTTTAGGAGCAATCAGTGTAGCCTATACATTTACACTGATAAATAACGGTATTGCCGTTTTAGTAGGTATAGGTTCCGCTTCGGTTCTTTCGAGAGCGGTGGGAAGAAGCGATCAAGAAACCGTTGATTCCATTATGGGAAATGTCCTTTTGTTGACGCTCCTTTTTTCATTGGGAACTATGACAATCGGATTAATTTTTGCACCTCAACTTTTAAGCCTTATAGGAGCGGAAGGAGAAATGCTCCGATTAGGAGTAAGCTATCTGCGGATTGTATATATCGGTTCAGTCTTTGTAAACTTCGGTCAAGCAGCCAACATGGTTATGAGAGGGGAAGGCCGAATGGGTCTTGCTATGCTTTTGATGGGTATAAGTGCCGTATTAAATATTATTTTGGATGCAGTCTTTGTAATTGTTTTAAAAAAGGGACTTGAAGGCGCCGCTATAGCAACCGTAATATCTCAAGTGGTTCTTGCAATTTGTAATTTTTGTTACTTCGCATTCTTCAGCAAAAACGTTAAATTCAAACACTTTAAGCTTCAAAAAAGTATCGTAAAAGAAACACTTTCAATCGGCTTTTCTGCAATGTTGATGCAAGTCTTTGCCCTTTTACAGCAGGCCGTTATGTATTCTACATTAAAAAGATACGGCGGAGAAGAGCAAGTAATTTTGATGGGGGCTTTTTTTAGATATCTAATGTTATCCTTTATTCCTCTTTGGGGAATAAGTCAGGGCTATCAGCCCTTTGCAGGAACCAATTTCGGAGCACAAAAACTCGACAGGGTAAAAAAAGGAACCTTTCTTTTTTACGGTTTCGGATTATTTTTATCATTAATATTTTGGCTGGTATTTTTAATTATGCCTGAAAGGGTTTTGGGGCTATTTTTGGAAAATAATAACCTTATATCTTTAGGAAGAACAAATTCAATGCTTGCTATTTCTTTATTTCCTTTGTCGGCAATTATGATTATCAATTTAACCCTTTTTCAAGCTTTAGGTAAAGCGAAGTACGCAGGTATGTTAGTAATTGCCCGTCAATTTTTACTTTATATTCCGGCCGTATTAATTCTCCCACTGTTTTTTGGAACACGGGGAATTTGGATTTCAAGCCCGATAGTAGACACGTTAGTTACGGTTTTATCTGCATTTATAGTGATTAAACTTTTTAAAAAAGATTTAAGCACTAAAGATCTGTCTTAAATTCTTTCCAGCTCTACAAAATCGGTAGAAACTTTTTCGTTGAATTTTTTGTCGTGTATAAGGGCATTTAAGGTTGCTTGAAGTTTTACGGCTAATTCGGAAGTTATGGTAATTACAGCCCAAACCGCCAAGAGCTTAAATGTCCTAACAAAAGGATATTTGCTCATTTAGATTTTTCCGGTCTTGGTATAATTACTTTAAATTGTTCACCTTGAATATCATTTATTAATTCTATATTAGGCTGTTCGGATATAGCTCTTTTAATGCCTGACCCTAAACCGCTAAAAGGTAAAAGATGCAAAGCGTAAGAAACTAATTGGTTATTTCTTATTACAGGATTTCCGAATTTTATTTCTTCGACAGTCAGGCTATTAGGCAATTTACCCGGACTAATTATTTCAACTCTATTATCAAAAATGAGAATTCTAATCGGGGAATTTTTAAAATAATCTCTATGCAGCAAGGCATTTTGTAATATTTCAATAAGCGCTATTTCGGAGATTTCAAGAATACCTGTCGAATTAAAACCCTGTTCTTTTTGAACATGGTGTAAACAAGATTTTAAATATCTCATAGCTTCATCAAAAAGTTCGGGGATTGTTCCTTTTAAATCCGAAGGTTTGCTTCTATAGTAATTTTCCGATATATCGTTTCCAAAAAAAGAGACAAATTTAATCGTAAAAGCCGGTTTTATTTCTTGAGGATTTTTTCCAAAAAAAAGTAATCCCGCAAGCGTTAAGTGTTCATTTCGTAAAACCCGTTTTGCTTTTAAGGCCTGCTCAAGATTTAATCCCTTATCTTCGTATGTTGTACCGAATTCTTTTTTAAAAAAGTCTGAAAATTTTTCTTTATTGATATCATCGACGGAGGATCCATAAACTTCCATTTCATCTGCAAGCAAATTTGCACTTTGTTGGAATAAACGCATTATTTCCGAATTATCGGTAACAAGTCTTTTATTTGCTCCTTGTTTTATAAATATTTCGCCTTTTGATGTTTTATAAGGTTTATTTATTCCTTCTTGAATATGAATAGCTAAAATATATTTAGTTTCAGGGGTTTCTATTTTTAATACTTCGGTTGCAATATAAACAGGAGGCTTTAAATTATCGGCAGCTTGAGATATCCTTTTATCATAATCCTCTATTTTTTCGGGAGATAAGCCTACTATGCCGCCGGTAACATCCTTAATTCCAATTAAAATAAGCCCGCCTATAGAATTAGACATTGCAACAATTTCTTGTGCTATGCTTTCCAAATTAGGCAAATCTTGTTTAAATTGAACTTTGCTTGTTTCTCCCAATGTAATAATTTCCAATATATCTTTAGTATTCATAAATGTATATCTCCATTTATTTTTATATCTTACCCTTTTTATACATTATCCTTGTGTAGATGATTGTAATTGCGGCCCCGACGGGAATGAGCATACTTATAGCCTTTCCCAGCTGGGGCATTGCAATAAAAAGAATCAGCATAAAGGCAAAGGGGACTGCGGCAATCTTAGGATTTTTTGCAACGAAGACTACCAGAAGGCCGCCGAAAAGGGCCGGCAAAATATTTTTAAAGGCCGGTGCCATGATGGGAGATTCCAATATGGGTTTTAACTGAGTCAATAAGAGCATTCCCAAAACCAAGATAAGGGTTGTAGTAATGGAAGAAACCGCAACGGCGATTGTGGTAACTACATCGCCTTCTTCTGTATTGGCTTCAACCTTTGCCGTTTCCAAGGCTAAGACTCCGCAGGGCACTTTTAGGTTTGTCAAGTTTCCTGTTATAAAGCCTACATAGGTTCCGCCCGCACCGAGCATGGGGGCAAAGGTAAAGGCTTCAATAATTCCTACCGGCCAAAAAACAACGGCAACACCGAAAAGCCCCCTTAAAAGGAGCCAAAAATTAGGCCAGGTATTATAGTAAATACAGGTAAAAAGAGGATAAGAAAGAAACATTATAATAGCTATTATCATCCATGTTCTTCCCCACCTATGTATGCTTTTTTCATATGAACCTAATTCGATTTGTGTATCTTGCATAAAACCCTCCTACCAAGCACTTAACCTAGCCAAGAAATATAACACAAAACCATTAAAATTTATACTACCCTATGCTAAAAAAGATTTTAGATATCAATAATCCAGCAGAATAGGTACCCAGCTATTTGTCAAAAACTTAGTCGAGTTCAAAAGCTCCGGTGTAGAGTCTATAGTATACGCCCTTCTTCTCCAGCAGAGAGGCGTGTGTGCCGCGCTCGATAATTTCACCGTGATCCAAGACCATGATAACATCGGAATTCATAACTGTGGAAAGACGGTGAGCGATGACAAAAACGGTTCGGCCTTCCATCAGCCTATCCATACCTTTTTGGATAAGAGCTTCGGTTCGGGTGTCGATTGAAGATGTCGCTTCGTCCAAAATCATAACGGGCGGATCGGAGACTGCGGCGCGGGCGATGGACAATAGCTGGCGCTGTCCTTGCGAAAGAGAGTTTTTGATCCCTTCAATAACCGTGTCATAACCATGTGGAAGCATTGTAATAAAATTGTGAGCATTGGCAAGTTTCGCCGCTTCGATACACTGCTCGTCGGTTGCATCCAAATTGCCGAAACGGATATTTTCCATAATGGTGCCGGTAAATAAATTAACCTCTTGCAATACGATACCGAGTGAGCTGCGCAGGTCTTCTTTCTTTATATGGGTAATCGGTATTCCGTCATAGGTGATAGTTCCTTTGTTAATATCATAAAAGCGGTTTATCAAATTGGTAATCGTTGTTTTGCCTGCACCTGTTGCCCCGACAAAAGCGACCTTCTGTCCCCGTTCTGCAAAAAGGTTTATGTCTTTTAAAACTTTTTTATCAGGCGAGTAACCGAAATCGACATGCTCAAAAATCACCTTTCCGGTAAGTCTTGTTAATGTAATGCTGCCGTCCTCGTGCATTTCCTTCCAAGCCCATACCCCGGTGTGCCCCACAGTTTCGGTCAGAGTACCTGCTTCTTCCCGTGCATTTACGAGAGTAACGGTACCGGCATCTTCCTCCGGAGTTTCGTCCATAAGTGAAAAAATACGCGAGGCTCCTGCAACGGCATTGATAACCGAATTGAGCTGATTGGAAAGCTGAGAAATAGGATTGGTAAAATTCCGCGATAGCGTTAAAAACGACGCGATGGTACCAAGCGTCAGCGTATTGATACCTGCGATAGTAGGATTGGGGATTTTTGCAATTGCGAACCATGCTCCGACAAGGGCGACAATCACATATTGAAAATAGCCGAGTGCATTCATAAAGGGCATGATGATATTCGCATAGGAGTTTGCCTTTGAGGCGCTTTCCTGCCATGCGGCATTTTTTTCATGAAAATCGACTTTGACCGCTTCTTCCCGGCAGAACACTTTAATTACCTTTTGTCCGTTAATCATTTCTTCAACATAGCCGTTCAGCAGCCCGAGCGTTTCCTGCTGCCGTACAAAATAAAAGCCGCTTTTTTTTGCGATAAACTTAATCACTTTTAAAATAGAAAAGATAGAAGCGACAACGATAATCGTAAGATACACGCTCTGATACAGCATTGCAAAGAAAACTGTAACAACCGTACACATAGAAGAAACCAGCTGAGGCATCGACTGCGTAATCATCTGCCGGAGTGTGTCGGTATCATTGGTATAGCGGCTCATAATATCTCCGTGAGTGTGCGTGTCAAAATACCGCAGAGGGAAGCGCTGCATCTTAGAGAACATTTCATCTCTAATCCGCTTGAGAGTCCGCTGTGCAACCTTAATCATCAAGCGGTTATAAATCCATGAACAAAGAACACCTGTGCCGTAAACCGCCGCCATAAAGATGAGCACCCGTAAAAGTCCGCTAAACACCGGAGTGCTTTGCGCAAGCAGCGGCATAATATACCGGTCAATCAATACTTGCAGGAACAAAGCTGCTGATGCGGTTGCTCCTGCGCTTAATAAAATACAGACCGTAACAACCGCAAGAACGGTTTTATATTGTTTAAGGTAGGAAAGAAGCCGTTTGACGGCCGGCATGGAAAGCTTCATTTCCGGTTTTGCTGTGTTAATAGGTTTCATATTATTCATGTCCTTTTTGTTGAGTTTCAAAGACTTCTTTATAGATGGCACTCGTCTGCAACAGTTCGTCATGTGTGCCTACTGCAGTAATTGAACCCTTATCGAATACGAGGATTTTATCCGCATGCTGCACGGAAGAAATCCGCTGTGCAATAATAATCTTTGTTGTTTCCGGAAGGAACTCTTTAAATGATTTATGAATCAGAGCATCCGTCTTGGTGTCCACCGCACTGGTAGAATCATCTAGGATTAAAATCTTAGGTCTTTTTAAAAGAGCCCGCGCAATACAGAGCCGCTGTTTTTGTCCGCCCGAAACATTTGTTCCGCCCTGCTCAATATGGGAATCATAAGCATCCGGCATTGCTTCGACAAATTCGGAAGCACAGGCAAGGCGGCAGGCTTCGGCAATTTCTTCATCGCTTGCGTGTTCATTGCCCCACTTCAAATTATCTTTCACCGTACCTGAGAATAATTCGTTTTTCTGTAAAACCATGGCAACCGCATCCCGCAGAGTTTTTACATCATAGTCTTTTACGTTTACGCCGCCGACGCTAACCGAACCGGAAGTAACATCGTACAATCGGGGAATGAGCTGCACAAAAGAAGTCTTGGAAGAACCGGTGCCTCCGATAATTCCAACCGTTTCTCCCGAATCGATTGAAATGTTTGCATTGGTAATAACTTTTTTATCCGCATCGGCACTATACATAAAATCGGCATCGGTAAAGCATATACTTCCGTCCTTTACCTCCATCACAGGATGTTCAGGGTTTTGAATGGTAGAGCGTTCATTTAAAATTTCGGCAATGCGCTCCGCAGATGAGCGGGAAATCGTGATCATCACAAAGACCATGGAGAACATCATCAAGCTCATCATAATCTGTGTTGCATACGAAAAAAGAGCCATCAGCGATCCTGTGGTTAAGCCCTGTGCCGCATTGTTTCCGCTTGCAACAATCTCCTTCGCACCGAACCATGAAATCAAAATCATACAGGTATAAATACATAGCTGCGCCATCGGCATCATCAGAGTGATATACCTCTCCCCCTTTGAAAATCCTCGATAAATCGATTCCGAAATTTTTTCAAACTTTTCAATTTCGTACTGCTGCCGGTTAAAGGACTTTACCGCCCGTACTCCGCGCACATTTTCCTGCACGACATTGTTGAGCTTATCATAGGTCTTAAAAACATTTCTGAATATCGGATGCACTTTACTGATAATCAAAAAAATGCCGAGTCCCAGAAGCGGAATCATACATAGGAATATCATGGAAATTTTAGGACTGATTCTAAACGATGCAATCATCGCAAAAATCATCATACCGGGAGCGCGCACAGCGAGCTTTACAAGCATCTGATAAGAATTGAGAACATTCGTTACATCGGTTGTAAGCCGCGTTATAATGGAAGAAGTTGAAAATTTGTCGATATTGGAAAAAGAAAATGTTTGAACATTAGCGTACATATCTTGCCTAAGGTTTGCAGCAAATCCTGCCGAAGCCTTTGCCGCTGTAATCGACGAAAAAACACCTGTCAGTAATTGAATAATTGCAAAAATTAACAGCGCAACTCCGTACTTGAATACGGTTCCCATTGCACCGAGTTCAATTCCAAAATCGATTAAATACGCCATACAGGAGGGGATAATAATTTCAAATACAACCTCCGTGATTGTCAGAAGCACTGCGAGCACGGACGTCCTTTTATATTCCCGAAGGCTTTTTGATAGGGTTTTCAGCATAAAGTTATCCTTCAATAGAACCATATTATACTACTATTTATTCCGAAAAGCAATCTGTTTTAAATCGCTTTCAAGAGGCTTGCAGAAAAATAAAAGTCTTGATATAATTAATGTATTCTATATAATAGAAAAAAGGATTTGACAAAATGAAAGAAAAAGTTACATTACCCTCCCCCAAAACTAAGGACGGAGCTATTAAAAAAGGGGCATCTATTACGGTACGCCTTTTACGGGCAATTACAATAACAATCATTTCAATCGTTTCCGTTATTTGTGCTGTTGTGGGCTTCCAACTATATAAAAAGAACATAGCTCAGTTCGATGAATTTACTGAGCAGCAATTTTCTAATATTGAAAGGTCCATAAACCTTTTTATCCGAAACGGAAAAAATACCGTTACTATGCTTGCGGAAAATCCTGCTGTCAAAAATGCCGACGAAACGCTGTATAACTATACAGGCGAAAGAAAAGACATTGTGTATATACATGACGGCAAAACGGAACAGGATATAAAAGCGCTCTTCGTTCGTATGGATAAAAATTATGAAGAGTTTAAAGAAATATATATGGGCACGAGCTGGGGAGGTTTCGTAACTTCATGGACAGAGGAATATCAACAAGGATTTGACCCGCGTAACAGACCTTGGTATAAAAATGCGGCGGGAGCAAACGGAAAGGTCATAATAACGCCAGTATATATATCAACAGACGGCAGCCCCGTCGTAGCATTGGCTCAGGCAATAAAAGATCCTAAGGGGGCTTTTTTAGGCTGTATCGGTCTTGACTTAGATCTTACGGATTTAGCTTCACGAGTCGGCAGCATCCGTATCGGCAAGACGGGCTATTGTATGCTTATGCAAAACGATGGGTTGATTTTAGCTGACCCAAAACATAAAGACTCCAATCTAAAAATATTAAAAGAAACCGGTATTCCCGCCTTTAACGAAATAGACAAAATGAAAGAGGGCTCGGCTTTTATTATGCTTGACGGAAAGAGATGGAAGGTTTCAGTATTTTCACTTTCGGGCCTCGATTGGAAAGTTGCTCTTTTTATCGAACAAAACGAAATGCTTTCACTTTTTTATACCCTCTTAAAAAATATGATTCTTATCGGTCTTTTTATGTTCGTCCTGTATTTTACATTGGCTTTTATTTTTGCAAAGGCTCTTAAACGCTATTTTAAGCGGCTCGAAACCGTTTTCGGCAAAATTGCCGAAGGCGACCTTACCGATAGGGTAAAGGTAAAAAAGAATAATGAAGTCGGACGTATTATGATAAACCTCAATACCGCAATCGAAAACAATCATACGATGATATGCCTTTTAAAAGATGAAGCCGATAAAATGGGCTCAATCGGATCTCAGCTATCAAGCAGTATGGAAGAAACGGCAGCCGCAATTAAACAGATAGGCGAAAACGTTAAAGGTGTAAAAGAAAAAGCCATGTCTCAGGCTGCAGGCGTTACGGAAACCGTTGCAACAGTGGAGCAAATCAATGGACGGCTTAGCCGCCTCGTTTCCGGTATAGAAATGCAAGCCGCAAGCATCAGCGAATCTTCTGAAGTCATTACGCACATGGCTAAGAACACAGTTAAAATCGCTAAAACGCTTGATGAAAATAACGAGCTTATCAAAACGGTGTATGGACAAACCAAGGTCGGTAAAGACGGAGCAAGAACTGCAAATGATATTGTAAAGCAAATCGCCGAAAAATCGGCGTCCCTCCTTGAGGCGAGTCAAATCATTCAAAATATTGCAAGTCAAACGAACCTTTTAGCAATGAATGCTGCAATAGAGGCAGCCCATGCAGGCGAATCCGGTAAGGGTTTTGCAGTTGTCGCCGGCGAGATTAGAAAACTTGCCGAAGGCTCTAATCTGCAAGGAAAGCAAATTGCTGCGGTTATAAAAGAGACAACGGAAATTATACGCAACATTACAGAGGCCGGTTCCCAAGCGGAAAAAACGTTTATCGATGTATACAACTTAGTCAGTCAAATCTCCGAAAAAGAAGATTCTATTTTGGAAGTGATGAGAGAACAAGAAGAAAACGGAAAACAAGTACTTGATGCCATTAAGAGAATAAATGACGTAACAAGTGAAATTAAGACAGGCTCCGCCGAAATGATTTCAGGCGGCAGCCAAATTGCGCAAGAGATGCACAAACTCGCCGAGATAACGCTCGAGACCACCAACAGTATGAATGAAATAGCTTTAGGAGCCGAGCAAATTACCATTGCAGTCGAAGAAGTAAGCGGCATTACTCAGAAAAATAAAAAAGAGTATTGAAAATTTATCAAATGAGGTTTCTAAATTTAAAGTATAAGGTAAATCATAAAAAAACAGTGGACTAAGCGCGTTAAAATAAGTATATTAAAAACGGCTGAAATGTAAATCTAAAAAACGTCGTAAATAAATTTAAGGGAAACCTCGAAAAACTTTTCGTTTTTCGAGGTTTCCTATAACAAAGGAGCCTTAAAATGACAAAGAACGGCGGAATTTCCTATAAGGAAAATAATGAGAAAAATCAGATCGCAAAAACAGGTAAAAAGCGATTTTCATTGCGAAAAAAACTGGTTTTAATTTTCGGCTTTTTAATTGCGGTTGCGCTCACAATTGCAGCTCTGATTACGATAAGAAATGCACGTAAAGCCGTGCTTGAAAAAAGTAGAAGCACATCTAACCGATAAAGCGACCGACATAGCAGAAGTCATAAATGGAAGAGTATCTTCCGTTGTTCAATTTATTGAAGGCTTGGCCCGCATGCCGTTTTTACGCGACAATTCAATGCCTTTAACCGAAAAAGCAGAACTTCTTATAAAAGAAGCCGAACGTAACAAAAAGATAGACTATTTCGGCATCTGCGATATGCAGGGCAACCGATACGACGGAAACGGACTTCGTATGTCCGTAAACGACAGAGAATGGTTTAAAGCCGCCTCTCAGGGTAAAAACTTTATTACCGAGCCTACAATTTCACACATAACAAACAATATGCAAATCCTTTTTGCAGTTCCGATTTATGATGATAATAATGATATAATCGGTGTGCTCAATGCGGCAGTTCCGGCACAGCTTCTCTCAAATGAAATTGACGATATCGTGGTCGGTAAAACAGGTGAATGCTATATACTCGGTTTAAAGGGTACCGTTATAGCACACAAAAATTTTGATATGGTAACCAAGCAGAGGAATATGATTGAAGAAGGTAAGAACAATAAAAACCTTGCTTCCCTGTCGGCATTTTTGCAGCATGCCCTTGATACTGATGCCAGTGAGGTCGGCTACTATGATTATGACGGCGTTTCAAATATCGCTTCGTATGCGACGATCAAAATTACCGGATGGACGGTTATTATTAAAGCACCGGTAAGAGAATTCACAAAAACCGTAGACGATTTAAGGATGAGTATAAGAATTTTAGGTATTATCATTTTGATTATTACCCTTGCCGTTATATATGCCGTCGCACATTATATGCTCCAGCCTATTCAAAAAACGGTTACGGCGTTAAAAGATATTGCACAGGGAGAAGGAGACTTAACGGTTCGACTTCCCGTTACCGGAAATGATGAGATCACAGATTTGTCCGAATGCTTCAATCAAACAATTGAAAAAATAGGTGCTGCAATCAAAAATGTCGGTGAAAATTCGGTTTCAATGGAAGCCATAGGAGAAGAACTTGCTTCCAATATGACTCAAACGGCGAGTGCGATAAATGAAATCAGTGCAAACATTGAAGGAGTTAAAAGTCAAACCCTTACACAGGCTGCAAGCGTAACCGAAACTGCAGCCACAATTGAACAAATTGTACGTACTATTAAACAGCTTAATAATAGTATCGAACATCAGGCAGCGAGCGTTGCTCAGTCTTCGGCCTCAGTAGAAGAGATGGTTGCCAACATCGCATCCATTACTCAAACGCTTGAAAAAACCTATGATGTTGTTAAAAATCTTGCATCGGCAACTGAAGACGGAAAAGAAACGATTGTAACCTCAAACAGCGTAACACAGAAAATTGCAGAAGAGTCCGGCTCGCTCATTGAAGCTTCAAGTGTTATTCAGCATATTGCAAGCCAAACCAATTTGCTCGCAATGAACGCCGCTATTGAAGCTGCCCACGCAGGCGAAGCAGGAAAAGGTTTTGCCGTCGTCGCCGATGAAATCAGAAAGTTAGCCGAAGACTCGGCAACTCAAGGCAAGACGATAACGTCTACGCTTAAAACCTTATCAAGCGAAATAGAATCTCTTTCGGTTTCTTCTAAAACCGTTGAAGACAAATTCAGCACGATTTTTAATTTATCCGAACAAGTAAAATCAATGAGCGACCGTCTTACCGAAGCGATGCGTGAACAGGAGAACGGCAGCAAAGAAGTACTCGGAGCAATTAAAAATATCAATACGGTAACGGTAGAAGTGCAAGCCGGTTCCGAAGAGATGCTGAAAGGCGGTGAAGGAGTCGCAGAAGAAATGCTGAAGCTTGATAACTTAACCCGTATGATAACCGACAATATGAACGAAATGGCAGCAGGTGCTGTTCAGATAAACAAAGCAGTTCAGGAAGTAAATGCAATAACCCAAAAGAACAAAACCAGTATTGAAAATCTGGCTGCTGAAGTCAGCAAGTTTAAGGTTTGATTAAACGGTAAAGATTTTATATCGGCAGACTCTTGCATTATAAACGCTAAGCCTGTATAATCCTTGCTTATTATGAGTATTGTGGAAAATAAAAATAAATCTCTCGTAAAAAGCGGGTCAAAACTTTCTCTTTTGGTTTTAGGGTCAAGGATTTTAGGGCTTGTCCGCCAGATGACCATGTCTCATTTTTTAGGGACCGGGCCATTGGCGGATGCTTTTGCCACAGCCTTTATGCTTCCCAATCTTTTTAGAAGGCTCTTTGCCGAAAACAGCATAACCGTTGCCTTTATTCCGACCTTTAATGCCTACCTGCAAAAACACAAAGATTCTCAAGAATCCGAAAAGACAAAAAAAGAAATAAACGAGTTTTTAAATTCTATTTTTACTCTTGTAAGCTTTTCTACTGCCATTGTAGTTACATTGGGCATAATACTTTCTCCGCTGATAGTAAAACTTTTTTTTAAAAACATTGCAGACTATGATTCTACCGTTTTTTTAACGCGGATAATGTTTCCATATTTATTTTTAATTTCGGTTGCAGCCTTTTTTCAAGGCATTTTAAACGGAGTAAAGATTTTTAACCCCTCAGGCTTTACGCCTATTTTATTCAACATAATCGTAATTTCTTCTACCTATATTTTTGCAAAACCATTCGGAGATCCTGCCGCAGCAATGTCATACGGTGTTGTTGCAGGAGGTCTTGTGCAGGCGATTTTTCAGCTGCCCTTTGTTCTAAAGACGGGATTTAGTTTTAAGTTTACAAGCCTTGCAAAAACCTTTTCAAACCCCGGCACAAAAAAAGTCCTTGCTCTTATCGGGCCGACCATAATAGGCATGGCAGCCTATCAGATAAACGATTTGGTTTCTACCTCGCTTGCAACCTCGGCAGGTCTTGGAATAGCTTCGAGCTTACAATATTCTTTACGCTTACAAGAACTTTTATTAGGTATCTTTGCCGTTTCGGTAGGAACCGTAATCCTCCCCGAAATGTCGGCCCTTGCCTTGCGTAAAGATTGGGAAGCCTTTCAAAAGGTTCTGTTACAAGCTATAAAGGTGATAGCTTTAATTACAATACCCGCAACCTTTTTCTCTCTTTTGTCGGGAGAAAATTTAATCATCCTCATTTACAAGAGCAATAAATTCGATTCCGCTTCGGTAAAATTAACATTGGGAATTTTTAACTTTCATATAATCGGACTTTTTGCAATCGCTGCGAACAGGATTATAGCTCCTGCCTTTTATGCCCAAAACGATTCAAAATCCCCGACAATCGCAGGAATAATCTGCTTTGCAGTTAATATCCTCCTAGCCTTAATTTTGGTAGACCCCATGGGAGGAAACGGCATAGCTCTTGCTTTGACAATATCTTCATTTATAAACACAATCATTCTCTTAATATTTTTAAAAAGGAACAAGGCCCTGGATGTAAAGAATCTCATCTTCCCCGCTCTTTTATTTATTGCAAAAATATTCGTTTTTTCGATTACAGCCTCAATTCCCCTTTATTTTTTAAAGGATAAGATTTATTCTCCATTTGCTTCACTCGGAAAACTTATCGGACAGGGTGTTCCGCTTTTTATTTCTTTTATTATTTTTGCAGGGTTTGGTGCAGGCCTTTTGCTTATAACTAAGGATAGAACAGCAAACATAATTTTAAAACGCTTAAAGGAAAAATAAAATGCAAATCATAAAACGAAACGGTGAAACTAAAAATTACGAACCGGAAAAAATTGAAGGTGCTATCCGCTCCGCTTTTAAAAGTGTGGAAAACTCTCCGCATACCGATTTAGATACAATCATTCCGCCCTTGGTAAAGGAAATAGAAGAAGACATCTTGGAGCTTACCAAAAACGGAAGCCTTGTTCAGGTTGAAACAATTCAAGACTTGGTAGAAAAAACTTTAATAGAGCACAACTACTATGCGGAAGTAAAAAACTTTATACTCTACCGTGTCGGCCGCACAAAGAGGCGGGATTCCCGTCAAATGATAAGCCGCTTTTTTGATACAATAGAAATTCAGAGCGTCCTCACCGAGATTCAAAACGACTTTACTTCGGACGAGTACAGCCTTAACTTGCTTGCACATAAATTCCTTTCTTTTAGAAAAGAAAATATGAGCGAGACCGAATCCCTAACTATGCTCATTAAGGCTTCCGTCGAACTTACCGCCCAAGATGCCCCGGACTGGGAATTTATTGCGGCTCGCCTTTTAATGCTTCAATTTAAATTAAAACTAAAAACCGAGCTTGAAAAAAGACAGATTCATTCATTTTATGAAAAAATCAAATACCTTGAAAACGAAGGTCTCTACGGAACATATATTTGCGAAGCCTATAGCCGAGATGAGCTGGAAGAGGCTGCTTCATTTATAAACGAAGAAAGAAATAAGCTTTTTACCTACAGTGCCCTCGACCTTCTTTTACGCCGCTACGTTATTCGCACTCATTCAAACACCGTTCTTGAATCGCCTCAGGAAATGTTTTTAGGTATTGCCCTTCACCTGGCAATGAAAGAAAAATCAAACAGGCTTGAATGGGTAAGGCGTTTTTACGATATGACAAGTACCTTAAAGGTTACGATGGCCACACCAACCCTTTCAAATGCCCGAAAGCCTTATCATCAGCTTTCTTCATGTTTTATAGACACGGTTCCCGATTCCCTTGACGGCATTTACCGCAGCATAGATAACTTTGCCAAGGTTTCCAAATTCGGAGGAGGTATGGGACTCTACTTCGGAAAAGTCAGGGCTGTCGGTTCGCCCATACGCGGGTTTATGGGAGCGGCAGGCGGAATTATCCGCTGGATAAAACTTGCAAACGATACGGCTGTTGCCGTTGACCAACTTGGAGTAAGGCAGGGCTCGGTCGCCGTTTACCTCGATGTCTGGCACAAGGACATCCCCGAATTTTTACAGCTCCGCACCAATAACGGAGATGACAGAATGAAGGCCCACGATGTTTTTCCGGCAGTCTGCTATCCCGATCTTTTTTGGAAAACCGTCCGCGATGATATAAATTCTTCTTGGCACCTAATGTGCCCCCATGAAATTTTAAAAACCAAGGGCTATGCCCTCGAAGATTTTTACGGAGAAGAATGGGAAAAGAGGTATAAAGACTGCGTTGCCGATTCCCGCATCAACAAAAGAGAAATTCCTATAAAAGAATTGGTTCGTTTAATCTTAAAATCGGCCGTTGAAACGGGTACCCCCTTTGCTTTTAACCGCGACCATGCAAACAAAACAAATCCCAATCCTCACAAGGGAATGATTTACTGCTCAAACCTATGCACAGAAATTTCTCAAAATATGAGCGGGATAAAACATAAAAGCATCGAAATAAAAACTGAAGACGGAGATACTGTCGTTGCTACAACTACTATCCCCGGAGACTTTGTTGTATGTAATCTGGCTTCCCTTGTTCTCGGAAACATAGATGTAAATGATGAAAAAGAAATAGACACAATCGTTTCTTCGGCAGTGCGTGCCTTGGATAATGTTATAGACTTGAATTTTTATCCTATTCCCTATGCACAAATTACCAATAGCCGATACAGGTCAATCGGTTTGGGAGCTTCGGGCTATCATCATGCTCTTGCAAAAAACGGCATTGCATGGGAAAGCGAAGAGCACCTTAACTTTGCAGATAAAGTTTTTGAAAGAATAAATTATGCAGCAATCAAAGCTTCTTCACAAATTGCAAAAGAAAAAGGCTCCTATTCTTACTTTGAAGGAAGCGATTGGCAGACAGGAGAGTATTTTAAAAAGCGGAATTATGTTGACGAAAAATGGAAGGCTCTCGCAGAGGAAGTAAAATCAAACGGAATGAGGAATGCCTATCTTTTGGCCGTCGCACCTACAAGCTCAACCTCGATTATAGCAGGCACAACTGCCGGTGTAGACCCGATTATGAATAAGTATTTTTTAGAAGAGAAAAAAGGTTCTTTAATGCCCAGGGTTGCCCCATCTCTTTCACCGGAAACCTATTGGCTTTATAAAAACGCCCATAATATTGAACAAGGCTGGAGTATAAGAGCCGCAGGCTTACGGCAACGCCATATCGACCAAGCTCAATCCGTAAACCTTTACATTACAAACGAATTTACCTTCAGCAAGGTGCTTTCGCTCTATGTAAAGGCTTGGGAAGAAGGCCTTAAGTCAATCTATTATGTGCGAAGCCGCTCCCTCGAAGTCGAGGAATGTGAAAGCTGCAGCTCTTAATAAGGACTATGTTATTGAAGCTTCGTAAACGCCCTTGATTGTTTTTTCCAAGGTTGCATTAAACTCGGCATCGCTTTGACTTGCAGAAAGACCTTCGGCAAGAGCTCTGGAGAAACTTGCAATCATACCTTTGTTTTTAGCCAAGAGTTTGTTTGCTTCATCTCTGGAATAACCGCCTGATAAGGCTACCATTCTAACTACCTGAGGATGTTTTGTGAATTCCTCATAAAGATTTTCTTTTGTAGGAATTGAAAGTTTAAACATTACAAGCAAGTCTTTCGGCAAGGCTTTAAGGTGTTCTTCCAATTCTTTTTTAAGGATTTCTTCACACTTGGCCTTGTCGGGAGATTTAATATCTACTTCAGGTTCAATAATAGGAACAAGACCGGCCTTTGCGATTTGAATACCCAATTCAAACTGCTGATCTACAACAGCCTTTATTCCTTGAGGATTTGCTTCTTTTATAACGGAGCGCATCTTTGTTCCAAAAATGTGCTTTTCTACGGCGTGCTTTAACATAGCGTCTAAATTGGGTATCGGCTTCATAAGCTGAACGCCGTCCTTTAAGTCAGCAAGCCCCTTATCGACCTTTAAAAAGGGAAGTATCTTCTTTTTTTCCCATAAGAAGTCGGCTGTGGGCATTCCTTCAATCTCCCTTTCCATTGTTTGCTCAAATAAAATTGCACCCAAAATATTATTGGAATTAAAGGCTTTTCCCGTGATTATTCTTGTACGCATAGCATGAACAAGATCAAACATTTCTTTTTCATTGGAATATGCCGTTTCGGGAACTCCGTAAGCAGCCAAAGCCTTAGGCGTACTTCCTCCGCTCTGATCCAATGCCGCAATAAAACCCTTGTCGTTTTTCATCCTTTCAAGTTTTACTTTATCCATAATTCACCTCTCTAAAAATATTTACCGCAAGTGCCCCTGCGTACTTTCTTAATTATAACATATAAACTTTACTTCACTCAAGGGCTTATAAAAATAACTCTCCTTTGTCTGCTCTAAAACAGGACTTTTTCATATGTTGACAAAGCTGCTCATTTAGTGTAAAAATTTACCCTTTAGGAGAAATACCATGCTTACAAATCCCCTCATTTTAGCAGCAGTACTATTCGGATTGACATATGTTTTGATGATTACCCTTACAAACCACAGGCCTATAGTTGCCTGTTCATCGGCCCTAATCTTCGTACTTTTAGGAATACTCCCCTTCAATGAAGTCTTTTTTGCCATTGACTGGAATGTTATTTTAATGATTGCAGGAACAATGGGCTTGGTTGCCCTCTTTACCGAATCTAAGATGCCTCAGCGTATTGCAGATAAGATTATAAATGATGTTCCGAATGTAAAATGGATTATAGTATGTTTATCCCTCTTTGCAGGTTTTATTTCAGCCTTTATGGATAATGTTGCCACAGTCTTAATGCTGGCTCCTATTGCAGTTGTCTTATCGAAAAAGCTCAACATGTCGCCTGTAAAACCCATAATTGCTATTTCAATTTCGGCAAATCTTCAAGGAGCAGCTACCTTGGTAGGAGACACTACCTCAATACTTTTAGGAAGCCATTTAAACATGACCTTTTTCGACTTTTTTTGGTATTTGGGAAAACCCTCTCTTTTCTTTGCAGTCGAAATTGCAGCGGTTGCCGCTACCGGAATTATCTATTTTATTTTCCGCAAGGCTGTACAAAAACCGGATAAGGTTGAACTTACCAAGGTAACGGATTATTTCCCGTCTATTCTGCTTCTCGTAATGGTCGTACTTATGATCGGAGCCTCATTTTTGCCGGAAGACAAAAAGCCTCAAACAATAAACGGGTTAATTTGTACAGGCCTTATGATAGCAGGTATTATCTATAACATCATAAAAACAAAAAAACTTGATATTTTAAAAGTCGTCAAAAAAGAACTCAGCTTTGAAACTCTCTTTTTACTGATGGGCCTTTTTACTGTTATTGCAGCCGTTACAAGGGCAGGAGTCATACAGGCCATTGCCGACTGGTTTTTGACCCTCGGCTCAAATGTATTTTTAATTTACACAATAATAGTTTGGGGTTCGGTTTTAATTTCAGCATTTGTAGATAATATTCCATATGTTGCTGCAATGATACCAATTATACAAATACTTTCGGAAGGTCTTAATATAGCTTCACCTATTTTGTTCTTCGGACTTCTTTCAGGTGCAACCCTCGGCGGAAACATTACGCCCATCGGAGCTTCTGCAAATATTACTTCTCTCGGTATTTTAAGAAACGAAGGCCATCAGGTAAAAAACAGCAGAATTTATGAAGATGAGCGTTCCCTACACCCTTACTGCGGTTATAATAGGTTATATTCTTATCTGGATTTGTTACGGTGTATGATTGTATCTTTAATAAAAAACCGATATAATTATACTTAACTTTATAAGTTGAATTACTTTTTTGGAGGTCTTAAAGATGAAAAAAGGATATGTTCAAGTTTATACCGGAGACGGTAAGGGAAAAACAACAGCAGCTTTCGGGCTTGCTCTTAGAGCCGTGTGTGCCGGATACAAGGTTTATATCGGGCAATTTTTAAAGGGAATGAATTACAGCGAATTAAAAGCTCCTGAGTATCTTCCCAATCTTACAATAGAGCAATACGGAGAAGCTCACTTTGTTCATAATGATCCTACAGAAAAGGATATTCAAAGAGCAAATGAAGGTTTGGATAAGATTGAAAAAATAATTATGTCGGGCGAGTACGATGTTGTAATTATGGAAGAAGTTAATGTTGCCCTTTTATACGGCCTTTTTGATATTGAACGCATTTTGCATATTATCAAAAACAAGCCCGAATCTGTAGAACTCGTCTTAACCGGCCGCTACGCAAATAAAAAAATAATTGAAGCTGCAGATCTTGTAACCGAAATGAAGATGATAAAGCACTATTTTAATGACGGTGTACAAGCAAGGCGGGGCATAGAATCTTAAACAAATTCGCAAAACCGGCTTAGCGCCCTGTATAAGTTTTTTATTTAGAGGTAGACTTTATGAAAGAGAAAAGACTCACATTTAAGCAAATATTTTCCACAAACAACTTTTATAAACATCCCGTATCAATGCTTATAACGATTCTTGCCATAACCTTGTTTTTTGCTCTTCAAATAATAAGACTAAATTTTGATAATAACAACTTCCGTTTTATTCCTAAAAACGATCCTTCCAGAATCAGTGCAAAAAAAATTGCCGACATTTTTGGAGAAGATGTGCCGATTTTGATAGGTATAGAACGCCGTTTTTCTACCATCATTGACAAAGAATTTTTAGATGAGGTGAAACAACTGGATGAAAAGCTAAAAGAAATCGACTTGGTAAAAAACACGACTTTAATAACAAATACAACTCATATAGACATAGGCGAAGAGGGAATCGTAAGCGAACCCATTATTCCGCCGGATTTTTCGGGCACTGAAGAAGAAATTAAGACCGTTAAACATAAGCTTCGCAACTGGGATATGTATGAACGGAGCCTTGTTTCCGAAGATTTACATGCAACCCAAATCTTTGTTTTTCTTAATGTAACGAATGAAGAAAGCGGTTCTCCCGAAACTATTGCGGCCTGCCGTAAAATTATGAAACTGACAGACTCTTGGAATTTTCCGGATTCTAAAATTTACCTAACGGGAACACCCATTTTTAACGAGATAGTAAATGAGGCAACCGCCCATGACTTAAGCTTTTTAGTTCCTCTGGTTATCATTGTCGTTTTAGGCGTCTTATTTCTTTCTTTTAAAAGGTTTACCGGTGTATTTTTACCTCTTTTGACGGTTATATGCTCAGTAATCTGGGCTTTGGGAGCGATGGCTCTTTTTAACGTTCCCTTGTCGATTCTTTCTACAATTTTACCGATTATTTTAATTGCAGTCGGTTCGGCATACGGCATCCATGTTATAAACCACTATTATGATGAGGTCGTACAAGATGATTCCATCTCAAAGGAAGAACATAAAGAACAGGTTGTTAAGGCCTTAAGCGAGGTTATAAGGCCGGTTTTTTTGGCAGCTCTCACAACCTTCGCAGGCTTTGTTTCCTTTTGTTTTACCTCTGTCGTCCCCATCTTCGAATTCGGTATCTTTTCGAGCTTCGGCGTTGCTGCAGCATTTTTAATATCCATAACATTAATTCCAGGAATATTGATATTAAGAGGACCCAAAAAACCGTCAATGCGTTGGGCATCAAAAAAAGATAACACCAGCCGCTTGGATCGCGGCATTGCAAGTACCTTTGTAATCATTGCAGAACATTCCCGCTCGGTAATTCTTTTTGTCGGCCTCATAGTAGTTTTTTCCATATTAGGAGTAAAAAAACTCGTTATCGATAATGTTTTAATGGAATACTTCGATAAAGATGTCGCAGTAATTCAATCCGATAGTTTTATGCGTAAACACTTCGGCGGTTCAAAAGTACTCGAAATGGTAATTAAGGCTAAAGGCGGTTCCGATATTTTACGTCCGGATATTTTAAAAGCTATCGATGATCTTTCTTCTTTTTTGGAAGAAGAAATCGAAGATGTAGGCAAGGTTACCTCCATTGTTCCCCTAATTAAGCGTTTAAATCAGGCATATAATGCCGATGAAGCTCCCGAAGGAGTTTCTAAAGGAAGTCAAGGTGCCGATGATAATATAAATGAAGCAGAACCTTCAGACGATTTCGGAGACTTCGGAAATTTTGAAGAAGAATCGGATGACGCTGATACTCAACTTGCAAAAAACACCTCTAAACCTAAAAAGCAATACAGCCAAGAAGAAATTATGGCTATACTGAACGAAGCTGCGGAAGAAAGGACCAAAAAAAATCTTCCTGCAGAAAAACTCGTTTACGAATTCGGGAAAAAGGTAAACTACAAAGGACTCGCCTACTATGAAATTCCAACCGATCCTAAAAAATACGGCAGAAATTCTCAAGAAGAACTTTCGGCCATAATGCAAAACTATCTTATCCTTTTAGGAAAAAACACTGAAGGCTTTTTAGATAATAATACAAATCCCAAAACACTAAAAGTAAACATTCAGCTTCGAACCGTCGGACAGCAAGATACGGACAAGGTTCTCGAAGAAATAAACGAATTTGTACGCCTTAAATTCCCCAAGGATGTAATCGCTGAAACAGGCGGCTTTGTATTGGTCGAAAAGACCTTGAACAAACTCGTAGTAGAATCTCAATTGATTTCAGTTGGAGTTTCTCTTCTTATAGTATTTTTGATTCTTTCCGTCTATTATAAATCAGCCTTTGCAGGTTTTTTTGGAATTATTCCGCTGGCACTTTCTATCTTGATTAATTTCGGAATAATGGGCAGATTGGGTATAAAGCTCAACATAGGAACTGCAATGGTTGCGAGTTTTGCAATAGGAATAGGAGTTGATTATACAATTCACCTTTTGGCAGCCTATCATAAATGCTTTTTAAAAACAAAGGGCGGCGGCCAATTTTTGTATCTAACCTTCTTGGGCTCGGGAAAGGCTATCTTATTCAATGCCGTTTCCGTAGGAGCGGGTTTTGCAGTTTTAATGCTCTCAAAATTTAACATGCTTTCAGAGCTGGGCTTTTTAATTGCCCTGATAATGATAACCAGCTCCCTCGGCAGCTTGACTATTCTTCCGGTTTTATTAAATTTAATGAAACCAAAGTTTATAAGAAAACTTTTACCTGTAGACATAAAGGAAATCAAAAACGAACATCCTTTTAATGAAGTAAAAGATACGGAGGAAGTATGAAAAAATTTACTTTAAGTTTAATTTTTGCTATCGGATTTTGCAGTTTAATCTTTGCCCAAAGTGCAGAAGAAATTGCAGCTAAAACAAAGACAAAAAATACGGCATCTTCACTTGGCTCGGAATCAAGTTTGGATATGCAGTCAGGCGGAAAAACCCTTTCAACATTAGAGATTAGACAATATTCTTCTTTGGACAAAAACGGTTTACAGAGAATGTTTGTCGAAATAAAAAATTCCCCGTCTTATAAGGGTTCAAGATTTTTAATGATTGAAAAAGCCGACGGCACTACGGACCAGAAAATGTATTTGGCCCAAACAAAAAAGGTACAAAAAATATCGGCCCAAGGAAGTGCCGATGAGCCATTTATGGGTTCGGACTTTTCAAATAACGATATTTCGTTTATGGAAAGGGACACAAAGCTCGATAATTTTAAAATCTTAGGCGAAGAAGAATATGCCGGAAAGCCTGTCTATCTTATAGAATCTACCCCTAAGGATAAAAATTATACATATTCAAAAACCATAATGCGGATCACAAAGGATAAAAATCTTTTACTAAAGGCCGAATTTTATCAAGGTTCTCAACTCGTAAAGATTCTTGAGCTTTACGATTATAAGGAAGTAAACGGAATAATGACAGCCTATAAAACAAAACTGTCCACCGTCAAAACAAATACCTCAACCATAATCACAATAAAAAATATAGAATACGGTATGAAGATTCCCGATTATGTTTTTACACAAAAATACTTGGAAACCGGTAAAAAATAAATTATTTAGAAATTAAGGGAGACCTTAAACACAAATTGAGTTACGGTCTCCCATAAGGTATTTTACAATATGAAAAAGTCTTTCTTTACGTTAGTTTTTATCCTTTCTATAAGTGCATTGATTTTTAGCGAAGATGACAGCTTAGGAGATTTCGGTTTTGATGATGAAGAAAGCGGAACCGAATCAAGCGTATTCAGCATAGATTTCGGCGGTGCTTTTTATGCGGGCACGGAGGTCTTCTTTGATGCCTTTAAAAAGCCTGAAAACCTTAAACCGCCCTTCCCTCTTTGGGGTCATCTCCATTTAGAAGCAAAGTCGCCCCTTGCCGAAGCCTATGCCTCGGTAAACTTAAATGCCAAAACTCTTGCGGCCGGAATGGGCGAAACAGCCGAATTCTTTCCCAATCCTCTTTTTCCTGCATGGATTGACGAAGCCTATGTACAAGCCCTCACAGGCCCTGTAGTTTTCGGCGGAGGAATCAAAAAAATAAACTGGGGAAGAGCTAATTTTTTAAGTGTTTTGGATATTGTAAACCCCAAGGACTACAGCAAGCCCTATGAATTCTATCCCGAAAAAATTAAAAAAGCTTCTCCGATTTTTTTTCTTTCGGCCTATCTGCCCAAAGAAATGAAGCTTGAGTTTGCATATCTTCCGGTTTTTGAAGCCGATGAATTTACCCTAGACGGCAGATGGGAAAAAAACACATTTGCAAACATTACGCAAGCTCTACCTTTTTCTGCCAATAAGGCCTTAGTTGAAGCAAAGAAAAAACGTTTTTTGCAAGGTATAAAGACAAACACATTTGACTATGCCCAAGGAGGCTTGCGTTATAGCTTGACAATCGGCGGTAAACACGACCTAGGCTTTCAGTATTTTACGGGCTTTTTACATGAGCCTAATTTTAAATCGGACTATAAACCTTCCGCCCCCACCGAAGCGGAATTCAAACAGGTCTTTGAAAATGCTCAGCTTATATACAACCGCTATCATCAAATCGGGGCCGATTATGAGGCAATGTTCGGACAGTTTACAGTACAGGCCGAATTTGCTGCAAACATAACCGCTGACTTAAAAGGAAACAATCCCGATATATACAACCCGAACCTTGCATGGAATTTAGGCCTTTTATACGCTCTTCCTAAAAATATAAACTTAAGACTTCAAGCTGCCGAAACCGTAAGACTTTTAAATTCGGGAATAAATCAAGATAAACTCAGTCTCGACACGGAAAAGGGAAGCCCTATAACCGATACCCGCCTCCTTTTCTCCATCTCTCAAACCTTGGTACGAGGCTCCCTTGAATGGAAGCTCAACGCTCTTGTAGGAATAGAAGATGCGGACTTTATGCTAAACCCCGAACTTTCGTGGCTTATAGGCACAATCGACTTCGATCTAGGCCTCGGCTTTTTCGGCGGCAAAGAAAGCGGTAAATTAGGCCGCTACAAAAACAATCATTTTATAAAAATGAGCATCGGCTATGAGTTTTAACTATTTGGTAACTAAAAATATCTAATAGCTTGCTTCGCCTTGCTTTATCCTATTATTTTTTGTATATTTTGTAAAGTATTTATTAAGATAATGGGAGGTATGATAAAATAGTAAACAAACAAACGGTAATGTGATAAACTGAACTAAAAAGAAGTTCAGTGGAAACCAGGCAATAGTTCGTCATGTTTAGTGGAGGCAATGACCTCCGAATGGGAGAATGAAGAGCTTTTGCCGCATCATACAGTAGTCGTTAAAGACTGAATGGGAGATTGGAATATATTACCGAAAAGACTTTCCGCTGAAACACAAAGGGAGGGAGGTCGAAATGACATTTTTTATTGGCGTGGATTTGCACAAAACACAGTTTACAGTTCATGTAAGAACGGAAGAAAGGTCTGAAACCCTAAATCAGATAAGACAATATAAAACTGATGACAAAGGTTATGCCGACTTTATGACAAGAATAAAAGCTTACAAAGAAATCGGAGCTGTTGTAAAAATTGGAGTTGAATCAACAGGGAACACCCGTTTTTTCAAACACGAGGTAGAAAAGCCGGGCAGAAGTTACAGTCATAAATACTTTGAAGTTCAAGGTTATAACTGAATCTGCTAAAAAAACTGATAAGCATGATGCTTGTACAATTTCAGAGTTTCTTTCAAAAGACATGCTACCTGAAAGCTATCTTTGCAGTAAAGAAACTGAAAATATGAGGCGGCTTTTAAAGTCTAGGGAAAGGCTGGTTCGCTCGATAGTAGGTCAAAAGAATGAAGTTCATGCTCTTTTGGTAAGTATGGGGCTAAAAGATGAAAGCAGGAGCCTACAAAGTAAAAAAGGACACCAGAGAGTTCTGGACGTCCTTGAGTCGAATAACGACAACGTGCTCGAGGCACAATCAGTACAACTGATGTTTGAAATTATAAGGCAAATGGAAGAAAGTGTCAAGATAATAGAAAAACAACTTACAGAATTGACAAAGGATGATCAAATGGTAAATCGTCTTTTGAGTATACGAGGTTGTGGAAAGATAACGGCATGGACTATAAGAGCCTATACTGAGGATATGGGAAGGTTTGCAAGTGCAAAAAAATATGCAGCCTTTTGCGGACTTGTTCCATGGGTGTCTGATTCTAATGAAAGTATTAGGCATGGAAAAATTACGAAGCGAGGCCCGCAGGAATTAAGAGTGAGCTTTGTACAATTGGTAATGGGTATAAGACGTTGCAAAGATACTGCCTGTTGGCGTTTAATGCAGCGTTATGAATATATGAAAACACATAAGGGCAGCGGAAAGTCAATCATAGCCGCTGCGAGGAAGTTGGCAGAGATTGTATGGGCAATGCTCAGCAATAAAGAAGATTTTGACTGTGAAAAGATGAAAGGAACATACAACCGTATGAATCTTGCAGTTTAATTTTTATCTGCCATCTATTTTAATTTTTTTTAAGAAAGTCGATTTTGTTTGTTGACTTTTTATGGGAGGTCATTATGTTGGTTAAAGAAG
Organism: Treponema denticola; assembly: GCF_024400535.1. Classification (NCBI taxonomy): domain Bacteria; kingdom Pseudomonadati; phylum Spirochaetota; class Spirochaetia; order Treponematales; family Treponemataceae; genus Treponema; species Treponema denticola. The sequence goes on from NZ_CP038800.1 coordinate 61,169, forward strand.
AAATCGAAAAAGGCATAGCCTTGGTTAGGCCTTATTTACAGGCAGACGGCGGAGATATAGAGCTTGATTCGGTTGATGAAGCCGGAAAAGTTTATGTTAAATTAAAGGGAGCCTGCGGCTCATGTCCTATGGCTATCTACACTCTTAAAATGGGTGTTGAAGAACAGCTTAAGGACATGTTCCCCGAAGTTACCGAGGTAGTCGCGGTTTAAAATCTTAGAGCGGTTAAGCTATTATTGCCTCTAAGGCAATTTCCATCATGGTTTTAAAGGTAGTTTGCCGCTCTTCGGCACTAGTCTGCTCCTGTGTAACGACATTATCCGAAATGGTAAGAACGGCAAGGGCTTGGCGCTTATACTTTGCAGCCAGAGTATAAAGCTCTGCAGCTTCCATCTCGACAGCTAAAACCCCGTAAGCGGCCCACATCTTCCATGTTTCAAGGTCATCATAAAAAACATCAGAGCTGGCAATCGAACCTACTAAGGGTTTAATTCCCATTTTTTGAGCATGGTCATAGGCATTTTTTAGCAAGTTCCAATCGGCGGTAGGAGCGTAATGACAACCCCTAAAACGGTGCGTGTTAATACCCGAATCGGTAGAGGCCGACATAGCTAAAACTACGTCCCGCAGGCCCATATCCTTTTGCAAGGCTCCGGCCGTTCCTATGCGGATAGCCCTTTGTACGCCGTACTCGTTAAACAGCTCATTTGCATAGATCGAAAAAGAAGGCTGCCCCATTCCGGTTCCCTGAACCGAAACCCTTACACCCTTGTAGGTTCCCGTAAAGCCCAACATACCTCTAACCTTGTTATAACATTGAGGATTTTCCAAAAAATTGTTTGCAACAAATTCCGCCCTCAAAGGATCTCCCGGTAGAAGAATTTTATCGGCAATTTCTCCTTGTTTTGCAGCTATATGAACACTCATCTTCACCTCCAATAAAAACCTTTTGCAGGAAATATCAATTTCCGAAAAAAGGTTTTTCAAGCGGTTTGTTTACAAACCGCATACAATATGCGATGTTTTGTGCTTTGCACAAAACTCGTCAGATAAACAGTGAGGCAGAATTCCTGCCGAGCTGTTTATCACACCTCCAATATATCTGCGATAATATAAGTATACCCTATTCAAAACTAAAGTGCAAGACAACGCTTGGATTTAAAAGGCTCTTATGGATACCTCTTTTATTAAAAAAATATTACAAAATTGATTTCTGTGTTGAGGCAATGCGCAGGCTTGACAACTTACAAAGTGATTGCTAAAATAATAAGTAGGAACTAAAAACTTCAGTTTTTAGAAATGCCCATATATTAATATAGGAGGTGTTTTTATGAGTTTGATGGATTATTTTGCAATTCACGTTGTTCCGAAACTGTATAGAGGAAAAGGAGCTTTTCATCCTGCGGAAACCGGAAAATTGACGGAAACGGTAAGCTGCGTAAGAGAGTACGATGTTAATATCTTTTTTATCCGCAAAGGTAACACTCTGATCGCAATAGATTCCGGATACAAAAATCATCATGCTCTCTTGCCGGGATGTAAAAAAATCGGAATCGATCCTAAAGCGGTTCAGGCGCTGTTTCTTACACATGCAGATCCGGATCATGCAGGCGGCTTGGATATTCGTTGTGAGAATTGTTTTATTAACGCTGAAATTTATCTAGGCGAAATTGAAGAAAATTATCTGACAAATACCATATATCGTAAAAAAATCGGCCCGTTCGGATTAAAAAATTCCGTGAAAATAAAAGACAATTATCACCTTCTTAAAGACGGCCAATCCGTTTCCGTCGGTGATTTGACAATTCAGCCGTTTTTAGTTCCCGGTCATACTCTCGGGCATTTAATGTATTTAATCGACAACGAACTGCTTTTTACGGGAGACTCCATTGCGCTGAATCAAGAAGGCGGATGGTGTTTTTTTGATCTGTTTAACTACAACAGTGAAATGAATATTGAATCCTTGAAAGCATTAAAAGAAAAACTGGATTTAAATAGAATTAAGTATGTATTTACTTCCCATAACGGATTTACGGATAAAGTGAAGGATGTCTTTGCGCATGTTGATGTTATTCCAAAATGGAATGAAAAAGGATTTATATTTGATAAAACGGCCCCTTATGATTGTTTTGCCGATTAACAATATTTTTCGCACGGAAATCAATTTTACTAAAAACTGCCGATAATGTAGGTATGGAAATAGAAAATATATTTGATTACTTTAACGACATCAAAATAATAAGCAATTACGACGGATATTTTTACAGCGTAAATGAAGCTTTAAAAATATTACTACTTGGACTTCTTTGCGGCCGTAAAAACATTAGAGAAATACACGAATGGGCAACTGCCGACATTATAAAAGATAGGCTCAATAAAGAATTCGGCATAAAAAAGATACCTTGCTATTATTGGCTAACCTGTCTACTTAAATTGATAAACATAGACTCATTAAACGAATGTTTTATGAATATGGCTGAAGCTCTTATCAAAGAATACGGTACAGAAAAGCCTCTTACAATAGCGATAGACGGAAAAACTATCCGTTCAACAGATAAAATGAGCAGCTATGAAAGTCCGCTGCACATAGTCTCTGCACAAGTTGCAGAATTTGGTATAACATTGGCACAAAAGTGTGTTAAAGGAAAGACAAATGAGATACCTACGGTTCAATCTCTTATAAAAACTCTTAATATAAAAGGGCATATAATCGTTGCAGATGCCTTAAATTGTCAAAAGAAACGGCAAAATCATAAAAGAAGGAAAAGGGGACTATTTATTGTCGGTAAAGGGAACCAGCCTTTATTAAAAGCGGATATTGAAGAATATGTTCAAGATGAAATTCTAAGAAAACAAATGGACACGGCTTGTAAAAGTGAAAAAAATCGTGAAAGAGTTGAAAAGCGAACAGCCTTCTGCACAACTAATTTAGGTTGGATGGATAATACGGATGAATGGGAGGGGTTAAGCTGTATTGGAGCTATTCATTCAGAGTTTAAGAGTAAGAAAGGAAAGAGTGATGAATGGCATTATTATATTTCGAGCAGAAAACTTACAGCTCAACAGCTATTGGATATAGCAAGAAAAGAATGGGTTGTAGAAACCATGCATTGGTTATTAGATGTTCATTTTAGAGAAGACTTTTGTCGGCTTTTAGATAAAAATCTACAACAAGCCTTGAACATAGGACGGAAAGTGGCGTTAAATTTGGTCTCGCGATACAAACAAAAAAATGCACCTAAATCTTCTTTGTCACACATTATGTTTAAAGCTCTCATGGATATATCTTTTATCAAAAAAATATTACAAAATTGATTTCCATGTATTTTTCGTAAAACCGCTTGACATTTATTTAAAAATTAAGTATATTAAATTCACACACAGAAGATACACACTATTATTCTATTCACAAGCAGCCCTTTCTCCTCCTTTTCGGGCTGCTTTCTTTTTATTTATAGTCCAAGCTTTTTATATAGAACTTCAGCTGAAAAAACAAGGCTATCCGGTTTCTATTCATTTATTTAATCGCAGCGTGCGCAAAGCGTTGATATAGCTTTAATTAAAGAAATAACCGGCCTTCCCGAAGCAGAGATTGAAAAAACTATAGGGTAACTCGAGTACCCGTGCGGAGAACCGCTTTACCCATAGACTGGGGCTATGCCGCCTTGAGGGGGAAAGCGGCTGCCGACAGTGATTACTATAGCCTATAAGGTTAGTTTGCAGTATGACCGGAAGTATTATTGCAATGGCCTTCAATTACAGAGCCGCCCGTCCCATGGTTTTCAATTGTGCCTCCCGTCCAGTTAAATGTGCCATTTTCGTTATATACAGCGATCCCTTTTTTAGGAGTATCTGTTACTCTATTAAAAGAAAGTTGTCCTTTTCTTAAGTTAAGGGTTCCGCCGGATGCAATATAAACGCCGCCGCCGTTAGTTGCCGTATTGCCGATAATCTTAGCACCATTGCCATCTGCGCCATTTTGAAGCGTCAATGTGCATTTCCCGCCGACATAGATGCCGCCGCCCTTGCCGTCCGCTTTGTTTGCTTCTCCTGCGCCCGTGCCGCCTATGGTGCAGCCTTTGATGATTACGGTGGAGGCAGTGCTGCTGTCCTTTGTTGCGTAGATTGCGCCGCCGTTTTGCGCCTCATTGCCCTTAATGATGCAGTTTGTTAGGATAACGGTTGTGCCGCTTGCGTAGATAGCTCCGCCGTCGCCTGCAGCACCAGTCCCGGCTACCTTTCCGCCTGTGAGCGTCAGGTTTTCAAGGGTAAGGGTTACACCGCTTGCCACGTTGAAGATGCGGTGCTTCGCTGCGGGGGCATCCGCACCGCCCGAGTTTGCGTTAAGAATATCCGAAACCGCTACGTTTTTGCCCTTTATCGTGAGGTCTTTATCGATGACGATTTCGCCTGAGTTGCCGAAATCGCTTGTCGCTTTAATTTCTCCGTTTACGGTTATGGTGCTGCCTTCGGGGGCATCCTGCACAAGCTTTAGCAATTTTTCCCATGCGCCGCTATCCGAGCCGTTTACGGTTGTGTTTAGCTTTTGCAACTTTCCGTCGCTCTTTATTTTCCATACATACTCCGAGTCTTGCGGTGTTACGCTGAATCTGGTGTAGTTTTTCACTATACCTGCTGTTATATCGCCCGTAAGCACCGTATTTGTATCGCTATACTGTTCTGGCGTAATGCGGGCAATAATAGGCTCGTTACTCCTCAAAGTACCGTCTACTTGAATCGAAGTGCCGTTTGCAAGATACACATCGTTTTTGCCCCGCGTATTTGTATCGTCGCCCGTTGAGGGGGTGATAAGGGTGTTGCGTGTCAGTTTAAGTATTCCTCCATCTTCAACGTAAACCGCCCCACCGGTACTTGCATTTCCTCCTTCAAGTTTTATGTCTTTCAGATTAAGCACCGTGCCGCTTCCGCTTATTTTGAAAATGCGTCCATTTCCGTCTGCATTTATTGTATAAATCGGACTGCCTGATTTGGGTATCAGTTTAAGATTTTTGCCGCCCGATACAGCTATTTCGGTATCACCGGAAGGAGCTGTAAGGTTGCCGTCAATGTTAATCTGAATTTCGTTTCCGGCAGGAGAATTTTTCACAACGTTTTTAAGCTCGCCGTAAGCGGTAACAGCATTTATAACCTTAATATGCACTGTAATTTCAGGGCCTGCTAAGGAGTCTTTTTCAGCCCATACGTTGAGAGTGAATGAAGCTGCACCAGTTAATGATATGTGTAATTCTCCAGCTGATGAAGTTTCGGCTCCGCCGTTCAGTTTATACTTTACAGTTGCACCGCTGTCTGCACGCGGAGATAGTACAACCTTTGCCGCTCCGTTTAAACTATAAATAAGCAGCGGCTTTGCAGCATCATAGCTTCCTGCATCGGGTACGATGTCTTCGGAAACATATCCTTTAGCGGCTGCGGAAATACAGTGCAAATAGGGATCGCTGTGGTTAAAGTCCTGCATTAGTTTAAGGACGGGAAGCTCCCGCCATAACAGCTTAATAAAAAAAGGTTTTTCATTGCTGTCATCATAGCCGCTTAATTGCGCTTTCAGGGTAATTTTGTATAGCGCTTCGTTTTCGTCTGCGGCGAGAGCCGGCAAGTTTACCGCGGCGCTCGTTGTGCCGCTTACCGTCTCACTGCCTATCTGCATCCAGCTGCTGCCGTTTTTCTTATAGATTATTCCAGTTATACCGGCTCCGCTTTGTACAGTCTTTGCAGTCAATATTTTTCCGCTTATACCTGCAAATGTCTTCGGATTGCTTTCCGTTGTTCCCGTTATTGCGGTTAAGCCGTCAAACAATTCCACATCGGAGAGCTTATTTTTTTGGGTACTTACCTCTATAACATTAGAACTGAGGCCCTGTGCGTCTTTTATGCTGACGGCGTATGTTTTTACAGCCCCTCCTAGTTTAACATCGGTCTTTAATCGGAGAAGACCGCTCCCCGCAGGAAGCGGATGGGCCGTGTCGAGCGTACTTACGGCACCTGGAGCTAAAAGGTCTCCGCCTGTTGCAAAATCCGTACCTGTTACGCTCAAAGTAATGGCCGGAAGTAACACGCCGCCTGCCGTAATATTCATTGTGTTAATGTCTTTATGTACACTCTGACCGCCTATCATTGTGTCCATATCTTTTGCGCGGAATAAAAGCACATAGTAATGGTTGCCGTCCGCATCAGACGTTTTTCCGATCCCCGCGTACTCTAAAACAGGAGCAGTGTCGACCTTTAGGCTCAAATCGAATTTTCTATTGAATTTTCTGCCGTCTGTGGAAACAAGGGTAAGCTCGGCCCCGATATTTCCGTTACTCCATTCGTGAGCCTGTAAAAAAGCTTTTTTATATGTAAGAATGAGAGTATCAGGTGCCGTCTGCTTTAATGTATAGTCCGTGCCGGACTCAGGCTGCAGCGACAATCCGGGAAAGCGGATAACCTTTCCTGCATCAGCAGAAGAAGTAGGCATAGTGAATGTAAATTTATTCGGATTGTGCAGTTTAACCGTAGCCCTTATATCTTCCGATGACGGTATGTACAATAAGTCTTTCGCATCTTTTTTATATACTTTATCGATAGTATAGTCTTTAACATATGACTCTGTCGACCAATAGGCGAAAAAATCTTCCGGATCATCCAGAAATTGTTTACAAGCTGTAAGTAATACAGCAGCTGTCAGTGCCGCTGCAATCGTTAAAATCCGCAAAATTTTTTTCATATATGGATACTCCTAATTTCAAGTTGAAGTGGCGAACAGCATATAATTGCAATATAGCCAATTTAAAAGCAAATTTCAACAGGAAAAATTACGTATACCGCATTATTTATAAAATATTGATTAGGCGCAAGACATCTTTCATTGTTGAGGTCAAATCCGACTCGGCTGTTTTTTTTGCTTGACTGAAAGGTACGGCAAGACGGTTTATGCTGAATACGGCGGAAACTCCCATTTTATAAATATCGTCTATACCCTCTTCTGCATCGCCTACGACAGCTATCACAGGTACATTTTTCTTTTTGGCTCTTTGGGCAACGCCTGCAACAACCTTTCCTCTTAAACTTTGACTATCCAATTTGCCTTCTCCCGTAAAAACAAAATCGGTATTATCCAGTTTTTTTTCAAAGTCAACCGTATCAAGAACAATTTCAATACCCATTTTTAACTCGGAACCTAAAAAGACAAGAGTTCCGTAGCCCATGCCTCCGGCAGCCCCAGCCCCGGGGATTTCTGCCGTTTCAGAACCGGAATTGAGGGATGCTGTTTTTCCTGCAACCAAGGCCAGATGTTTTAGTCCTTGGTCGAGTTCTTCAACCATGCCGGGGTCGGCTCCTTTTTGCGGAGCAAAGATGTAGGCTGCTCCGGTTTTTCCGAAAAGAGGATTATCTATATCGCACATAGTCGTAAATCTTGCTTTTTTTACGAGGGGATTTAAGCCGGTCATATCTATGCGTTCAATATTTTTTAAAGTTCCGCCTGCCGGAATAAAACTTTTTCCTTCCTTATCAAAAAACTTGACTCCCAAGGCTGCTGCAGCTCCGCAGCCGCCGTCATTTGTCGCACTTCCTCCCAAACCGATTATAATATTTGTACAGCCGTTTTTAAGGGCATCGGCTATGAGTTCACCTACTCCATAGGTCGTGGTAAGGGATGGATTAAGCCTTCCCAACGCAATAGGGAGGCCCGCACAGGCGGCCATTTCAATTACGGCAGTCTTTTCGACATTCGGGTCTTCATTTTTTAAAATACCGTAAAAGCCTTCCATTTCTTCAAAAAAAGGATTTTTGACTTTAACCGTTTTTTTTATGCCGCCTATAGCTTCTAAAAAGGCTTCGACACTGCCCTCCCCGCCGTCTGCGACAGGGATTGAAAGAGTTTGAGCTTCAGGGAAAATCTCTTTTATCGCATTTTTCATCAAAGTGCATATTCGAGCCGAGCTCATTGTTCCCTTAAAGGAATCGGGGATAAGCAGTATCTTTTTCATAGATTTAACCTCTTTTAAATCGTTCTATAAAAATAAGGATATGATAAATATACCTATAATTGCGGCAATACCGATTACAAGAGTCATAAGGGTTTGAGTCTTGTATCCATCCTCAGCCTTTAGACCGCCGAAGGTTGTGACTACCCAGAAATAACTGTCGTTTGCATGAGAAACGGTCATTGCTCCGGCTCCGATTGCCATAACGGTTAAGGCCGATAGGGGAACGGTAGCAAGGCCCAGGGGTGCCATAAGAGGAGCAAGGATTCCTGCCGTGGTTGTAATTGCAACCGTCGATGAACCTTGTGCAGATTTTAAGATAGCAGCCAAAAGGAATGGGAAGAAAATGCCGACGGTTTTTAAAACGGCAGCATGTTCAGTAATATAAGCTACTAAGCTTGATGAAGCTATAACCTTGCCTAAAACACCGCCTGCGGCAGTTACAAAGAGAATGGGGCCTACAACCTTTAAGGTTTCATTTGTGATAATATAAAAATCCTCTGCTGTTTTTTTGCTTGCAAAAAGTATGACACCGAAAAGGAGACCTACTGCTAAGGCCATAATCGGAGCTCCCAGGAATTTCAAAATATCGGCACCGGTACCGCTAATATTTGCCATAGAAGCAACGGAAGAAAGGGCCATGAGGACAATCGGCACAACAATAGGGGCTATGGAACTAAAACCGTTTGGAAGAGATCCGTAACTTGCAACCAATTCTTCATAGGATTGTGAAACCTCATCTATAGCGCTGTCCTCTGAAGCCTTTACCTTAGTTCCTATATATCTTGCAAAAAAATAACCTGCAATGAGGGGGAAAATAGAAGCTAGGGCTCCCATACCGATTACTAAAAGAAGGTTGTTTCCTATGCCGAGAGAGCTTGCAGCTGCGATAGGCCCGGGTGTAGGCGGAATAAATACATGTGAAATATACAAACCCGCCGATAGGGCTACAGTCATTGCAACGCTCGAAATTCTTGTTCTTTGAACAAGAGCCTTGCGTATCGGGTTTAAAATAACAAAACCGCTGTCACAAAATACGGGAATTGAAACTATCCAGCCCATAATCAACATAGCAAGTTCAGGATGCTTTTTACCTACAAGCTTGATAACCATGTCAGATAGCTTTAGGGCTGCTCCTGTTTTTTCAAGGATTGTTCCGATTAGGGCACCAAGAATAATAACAATACCGATACTTGTAAAAGTTCCGCTAAAACCGGCTCCTATTGTGCCGGGAATCTTTACCAGCGGGATTCCTGCGGCCAGAGCCAAAAGGAGCGAAATGCCCATAATCGATAAAAAAGGATGAATTTTCAGCTTTGAAATAGCGAAAATCATAAGAGCAATAGCAATAACAAATGTAATAATAAGTGCTATACCTTGCATATAAACCTCCGGACATTTAATAAATAAATGTAAGGAAGAGTATATCATATAAATATTTAGAATGCAAATATTAAAATTAAAAATATTGTGTACAAAGACTTAAAAATATGGTATAATCCTCTATCTTTTTTATAGAAGGAATCTCGGAGTAAACATGGACATAAAAAATATTATAAAAAACCTTCACCCTCTTGAAATTAAGGTATTAAAAAAATTCAAAAAAAATGAAGACCTTGATACAAAAACATTGGAACAGCAATTAGATTATAAAGAAGGTCATGCAAATCAGGTATTTTCATGGCTTCAAATGAAAAAACTTGTTCAAGAAAAAAGCAGAAAAACAAAGATTTTCTTTGAACTTACCGAACTGGGAAAAGATTTTGCAGAACATGGAATGCCCGAACAGCGAATTCTTTCTCTTTTAAAAGAAAAAGGCAAATTACGCCTTCCTGAAATTGCCGAAGCCCTAGGCCTTGCCAACAAAGATGTAGGCTCAGCCTTCGGAACCCTTTCAAAAGAAGGCGCCGTTAAAATGGACGAAGAAAAAAAAGCCTCCTTTGTTGCCGAGCCTTCTTCCGGCCGCTTAGAACTGCTAAAAAGCTTATTAAAAAAGGGAAAAGAAGCAGCCGATAATCTTCTTTCGGAAGAAAGCTTAAATGCCGAAGAGTTAAAAATAATAGCTACCATTGCAAAAAAACGCGGAGCCGCAGACAGCCCCTATAAGATTGTAGAGCGGGATTCGGTTGTTTACTCCTTTACGGATGAGGTAGAAGCCATTCAAAAAGAACTTGAAGCAGAGGGTATAACCGGAGATGAGACGGGACAGCTTACAGCCGAAAGCCTAAAAACCGGAAGCTGGAAAAATCAAACATTTAGAAGCTACAATATAAATCTTCCGCCTGCCCGTATAATTTCGGGAAGGACTAATCCCTATTGCGACTTTTTGGAGGGAGTAAAGGACAAGCTCGTAGGTTTGGGCTTTGAAGAATTTGACGGTCCTCTCGTAGAAACCGATTTTTGGAACTCGGATGCTCTTTTTATGCCCCAATTCCATGCTGCCCGCGATATTCATGACGTTTACTACATAAAAAATCCGACACATGCAAAGAGTATTGAAGAGCCCTTTTTATCCCGCGTTGCCGAAGTCCACGAAACAGGCGGAAATACAGGAAGCCGAGGCTGGAATTATTCCTTTGATAGAAACTTTACAAAGCGCCTCTTGCTTAGAAGCCAAGGCACGGTTCTTTCAGCCCATCAGCTGGCAAAGGCAAAAATACCCGGCAAATATTTCGGCATAGCCAGATGTTTCCGGTACGATAAGGTGGATGCTACCCACTTGTCCGACTTTTATCAAACCGAAGGAATAGTTTTAGGAGATGAGGTTAATTTAAAAACCCTTTTAGGCATCCTCAAAATGTTTGCTGTCGAAATAGCAGGCGCTACTGAGGTTAAATATGTCGGAGGCTACTTCCCCTTTACCGAACCTTCGATTGAAGTGCATATAAAACATCCCGTTTTAGGCTGGTTCGAACTTGGCGGCTCAGGTATCCTCCGCCCCGAAGTATCGAGAACAATGGGAGTTGATGTCCCCGTATTGGCTTGGGGAATAGGCATTGACCGAATGGCCCTTATGGCCCTTGGCTTAAACGATTTGAGAGAGTTATTCAGCTCGGACATTGAGGGAGTCAGGCTCAGGAAGTAAAAAGCTTATAAGGAGGCTCTTATGGAATGGTGGAATAAAAGGGTTTTTTATCAGATATATCCCAGAAGCTTTTGTGATGCAAACAACGACGGGATGGGGGATATTCAGGGTATTATTTCAAAATTGCCTTATTTAAAGGAACTGGGTATAGGGGCAATTTGGCTTTCTCCCGTAACCGCATCCTCCGATTATGATAACGGCTATGATGTTTCCGATTATTGCGATATAAACCCCAAATTCGGCACCATGGATGACTTTAAGGCTCTATTAAAAGAAGCGGATAAACTGGATATAAAGATTGTGATGGACTTGGTTATAAACCATACAAGCGATCAGCACAGGTGGTTTATCGAATCAAAAAATACCGAATCGCCCTACCATAATTATTATGTTTGGAAAGAACCTAGGCTTGTAAAGGGTAAAAAGCTGCCTCCCAATAACTGGGACAGCCTTTTTTTAGGTTCTGCATGGAAGTATTGCGAAGAAAACGGACTCTATTATCTTCACCTTTTTACCGAAAATCAGCCGGATCTAAACTATAACAATCCTGCGGTAATTGAAGAAGTAAAAAAGATATTGAAATTCTGGCTGGATATGGGTGTTGCCGGTTTCCGCTGCGATGTTATAAACTGCATTTATAAAACCTCTTATGAGGATGCAAAAAAAAGAAGGATTAAAACAGGCAAAGAGTTTTATCTTTCTCAAAAGGGCTGCCACGATATTTTAAAAGAATTAAATAGAGATGTCCTAAAACCCTACAATGCCTTTACCGTAGGAGAAACTATGGATGTTTCTTTAGAAGAAGCTAAAGATTTTATTCAGGACGAATTGACTCTTGTTTTTCCTTTTGAACACCACACAGGGGTAGACTGCTGGTTTCAAATTCCGGTTTTAAAACGGAAATATAAGCCTTTCCGAATGATTAAAATCTTAAAAAAATGGCAGACTAAAATGCCGTGGACTCCTCTTTTCTTTGAAAATCACGATCAGGCTCGTTCCGTTTCAAGGTTTGGGGATGAGGGAAAATACTATAAAGAAAGCGTCAAAATGCTCGCAGCGGTTCTTCTAACCCAAAAAGGAACGCCCTTTATTTATCAAGGCGAGGAAATCGGGCTTACCAATACCGATTTTAAAAGCATGGATGAAATCGATGATATAGCCACAAAGAATATTTATGACACACTCCGCCGTCTTAAATTCGGTAAAAAACGGGCATTTAAAATGACCATGAACTATGCCCGGGACCATGCAAGAACTCCCATACCTTGGGATGATTCAGAAAACGGGGGATTTTGTACCGTAAAGCCTTGGCTCCGGCTTAACGAAAAATATAAAGAGATAAATGTAAAGAAGAATCTTTCCGAGCCTGATTCTTGCTTTAACTATTACAAGAGGCTGATAGCATTGAGAAATACGGAAGAAGCCTTGCAGTCAGGCGATATAGAATTTGTTGATTTAGGAAAAGATATTTTTGCATATTACCGCAAAAAAGGCGATAAAACCTTTTTTATTGTTTCCAATATGTCAGGCAAGGCTCAGAAGATAAGTGAAGAGGTTAGAGGTCTTCCGATTCTATTTAATTATAGAAACTTTAACCCTCAACAAAAGGTATTACGCCCCTTTGAGTCTGTAATTACAAGAATTTAATAAGAATTCTTAAAAATAATTTTAATTTTTACTCTTAAACTCAAAAAAAACATAAAAGATAAGTAGGAGGTCTTATATGACAAAAAGATTCTTTTTACTTCTTATGCCTGTTTTGAGTTTATGTGTCTCATGCAGCGGAATGATTGAACAGCCGGGCTTTATTTCAATTTTTTCAGGAATTGATGACGGCATAACTCTCAAAAGCTTTGAACAGTCCCAAGATAATGAGATAAGCCTTATTTTTGAAGGCTCAGCGGATGATCTAAAAATACATGCGTTAAAAGACGGTGAAAAAGCCGTATGTTCTATTCAAAAGCTTGAGCCTCAAGAAAATGAGAATTCTAATCTTTCGATTTTTAAAGTTATTCCTCTGGTTCAATTTAAAATAGGTGAAGATTTTAAAATCTGCGGAACCATTAAATCAGGGCTAAATCAATCGCTTGATTTTGAGCTCCCATTTAAAGGAGCTAATAACAATCCTGCAGAACTTGTATTTTCTGCCTTAAAAGTCGGGTCTACCTCAAATCCGGGTTTTATAAAATTTAAAGTAAAAAAAAGAGGCAATCTATTCGGCTTCGAGCTTTTAAATACCGGAAATTTGAAGGAGGCAGACTACACATTTCCGCCATTCGAAGTAGAGGAAGGAAAAATAATTGTTTACCATTGGTTTTTACCCATAGACGGTTCAGAGCCTGAAGACGGCAGTCTTGCTTCATCTCATGGGTGCAATGCTTTAGACCAAGGAGAAGAGGCAATTTGCTTCTGGGGAAAATTCAAAAAATTTACACCCAAAAAAACAAATGCAGTCCTTATCAAGCAGCCCTATACCGGAGAGATTCAAGATGCAGTTTTATTTAGAAATCCTACAGACGAAAACTGGGGAAAACCGGAAGTTGAATATGCAGCAAATCAAGCATCTGAAAAAGGACTTTGGAAGCCTGACGGAGATATTTCAAATGCCGTACAGGCCAATATAACACCGGCAAAAATGATTAAAAGAGTCTCACTTGAACTAATAAATCACAATGCAGGAGATTGGAGTCTTACAAGTGCTCCCAAAAAATAGAAAAAAAGCCGATTACTTAACAGTAATCGGCTTTTCCATCTATTCAAGTAATCTTGCTTCAATGATTTGACTAAATTCAAAATTCTCAATTTGGAGATAATAAGAGGCTACATCCATTAAGGCAGCCATAGGTGTAAGTCCTACAATTTCAGTTCCGGCAACATTTACACCATAGCGTTTAGCTTCCATTTTTACCATTTCATATGACTGATAAAGAGATGTTTTTGTATAATCCGTCATATTCATAGAAACTTGAACAATACCGCGCTCGGAAAGATCTACTCCCATCGCTTTGACAAATCTCAAACCTCCGCCTATAAAACGGACCTTCTTTGCAATTTTATCAGCAATTGAAAGGTCATTGGTTGCCAAGTTTACGTTAAAGGCAACAAGGGGCATTCTGCAGCCGACAGCCGTAACACCTGCCGAAGGGTGAATTTCCGTTCCGCCGAAATCAGGCTTCCATTCAGGCAGCTTTACCTTTTCAGCCATGCCTTCAAACTGACCTTTTCGGATTGTAGAAAGATTTTCCCGATCAGGTGCTGAAGCCGATTTCTCATATAAGAATACCGGAATCTTGTGCTGTTCCCAAATCAGTTTTCCTACCTCTTTAGAAAGTTCAATACACTCTTCCATTGAAGAATTTTTAATCGGAATAAAGGGTACAACGTCCGTAGCGCCCATTCTGGGGTGAGCACCCTCATGCTTGCGTAAATCTATGAGGCTTGCAGCTATACCCACAGCTTCTACTACAGCTTTTTTTAACTCTTCAGGTTCTCCGATTACAGTTACAACAGAGCGGTTATGATCCTTGTCGGACTCATAATCAAGCAGTTTTACCTTTTCTTTTCCGCGGAAAGGGGCTATAATTTTTTCCAAAACTTCAGGATCGCGGCCGTTACTAAAATTTGGAACACATTCAATTATTTTATTCATCATAAAACCTCCTAATATTTGTATGGAATATACGGTTAGTCTAGCATAAAAAAAACACTTAGACAAGTCTTAAAAAAAAATAATATGTATCAAGAAGATTTTTTTCTAAGTCTTGCAAAAAAAAAAGTTTTATGGTAGTCTTAAAGCCTTATGGCTGACGATTTTGTTCATCTGCATGTTCATTCGGACTTTTCTCTCTTAGACGGAGCGGCTTCGGTTAAGGGCCTTGCTGCAAAGGCTGTCCAGCTGGGCCAAACGGCTCTTGCTTTAACAGATCATGGAAATATGTTCGGCGTTATAAATTTTTATAATGCTTGCAAAGAAAAAAATATCAAACCTATAATCGGCTGCGAGTTCTATGTAGCTCCTGATAGCCGTTTTGAAAAAAAAGAAACTCAGGGGAAAAAAAAGTATTATCATCTCATCCTATTGGCAAAAAACGAAACAGGTTACCGTAATTTAATGGTTCTTTGTGCAAAGGGCTATACCGAGGGTATGTACTATAAACCACGCATAGATGATGAAATTTTAGAAAAACATTCAAAAGGCCTTATATGCTTATCGGCTTGCCTTGCCGGAGAGCTCCCCGTTCTTTTACTCAACGGAGAAAAAGGAAAAGCTGAAGCCCATGTAAGAAAGTACCGCAAAATATTCGGCAATGAAAACTATTTTATCGAAATTCAAGACCATGGAATAGCTGAAGAAAAAAAAGCTTCAAAACTTTTAATCGAAATGGCTCGCAAAGTCGGCGTTCCTTTGGTTTTAACCAACGATATTCACTATATAGAACAAAAAGATTATATAGCCCAAGATATTCTCATGTGTATCGGCATGAAGAAGCTAAGAAGCGATACAAACAGAATGAAATTCGAAGGCAGTGAATTTTACTTTAAATCAGGAGAGGAGATGGCTAAGCTTTTTCCTGAATATCCTGAGGCTGCTTTAAACACTGTCCGGATAGCAGAAATGTGTAATTTAGAAATCCCCCAGCCGGGCCCCATTCTTCCGATATATAAGATTCCTGAAGATTTTAAATCAAAAGAAGATTATATCCGCCATTTGGCCGAAGAAGGTTTAAAAAAACGCTATCCTGAAATAACCGAAAAAATAACGGAAAGGCTCAACTATGAGCTTGATATAGTTATAAAAATGGATTTTGTCGGATATTTTTTAATTGTATGGGATTTTATAAACTGGGCAAAAAACAACGGTATTCCTGTAGGCCCCGGAAGAGGTTCGGGAGCAGGCTCCATTCTTGCATATTCTCTGCGTATCACCGATATAGATCCTTTAAAATACAATCTTCTTTTTGAACGATTTTTAAACCCCGAAAGAGTTTCAATGCCTGACTTCGATGTTGACTTTTGCTTTGAAAGGCGTCAAGAAGTAATAGACTATGTCCGTCAAAAATATGGAGATGAAAATGTCGGCCAAATAATTACTTTCGGTACCTTAAAACCAAAAGCTGTTGTAAAAGATGTAGGCCGCGTTTTAAATATTCCTCTTGCAGATGTAAATTCCATTACAAAACTCATACCCCCTAAGCCCTTAACCGACGGCATAAAAGAAGTTACGTTAAAATATGCCGTCGATGTGGTACCAGAACTAAAAGAAATGTCGGAAGACCCCCAATATAAAGAGCTCTTTGAAATCAGTATAGCTCTTGAAGGCCGCAATAGAAATTCCAGCTTACATGCCGCCGGCATCGTTATAGGTAAAACGGTATTAACCGACTATGTGCCCCTATATAAGGATTCAAAAACAGGAAAGGTTGCCACTCAATTTACAATGGACTTAATAGAAAACTGCGGTCTTGTAAAGATGGACTTTTTAGGTCTAAAAACCTTAACCCTAATAAAACATACCGAGGACCTTATCCATAAGCGCGGAAAGGAATGGGAAAAATTCTCCATCGCAGATATAGATTATTCCGACAGCGAAACCTTTAAAATGCTTAGTGAAGGAAAGGCTGCAGCCGTCTTCCAATTTGAAAGTCAAGGAATGCAAAATATTTTAAAAAGAGCAAAACCTTCAAAAATGGAAGACTTAATCGCCTTAAATGCCCTGTACCGTCCCGGCCCCATGGATTATATCAATCAATTTATCGAGTCCAAATTCGATAACACAAAAATAAAATATCCGGATCCATGCCTTGAGGATATCCTATCGGAAACCTATGGCGTTATCGTTTATCAGGAACAGGTTATGCAGGTAGCCCAAAGAATTGCGGGTTACTCTTTGGGTCAAGCCGATATACTCCGCCGTGCTATGGGTAAGAAAAAAATAGAGGTTATGAAAACCGAAAAAGAGAAATTTATTAAAGGTGCACAGGAAAAAGGATTCTCCAAAGAAGACGCTGATAGAATTTTTGAGATTCTTATTCCTTTTGCCGGTTACGGTTTTAATAAGAGCCATGCTGCAGCCTATTCGGTCTTAGCCTTTCAAACAGCCTACCTTAAAGCTCATTTTCCTGCAGAATTTATGGCGGCAAACTTAACTAACGAAATTACCTCAACAGATAAACTCCCCGAGTATATTTCAGAGGCAGAAAAAATGGGAATTAAAATTCTTCCCCCCCATGTAAATTTATCCGATCCCTATTTTAGCGTTTCTGCTGACGGAAATATAATATTCGGCTTATTGGGAATAAAGGGAGTAGGAATGCAGGCAGCCTATGAACTCGCAGAGGAAAGAAGCAAACACGGCAAATACAAGTCTTTTATAGATTTTTTAGAAAGAAACAATCTTCACACACAAAACAAGCGAAATCTTGAAGTAATGATTAAAACAGGATGTTTTGACGGTTTGGGAGAAGAGCGCTCTACATTGATGGTAAACTTAGATGCTTCTGTTGCTTATGCTTCTCAAAAAAAAGAAAATGAAAACACAGGACAAGGGAGCTTGTTTGAAGGTTCCGGCATAAAGGAATTTTCGGATTTTGTTTTTGAAAAAATAGAAGAATTCCCTCAAAAAGAAAAACTACGCCTTGAAAAAGAGCTTATGGGATTTTATATTTCCGGACACCCCTTGGATGAATACCGCAAAGTAATAAATAATTCCGCAACCTTAGATATTTCGCATCTTTCACGGGCAATATCTAAAAAAAAGTATATCCTTGTCGGAATGCTGACGGGAGTACGTCAACATCAAACAAAAAAAGGCGCAATGATGGGATTCGGATCTTTTGAGGATTTAAACGGTACAATAGATTTGGTGTTTTTTCCAAAAACTTGGGAAAAATACCGCCCAAGCCTCTTGCCTGAAACCGTTTGCGGCTTTGCAGGTTCTATAGACAACAGCAATGGAGATTCTCACTCCTTTTTGGTAGATGAGATCTTAGAAATCGATAAATTACAACAAAAAGCTTTAAGCGAAGTCCATATCGAGCTTGATCCCAATATAACTTCCAAAAAAGAATTAACCGGTTTAAAGGACTTTTTGTATGAAAGGACAGGAAACTGCGATGTTTATATTCATGCAAAGGATGAGGATACGGCTTATATAATTAAAACTTCGCCTCAAATCAGAATTC
This sequence comes from Treponema denticola, assembly GCF_024400535.1. Classification (NCBI taxonomy): domain Bacteria; kingdom Pseudomonadati; phylum Spirochaetota; class Spirochaetia; order Treponematales; family Treponemataceae; genus Treponema; species Treponema denticola. The sequence continues at coordinate 79,420 of NZ_CP038800.1, forward strand.
CGTCTACTCCGGAATTTATTGAAGAATTAAAAATGCAATTTGGAGTAGAACAAATTTGGCTGGAATAAAAAAATTGATTAAATTAAAAAAGAGAGGTTTATATGATATCGTCACTTTTTAGCACTTTAGGTTTCGCGGTAAAGATTTATTCTTATCTTTGTATTGTCTATATTTTTCTTTCATGGTTCGGATCCGGCTCCAATGGAGGGTTTCTTTACGAAATCTGTAATCCTTACCTGAGCTGGTTTAGACGATTTAGATTCACACAAATCGGATTGGTAGATTTTTCCCCCATTTTAGCTATAGGGATTTTATCTCTAATATCTAATCTATTGTTCCAAATCTCTGCACCACAAAGTTTTTCCATTTTGGGTATTCTTCTAAATCTCCTAGGAATTATTTGGTCTTTCTTTTCATTTTTACTAAATTTCTTTATCATAATATTGATAATAAGGCTAGTTCTTGACTTTTCAGAAAATTATCGGCACGGAAATTTTGCAGATATGCTGGATAGATTTTTGTCTCCGGTTTTTGTAAGAGTACATAAACTATCAGGCGGAAGATTTATGAGTCTACGGAAACAAATAATAGTATGTCTGATATTCCTAATAGCTATAAGATTTTTAATAGGAGCTTTTATAGGTTCATTAGGGGTAATGTTCAGCTATTTTAGATTCGTATAGGCCATATGTCAGCCTTATTTTGCTTCAGTCTCAAGCTTTTCGGTTAATGATAGAAGGTTGAGCATTGTATGGATTTGCTCCTTTACGGTTGCAACTTCTTCTCGAAAGATTCCGTTATTTGAACCTCCTATAGAAGCCCAGTTGGTAATAGTTGCATAAAGGCTTGTTTTCCCTCCGCCTAAGATTCCTGTCAAAATCAGCTCTATCGATTTTAAAGCTTCTATGCTGGAGTTTATAAGCTGCTTTGCTTCAGATTCTATCGTATGCATCAAACCTTCAATTTGATTTTTATTTTTTAAAGTAGCTGTTTTTTCAGCACGTATTTTTACAAATGTTGAACCGATATCTCCTGTAGGAGATAGGCGGTTTTCAAATTTTTCAAATTCTCCTTTACGATGCTCAAGAACATTATAAGAGGTAGTGTACTCATTTAAGTTTTCATGCCTATAAAAGCTTCCCTCTACTAAAATAGTTTTAAGGGTTTCTGAAACTCTTTGACTGTAGAATGCATAAAAAAATGTTTTTAAAAATAAGAAGGGCATTTCTTTTTTGAATTTACAATCTACCCATAAATTTCTCCAAGGGCAAAATTTCATAGAGTCCAAGTCTCCCACTTTTAACAAGTTAATCATTTGCACCTTTATATTGAATTTTTTTTGCTCATATGACCATGTAGACCATTTTTGATTAAAACGCTCATACCAAGCCTGTTTAAAATAAATAAACCAATCTTCTCCTCCGGTGAGTTTATAAGGAATCCAACTAATATCTTTTTTGATATAACGTGTAATATCAAGGAGGGGAACTTGTTTTAAAAAAATTCTTATTGTACCCAAGGCCTCTATCGCATCTTTTATAAATTCATCCGCCTCTTTTAACATCCGGCTGTCATCATCAATTATATTTTCTTGAGCATGCATTAAAAATAGAGCTTGAAGCAAATTATGCGGTATATTTTTTTTGGAATATAAAATTGATGAAAGGACTTCCATCTCAGGCTGTATTGTAAGAGCTTGGCATGTTGCATTTGTATCGGAAACCACGGCAAATCTTAGTAAGGTTTTATCCAGAGCTAAGGAACAAAATGATTTCATCCATTCAATAGCCTGAGCACATAAATACATCTCTCTTTTTTCTTCATCTGTTAAATTTGAAAAAACCGAATCTATTTTCCTTAAAAAACCTGTTCGTATATTTGCAGATACTTCGGAGCCGATTTTAATAGAAAAAGGGTTTGTTTCTTTCATAAGTTTTTCATAAGTTGCCGGAGAAACAAAGGAGCTTAGCAGCATATAAAAAGAACCCTTATCTGAATCATATGAAGAAAGCAAAGAGGTAAAAAATAATTGGGTTTTACGCAAGTTTTTCAATTCCTTATAAAAAACACCGGTATATACATTTTGGCTGATATTAATATATGAGCCTGCCGTTCTTTTAAGATTTTTGGCCATTCTTTTCAACAATTCCTCATTGTAGATAACCTTTAAGGGTATGGATCTCAAAAAAGCTCTTATTGAAAGCCATAGCCGTACAAAAAAAGGCTCATTAGATAGGCCTTCCGCCTGATGTTCTCTTATTTTTTCAGAAAAATTATCCTCTTTTTCTTCTTGCGGAACTGCTGAACTAAATTCATCCATGCTCTGCTGTATACTGTTTAGCAAAGACTGAGTCTCTTCTGTGGACAAGGATTTTACTAATTGGTCAAATGTTGAAAGACTTTTATCCATACACTTATATATTACCGTAAATTCTGAAAAAGTCTATAGGGGAATAAGGAAAGTATAAAGTTTTATCTAAAATCAGATCTTTTATACACCGGTCCCTACGGGAATCGAACCCGTCTTTTAAGATTGAGAATCTCATGTCCTAACCGATAGACGAAGGGACCAAAGTAAATTAAAAAATTCCCCAGGGAGGATTCGAACCCCCACAAGCAGAACCAGAATCTGCGGTGCTACCATTACACAACCGGGGAATAATTGAGGATTAACTATATCATCAAATCAAAAAAATGTCAATATAGCGATTTCTATTTACATATTTCCGATTTCTATTATTTTATATCTTCTCTCAATAAGGGCATGCTCATACAACGGGGGCCGCCGCGTCCGCGGGAAAGTTCACCGCAGGGCATTTCGAGAACTTTTAAGCCCTTCTTGTTTAAGATTTCGTTTGTAACATCGTTTCTTTCATAAACGACTATTGTGCCCGGGCTTACGCAGAGGGTATTGGAACCGTCATTCCACTGTTCGCGTTCGGCTGCAATCTTGTCGCCTCCGGCACATTGGATGAGCTCAATCTTTCCGGCTCCCGTATATTTTTCAAGAACTTTTTCTAAGGTAGAATCAATTTGTTTTACGCTAAGCTCTCCCTTTTTTGTTCCTCTTGTAATTTCAAAAACTCTTAAAGGACCTAGAATTCCCGGATGAATGGTAAACTTGTCAAAGTCTATCTGGGTAAAGACCGTATCCAAATGCATAAAGGCCCTGATAGCAGGGATTTGAAAAGCTAAGATCGTTTTTATCGGGGAATCCGAGTTATAAAAGATATTGTTTGCTATAGAATCGATGGCGTTGGCGGATGTCCTCTGTGAAAGCCCTATAGCCAAAACATCTTTACCGATATTTAAGATGTCTCCGCCTTCAATACTGGGAGCATCATAGCGGTTGTAAAATCTGTTTACCTTTCCGGCATATTCGGGATGATGCTCAAAGATGTATTCTCCGTAAATAGTTTCACGGCATCTTGTTACCGAGTACATTTTATTTAAGCTGACCCCGTTTCCTATACAAGCAAAGGGGTCGCGGGTAAAGTAGAGGTTGGGCATAGGGTTTATTATCATAGAGCCTGAATCCAAAACATAGTGCGAAAGCGAATGTGTATTCTTAAAGGGTATCTCATTTGCGTTTACGCCTTCCATTGTTTTTAGGATAAGTTCTTTCGGATCCTTGATTCCATTAAGAAAATCATAGATCATTTTTTGATAATATTCGGAATAGATGTCAGCTTCGTTAATATACTGCTTTATAAATTTTTCGCGGATTTCCGCACTTTGAGAAACAGCCTCAGCCGCCAAGTCTTCAAGATATACAACCTCCACCCCGTTTTTAGACAGAATATTGGCAAAAGCATCGTGTTCTTTTTGGGCCATTTTTAAAAATGGAATATCGTCAAACAATAGTTCATCAAGTTTATCGGGGGTAAGATTTAAAAGTTCCTTTCCGGGGCGGTGCAAGAGCACCTTTTTTAGTTTTCCTATTTCGCTTGTAACATTTATGACAGCCATGCAATTCTCCTAAAGTTTAATAATAATAGGGGATTGTACAAGATAAGGACAAAGAATTCAATACATACGGGGGGAAGATTTTTTCGATAGTTTATGCTATAATACAGAGTAAAAGAGGGAGAAACCTTATGAATTATTTTTACCTATTATTTTTGCTTCTTGTATTTCCCTTAGTTTTGCTGCTAAGGGCTCTCACATTTAAACCTAAAAAACAGAATAAACTTATCATAGAAAATGTCGATATGGACTTTGATAAGGCCATAAGCCGGTTTGCAGGGATGATAAAGATTCCTACGGTATCTCACGCCGATGTCAGTCTTGAAGACCCGTCAGTTTTTAAGAAATTCCAAGACTATCTGAACGATGCCTACCCTCTTGTTACAAAAACCTGCCCGCGCCGAATCTTAGGGCCTAAAGGACTCCTCTATCATTGGAAGGGCAAGGGCTCCGAAAAAGCCTCGGTTTTTATGGCTCATTATGATGTAGTTCCCGTAAATCGGGAGGGTTGGAGCCGAGATCCCTTCGGGGCTGAAATTATAGATAATGTACTCTGGGGACGCGGCACTTTGGATACTAAGTGTACCCTTTGCGGCGTAATGGAAGCCGCCGAGTATCTTCTTTCAAAGGGCTTTGTACCCGAACATGATATCTATCTTTCTTTTTCAGGGGATGAAGAACCGCACGGCCCAAGCTGCCCTGCAATAGTCGAAGAGCTTAAAAAAGAAAATATAAATGTGGAGTTTGTTCTTGATGAGGGAGGGGCCGTAGTTGAAGGCGTTTTCCCCGGCATCAAAGAAAGGTTTGCCGTAATAGGTATAGGAGAAAAGGGGCAGATGGATGTGGAGCTTTCGATGGAAAGTAAGGGCGGACACGCTTCAACACCTCCTAAGCACACGATTGTAGGTAAATTGGCTCAAGCCGTCTGCAACATCGAAAACAATCCCCTCCCCATGCATGTAACTCCACCGGTTTCGGCTATGTTCGATGTTCTCGGCCGTCATGCAGGCCTTGGAATGAGATTAGTCTTTGCAAACCTAAAAATTTTTTATCCCCTATTTAACATGCTTACCAAAAAAACAGGCGGAGAATTAAATGCTATGCTCCGCACCACAACAGCCGTAACAAAGATGGCCGGCTCTGATGCTTTTAATGTTATTCCGCCTAAAGCGAATATAGGAATCAATATCCGCTATTTAGCCGAGGACGGAAGAGAAAAGATTACTTCTCATTTTAAAAGAATAATAAAAAATGAGGATGTAAAAATTGAAGTCAAATACGATGAAGAACCCAGCCGATATTCAAAAATAGATTGCCCCGAATTTGAGCTTTTAAGCGATGCAATCAGACAGACTTGGGAAAAGACATTAGTAACTCCCTATCTGATGATGGCCTGTTCGGACTCCCGCCATTACTCAAAAATATCGGATAAGGTTTATAGGTTTTCTGCAATGCACCTAACAAAAGAAGAGAGAAGTTTAATTCACGGCAATGACGAAAGAATACGCTTGGACGAGTTTAAAAGAACTCTCGCATTTTTTGTACGAATAATGAATAAATTTTAATTTAGCAGCCTGAACTTAAACTCTAGTATAATTTAGGATATCTTCTCAGGTTTCCGGCATACTGAAAATTCTCCATTCCTTGACCAAGCCCCTTTTTTATGCTAAAATGCCTCGAATTTAGGAGTATAATGCGTGGAAGAGATACAAACTAAGGAAGGCGGAGCCGTAATTCCGATTCCTATCGAAAATGAAGTAAAAAGAGCCTACATAGATTATTCAATGTCAGTTATCGTAAGCCGAGCCCTGCCCGATGTAAGGGACGGTCTAAAGCCCGTTCACAGGCGTATCCTTTATTCAATGGAAGAAAAGGGCTTACGTAGTTCAGGCCCCACCCGAAAGTGCGCTAAGATTGTAGGTGATGTATTAGGAAGTTACCACCCTCACGGCGACGCTTCGGTCTATGATGCCCTCGTCCGCCTTGGACAGGACTTCTCTCTCCGCTATCCGGTTATTTATCCCCAAGGAAACTTCGGAACCATAGGAGGCGACCCGCCCGCAGCTTACCGATATACGGAAGCTAAGATGGCCAAAATAGCCGAAACCATGGTCGAGGACATAAAAAAAGAAACAGTCGATTTTATTCCGAACTTTGACGATTCTACAAAGGAGCCGACTGTTCTTCCGGCTAAATTCCCCTTCTTGCTTGCAAACGGCTCAAGCGGAATTGCTGTCGGTATGGCAACCAATATGCCGCCCCATAACTTACGCGAAATAGCCGATGCAGTTTCAGCCTACATAGACAATCCCGAAATCGAAATAGACGAGCTTTGTAAATATATGAAGGGCCCCGACTTCCCGACAGGCGGAGTTATCTACGGACGAAAGGGAATAAAACAAGCCTTTAAGACAGGCCGCGGAAAAATCTTGGTGCGCGGTAAATTTACAATCGAGGTCGATAAAAAAGGAAAAGAAACAATAGTCTTTACCGAAGTACCCTATCAGGTAAACACGACCACCCTTGTATCCCGTATCGGAGAACTGGCCCGCGAAAAAATTATAGACGGAATCGCAAATGTAAACGATGAAACTTCGGATAGAACAGGCTTACGAGTTGTTATAGAGCTAAAGAGGGGGGCTATTACAAAGGTTGTTTTAAACCAGCTTTTTGCAAAGACAGCTCTTCAATCTTCTTTCGGAGTTATAAACCTTGCTCTTGTAAACGGAAGACCTGAAACCCTCAACTTAAAACTTCTCGTAAAATACTTTGTTGAGCACAGGGTCGATGTCGTTACCCGCAGAACAAAATTCGATTTACGCAAGGCGGAAGAAAGAGCCCATATCTTGGAAGCCCTCATCGTCGCCATCGACAATATAGATGAAGTTATCAAAATAATAAGGGCATCCCGCGATACGCAAACGGCAAAAAACAACTTGATGGAAAGGTTTGGCTTTGATGATGTTCAAGCTCAGGCCATAGTCGATATGCAGCTAAAGCGTTTAACCAGCTTGGAAATTGAAGACCTCCGAAAAGAGTTACAGGAATTGCAGGTTCTAATCGCTCACTTAAAAGACCTCCTTGCCCATCCCGAAAAGATTTTAGCCTTAATAAAGGAAGAAACTAACGAGATTGCCGAAAAGTTTGGAGATGAACGCAAGACCGATATAGTAGCCGATGAGGTTGAAGAGCTCAATATCGAAGACCTTATCAAAAAAGAAGAGATGGTTATTTTAATTTCTCACCTCGGATATATTAAGCGTATTCCTGCCACAGCCTATAAGAGTCAAAACAGGGGAGGTAAGGGTTCCAACTCTGCAAACCTTGCCGAAGACGACTTTTTGGATCAGATTTTTACGGCCTCAACCCATGATTACATTATGTTTATCACAAATGCGGGAAAGGCTTACTGGTTAAAGGTGCATGAAATACAGGAAGCCAGCAGAACAAGCCGCGGCTCTCACATAAAATCCCTTCTTTCCGTTTCTTCCGATGAAGAAATTACGGCCGTTGTTTCCTTAAAAGAATTTGACGATAAGACCTATCTTTTGATGGCAACAGCAGGCGGTGTTGTAAAAAAAGTAACAACCGATAATTTTGCAAATGCAAAAACCCGCGGAATCATCGCCATAAAACTCGATGAGGGCGATAAACTGGTAAGTGCAATTCTTACAGGCGGCAAGGACGAAATCATGCTGATTACCCGCCGAGGTCAGGCCCTCCGCACAAGCGAAGAGGACATCCGCTCTCAAGGGCGTTCGTCGCGAGGTGTTACCGGAATAAAGCTTTCTTCCGAGGATGAGCTTACAGGCGCACTTCGAGTAACGGAAAATCAAAAAATGCTTGTTATGACCGAAAACGGCTACGGTAAGCGCGTGGAGTTTTCCGAATTTTCAGCTCATGGAAGGGGAACCGGAGGACAGCGTATCTATACCCTCTCTGAAAAAACGGGAGAGGTTGTAGGGCTTCTTACCGTCTTTGATGACGATGAAGTTGTCTGCATAACGGGCCAAGGAAAAACAATCCGCATAAGCGTAGACTCTGTCGGCACTATGGGAAGGTCTGCACAGGGTGTAAGAATATTGGACATTGAAAGTCCCGATATGCTTATCGGGCTTGATGTTGTTGCCCGCGATGAAGAATAGGTAAAGTTTATGAAAAAATTTGCGATTATGGGTTTAGGAACATTCGGAGTACGAATGCTGGATGAGCTTATAAAAATCGGGGCTGAGGTTATAATCATTGAGCAAAATAAAGACCTTATTGAAATGTATAAATCTAAAGCTTCTTCTGCAATTGTACTTGAAGAAATAAGCGAGCTTTCAGTACGCAAAATTCTTCCCTCCAAGGTGGATACGGTAATCGTAGACTTCGGCCGCAAGGTGGAGCTTTCAGTAATCAGCACGACAATCTTAAAAAATTTAGGTATTGTAAACATTGTTGTACGTGCCCAATCCGACGAACACGGAAGACTCTTAAAAACAGTAGGAGCCACCAGTGTAATTTATCCCGACAGTGAGGCAGCCAAAAGAACAACCCCTATTTTAGCCGCCGATCTCCTTCTTAAATTTATGCCTATTTCAAAAAACCTTGCCCTTGCCGAAGTCGGAGTGGAAGCAAGATATGTCGGTAAAAGCCTTGCCGAATCCAATATCCGAAAAGATATGAGCGTAAACATCATAGCCCGCCGAAAAAAAGAAAGCGAAGACTTTATCTTTATGGATGACCCTGAGTATAAATTCGAAGATGATGATGTTCTTTTAGTTGTTGCCTCTGAAGAACACATCTATAACTTTTCCGGCGGAAAGATAAGCCTAAAAAATAATTTAAAAAAAGAAAATACGATTAAACATTCTATTTTTAAGAATCTATTTTCATCAAAAAAGTAGCTAATCAATTAGCGTAAATAAAAACGTTGTTTTTTTATACAATCATTAATGCCGTCAGGGTTTGTATACCATATCTCAATTGTCCACCAACCTGAATAATAAGTCCCTCCTTGATCATTACCCCATCCGCTTATAGCCTGTACTCTATCTCCAGATATGTTTATAGTAGTACTATAACTATATCCTGAAGGTGATGTCTTATAATTTCTTTTGATAGTACCATCTGGTTCAATAATTTTTATATTAAATTTATATTCTTTATTTACATTATTACAAGTTTCGATTTTAATTTGCGGCTTTAAATATCTTATATTGTAGGCCGTTAGTGTATCTCCCGGATTTGTCAACCACCTATTATTATACCAATTTCCAAGTTTTATTTCGGTAATTTTAATGTCCCGTAAATACTTATAATTTAAATAACCGATTTTTCCGTCATATCTAGCTTTTACAAAATTATTAGAGTTTGATTTTTCGGAAATTTTTATTAATTTATCTTGTTTTAATAATTCATTAATACTATAGTCGGTAGAAGGCCCTGAACGAACTCGTAAATCGTTGATATGAACATATTTTTCTTTATATTTATCCCATAAAGCATAAAGAGTCATATTGCCGTCAAAATATTGCCTAGAACCTGCAAAATAGGTAGTCCCTGTTCCGTCAGCTCTTGTATTCCACCCCTCAAATTCATAACCGTAAATGTACATATTTTCATTAAATGGAAGTATTATGGCATTTCCTTTTTTTTCTTTTATAGAATTTGGAGCGTAACCGCTTCCTCCATTAGCATCAAAGGTAACTTTATAATTTTGTGTTGAGTTATAAATTATAAATATAAAACCGATAAAAGCAACTAAAAAAAGAACAATAAATAGCGGTTTATAAGAGTTTTTGCCTGTTTCTCGCGGTGTATTTTGAACTTCTACTTCATTTATATTTATATCTGAAGCTGCAAATGGTAATTCTGACGATACCTGAGCATCATCTTCGTATTCTATATCCTGCTCAATGAATTGTTCTTCAGTATCAATAGCTTCTTCTATATAATCATTATCAATCTCGTATTCCGTATTTAATTCCGAATATGTTTGAGAGTCTTTATCTTCGCTGCTATTTTTTAATTCCGGTTCGGCATCATCCATGTCTGCATCTGCACTCTGCTCATATAAAATAGGATCTTCTTCCGGTACAATTTCTCTTTCTTCCGTTTTTTTATCTGCTTCAAGAATTTCTGCTTGGTTTTGTTTTATTCTGTTTTCTATTTTTTCGGTATTAAGGGACAGCACTTTATCTTCTAAATCTGTAAATAGCAATTCTATTTTTTCGGAAACAGGCCAATCCAGTTTTTCATTTTTTTTATAGCTTGTACTAAAGCAGCCGTTTCTATATATATAAACCGCCCAGTTTTCATCTTTCATAGAATAATTTTTACGTTTGCTTCCAAATTTTTCTAAAAAAATATTTTCTATTTCTTGTAAATCCAGCCAGCCTTTTTCGGTATAACAATATTGATTTTTAAGTTTTCCTATACCGAAAATATATTCGGTTCCGTAATTAAGAAAAACGTGTCGGCTTAACGTTTCAGAAAAGGTTAAGTTTAAATGTTCTGCAAGTGCAAGGTACGGTATAAAATCCTCTGCAGTGGAAACGTGTAAGAGTGTTTCAGCATTTTCTATCTTGATTGTAAAAACCCATGCAGCCTTATTTTCATCATATAAAGCATCGCTATATTCAAATTCAATACCAATTTCTTTTTCAAGTTTTAATTTCGCTTCGTCTTTTGATATTTCGCTACGATATTCCATTACTTTTTTTCTCCAAATTACTTATCTACTAAATTTAATCCATCTCCGCTATTATTTCTTCTATCGAAATCTTTTGTTGTAAGCCCACAAAATTGTAACAAGACAAAAAGTAAAAGGATTCTTTTCTCGTACTTGCTTGTTTACTTTCCTGATTTTTATCTTTTCCCCCGTCTGCATCTTCTGCAAAATTTTGAAAAGAAAGAGTTATAAACAATAAAAACAAAAATAGAATTTTATTAATCTTCATTATTTATCTTTCTCCATTATAAAAAGCAACGGCATTTAGATATGCCATTTTGTAAGAAAATAAAATCTTGAATATTTCCATACTATCCGTTCGGCAATTTCTTGCAAAGTCCATAGCAGGTTCAAAATTTTGCGTCCATAAAGACGAGTCAAGCGGTTCATAAGAAGCTGTGCGTTCTTGTTTCTCCTTAACATTTAAAACCCAACGGGCATCAAGATTATTACTGTAATTATCTTTGAAATACCATGAAGGTTTTAAGATTTCTGCAGCTTCAATAAATTGAGCATAATTTTCCTCAAGTTCTTTAACACTTGCCGTTGTAATTATAGGCTGCTTTTTTATAGTTTTTATATAATTTTGAGCTTCCTTTTTAGCTTCAGCAGCAGCAGCTTCTATGTTTTTATGCATTTTGCCGTCAGCACCCGACAGTAAGCCCAAGGCTAAAATATCACCATCTGCACTTCTGTCATATGTTTCACAAATCCTTCCTATAATGGCACCGCAGTTAAATCCGTCTTTTTGGCCGGTAAAGTGACTTGACCCTCCGCCGAAAAGGTGGATATCGAAAGTCCCATCTCCCTTTGTCATAGTTTTGACAAAGTTCTTTAATATGACTATTTCAGCAAGATAGCCAAGATCAAAAAGATTTTGTAACTCTAAAGGGATTTGTCCTTTTTGGAGACGGTTAATTAAGCAAAGAAGATTATTACGGGCTTTATTGACATCAATATGTTTTTCAGAGCGTTGTTTTGTCAGTTCGTCATTTAACTTTTTCACAATATCAATAAGGTTTGAATTGTCCCGCGTATCAACTTTAAAAAGGTCTTCAACCTTTTTGTATTTTGAAAAATAAAGATAATCCCATATAGGCTGTAAAATTATTTTATGGCCTCCAAGCCTAATAGAAAAGTTTGTTACCAAAGAAACACTTGATGCATCGGCACTTGAATCTTTTGCGGCCTTATTTTTAAATAAAGCTATATCTGTTGAAAGGGCTTTTATATCAATCAAAGCAGCTCCTGAACCTGTGTGGAAAGCATTATTATGACATATTCTATTTGCTATTGCCAGTGATTCGGGAAGATATAAATCAATGTTTATCTTAGGTCTTAAATAAGGCATTCTTTTTTCAATATTTTCTTTAGCAGACTCCCAACAACTTTTCATAAATTCATAATTTTCTTTAAGGTAGGCTGTGCGTATATTGATTTCGGAACATTCTAAATGTAATGAGCGGTCTATTATCATAGTTAGAATACCTTGAATTAAAAGCTCCATCTCATTTCTTTTTTCTTCAACATTAGATTTGATATCGGAGGTAATTTTTACACCGCTTGCTTCGGAAACGGTTTTAGGATTTAAAAGAATGAGCTTACCTGATTTATATAATAATAAATCATTTCCCGTATTTGAATAAAGCAGAGGAGTTCCAATTATGCCGACAGGAATCTTACCTTGTACGACCTCATATTGTTTTTCACTTTGAAATTTTGTATTGCTAAACTGTGTTTCTCTATCCGGCTTATAATAAAGAGGTGTTGTTATAGGTACACTTAAAACTTGACCTTCTTCAATTAAGACCTTTTTTATTTCTTCTTCACGCATTCCTTCTTCTAAAAAGAGAACAACAAAGCTTGAAAAACCTATATCAACGGCAACATTCATTCGTTTTTGAGATGGAAGTTCTCCGTGTATAAAGTTAGGCGCTTTTTTCCAATCCAGCTGTTCTGTCTCGGAAACAACCCTTAGAGGTAAGGCCCCAAGCCAGCTTCCGTTGCCTCTAACACCAAGCCATTTCGGTATTTCACCGCAATATATAAAATAATCACTTTCAATTTTATCAAATTGCATACCTGCAAATTCTATATCATTAAGACCGTCAATAGCTGCTACAGACTCATTAATAAGAGGTGAAGGATATTCATAATGTTTATAAAATTCATACGTCAAATTACGGCGTGCTATCCAGCCGAATTTTGGAGCAGGTCCGAACAATGAGAGAACAGGAAAACGCTTAATATAACGTATTTGCCCTCCTTTATAAATCTTAGAAACGGTAATATCTAAGTTATCTATGTTTATTTTGCAATTTATTGTTATTGAAGTTATTTTATTTTCAACAATTACGGTATTTTCGATAGATAGAGATATTATCTCAAGAGAGTCATTTGTTGTCCATTCAATGCTTTTTTGGGTTATAGGCGGAATAAAAGCATAGCACATATCTTGCACTTCCAACATTAGAGGTTTCATATTATACCCTAATCTGGCTCTTTCATCTATCATTGGAATAAGTGAAATACTATTCGCAAGTATTTCATCTTGATAGTTTTTAATATCTAAAATAGGATCTTCTTCCGGTACAATTTCTCTTTCTTCCGTTTTTTTATCTGCTTCAAGAATTTCTGCTTGGTTTTGTTTTATTCTGTTTTCTATTTTTTCGGTATTAAGGGACAGCACTTTATCTTCTAAATCTGTAAATAGCAATTCTATTTTTTCGGAAACAGGCCAATCCAGTTTTTCATTTTTTTTATAGCTTGTACTAAAGCAGCCGTTTCTATATATATAAACCGCCCAGTTTTCATCTTTCATAGAATAATTTTTACGTTTGTTTCCAAATTTTTCTAAAAAAATATTTTCTATTTCTTGTAAATCCAGCCAGCCTTTTTCGGTATAACAATATTGATTTTTAAGTTTTCCTATACCGAAAATATATTCGGTTCCGTAATTAAGAAAAACGTGTCGGCTTAACGTTTCAGAAAAGGTTAAGTTTAAATGTTCTGCAAGTGCAAGGTACGGTATAAAATCCTCTGCAGTGGAAACGTGTAAGAGTGTTTCAACATTTTCTATCTTGATTGTAAAAACCCATGCAGCCTTATTTTCATCATATAAAGCATCGCTATATTCAAATTCAATACCAATTTCTTTTTCAAGTTTTAATTTCGCTTCGTCTTTTGATATTTCGCTACGATATTCCATTACTTTTTTTCTCCAAATTACTTATCTACTAAATTTAATCCATCTCCGCTATTATTTCTTCTATCAACAAACCAAGCATACCAGAGTTCCGGTCTATCATTCCAGCCCATAAGCCAAGCATTAATAGGATCTAACTCTGCCGAATTATTTGAAGTAATCATTATTGAGTTTCCAAGCAGTTTTTTAAAATTTGCTTCGACTTCTTTTGGTACAACACCTTCTTCGTAGTATAAATCCTCTGCGCCGAATGTATGAAATATTTCATGAGCTAAAGTACCAGCCGAATGATGATGTATATCTTTAAACCAAATCACGGCATTTGCATCGCTTCGCCCTAAGCCGCCTCTTAAACCGCAATAAGAACGATCTTGTTTATCTACAGCATAGACAGTAACCAAATAGTCATAATTAGAAAACATATTTTGATAATATGTATACTCATTTAAACCTTCAACGTAATTATCAAGAGAAACAAAGGAGCCGTTAGAACTGCCCATAAATTCCCAATCTATTGAAATATACTGATTATATTTTTTTGCCTGAGAAAGGATAATTTTTACTGCTTTGTTTATAGGTTCGGTAAGAGCGTTATAATCCATCCGGAATATATTATTTTTAAAATTTGCCGGAAAAATCAATACTTTTATTCGTCCTGAAATTTTCCTCCTGCCTTCTTTTTTTTCATTAAGAATTTTTTGCAGCAATTCATTTTGAAGCTTATCAATTAAAAATTCCTTTTCCGTTTTTTTCTTTTCATCTACTTGGGATGAGCTGTTTTTTTCTTTAAATTCTTCTGTTATTTTTTTACGCAAGAGTTCAAGCTCTGATGCAATTTGTTCTTGCTGTTCGGTCAGCCGCTTTAATGCTTCAGCTCCTGAATCTGTAGAATCTACCTCAGAATTTTCATTTTTTTCTTTTTCTTGATTATCGGTTATTTTTGTTTCAATAAAAGGGCAATCAATGCCGCTGCGGTATGACCTGTATATGTTAAAAGCCTTTGCAATACGCTCCTTGTCTTCTACTGTGAGCCTTTTTTCATAACGTTCTATCACTGTATGTAAGTGAGTTATGTGTCTATCCGATTTTGCCCAATCCCGTTCATCGTAATTATTATGGTTTACTTTAACTTCATTTATATGACGTTCATATTCTCTTATATAATTATTTTTCGATTTCGCACAAGAGGTAACAAGTAAGAAGAGAGAAAATAAAAATAAAAGTTTACTTTTTCCTTTCATACATTTACCTCAATTTATGTTGATATTAATAATTTACCTGTTTCTACAATTTCATAAGTATTACCTACTTTTGAAACTTTAGCAGGTAAACATTTTTTTACAAATCCCTGAATGTTTCCTTCAACTTGATATATCATTTTTAAAATGTCTTCAATATCTTTAGTTAAGCCTTTTAGCTCCTTAGCTTCGTTGTACAAATGAAAGTTTAAAAATAAATTCATATCTTTTGTTAAGATGAACATTGCAGAAACTCGGGAACCGCCTTCTTCAAGAATTATGGAAGATAGAGATATTTTACCTCCTCTATATTTATGCTCGAAAACAGCCTTAGAAATAACTAAGAAAATATCTCCTTTCGATTTGTTCATCCTTTGCTCTCTAAGCTCTTTAGATTGATAAAGAGGTGTAATTTCGTCAACTGAGGATATGGGTTTAAGCGGTTCCGCCGGTCTTTTTACAGAAACAGAGCTTGATCGTTGGATGTCTGATAAAAAGATTTGCCGATGTGAATTCTCATTTTTTAATTTTGCCGTTTCAGAGTTTTCTATATGATTTAAAGACCTTACCCTATCCGCATCAGTACTGTATCCCCGCTGAGTTTTGGGACGCATAAGTAAAATTACACAAGTTATCAATATGATGATTAAAATTAAAATGATAAATACAATTATTAGAATAATCAGTTTATTGTTCAAACTAATAATTTTATCTTCCAAATTAATTTTCTTTTTTTTGAATATCTCTATAGCTTCTTCAAGATTCTTTAATTTTAAGTCATATTCGGAATAACGCTGATCGCTTTTTTCTAAATATTCTCTCAACATATCTAAACTTTCTTTTTCTTTTATTTCTTGTTTTTTGGAATTATCATTTGTGCTGTCTGCTTTTTCAGTTTTTGCAGGATGCCCTTTGTTAGACATATTGCTTGAGGATTTAGATTTTTCTGACTTTTGTTTATCCTTATTATCGGTTTTGGCACCAGCATCTTTCTTACCGGTGTCTTCAGTCTTCACTTCCTTTTTTTCAGAAATTTCAGTTTTACTTTCCTGATTTTTATCTTTTCCTCCGTCTGCATCTTCTGCAAAATTTTGGAAAGAAAGAGTTATAAACAATAAAAACAAAAATAGAATTTTATTAATCTTCATTATTTATCTTTCTCCATTGTAAAAAGCAACGGCATTTAGATATGCCATTTTGTAAGAAAATAAAATCTTGAATATTTCCATACTATCCGTTCGGCAATTTCTTGCAAAGTCCATAGCAGGTTCAAAATTTTCTCTCCATAAAGACGAGTCAAGCGGTTCATAAGAAGCTGTGCGTTCTTGTTTATCCTCAACATTTAAAACCCAGCGGGCATCAAGATTATTACCGTAATTATCTTTGAAGTACCATGACGGTTTTAAAATTTCTGCAGCTTCAATAAATTGTGCATAACTTTCTTTAAGTTCTTTAGCACTTGCTGTTGTAACAATGGGCTGTTTCTTTACGGTCTTTATATAATTTTGAGCTTCCTTTTTAGCTTCAGCAGCAGCAGCTTCTATGTTTTTATGCATTTTGCCGTCAGCTCCCGAAAGTAAGCCCAAGGCTAGAATATCGCCATCTGCACTTCTGTCATATGTTTCACAAATCCTTCCTATAACTGCACCGCAGTTAAATCCGTCTTTTTGGCCGGTAAAGTGACTTGACCCTCCGCCGAAAAGGTGGATATCGAAAGTCCCATCTCCCTTTGTCATAGTTTTGACAAAGTTCTTTAATATGACTATTTCAGCAAGATAGCCAAGATCAAAAAGATTTTGTAACTCTAAAGGGATTTGTCCTTTTTGGAGACGGTTAATTAAGCAAAGAAGATTATTACGGGCTTTATTGACATCAATATGTTTTTCAGAGCGTTGTTTTATCAGTTCTTCATTTAAATTTTTCACAATATCAATAAGGTTTGAATTGTCCCGCATGTCAACTTTAAAAAAGTCTTCAACATTTTTGTATTTTGAAAAATAAAGATAATCCCATATAGGCTGTAAAATTATTTTATGGCCTCCAAGCCTAATAGAAAAGTTTGTTACCAAAGAAACACTTGATGCATCGGCACTTGAATCTTTTGAAGCCTTATTTTTAAATAAAGCTATATCTGTTGAAAGGTCTCCTATATCAATCAAAGCAGCTCCTGAACCTGTGTGGAAGGCATTATTGTGACATACTCTATTTGCTATTGCCAGTGATTCGGGAAGATATAAATCAATGTTTATCTTAGGTCGTAAATAAGGCATTCTTTTTTCAATGCTTTCTTGAGCGTGATCCCAACAACTTTTCATAGCTTCGTGCTGTTCTTTAAGGTAGGCTGTGCGTATATTGATTTCGGAACATCCTAAATGTACAGCACGGTCTATTATCATAGTTAAAATACCTTGAATTAAAAGCTCCATCTCATTTCTTTTTTCTTCAACATTAGATTTGATATCGGAGGTAATGTTTTTACCGCCTGCTTCGGAAACGGTTTTAGGATTTAAAAGAATGAGCTTACCTGATTTATATAATAATAAATCATTTCCCGTATTTGAATAAAGCAGAGGAGTTCCAATTATGCCGACAGGAGTCTTACCTTGTACGACCTCATATTGTTTTTCACTTTGAAATTTTGTATTGCTAAACTGTGTTTCTCTATCCGGCTTATCATCAAGAGGTGTTGTTATAGGTACACTTAAAACTTGACCTTCTTCAATTAAGACCTTTTTTATTTCTTCTTCACGCATTCCTTCTTCTAAAAATATAACAACAGATCGTGAAGAACCTATATCAACGGCAACATTCATTCGTTTTTGAGATGGAAGTTCTCTGTGTATAAAGTTAGGCGCTTTTTTCCAATCCAGCTGTTCTGTCTCGGAAACAACCCTTAAAGGCAATGCCCCAAGCCAGTTTCCGTTTCCTTTAATACCAAGCCATTTCGGTATTTCACCGCAATACATCAAATAGTCACTTTCAATTTTATCAAATTGAAGCCCTGAAAATTCTATATCATTAAGCCCATCAATAGCTGCTACGGAGTCATTAACAAGAGGTGAAGGATATTCACCTGCCTCAGGGATTAAATTACGGCGTGCTATCCAGCCGAATTTCGGAGCAGGTCCGAATAATGAGAGAACGGGAAAACGCTTAATATAACGTATTTGCCCACCTTCATAAATCTTAGAAACGGTAATATCTAAGTTATCTATGTTTATTTTGCAATTTATTGTTACTGAAGTTATTTTATTTTCAACAATTATCGCATCATCGATAGCTATAGACTTTATTTCAAAAGAATCATTTTTTGTCCATTCAACGTTTTTTTCGGTTATAGGCGGAATAAAAGCATAGCACAGATCTTGAAATTCCAACATGAGCGGTTTTATATCATAACCGAGCTTAGCATTTTCATCTACCATCGGAATAAGCGAAATACTATCCGTAAGCATCTCACCTTGATAGTTTTTCATAACAGGAAAACAAGGCATTTGTGATTCTGTTTTATCAATTTTTAAATTTCCTTTTACGGCATCAGAAACCACTACATCGCTTAAATTGTTATTTATCTCCTCATACATACAACAAGAGTTTACGAGTTCTATATTTTCATTAAGCCAAAATTTTATTATTTGTTTATCTTGATCCGTAAGACTGTCAAGAATTGTTTTTGTACCTGCAGAATTGTCTACTTTTAGTTTTTTAAAATTAAAAATATAATCCACAGATGGTATAGGTCCTGCCGATGATAAAAGGCCTATAAGTTCCTGATCATTGTATATAGATATTATGTCATCCCTATTCATTTTTATTCCGGGATTTTCATTTTCATTGCCGTATAGAGCTTTTTTTATTTCATCTAAAAAATATTTACGCCCCGGATATTTTATTTCTTGTGTAAGCTTGCTTATTTTGTCCGATTTAAGACTAATGTTTTGTCCGCTTGCAGATGCAAGTACACAATGTATGAATAAAATAGCACTTTTTTTATACATTGCAGACTTTAAAACATTTATTTTCTTTTCTTCATTATTTTTCCATGAAATAGCTTCCCTAAAACGCTTTATACGATCTGCAGGGTTTGATCTTGTATTTTCAGGCGGTGTATCCGTTATTTTTTTTGCAAACATTTCCGTTTGACTATAGCTTGTTCTTAAGCCTTCAGCCGTGTTGCTGTCAAGTTTTCCTATAGGGGTTACGGCACTTTTATCTTCATACGATGTAAGACGCATTTATTCCTCCTTTCTTGCTTCCAGTGTTTTATAGATATCTTTTATCATTAAAAAGAAAATTTCTTTTGTATTATCTTCGATTTCTAGAAGTTTTTTTAGTTTGGTTTTATCTTGTTTAAAATCAAAAAGATAATTCATCCATGAATCCTTCAGTAAGGGCATTTTGTTAATAGGCTTATTTTCCCATGCTGCAAAAGGATTTGTAAATATTTCAGAAAAATAATTTGATAAATCCTTCATGTCTTCAGCCGTGAAAAAATCCAAAACTATGTTTGTTGCACCTCCAAACTTTGAATAGTTTTGTATCTCATTCCAAAATTCAAAGTAGGGTACAAGATATGTCAACCATTCTTTCAGCATTGTCCGTATTGCCTCTATTTTTTGCATATCATTTTGAGGATTTTTAATATACTTTTTTACATACACATCTTTTTTAAGATCTTTTGCTTCTTGAGAAAAGCGAGGGTATAATTGACATACAATAATACTTATAAGCCGCATTAAATTTTTTGCTGATATCTTAATATCGTTTCCTAAAGGAAGTTCTCCCCAACCTATATTTAGGTTTCCTGTTTTTTCATCAGCAGGCAATACTGTTTGATATAAACCTGGTTCTGCAACTGATTTGAGAGCAAAAGAGGATAAGGCTGCTGTAAGCTCAAGAAGATGAGAAAAGCGTTTTGATGCTCCGTTTTTTTGAAATTCTCCGCAGATATCATCAAAAAGAGGTATGGCTGCGTAATAAACATACCAAGGGTCGTTAGGAAATTCTTTTATCAGGTCTTCTTCAAGTTCCCGTAACTGATCGCATACACGATAATAAGAATCAATTGTTTCACCTATATCATCCACTTTTCGCTTTTTATCGGGATTAACAGGTATTAAAAAATATGTACCTAAAAGTACTAAATCTATACGGAGTTTTTCCAAAATCTTAATTTTATCTGGGTCATCTTTATTGTAGTAATTTTTTATTTTTTTTACTAAAGGAACAATTAAGGATGAACCCATTCCGCCTGTTATTCCTCCTAGAAGAACAAGCCTAAGATTTTCTATAGCCTTATTTTTAGCAGTTTCCTCAAGTTCTTTAAAAAGAGACGATTGTTCAAAATGCTCTAAACACACATTAGCATCAAGACTTCCTCTTGACGGATCTCTATTATTTCCGTCACGCAAAAGTTCATTTTGTTTTTCTTCCTTCCAGCACATATTTGCTAACTTTTGCATTAAATCATCTTCACCTATAAGATTCATTACCGTATAGTTGGAGTTTAGTATTCCTGCATTATGTTGAAGTTCTTGATAAACTCCTTTTTCTAAGTTATAAGGTGGTAAAGGCTCTGAATCAAATGGAAGACTTTCATAAAATAAGCCGTAATTTTTTGCAGTATTTACGCAGTATTCATAATTTTTACCGCGTGTATCTTTATCCATTATAAACATCTTATATACACTACCGTTGTCGGCAATTCTTGCCTCTTTAAGTAATGGATATAAATGACCTATAGCGGTACCTATTTGTGTTCCTGTTCCACCTAAACAAACAAACATTGTATTTTCGGACATTGTTGACCTCTCTTTTTATTATAGTGCCTCAAATAACTAGGGGCGTGGCTTTAAAAAAATGAAAACAAATATATTTACAAAAATTAAAAAGACAAAAAAACATATGGCTTCAGGTAGACTTGTAATTAAAAACGACTCATATATGTCTACCCTGCTTATTGGAGAAGTTGTAAAATAAAAAAACAGAAAAAGAATAATACCGGTAATAACAGATGCTATAAGACCGCTTGTAATCCTTGAACCATATCCTAGATAATTCTGATAATGTTCCACAGCAGCCTTTCTCTCTTTTAACCAGAATAAAAGAGAATAACCTAATCCAAAGGCTCCTATTAAAACTGCAATGATAATACCGAGTATAAAAATTATTTCATCTTCCGCATTATCTCCGCCATCAAGATAAATTATATTGCTTAAATATGAATATAATATTACAAGAAGACAGGCTGTAATATAAGTGCCTAAAGCCAGAAGCCAATTCAATGTTTGTTTTTTCATTCTTATTTCCTCTTATTTGTTTTGCTTTGGGGCAGATTGAAGAGTACAACAGGTATCTTAACAAATTCATCATTTGTATATACTGTTTGTTCTGCAGCTTCACCTTTAAGCAAATTATTTATAAAATTTTTAAAATTAGGGGTTCTATCCTGATTCAATTTTAAATTGCTAAAATCGGCATTATCAAATTCATTTACCCATTGAGGTATTTCAATTTTTTGTTTAACCCTTACGATTATATCAAAACATATTACAGATGACTCCATTGCCGCACTAATATTTTTTGGAAGTATGCTAACTTGCACTGTTTTTGCATCTTCTAATAAGACCGGTTGAAAGGATTCAATATCACGGCTTATAAAAAGATTATTTTTTTGCCATTTTAAAACATCTTCTGATTCATTTTTTGTAAGATATCGGTAATTTTTTATTTCAGTTTTAAGTTCCTCTATAGAACAGTTTTGGGGCATATCAAAATTTAAGTTAAGCCGCCATATCCAATTATCGTTTTTTTTACGAGGCATTTCAGGCTGATATTCAAATATAAAGGTTTCAAGCTGAGTATTTATATGTTTAAGCTCCCCTTTTTCTTCTAAACCTAAATGCTCGACCATCCTATCTGTTCTATTTTGCAAATTCCATATACGGTCTTGGACGGAAATGGAGGTTTCTCTCCTATCTTTATCGACCATTATCTTATCTTTTATATTATATTTATTTTTTATAAATCTTGTAAGTTCATTGCGATGCACACTTTGCGGTATTGTAATATTTGAAAGCTGTATAGGGCGGATTTTTCCACTTTGGGTAGTGGTTAAGATATTCCATTTGATATCCAAATTTTCTGTTTGTTCCGAAAAACGCCTAATAAATAAGCTGACAGCTTCCTGCTGCCCCGAAATTATAGCATAAAGAGGTTTATATCCATTACACTGTACATTTACCATTCGGTTCAGTGCTGCGGGATCTGGTCTATAATTTATTCCGTTAAAAGGAAGTTTAATCGCTATAACGGCAGCAGCATAATCGTCTGTTTTTAAAAGTTTATTTCTAATTAAATCCGCCAAAAGACTCATATTTAAACCTTGTTCTTCAAGGTCGGTAATAACAACAGTTAAATTCTTTGGATTAATTAGGTCACTGTTATAAATCATAGTTAAGGGGCCTGCTTCTTGGTTTTCAAAGCGGCCTCCTTCGACATAGAATCGGCGTTCTCCAGGTGCAAGATATTCGGTGTCTGTCCATTTTAGAAGATCGCTTTTATCAGGCTGCAATGTCCAATATTTAGGACGGTAGTTTGCACCTGCTGATAAATTAGCTATTGCTCTATAAAATTGAACAAATTCACCAGATGCTTTCATCTCATTATTTTGATTCTTAGCATATCCTATTTGAGATAGGGTATTATCCCAGTAAATATCAGCTATCGGCGGGATTATATTATTTTGATATGGGTCATCCCCGTCAATTGTTGTAATATCCGGCGGAATGGGGAAAAAAGCTCCAAAAGCAGATTCGCTTCTTTTATTAGCTTGTGAACAAGTCGAAAACGATATCAGTAAGAGTACTAAAATAGATGCCTGTATCCATGATGCCCTTTTCATATTTTTTCCTTTATGTATAATTTTTAAACTGTAAAACAATTTTTATATGTAATTTTATATAAACTAACCTAAAATAAAACTGCTGTAATCTACAGTAAATTAAGTTTTAAAAATGCTACCACTATTTTATGCAAATGTCAATAGCCAGTCACACAGGGTCATGGAAATCAATTTTGTAATATTTTTTTGATAAAAGATATATCCATGAGAGCTTTAAACATAATGTGTGACAAAGAAGATTTAGGTGCATTTTTTTGTTTGTATCGCGAGACCAAATTTAACGCCACTTTCCGTCCTATGTTCAAGGCTTGTTGTAGATTTTTATCTAAAAGCCGACAAAAGTCTTCTCTAAAATGAACATCTAATAACCAATGCATGGTTTCTACAACCCATTCTTTTCTTGCTATATCCAATAGCTGTTGCGCTGTAAGTTTTCTACTCGAAATATAATAATGCCATTCATCACTCTTTCCTTTCTTACTCTTAAACTCTGAATGAATAGCTCCAATACAGCTTAACCCCCTCCCATTCATCTGTATTATCCATCCAACCTAAATTAGTTGTGCAAAAGGCTGTTCGCTTTTCAACTCTTTCACGATTTTTTTCACTTTTACAAGCTGTGTCCATTTGTTTTCTTAGAATTTCATCTTGAACATATTCTTCAATATCCGCTTTTAATAAAGGCTGGTTCCCTTTTACCGACAATAAATAGTCCCCTTTTCCTTCTTTTATGATTTTTGCCGTTTCTTTTTGACAATTTAAGGCATCTGCAACGATTATATGCCCTTTTATATTAAGAGTTTTTTATAAGAGATTGAACCGTAGGTATCTCGTTTGTCTTTCCTTTAACACACTTTTGTGCCAATGTTATACCAAATTCTGCAACTTGTGCAGAGACTATGTGCAGCGGACTTTCATAGCTGCTCATTTTATCTGTTGAACGGATAGTTTTTCCGTCTATCGCTATTGTAAGAGGCTTTTCTGTACCGTATTCTTTGATAAGAGCCTCAGCCATATTCATAAAACATTCGTTTAATGAGTCTATGTTTATCAATTTAAGTAGACAGGTTAGCCAATAATAGCAAGGTATCTTTTTTATGCCGAATTCTTTATTGAGCCTATCTTTTATAATGTCGGCAGTTGCCCATTCGTGTATTTCTCTAATGTTTTTACGGCCGCAAAGAAGTCCAAGTAGTAATATTTTTAAAGCTTCATTTACGCTGTAAAAATATCCGTCGTAATTGCTTATTATTTTGATGTCGTTAAAGTAATCAAATATATTTTCTATTTCCATACCTACATTATCGGCAGTTTTTAGTAAAATTGATTTCCGTGCGGAAATCAATGGTACCTTGAAATTCCTCAACAAAAAAGTTATCATAGGGTTTAGTATAAGAGGTAATCTATGAAAATTTTATATGAAAAAACACCGCTTTTTGACGAAGGCTTTTTAAAAGTATCCGATATACATAGCATCTATTATGCTCAATACGGTAACCCCAAAGGAAAACCCGTAGTTTTTTTACACGGAGGCCCCGGAGGCGGCTGCATTCCCGTTGCAAGCCAATACTTTGATCCCGAATTTTACCGAATCGTTTTATTTGACCAAAGGGGGGCCGGCAAAAGTTTGCCGCCTTGCGAGATGAAAGAAAACAAATCGGAAAATCTGGTTGAAGATATCGAAAAGCTGAGAAAATATTTAAATGTCGATAAGTGGATGGTTTTCGGAGGAAGCTGGGGAAGCACCCTTGCCCTAATATACGCTATCGCCCACCCCGATAATGTTGTATCTATAATCCTAAGAGGAATCTTTTTAGGAACACAACAAGAAATAGATTGGATTTACGAAGAAGGCGGAGCTTCTAAATTCTTCCCTGAAGATTTTGAAGCCTATAAAAATTTTATTCCGCAAGAAGAAAGAAGCTCTTTGGTGAGGGCTTATTCAAAACGCCTTTTCGGAGAAAATAAAGAACTTTCACTTGAAGCTGCCCATAGCTGGAGCCGTTGGGAATCAGCCCTCGTAAGACTCTTTCCGGCTGTCTACGATATGAGCGATGACGAAGCCCTTGCTATGGCCAAGGCAGAATGTCATTATTTTTTACATAAGTGTTTTTTTAAAGATGATAATTACATCCTAAACAATTGCGATAAGATTAAAGATATCCCCTGTACTATCGTGCAAGGAAGATATGATATGGACTGTCCTCCTTTTTCTGCTTACAAACTACATAAAAAATTACCCAAATCGAATTTAAACATAGTCTTATTCGGCGGACATTCCAGTATGGAACCGGGCTTGGTTGACGGTCTTGTAAGGGCTGCAGAAGATCATAAAAGATTCTTTTAATCGGTTTTTATTACAAAACCGTAAAAAAATTTTAAACGCGGAAAAAGTCATGAGAATCAAAAAAAACATTATCTTAGTATTAGTATTATTATTGAATACATCATGTTTGCACTTCAACGCAAATAAAGGAAATCAGACTTTTAAAGGACCTTATGATCTAAGAGCTTATAATGACGAAAAACGTATAGGCTTTAATCATGTTTATAAGGAATTAGTACAAGACAACCGTATAGACAAAAGTCTTTCCGACAATATAAATTTAAAAGGACAGATTACCGTTTACATTCCTAAAAAAGAAGGAAAATATCCTCTCATCTTAATCACTCATGGCTGGAGTAATTCAAAATATGCCTTTTTATCTATAGGCCGTTATCTTGCCTCAAACGGTTATGCAGTTGCAGTTTTTACCTCTAAGAACCAAGCTCTTCCTAGAGATTGGCTTCCGGCTTTTTCTTCAGCCTACGAACTGATAAAAGAAAAAACGGAGGATCCGGAACACAGCCTATATGGGCTAATCGATACGGAAAATATAGGCCTATTGGCTCATTCAATGGGAGGAGCCGCCTCACTGTATTATGCCAATTTTATGCCGCAAGTTAAAGCCGTTGCAGCAATTCATGCTTATAACGGATCATCTCATCTTATAGAAGCTGTAGGAAGCGCCAATGAAGACCTAGGCGATACATTTTTGCAAATTAAAGCTGCCGTTCTATTTTTAACCTCCGAAGCCGATATAACAGCCTATCCTGAAAAAACATACCGCTTTTTTACAAATCTAAACAAAGAAAATCCTGCCTGCTTTTTATCATTTAAAGATGTAAAACATAATGGAGCCCTGGATATTTATATAGCGCCCTTTGCAGGGGGATATGACGAAAAAATATTCAACCGGTATACAGAATTAACAGTATCTTGGTTTGACGCTTTTTTAAAAGGGAAAAAAGGAAAAATAGGATTATTTAAGAAGGACGATATTCTTTTTAAAAACATTAAGGACTTTCTTTACACTGAAACGCAAAGAGAACATGAAGTCTATCCAAACTATGATTCTCGTAATCTTGAATAAAAAAAGCTGTCTTTAAAGACAGCTTTTTAATGCTTTACACCATTACAAAATATGTCAATCACGAGGAGCGTATTCATACGCTTCATTATCATTATCATCATCATTGATTTCGGTATCATAGGGCATAATTATAGCCGCTATTATATATACAATGATTCCTGAGCCCACAACAAGGGCAAATATAATCCACAAGAGCCTAATTAAAACAGGATCAACATTTAAATACTCGGCAATACCTGCACAAACGCCCAAAATTTTTTTATTTCTTGATGATTTATACAATCTCTTTTTCATCTTTTCCTCTTAAAAAATAGTTTATTTGACTTCAGCCTTGGCACTTACGGTTCTATTTCTCTCTTCCCAAGGAGAAGCTACTCTATTTGTATCCGAAACAACAAAAAAACAGGCGGTTATTTTATCAAACCAGTCCGAATTGGAATCATCCTTGCGTAGAATATAGCGGCAGTCTTTTCCGTCCTTTGAAAAAGCTCTGCATCCGTTTACCGGTTTTCCGGCAGCGTCTATCATAGAACCGGAATCTTTATAATATTTTTCACCCGGAACATCGAACCAAAAATATCCGTTTTTTACCCGTTCATCGTTTACTGAAAAAAAGATTTCCATAGAATCAGCATCTTTAGAAACCGATTTAATTTTCGGAACGGAAAGAGCCGCTATTTCATTTTTACCGGAGGATTGAGGAACAATAAGCTTTATCTCTTCCGGCTCTTCTTCAGCCTTTGCGATAGAGTCCTCCTCCGACTTAGCCTCGGATGTCTTATCATCAGCTTTTTTTTCAAAACCGGCAACATTTAAAATTTGCTCGTATTTATTACCGCTTTTATCAATTAAAGTGAATTTCCACTTTCCTAGGGGGACTGAACCGATACCTTCTCCGCATTGAAGCCTTTTAACTGAAGCGATTTTAGCTCTATCATCAACCTCGGTAATCTTTTCAAGTTGAGAACCGTTTAAGGCCCACACATCCACAGGAGATTCTACCAGAAGCTTTTTAACATCATTTGTATTAAAGGAACCGGTATAGCTGATAAAAAAGCTTATAAACATTTCTCCATTGTTTTTAAGCGTTCCATTCCATATAGAAGGATCCAGCCTTTCTATCATCCATGTAACCGAATTAATGGATATCTTTGCAGAAGCCGATCTAGTGTCAGGAATCTGCTCCGGAGTCGATTTACAGCCTAAAACAAAGACCGTGCATAAAATTGCGATAAATATTTTTGAGTAGAGTTTTTGCATTTTCAATTCCTCCTTTTTCCATTATACACTTATAATTGTAAAAAGACAACAGCAATGAGAATAATTTTTAACTCTTTATATTCAGAGATCTTTGCTCTTCACTGATAAACTGATGGGTATAAAGCTCATAATAATGACCCTTTTGCTTCATAAGCTCATCATGATTACCGCACTCAATCATTTTTCCGCTTTCAACAACAATTATCTTATCAGCATTTCTGATTGTAGATAACCTATGAGCTACAACAAAGGATGTGCGTCCCGACAATACGGTCGTAATGGCGCTTTGAATTTTTTGTTCGGTTTCGGTATCTATAGAAGAAGTCGCTTCATCCAAAACAAAAAGACGCGGGTTTCTTACCAAGGTGCGGGCAAAAGAAACAAGCTGCTTTTGTCCTGTAGAAAGGAGGCTTCCGCCTTCTCCGACCTCCGTATCATAACCCTTTTCCATTTTAACTATAAAATCATGGGCATCTACCAGCTTTGCAGCCTCAATAATTTCTTCATCGCTTGCATCCAATTTTCCGTACCTGATATTTTCTGCAATTGTTCCCGAAAAAAGATGGGGAGACTGAAGCACATAGCCTAGGTTTTCGTGAATCCAGCTTTCGCTCATATCCGTATAGTCTATGCCGTCTACAAGGATGCGTCCGCTTTTGGGCTCATAAAACCTGCAAAAAAGATTTACGATGGTAGATTTTCCGGCTCCCGTAGCCCCGACCAAGGCTATAGTCTGTCCCGCTTCAACATCGAGGTTAAAACCGCTTAATACAGGTTCTCCCTCCTTGTACCAAAAGGAAACATTTTCAAATTTTACACTGCCGTTAATCGGCGGCATTTGCTCTCCTGTGGGACAAAGGGCTGTGCCGTATTTTTTTATAACCTCATTCTTGTCCTTAATTTCGGACTCCTCTTCAAGAAGCCCGAAGATACGTTCAGCTGCTGCCTGAGCCGAAATAAATTCGGCAAAGAGATCGGCGGCTTCAGCCAAGGGAGCATTAAACTGAGTAACATAAGAAAAAAATGCAACCAGCAAGCCCATTGTAATGGCCCCCGAAATAACCGAAATTCCGCCGTAAATTACCATTAAACCCGTTCCGACAGCGCCGATTAATTGAACGGTCGGCATAAGAACAGAAGAAATTAAGATACCCATAATAGATGCTTTTTTCATCTCTTCGGTTTTAGACAAGAATTCTTTTGCGTTAAGTTCTTCACGAACTAAGGTCTTGGTAGTTTTAGCCCCCTGAATATCTTCATTGTAGGAGGCTGTTAATTGAGAATTTATTTTGCGCACCCGTCTTTGGGCTTTTAAGATTTTACCCCGAAGATAAATACTGAAAAGCACAATTACGGGCAATGTAGCCAAACCGATTAGGGCAAGTTTCGGGCTGTCTCCCAACATTGCAATTATTACAGCTATCATCATACAAAAACCCCAAAAGAGGTCGCTTACTCCCCATGAAACAATACCGGATAATTTATTTATATCGGATGACATCCTTGACATAAGCCATCCGACGGCATTTTTATCATAAAAAGAAAGAGAAAGAGTCTGCAATTTTGTAAAACACCTTGTTCTCAGGCGGTGGCACATTTTTATTTCCAAATAACCTACAAATTTTATAAAGAAAAAGGTAGTGGCAGCAGAAATCAGTAAGAACACTCCTGTAAAAATGATTGAAGCATTAAAATTACTTAAATCCCGCCCCTTTACAAAAGTGTCTAGAACATATTTAGTCATCTTAGGCTGAACAACATCCAATGCCCCTGTCAGACCGCCCAAAAGAATGCCCGGAACCAGCAGCTCCTTAAAATAACCGAATTCTTTTAGAACCTTTTTCCATACTCCGCTTTTAAATTTCTCGTTATCTTTATCTATATCAAAATCTTCCATAATTTTATTTCCTTAAATTACACTCCAGCTTGTACAGCACTTTGAATATCGTAAATTCTCTTATATAAACCTTCTTGGGCTATCAGCTGCTCATGAGTTCCCTCTTGGCTTATCTTTCCGTTTTCTAAAACGATTATATTATCCGCATCGCAAATAGTTGAAATTCTATGCGAAATTATAATCATTGTTTTGCTTCCCTTTTCTTCTTTTAAAGCAGAACGGATGCTGATATCCGTTTGGGTGTCTACAGCCGAAAGGGAGTCATCAAAAATAATAATGGGAGAATCTTTGATGAGGGTTCTGGCAATTGCAAGTCTTTGTTTTTGGCCTCCAGATAAAGATACTCCGCGCTCGCCGACTAAGGTTTCATAGCCTTTTTCAAACTTATTTATTTCATCATCTAAAAAAGCGACCTTTGAGAAGTGACGGGCCGAAGAATCCGAAACATCGGGCACGGCTAATTTAATGTTTTCCATAATTGTTCTGGCATATAAAAAAGGCTCCTGTAAAATAAGCCCGACCTGAGACCTTATCCAGCCCTTGTCTATAGTGTTTAATTCTTTTCCATCTATTTTGATAGAACCGGAATCATATTCATAAAGACGGGCAAGTAAATGTACAAGGGAGCTTTTTCCCGAACCTGTAGGCCCTAAGATTGCAAGGGTCTGTCCGCTTTTAATACTAAAAGAAACATTGTCGAGTATCTTTTGATTTTGCGTTTCGGGATAAGAAAACGAAACGGAATGAAAAACTATGTTTCCCCTAATTTCGGGTTTTTCGTTTGTCGGAAAAATATCTTCTGTCGTTTCATTTAAAATAGTTTCAATACGGTTTGCAGAAACAAATGATTTACCTATATTGCTTATTATTCGGCCTAAACGGCGGACAGGCCAAATTAACATTCCCGTATAGGAAATAAAGGCTACTAAATCACCCGCAGTTATCTCATTGCGGTAGGCAAGAAGGCTTCCGTAAAGGATTACTACAAAAACTTGAGCAATCGAAATAAAATCGGAAAATGCCCAAAAAGCGGCAAAGCTGTTGTTGATCTTTAAATTCTGATTGCGGTATCTTTCGCTCCGTTTAATAAATTTTTCTATTTCGTATTGATGGCGGGTAAAAGCCTTTACGACTCTTATGCCTGTTAAATTTTCCTGTATTGCAGTAGTCATTGAAGCTTCATACTCTGTTGCTTTTTTAAATTGACTTTGAATTCTTTTAAAAAATATAACCGACGAAAAAAATGTTAAAGGCATAATGCAAAAAGAAATAAGCATCAAGCTTGTGTTTAATTGAGCCATCAGGTAAATAGTATAAATTATTAAAAACACGGCACTTATAGTGTCCATTATCTGAGAATACAGGGCCAAGCGGATGGTTTCAACATCAGAAGTACATCGCTGAATCAAATTTCCGGTTTCTGCCTTTGAATGATAAGAATAAGGAAGAAGCTGAATATGATTGTACAACCTGTTTCTAAGGGTCTTTATTGAGCGCTCGGTTGCAATACTGGCTATATTTATTCTGCCGAATGTAAAGAGGCCCCTTATAAGTGAAAAAGCAACTACCAAGGAGGCCATCACAATAAGACCGCTTGTTCCGTTTAAGTGATTTTTAAACAAGGCAACCACTTGGGATATTAAGCCCGCAGGCAGGGCGGCACCGCCTATTACCGAGTCTATTGTAATTCGGATTAGCTGGGGCTGCATGGCAACAATCACTTGCGAAAAAAGCGTAAAAATAAGGGCAAGCAGATAAAGCCGGCTTTGCCCTCTCGCATACGATAAAAGTCTTTTTAAATTTTGCATAGTTTGATACCCTAATTCCTAAACTGTTATTTTAGCACAAAAAAAATATTTATGCTATATAAATTTTCGTTTAAATTATTTATTAAGAAGCTGTTCTCACATCGATATCTTGACATTTTTATTCATTTCAAGTACGCTGAGGTAAATATTAGTTTATCTTATCCATAATAAATAATGGATATCAGGAGGATAATGTGAAGAAAAATTTTCTTGTAGTGGCGGTACTTTTTACAAGTATAGCTTTCTTAACTGTTGGATGTACAACGACTGATTTAACCACCAATAAAACTGGTTGGTCGGATTATGCTGAAATCTCGGTAAAAGATTTTGAACCAGTCGGTATTGTACGTGTAACTTCAAAAGAAGTATTCAAAGTAGGACCTTTCCGTTTTAGCAAATCAAGCACTGGGTCAAAGGTTACTTATGATATGCTCATTGCCGAAGCTAAAAAGCTGGGTGCTCATGATATTATAAATGTCCGCATTGATGTTGCAAACAAAAGTTCTTCAAGCATTTTTGATTATTTTACCGGTTCTACAAAGGAAGTTGAATATATCGGTACTGCTTTGGCGATAAAATATAAGAATCCTCCCGAGCAGGCCGGACGCCATCCTGGTGCTAAACTCGGCGATTCAGAAATGCTCCGTTCAAGCGATGCTTCATCAGTTATTAAGTCTTTGTTTGGCGGTAAATAAGGTTTATGAATAACCGAAATCTTTAATAAAAATGGGGCAGCTTGAATTTTTTTCAAGCTGCCCCATTTTTATATGATGGCTGTTTTTAAACATATCTCGGTGTTGATTTGCATTTTAATCAACGTCTGTAATAACTGTTTCTTTTCTGAAGGGAACAATGAGCAAAGTTTACCGATAAAATATCTAAATCACGTAAATTCGAACTTTTTAAAATAGTTGCACTGTCAAATTTTTTACTTACTCTACAAGTTAAAATGATACCCTACTTTAACTTATCCCTGCTTTGCGGTATAATTGCACCCGTTCTAAACATTTATGGAGGTTTTTGTGGATATTTTAGATAAACTAAGGGGCGGAGTCATTATGGACGTAACCAACCCCGAACAGGCAAAGATTGCAGAAAATGCAGGAGCTGTTGCAGTCATGGCCCTCGAAAGAATTCCGGCCGATATAAGGGCAGCCGGAGGGGTCTCAAGAATGAGCGATCCTAAGATGATTAAAGAAATCATAAAGGCTGTAAAGATTCCCGTTATGGCAAAGGTTAGAATCGGTCACTTTGTAGAAGCTTCAATTTTGGAAGCCATCGGTATCGATTTTATTGATGAGTCCGAAGTTTTATCTCCGGCAGATGAGGTTTACCATGTAGATAAAAACAAATTCAAGGTGCCCTTTGTATGCGGTGCCCGAAATTTAGGAGAAGCGTTAAGAAGGATCCAAGAAGGTGCAAAGATGATACGCACAAAGGGTGAGGCCGGAACCGGAGACGTTATTCAGGCTGTAAAACACATGCGCCAAATCCAAAGCGAAATGCGCCAACTTACAACCCTGCGTGAAGATGAGCTCTATGTCGCAGCAAAGAATTTCCAAGTACCTTATGCCCTTGTAGAATATGTGCATAAGCACGGGAAGCTCCCCGTTCCAAACTTTTCGGCAGGAGGAGTTGCAACCCCCGCAGACGCAGCCTTGATGGTTCACCTCGGTGCTGACGGCGTTTTTGTCGGAAGCGGAATTTTTAAATCGGGCGATCCTGCAAAAAGAGCTGCCGCCATCGTAAAGGCCGTAAAAAATTACGATAATCCTGCAGTCTTAGCAGAGGTTTCAGAAAACCTCGGCCCTGCCATGGTAGGAATCAATGAAGAAGAAATAAAAGTTATAATGAGCGAAAGAGGCGTGTAAGGCACTTCACTCAATCTTAAGCAAAAAAGAAGGTGTTTTAACGAGCTTCTAAACTCATTAAAACACCTCTTTTTGTTTTATATCTATTTTTATAAAATGCGGACTCCTGCAGCACTTTTAAATTCAAAAAATTCGGGACTGTCTCCTGTTTTTTCAAAATACCTTTTATGTACCTCAAGATAAAATTCATCAAGAGCATCTTTTTTTACCAAGGCCAAAATATAGCAGCCTTCGGTATTTCCGACTAACTTTGCTCCTCGGCATCCTCTTTGAATAATCGCTGTTTCAAAAAGAATATTTTGTTCGGTACTCATAAGCTCAAAATCATCCCGCATCGAAATATGGGATTCACAAAGGAGTTTTCCCAAGAGATCCATGTCTCCTTTCTCTAAAGCTATTACCGCCTTAGATGTTCTTGCGTTTTCGGTAATGCAGTGCTTTACCCTCCGCATAATTGTCTTATCCAAAAAACTGGGCTGATAGTATGTATAATCCGCCTCGGTTATTTCGCAAAGATGATCCAAGTCTAATTTGTTTTTTAAGATACGCAGGCCTTCTTCACATTCCATGTAGCGGATATTGGAAGAAGCCCTATAAGCTTCACTATTTGAACGGGTACCTATTATTACTATTCCATATTCACTTAAATTTAAAGGCAGACTTAAAAAAGAAAGATCCCTAGAGTCAAACAAATTAAGAGCATCTTGTTTTGCCGAAAAAGAAGATATTTGATTTGAGAGGCCTCTCTTTGTGTTTAAGATTTCATGCTCGGCTTCCAGACAGAGCGAGGCTATAGCTTTAAAGTTCTCTTTAAGTTTAAATAGAGATATGAGGCCCGTACAAAAGCCCGCTTCAAAGGCCGGTAAAGAGGTCTGCCCTGTTTTAAAGCGTAACTTATCGAAGACCATTATATCAAACCCGCTTAAAGGATTTTCAAAATGCTTATTAATTTTTTGTATCGTTAAAAGAATAATATTGAATATGGAACTTGCAAAACCTTCTTTCCTGCTGTCCGGATTTTGATTTTTTCCGGCTTGTCCGCTTATAAGGCCTTCAAACTTTTTATTTAAAACCAAATCCGTCAAAGAAATTTTATCCGAGTTATTTTTTTTAATAAAAAAATAAATAGATTTATCGCAGCATAAATTTAAAACATTTCCGCCGTTATAATCCAGCTCTTCGCCCATGAGGGTCAAACTAAGAGGAGAGGCTATTAAAATTCCTTCTTCCGGCGAAGCGCCATAAACCTCATCAAAAAGGTTTTTAAGTTCAACTTTTAATTCACCTTCGCCCATGTTTTCCAAATTCTTTATATCCGCATTAAAGTTCATACAACACCTCTATTCATTATCGGCAGGCAGCTTATTAAAACAAAAGCCATTGTCTTTTTTTAAAAAAAATATTATTCTCGTATACATGGCAAACCCCAAACTTTTTAGAACAATCGACAGGGCTGTTTTTGATTATAAAATGATAGAAGAAGGAGACCGAGTTTTACTTGCTGCTTCAGGCGGAAAGGATTCTACGGCCTTAGCCGAGTATTTTTCAATGCGCTTAAAACGCCCCTCGCCTAGATTTCAAGTTCATGCTATGCACATTGCAACCGACATAGCACCTCCCCTTTCTCCTGATTTAATAAAAATGTTTGAAAACTGGAATATTCCGCTCACAATAAAAACCGTTTCCGTTTTAGGAAGATTAAAACCTAATGAAAAGATGAATTGCTGGTGGTGTTCAACCCAAAGGCGTACCGAGCTAAATAAGTTTGCCATGGAGGAAGGTTTTAATAAGATAGCCTTGGGACATCACTTGGATGATATTTTGGAAACTCTTTTGATGAATTCCTTAGAAAAGGGAATATTGTCTACAATGCCCCCTGTCTTAAAATTCGAAAAATATCCCGTTACGATGATAAGGCCTCTCTGCCTTGCAGACCTCCCCATGATTATCCGCCATTCAGAGCAGGCCGGTTATATATGTTCTACCTGCACCTGCAACTTTCAAGAAAACTCTGCCCGCAAAACAGCCCGCTCAAGACTCGACCGCCTGACAGGCGGCTCCTACAAGCTCAAGATAAATCTTTTTAATTCTCTAAAGAATATCTTGCCTGAATATCTGCCGTGAAATAATTTACACTTGTAAAAATATCCCGCTTGAAATTTATACATAAATCTTATAGTATGCCTTTTATGAAATTTGAACCTATAAAAACGGGCAGGCTGCGATTATGACAATATAGCTTCCAGAAAATTACTGGAAAAGGCCGGACTCAAAATGGAAGGACATTTTCGCAAGTCTAAATATGACGGCGGAAAATGGGTTGATACTTGTTATTATGCGGTTTTAAAGGATGATTTATAAAATATTTTTTGCATAAAATTTCTATTTACAAAATAAAAATTCTATCCGATAATTAATATATGCAAAAAAGAAAGTTTTTATGGATTCTTGTTGTCGGATTTCTTTCTGTTTTTCTTGAGGCTGAGGACTTGAGCCTTTCAAAAGAAGATTTGCTCGTTATACAAAACCCAAAGGGCGGCTATCATTTATACATAAGAGCCAAACCCGATATAAAAAGCGTGCTTTTAACGGAGACGACAAAGGATCCTGATTTAAAATTGGATAACTATGCCTACCGTGATCCCAATTATAATGAAATAAACGGAGATGAAAAAAGGCTTTTAAACGGTGAATTTTTGCTGCCCGAAAAAAAACTTTACAGTCTTATAGATTCTACTCCCGAAAAAAACACGCCTCTGGGGGAGGCCTATCATATTTGGATTCCCTATATAATTTTGTACGGGTATGATTGGTCGCGAAGCGGCGAAATCGAAGTAAAAGATGGAACCTTTTTTAATATAAGAACCTTTGCAAAACCTTATGGAGATTATACGGGAAATTTTCAGGATAATCCTTTTACCTTGCGGGTAACCCAAAAACCTGTTGAAAAAGTTCCGCCTCCTGATCTTTCTTACAGTGATGAGGCCGTAAAAACTTTTACGGATTTAGCCGACACAACCGAAGGAGAAATGATCTATGCAAAGGGGCCTGAGGATATTCTTCCAACAATAAAAGAAATTTTAAAAAAAGGAGAAAAGGACCAGCTTGATTTACTCTTTGCTTTAGATTCCACTGAAAGCATGAAGGATGATATTGAAGAGGTTCGTAAAAATATCAGCTCAATGCTTGCCGAGACTCTGCCTCAGTATAAAACCTATAGAATAGCCTTGGTTTTATACAAGGATTACCGTGAAGACTTTTTAGTGCGGGAAGCCTGCGTTTTTACCGATAACTTAAAAAAATTTGAAAAAGCCTTATACGGCTTTAAAGTTTTCGGAGGAAGGGATATTCCCGAAGCCGTATATGAAGGTATCTTTTTAGGACTTCGTCAGTCATGGCGTGCCTTAGATGCTGATGTGGATAAAAAACTTATTCTTATAGGAGATGCGCCTCCCCATCCCAAACCTCGAGGCAAGGTAACAAAAGAAGATGTAGATAAACTTGCTGCAGATAAGGGCGTAAAAATTTATCCGATAATATTGCCGCATTCTTTGTCGTATTAAGTGTTGTTAAGGCCGGTAATTAAGCCTCCTCCTACTTTTATTTTTTCATCTTATGTGATAAAATACTACCTCGCTAAAAAGTTTTCGATAAGAGGAGGTAAAGAATGAATCCCAAAGATGTTGTCGAATGGCGGGAAAGCATTGTAAAGCTGCCCGATCATCAATTTTTTGATTTAATACAGCTGTATTTGGGAAAAATTAAAACCCCCTTTAACAAGCAGCGGCTTGCGGAACAGCTCAGTGCTTTCTTGCGAAAACCGGCAATACAAGAAAAAATTGCAGAAAGTTTGGATTCTTACGATATATTGATTTTAAAAGCCGTAAGCGAAATTCCCAATCCTACACAGGCAATGCTGTCTATATTTTTTTCACAAAAAATATCTTATTCTGTATTATCCGAAAAACTTTTAAATGCGGAAGAACGCCTTCTTTTGTACCGAGTTCAAAACAATGACGGGGATAAAATATACAAGATAAATCCTATTTTACAAAAAATTATAGAACCCCTTTTATCAACCAATCTTTTTTTTATGCCTGAAAAAACAGGACAGGTAAAATTTAAAGAAATAAATATAAACGATACGGCCCTTGCCGGACTTTATTCCTTTTGTATTCATAACGAATCTGTTTTAAAAAATGACGGTTCTTTTAAAAAAAAATACGAAGATTTAATCAAAGAAGTTTTTCCGTGGCTTTCGGAAAAGACAAAATATATTGACTCTATTTTTTTAGCATGTGAATCTTTAGGTCTTGTTTTTAGAACCGAAAACGGATTTGCAGTCCAAAAAGCAAAATGGGGGGCCTTTTCGCAATTAAGCAAACTTGAGCGTTTGGTATATTTTACGGCAGCATCCTTATTTAAAATGAGGAAAGAAAATTTACAAAAACTTGTTATAATCCTTTTTGAATTTTTAAATAGTTTTTATCCCGATGCATATTATGAAGAAGAAGATGTAGAACAATTTTTTCTTCTTTTGTGTATGCAAAATTTTTCTTCGGCAATACAAAATGAAATTGGAAACGAGAATATTTTACATACAAGCTTTATCGAAACTGCAGAACTGTTCGGAATTTTATGCAGAGAGGAAAATTTGATTTATTTAAATCCCGAATTATTTAAAAATGCGGAAGAACCTCAAAAGCCTCTTTTAATTGACCCCTCATTTGAAGTTACTGTTTTGCCTGACAGTAATCTAAAACATCTTCTGCCTGCAGCGGAGTGTATGGAGCCTGTTTTAATTCAAACTACAGGAAAATTCGAAATCACAAAAAAAGCTTGTTCTAAAATTTTTCAGTCGGAACTAACTTCCGAAAATATATATAAAATCTTATCGGATGCAACAGGGCATGAGATTCCTCAAAATATAAGAGTTTCAATAAACGAGTGGTATAGGAATTTTACTTCACTGGAATTATACAGCGGCTTTATCGTTTCCGTAAACAAGGAAAAGGAAAAGTTTTTTGAACTTGATACGCCTTTAAAAAAACTTGTCCGTAAAAAAATAGCAGAGGGCGTTTATCTTTTAAATGTTCAAGATTTAAAAGATTTTGAACAAGCCGTTTATAAAAGCGGTTTGGAATTTATCTTTTATAAAAATAAACATCTTCAATCCCCTTCTGTAAGAAATTTTCAAAGTTTGAATTTATTTTCTCAAAAAGAAAAAAAAGATTATACAAAAAAGCTTGATTGGGTAAAACAGCAAAAAGAAAGAGAAAATAAATATTCAAACACCTTAGCTCAATTAAGTGCGGTACTAAAAGATTTGCACTTAACAAAGGAAGATGCTAAGGCTGTAAGCAGCCGTATAAACCGTAAAGCTATAATTACGGAGGAGCAGCTTAAAAACGGAGTTTTTAAATTTACAAAAAAAGAAGCTTCCGGTCTTGATTTTTTGGGAAAACAAAAAATAGCAGAGCAGGCAATCTTAGGAAAGCACCTCCTTGAAATAGAGATAAACACTGAAAAAGGAAAGGAAAAGATAAGCGGGGTTCCTGAAGAAATTTTAAAACAAGAAAAAGATGCTGTTCTTATACTTGCATGCGGTAATCTTAATGACAAGCTGAAAATTTCTATAGCCCATATTTCAAAAATAAAGCTGATTCAAAATTCTATTTTTTCGGAATAAGGGGATGACGGAATAAAAGGAGGCAAAGCTATGGGCAAATACAAAAATCAAAATATAATCGAAGAGCGTGTAGAAATTGAGGGAATACCTTGTCTGCGTTTTTATCCTTCAGAAATAAGCGGTTTTGTTCAGCCTTTTCCTACCGTATTTTATTATCACGGCTGGTCTTCAGAAAAAAATAAGCAAAAACTGATGGGCTATGTTTTTTCGACTTTGGGTTATCAGGTAATCTTACCCGATGCAGTCCATCACGGTGAAAGAAATAAGTTTGAAGATTATGATAAGGCTTTAAACGAATTTTTTTTGCCTACAATTATGCAAAACTTTGCCGAGTTTTCCGTACTAAAAGATTATGCCGTCAAAAATTGTAATGCCGATAAAAACAGGATTGCCGTTTCAGGACATTCTATGGGAGGCTTTACTACGGCAGGAATCTTTACCCATAATCCAAGCGTAAAAACTGCGGTCGTTTTTAACGGTGCCTGCGATTGGCAAAATGCAATTCTTCAAATCGAAAAAGAATATGATGAAGCCCATATCGAATTTGATGAGGCAACAAAAAAAGCCGATCCCGCTCAAAACATCGGCAAGCTCCTAAACCGTCCTCTTTTCTTACTACACGGAATAAAGGACTCCCTAGTTTCTTATAAAATCCAAAAACAATTTTACGATTCAACATTACCGCTTTATAAAAACAAGGAGCTTTTAAGGCTTATGAGCGTCGAAAGAATGGACCATTATATAAGCATTCAAATGCTTGATGAGGCCGTTTTATGGCTGGACGAAAACTTGTAGGAGGCTGTTATGGTAGTACGAGAAGTTACTATAGATGATTATAAAGATATCCGGAATTTAAATAAGAATGCTCTGGGTTATGATTTTTCTTTGGAAAAAACCAAAACTCAGTTGGAAAAAATTTTGACCGGCAAGGGAGCTAAAGTTTTTGGAGCCTTTGTTGACGGTAAATTAATCGGCTATGTACATGTTTCCGATTATGAATGTTCTTTTAGTGACAGCTTAAAAAATATTATAGGTATTGCCGTTGATCCCTCATACCGAAAGCAGGGAATAGGCAGAGCCCTTCTTAGTCAGGCTGAAACTTGGGCGAGAGAAACCGGTGCCGCAGGTATAAGACTTGTTTCAAGTGTAGGCCGTACCGATGCCCATAAATTCTATGAGGCAATGGGATATACCAGCAAAAAAGAACAAAAAAATTTTAGAAAAATATTTTAGAGGGGTGGGATATGAAAGAGTTAAAAGAACTTTCGTTTTTAATGTACACCTCAAAAGAGGAAAATATATCGGTTAATGTTGTTGTAAAAGATGAAACCATTTGGCTTACCCAAAAAGCCATGGCTGAACTTTTTGGTGTGGATAGAACCTCAATATCAAGACACTTAAAAAATATTTTTGAGACAGGTGAATTATATGAAAAAGTGGTATGTGCAGAATTTGCACATACCACTGACCATGGTGCTATTCCCGGAAAAACACAGACAAAGGATACGAAGTTTTATAATTTAGATGCAATCATCTCGGTCGGCTACCGCGTAAATTCCCAAAAAGCAACTAAATTCCGTATTTGGGCGACAGGAGTTTTAAAAGAATATATGATAAAAGGTTTTACCCTTGATGATGAAAGATTAAAACAGGGTAAAACACTTTTCGGTAAGGACTATTTTAGAGAATTATTGGAGCGTGTCCGCTCAATCCGTGCAAGTGAAAGGCGTATATGGCAGCAGATAACCGATATTTTTGCTGAATGTTCCATAGATTATAATAAAGACGATCAAATTACGAAAGATTTTTATGCTATGGTACAAAATAAATTCCATTATGCTATAAGCGGAAAAACAGCTGCTGAAATTGTATATGAAAGTGCAGACAGCAAAAAGGAAAATATGGGGCTTATGACATGGAAGAATTCTCCTAAGGGGCGTATTTTAAAATCTGATGTCAGTGTTGCAAAGAACTATCTTGATGAAAAATCCATAAAAAGACTTGAACGGGCTATTACCGGATATTTTGATTATATCGAAGACATAATAGAAAGGGAGAATACCTTTACCATGCAGGAATTTGCCCAAAGTGTAAACGAATTTTTAGCTTTCCGCCGATATGATATTCTTCAAAATAAAGGAAAAATTTCACATGCTAAGGCAAAAGGAAAAGCCGAATCGGAATATGATATATTCAATAAGACACAAAAAATAGAATCGGACTTTGATCGGGAGTTAAAAAAACTTACAAAGGAGATGAGCCATGAAAGATGAAGAAAAGCTGACAAAGATACGGGCTCTCGAGCTTTGGGATAAAAATTTAATTGATAATATTGAAGTTGGAACCTTTAAGGGCTTGCAGGAAATACATAGGTACCTGTTTCAAGATGTGTTTGATTTTGCAGGAGAAATTAGAAAGGTAAACATTTCAAAGGGGAATTTCCGCTTTGCTCCGATTTTATTTTTGGCTGAAAACCTTAAAATAATCGATAAGATGAAGTCGGAAACCTTTGACGAAATTGTGGATAAATATGTAGAACTAAATGTTGCTCATCCTTTCAGAGAAGGTAATGGAAGAAGTATGAGGATATGGCTGGATGCTCTTTTAAAACACCGCCTGGGACGCTGTGTTGATTGGTCAAAGATAGATAAGTCTTCTTATTTAAGTGCGATGGAGCGCTCTCCGATAAACAGTCTGGAGCTTAAGGTTTTATTGGAATCTGCTCTGACCGATGATATTCAAAATAGGGAAATTTATATGAGGGGTATACAGGCGTCTTATGAATATGAAGGCATGAGCAGTTATGATATAGGGGATATGTAAAATTATTTAGGAGTTGAAAAAAATGAAATTAACATCGAAACAAAAGGGTATTATGTTTTTAATTTTGTCGGCTCTTTGCTTTGCATCGATGAATTTGTCGGCAAAGCTTGCCGGTAGTTTGCCTTCAATGCAAAAGGCTTTTTTTAGAAATCTAATAGCGGCTGTTGTGTCCTTTGCCGTGCTTATAAATTCAAAGGAAAAATTTCATTTGAATAAAAAAAATCTACCCTTCTTTTTTATGAGGGCAATTTTCGGCACTATGGGGATTGTCGGAAACTTTTATGCGATAGAGCACATGCTCCTTGCGGATGCTTCTATTCTTGCAAAGTTGGCACCTTTTTTTGCCATTCTGTTTTCTTTTTTATTTTTAAAGGAAAAAATAAAGCTATATCAAATCCTTGCGGTAATTACGGCTTTTTCGGCAAGCCTTCTTATAATAAAACCGGCCTTTGCAGACACAGGCCATGTGATTGCAGCTCTTATAGGGGCTTGCGGAGGAATGATGGCAGGAGCCGCCTATACTTGTGTCCGCTGTCTTTCTCTTAAAGGTGAAAAGGGGCCTCTCATCGTATTTTTCTTTTCATTTTTTTCGATTTTAATGCTGTTTCCGGTCTTTATTATTTTTTATCATCCGATGAGCCTTTTTCAAATCATTATGCTCTTAATTGCGGGGCTTTTTGGGACAGGGGGCCAATTTTGTGTAACTGCAGCTTATGCCCATGCTCCGGCAGGTTCAATCTCAGTCTATGATTATACACAAATAGTTTTTTCTGCAATTTTCGGTTTTGCTTTTTTAGGAGAACTTCCTGATCGGTGGAGCCTTTTGGGGTTTGCTATAATCTTTGCTGTCGCTCTTTTTATGTTCTTACACCATGAAGATAAGACAGAAACACATATGGATTTTAACTGATTTATTGGAACCGCTTATCTTTATAATATAATTATTTTGAGTCAGCCCTCCAAACACCGCTCCATTTATCCTCTATTTTTTGAGAAAGAAGAGCCTCACATTTTTCTGCATATTTTTTTGCAGGCGGATCGATAGTTTCCGTTTGCTTAAAAATATTTAAAGCTTCTTTAATATTTCCGGCATAAAACTCTCTTAAGCCTTTATCAAAAGAAATAAATATATCCTTTTTTTCGTTATAAATTCTTTCATCCATAATCTCATAAACAATTACAGGTTCATTTTTTCCTACAACTGCGGCACGGGCAAGCTCTCTAAATTTTAAAATCGTACCGGCCTCTTCTGCCTGCTTTTTTGAAGCCTCGGAACACATCGTATATGTACCGAATTGTTTGTTTAAACCCTCTAAACGGGCTGCCAAATTTACCGAATCTCCAAGCATTGTATAATCAAATCGGTTTACCGAACCCATATTTCCTACAATAGCAAAACCGGTATTAAGCCCTATACGCATTTTAAACGGCTTACCCCCTGCTTTTTTTTCAAATTCCGGCCTGCGTTCTTCAAGTTTTCTTTGACAAGCCCAAGCCGCTTCTAAAGCACAACAAGCATGATTTTCAACAGAAGTGGGCGCATTCCAAAATGCAATTATCGCATCTCCTTCATACTTATCTATAGTTCCTCCTGAATCCAAAATAATAGCACTCATATCTGAAAGATAATCATTTAAAAGTTCAGTCAAATCTTCAGGGCTTAAACTTTCAGAAATAGAAGTAAAACCTTGCAAGTCTGAAAAAAAGATAGAAAGCTCTTTTCTCTCTCCCCCTAATTTTAATTGTGACGGATTTGCGATTAACTGCTCGATAACCGCAGGGCTTAGATATTGTTTAAATGCATTCTTTAAATATCTTCTTTGTTTCCCTTCGACCATATAACTCACTGCAAGAGAAGCAATAAATGCTGCCAGCATAGCCGAAAGGGAGGCAGCAACAGGAACAGATATTCCAAACCGGAATAAAAAGTAGGAAACAAAAAGATAACAAAAAGCTAAACACAAAAAGCATCCCGTATTTACAATTACTGAGACCGCTCTGGATTTTATTTTCTCTGAAATAATTTCAATTAGTATAGACAAAATTATACAAATAAAAATAATCAGTAAATCAATGGAAAAAGGGGTTTTTATAATCTTTTGTCCTGAAATAATATTATCCAGAAGAGTTATATGTATACCAACGCCAGGATAAGACGAGGAAACGGGAGTTTGACAAATATCGAAAAGCCCCGGAGCATAAAGCCCAAAAAATACATACATTCCTTCAAAATCTTGGGGACTTAATTCAGGCTCAAGCCCGGCTCTGATGTCAACCTGAGCCTTTAAAATATCTCCTGCACTATAGGGTATATAATCATCAATACTCTTTGTAAATCTTAGATTAAGAGTATAAGGAAGCTCTTCACTCTTATCACCTCCGACAATGTAAGAAGCAATTCCCAATGTAGGAATTTTATATTCCTTCCATAAATAAAAAAGACGGGCTCGCCTTATAGTCCCATCGGAATCAGGCAGACTATTTACATTCCCTATCATCCTAGCTTTTTCTCTTATTTTTTCGATAGGAAAAATTGCAGGCAAATCCTTTCCTAATATTAAGCCGTATTTTTTTAAAAAAGCTTTATCAACCGGCTCAGGTTTCGGTGCATCTTGAGGCCAGATATCCGTATTTCCATGATTATAGTCAAAAAAAACTGTTTGGATAACTATTTTACTTTCTTCAGATACCTGTGCAAACTTATCATCATCTTCAGGGCCGTAGGCTGATTCTTCCGTAAAAAGCATATCAAATGCTATGGACCTAGCCCCGCCTGCCGAAAAAAAATCAACTATTTCAGCATAGGCCTCTCTAGGCCAGGGCCATGTCCATCCTAGCTCTTGAGCTGCATAAGTTAAACTTTTTTGATCTACCAAAACTAATACTATCTTATCAGAAGCAGAAAAAAAAGGAGCCGTCTTATTCATTCTATCATCATAAAAGAAATATTCTGCCTGCCGAAAAAACCCTGCAAGGTTTAAAATCAGCACAAGAATAAAAATCGGTACAGAAATAAAAAAAATCTTTTTTAATTTTTTCATATTAATACCTATCAATTAT
The DNA here is from genome assembly GCF_024400535.1 of Treponema denticola. Lineage (NCBI taxonomy): Bacteria > Pseudomonadati > Spirochaetota > Spirochaetia > Treponematales > Treponemataceae > Treponema > Treponema denticola. The sequence continues at coordinate 124,268 of NZ_CP038800.1, forward strand.
TCGGTCTATATTCTTTAAATCTTTTTACTCTGCTTTCTCTATTATAATTTCCCTTTAGGCTCTTTGTTTCCCATGAAACCTTATTTATTCGTGACAAAGCAGACGGATGCGTTTTACCAAAGCCTCGATGGTCGTTCTTTTGTTTTTCACTCATAGTCTTAAGCATTTCAGTCATAGCATTAGGATCATAACCTGTCTTAGCCATAAGTTTAACGGCAAAACTATCTGCTGCATATTCTTGAGCTTTAGAATAACCTGAATCTACCAGAGTGCTTACAATCTCTTTTGATGCATCTTCTAAAAACTTAAGAGCTTCTTTATTTTTTGAGCCTACCATCATAGTTCCCGTACTTTCAACAGCAGCATTCGTTATTCTATTAGCCTTAATGGCTCCAATGCCATGCTTAAGCTGAATATGACCTATCTCATGAGCTATTACACCGGCTAGAGCATCTTCAGAATCTGTACAAGCCAGTAAACCCCTTGTAATCAAAATATGCCCGCCCGGAGTTGCAAAAGCATTTATTTCATCCGTGTCCAATACTGCAACATGATAACCGTTATATATTTCCGGCATATCGGAATTAATAACAAGAGCCATACAAATTAAATTTAGGTATTTTTCTAAAGCCTTATTTCTATAGAGTTTATAATTACTCAAAATAATTGCCCCAACCTCTCTTCCTATGTAATATTCTTCTTCGTTGTATATAGGCTTTGAAGCTTCAACAATAGGTGCTGCGGCATCAACAACATTTTTTGTGAATTCGAAAGGATCACTCAAACTTTCAAGAAAAGCACAAGAAAGAATAATAGCCGGTATCATAGTTATAATTAAAAATACTGCAAATTTCCTTTTCATTATTCACCTTCTTTTAAGGAGCCGTTTATAATAAATATCTGAAGATCTTTTAAACTTATATTAATCTTTTCGATACTATCAACTGCTTCATAATTTTTTCTTCCGGAAGTAGAAAATTCCGATCCTGAACCTTCAGTTAAACCTTTTCCCGCAAGAGCTAACTCTTTTGACTCAGCCGAAGTCTTTTTATCAAAAGCCCCTACTATCTTTTTCTTTGTAAGATTGGCCTTAGGTATCCAACCCATAATATTGTGATTTGAAACAAGAGAAATTTTAGCCCACTTTCCTTTTTCTTGTAAAAGATAAACCTGCTCACCGTATTTTACTGTAGCTATATTTTTATCAAAAACGCCGGAACCTGACTTTATCCAAGATTCTTTTACATTTATATACATCTTAGTAGAAGATTTTTCTGCACCAAGCAAGGCAAACATAAAGAAAAAAGCAAATAGACAAACAATTTTACTTTTACTCATATCTGATACCTCCCTTAATTTTTTTTAATTATACCATAAAGAAATCAGCCTGTCTATCTTTTTAGATTTTATATGGCGGACTAATCTTATTTAAATATTTTCTTAACTCCCTTCTGCAAGAGAGAGGCGAGCAAGACGGCTATTCCCGTCCATGCAAAGATAGAAGCGGTCTCAATCTGAATCTTAGCTGTTTGAAAAGCAGAGCCTATGCCGTATTTCGGCTGGCTTAAGACCTCTGCCATTATAACAACCTTCACAGCAAAGCCCGTACTTAAAATATAACCGTTCTTCAAAAAGGGTCTTATGCAGGGAAGGTATAAACTTTTTAATCTTTTACCGAAAGGAACATTAAAATCGTAAGACATTTCTATCAGACCTTTATCTATGTTTTTTACTCCGTCTACAATGTTTCTATACAAGAGCGGAAGAACTATCAAGCTTGTAACAAAGATGGGTGTCATATTTGATTTAAACCAAATTAAGGCTAAAAGCAAAACGGATATGGTAGGGCTGGATTTTAAAATATTTTCGGGAGCCGATAAAAAATCTTCAATGTTTTTATTTAAACCGGAAGCTATACCTAAAAGAAAGGCAATAAAGGAATCTATAGTCAATGTTATAAAAATCCTGATAAGGGTGCTTAAAATAAAAACATAAGTTTCCGGAGTTTTTATAATAACGAAAAGAGCTGATAATATTTCTTTTATAGGTGGGATAATAAGCGGAGCTTTTAAGGCTTGGGCAAATATTTCCCAAAGAATAAGGCAAAAAAAAGCCCCGCCTATTTTAAACTTATTTTGCTTTATAGTAAAAAGCATCATCAGGCAAACTTCCGCCTATAAATTTAGGATCGGCTTCAGCCAAAACCTTCAAATAAGCTTCTACAGCCGGTCTTGCTTTTCCGGCCTCAACAAAGACTATGTTCAGCTTAGGAATAGCCTTGGATAAAATGGGCGGCGGAGGCAATGCAGCAATTTTGGAGGCATACTCGGCAGCCTTTTGAGGATTTTCCTTTACCCATTCGGAAGACCCTTTAGCCTTATCTAAAAAAGCACTTACATATTCGGGATGCTTTTTTAAAAATTCGGCATTTACAATTAAAGAAGCTTGAGGATAAGAAGCTCCTTCAAAGGCTTTTTTCCATTCCTCTTGAATATCAACAACAATCTTAGTATCGGGCTTTTTTGTCATAATCATGCTGAGAGAAGGTTCTGCAGCAAGGGCATACTTCGCTTTCCCGCTTATAAAAGCAGAGGGAATATCCCCGACAGCACTTAAATACTCAAAACTCACATCCTTATCAGGATCAATACCGTTCTTCTTAAGCACTTCGCGGGCCGTCAAATCGGGAGTATTATTTCTTCCGAAAGAATAAATAGTTTTGCCCTTTAAGTCCGCTATCGAAGAAACAGGTTCCGAACTTATAAAGTAAAGATTTCCCCAAACAATGGGAGCCAACAATTTTATATTTTTCTGTTTGGAATATAAAACTGATGCAAGATTGGTAGGCACGGCTACAATATCGGCCTCCCCGGATAAAACCCTCGCTTGTAAAAGCTCCGGACCTGAAACAACTTCATATTCCGTTTCAGAATTATCAAACTGTGTTTTTTCATACACAAGTTTTGAAAGAGCTGCCGCAGGAGCTCCTGCGGGTAATACAACCTTAACTTTAAAGCTGTCATTTACAGATTTTTCCTTGGTTCCGCCTGCAAATAGTAAGCTAAGGCCAACAAACAAGAAAAAGAAACTCGAATATATTTTTTTCATACTTTCCTCCAATGCCGATTTTCCGGCCGGATAAGAATACTATAAATAATCTTTTTAAGTCAAGAGATTAGGGCAACCGCATCATAAAAGTAGAAATTATAAGAGGTATTATCCAAAATATATTAATTATTTTTAGAAAAAATATTTTTTTTATTGTCAAATTTATAAATCTATGTTAGAATAATTTATCTGAGAAAAGTATATTGACGATTATTTCATCTTACTCTTTTTTCAGTTAAATTTTAGTTCTTTTATGAACTTATTTTATTATTGTACTTGGAGGTATAAAATGAAAAGGATATTAACGGCTTTGTTAATTTTTACAATGGTTTTTGGTCTTATCAGCTGTGGAGGTAATAATTCAGAGCAAGCAAAGCAATCTTCTACAGACGGGTTTATTGTAATTGCCCAAGTATCTGATATAACTTCTTTGGATCCGCATCTACACAATGATGTTGCTTCTGCAAGTGTTACCAGAAATGTTTTTGAAACATTAGTCAAACTGAATAATAAAACAATGCAGTTTGAAAATTGGCTTGCAAAAGACTTTGTTTACAAAGATCCCAAAACTCTTGAAATTTCTTTACGAGAAGGAATAACCTTTAGCAATGGAGAACCTTTAACTGCTGAAGATGTTAAATTCTCTTTAGACAGACAAAAGAAATCGGGCAAGGTTGGTCACCTAATTGCAATGGTCGGTGATATCGAAGTTATAGGCAAATTAAAGGTTGTTCTTCATCTTAAAACTCCGTCTTCTGCCTTGATTTCTTCACTGTCTCACATGGGCAGCTCAATTATGTGCAAAAAAGTTGTCGAACCCTTAGATGCTGCAGGAAAACAAATGGAAAATTCAGAAACCGTAATCGGTACAGGCCCCCTTTACTTTTAAATCATGGACTCTTGGCAGCAAATTTGAGCTGGCAAGAAATGAAAACTATTGGAAAGAAAAAGCAAAATCTCCAGGCCTAATCTTCAAAGTCATTCCAGAAGAAACATCCCGAATGGTTGCTCTTGAAGCTGGCGAAATTGATGTTCTTATAGATGTACCAACTATCTCTGTAAATGACATTAAAGCAAATGCAAATTTGAAGATGGAAGAATATATTACTACAACGTTAAATGGTATTGCTTTTAATGTAACAAAGGAGCCTTTTAATAATAAGGCTCTAAGACAAGCTGTTGCTCACTGTATTGACCGAGATGCAATTATTAAAATTCAAAGTAACGGTTATGCGGTGCCTAATTACTCTTGTATAGGTGTTGCAGCCATAGGTTACACTCCTGACGTAAAAAAATATGAATATGATCTTGAAAAAGCAAAAGCTAAATTAAAGGAAGGCGGAAAACCGGATGGATTTAAATTCACTTGTACACTCCGAAATGAATCTCAGGCCAGAGCTTTGCAGGTTGTACAGGCTGCTTGCCATGAAGTAGGTATAGAGTTGGTATTAGATCAAGTTGAAAGATCTATGTACACTGAAAGAATCGGCAAAGGATTACATCAAAGTTCGTTTGCAGGCTGGTCTGCAAATGCAGAGCCGGACAATACATATCGTCCCTTATTCAGTAAGGCAACAGTTGCGACTGGAGGATATAATTACGCATGTTTTTGGGATCCGAGGATAGAAGAACTTTTAGAAAAAGGTTCTACAACAAATGACAATAATGAAAAATTGCAGGCTTACACAGACATTGCAAAAATTGTTGCAGAAGAATGTGCTATTATAGGTTTTAGCTCGGATATGGGCTTTATAGCTATGCGTAAAAATATTGAAGGCTTTGATGTATCCAGTATTCACATGCATAACTTCGATAAATTACATACTGTTAAGTAGTTGCTTATGAAAAGTTGTTGAATTTTTACAACGACTTACAAAAGTGTGATGCTTTTGTAAGCTTATTTGGATTTGTACTTAACCGACCGGTCCTTAAAACATTTCTAACAAACCGGTCGGTTAGGTTTTATAGTTTTTATGGGAGTATGTAAATGTTAAAGTATGTGCTAAAACGATTTTTTCTTTTAATACCGGTTATTTTAGGCGTAACCTTATTAATTTTTTTTGTTTTGGACTTATCTCCTGGCGATCCTGCTAGATTAGCTCTTGGAGAAATGGCACCGCAAGAAAGTATTGACAGATGGAGAGTTGAAAGAGGGCTTAACGATCCTTTTTTTGTTAGATATTTTCGATATATTGGTAATATGATAAAAGGGGATTTAGGCCGCTCTTATTTTAATAATCGCGATGTTTTTAGAGAGGTTATTCAACGGTTCCCCATTACCATAGAATTAGCCCTTGGCGGAATGCTGATAGCAATTTTAGTCGGCATTCCCTTGGGAACAATTTCAGCCTTAAAACAATATTCCTTCATTGATGGACTGGCAACAGTATTAGGTATGCTTGGTATCGCAATGCCGTCATTTTGGTTCGGATTAATGATGATTATGTTTTTCTCACTGAGACTGGGCTGGTTGCCATCACAAGGCCTATCAGGCTTTAAAGGCTTTATTATGCCGTGTTTTGCAGTAGGAATTTCTTGTGCCGCAAATATTATGCGAATGACAAGGTCTGCCATGCTGGAAGTTGTCCGCACGGATTTTGTACGAACAGCAAAGGCTAAAGGCCTAACTCCAAGAGAAATAGTAAATAAGCACGAAATAAGAAATGTTCTCATTCCTGTAGTTACAATTGCAGGTTTACAGTTTGGATCAATGATGGCCGGTTCGGTTGTCATAGAAGCTGTATTCTCTCTTCCGGGTGTAGGCAGTTTTATGATTAGTGCAATTAAAGGTAAGGATATACCGGCGGTTATGGGGTCAATTACCTGCTTTTGTATTGCATTCAGTTTTGTAAATTTATTGGTCGATTTTGTTTATGGTATTATCGACCCAAGAATTAAAGCTTAGATAAAGAGGTCTAAATTATGGAAAAACAAACGCAAGCACTACCACCTAAGCAAAACAGTTTATTTACCGAAACTTGGCGTCGATTTAGAAAAAACAAGACCGCCCTTGTCGGAATGGTAATAGTAATGTGTATAGTTTTATTGGCAATTTTTGCCGATCAATTATATGACTATGAAACAATGGCAATAAAACCCAACTACGATGCAACGCTCCAACCTCCGTCATCAGAGCATTATTTAGGTACGGACGAATTCGGGCGTGATGTTTTAGCTCGGTTAATTCATGGTTCAAGAATTTCGTTAATTGTTGCTGCAATTTCTATTACTGTCGGCACTTTTATAGGTTCTTTATTTGGTGCTGTTGCAGGATATTTCGGAGGCATTGTAGATTCAATTATAATGAGAATTATGGATGTTTTTTTAGCTATCCCCAATATGCTTTTAGCAATTACGGTCGTAGCCGCCTTGGGAACAAGTAGCGTAAACCTTATATTGGCAATTGCAATTGCAGGAATGCCCCGCTTTGCCCGAATCGCTAGAGCTTCAGTTTTATCTGTAAGGAGTTACGAATTTATTGAAGCTGCTAAGGCAAACGGTGCAAGCAGTTGGCGGATTATTTTTGAAGAAGTTATACCTAACAGTTTGGCTCCCATCATAGTTCAATATTCAATTGCATTAGCAGGTGCAATCCTTACAATTTCGTCAATGAGTTTTATAGGATTAGGCGTTCAAGCACCAACCCCCGAATGGGGTGCAATGCTCTCCAATGGAAGACAATACTTTAAGAATTCAGGATATTTAATTGTATTTCCGGGTTTGGCAATAGCTATCACGGCTTTGGCGATAAATTTATTAGGCGATGGTCTTAGAGACGCATTAGACCCAAAACTCAAACAATAGGGTATCATAATGACAGAAAAATTAGCTTTAGATATACAAAATTTATCGGTTTCTTACAAAACAGATACAGCTGTAGTCAAGGCTGTAAATGATTTGACCTTTCAACTTAAAACGGGGCAAACTCTGGGATTGGTGGGTGAAACAGGTGCAGGAAAAACGACTACGGCCTTGGCTATAATGGGCTTGTTGCCTGAACCCGTCGGTTCCGTCGACAGCGGAAAGATAATTCAAGAAGAAGTTGATCTGCTCAAATTACCGGAAAAAGAAATGCGGAAACTTCGTGGAAATCAAATCTCGATGATATTCCAAGATCCGATGACATCCTTAAATCCTGTTATGAAGGTAGGAAATCAAATAGCGGAATGTTTTATTAAGCATCAAGATCTTAATAAAAAGGAAGCTTTAATCGAAGCAGGCAAGATGCTGGAAATGGTTGGTATCTCCGCAAAAAGAGCAGGCGATTATCCTCATCAATTTTCAGGCGGAATGAAGCAACGAGTTATTATTGCAATTGCTCTAGCCTGTAATCCTCACCTTCTTATTGCCGACGAGCCAACCACAGCTTTAGATGTAACAATTCAAGCTCAAGTTCTCGATTTGATGAAGCGGTTACGCAAAGATTATAAAACTTCGCTTTTGATGATTACCCACGACCTTGGAGTTGTTGCCGATATATGTGACGAAGTTGCAATTATGTATGCCGGAAGAATTGTAGAAAAAGGAAACTTGGAAGATATTTTTGATAATTTTAAGCATCCTTATACGGAAGGTTTATTTAATTCTTTACCCGATGTAGAAAATCGGCATGAACCCCTACGCCCAATTAAGGGTTTAATGCCTGACCCGACAAACTTACCGGCAGGCTGCTCATTTTTTCCGCGTTGTCCCTACGCAAAATCTGAATGTGAAAAAAACTTACCATCTCTTTCTCAATTAAATGACAGCCACTATGTTGCCTGTCTGGCATATGAGGATAAATACAAAAATCTTTTTGATTTTAAACTGATGGCAGATGTACAAAGGAGGGCTGAAAAATGAGCAAGGAAATATTAAAAGTTTCAAACTTAAAAAAATATTTTAAAACGCCCAAGGGAATGCTGCACGCTGTTGATGATATCAACTTTTCTTTAGATGAAGGAAAAACCTTAGGGGTTGTAGGTGAATCCGGTTGTGGTAAATCGACATTGGGTAGGACTATTTTGCGTTTATTGGAGCCGACTTCAGGTTCGGTATTTTTTGAAGATTCCGATATTGCAAAATTAAACGCAGGCGAAATGAGAAAATTACGGCAGAAAATGCAAATTATTTTTCAAGATCCTTTTGCATCGCTAAATCCCCGCCGAACTGTAGCTTCTTTAATCGGCAACCCGATGAAGATTCATAAAACTTATAAAAGTAAAAAAGAATTTGAAGAGCGAATAAAAGAGCTAATGGATACGGTCGGTTTGTCGCCTCGTTTATTTAATGCCTATCCGCACGAACTGGACGGCGGAAGGAGACAAAGAATTGGTGTTGCAAGGGCAATTGCCTTAAATCCTAAATTCATCGTTTGCGATGAGCCGGTTTCTGCCCTTGATGTATCGATTCAGGCTCAAATTTTAAATTTGCTGCAAGAGCTGCAAGAAAAATTAGGCCTGACATATATTTTTATAACTCACGATTTATCGGTCGTTAATTATTTTTCCGATGAAATTATGGTTATGTATCTGGGGCAGGCCGTGGAAAAGGCTCCTTCCGAGCAGCTTTTTTTGAATCCCATGCATCCTTATACAAAGGCTCTTTTATCTGCTATACCTGTACCTAGGATTCATAATAGACCGGAGAGGATTTTATTAAAAGGAGAGATAAGCTCTCCGATTGATCCTAAGCCGGGTTGTCGATTTGCAGTGCGATGTCCGCACGCTACGGAAAAATGCTTGACCGTTTCACCGGCCTTAAAGGAAATTGAGGCCGGACATATTATTGCTTGTCATTTATATTAAATAAGGAGAAGTTTATGTTTTTAGATGCACACAAAAAACGAATTAAGGCAGAATACCTTTTGGAAACGCTGGAAAAAGTCATCAACACACCCAGCCCTGTCGGATTTTACGAGTTGGGGAATCCCGTTTTAAAGGAATACGCCGACAGTTTGGGATTCAAAAGTTTTGAAGACGAGCGGCATTGCTTTTACATTGAAGCAGAAGGAGAAGATAACAGCCGCACGGTTTTGGTAGGATCACATATGGACACATTAGGCTATTTGGTTCGCTGTATAAACGAAGACGGCTCGCTTTCACTAAAAGAATTAGGAGGCTTAAACCATCACAGTTTGGAGCACAGTAAATGCTATTTGTTTACCCGCGATATGAAAAAATACACAGGCTACATCGCTTTACAACACCATTCGGTTCATGTTTTTGATGATGCCAAGGATATGCCCCGTACTGATGTTAATATGCGTTTTTTGTTGGACGAAGAAGTAGATTCAAAAGAGTCTGTTGAAGAATTAGGAATTTCAGTTGGAGATTGGATTGCTCCCGAGCCCTATTTTGAAGTCATGCCTAACGGCAGAATAAGATCGCGTTTTTTAGATAATAAGGCGGCTGTTGCAGCCTCCCTTTCAGTTTTAGAATACTTAAAAACTACCGGTAAAAAACCAAAATACAGAACTCTTTTTGCTTTCCCTTATTACGAAGAAGTAAACGCCGGAGGCTCCTATGTTCCGCCTGAAGTTAGAGAATACGCCGCAATTGATATAGGCGTGATTGGTCCCGATAACAGCGGTACTGAAAGAAGTGTTTCCATTGTGGCAGGAGACCGACTGTTCAACTACGACAGAGCTTTAACAACCGAGCTGATTAAAATGGCAAAGGAGATAGACATTCCGTATTCAGTTGAACTTTACCACCGCTATAGCACGGATGGAATGTGCGCCTTTATACACGGCAATAACTTAAAACATGCCGCTTTCGGTATGACGGTTTATACTTCGCACGGTATTGAAAGAACCTTTTTTGAATCTATTTATAACACTGCAGAGTTATGCCTTTCATATGTTTTAAGAGAGGGGAAATAAATTAAAAAGGAATAAAAAGTGCCGTCAAATTAGACGGCACTTTTTTTTGTATTCTACTTTTAATTGCTTTATTTACCCAAAACACTCAAAGCGATTTTATCGTCAGGATTTATTTCTAAAACGGTTCTAAAAAAGGCTTCGGCTTCTTCTTGTTTTCCCTGTTTTAGGGCGAGGGTGCCGAGATTGGAAATAATTTTTATATTCTCGGAATCTAAACTCAGGGCATTTATAAGGTATTTTTCAGCTTCACCAAAAAGTTTTAACTCCATCAAACAAATTGCAAGCTCATTGTAAACATTGCAAAGAGGTTCTTTGTCTGAAATTTCGGAATTTTCTAAAAGTTCAATAGCTTTTAAAAAAGAAGATCGGGCATCTTCCCACCGGCCCATTCGTCTTAAAGCCCAGCCCAACAAAAACCAAGCATTCCAAACCTTGGGATTTTTTCTCAAAAAAAGCTTTATACTTTCGGCAGCTTTTTCTTCTTCGCCTAAATCAATATATTTATGGGCTTTTTGGAAAAGCTCATCGTCCAGAGATTGCTCCGAAATAGTTTTAAGCATCTCGGAAGCCTTAGCTTTTCGGAATTCGGCTGTTTCTGAAGAGTCATTTTCTATTTCCAAATATGTTTTTAAAAGAGATTTGGCTTTTATATAATTTTTCTGCTTTATAAAAAAATATGCAGCATTAAAAAAAGCGGCCGGCAAAGGAGGCTCAAAAAGTATCAGCTCTGAATAAAGCTCTTCGGCTCTTTTATTAAAGCTCAAAGCATCATCAAAAAGCTCTCTCATCTCACAGAATTGAGCACGCTCCTCCATCAAAAGAGCAAGATTTAATTTGGTTATACCGTCATCGGGATTTAAGCCTTCAAGAGAAAGTAAAATCTCTTCAGCCATATCAAAATCATTATTTTTGATTTTGATGATTGCAGCCTGAGTCATTTCTTTACGGATATCGGGACGGAGCAAATTAAATATTTTTCGATAATATGCAATATTGGGATTTTCCCGGTCATACGCAAAAACGGTAAGCATTCCGGCCAAAATCATTTCCGGTTCCATATCTTCGGCCTTAAAATCTTCTTTTTGATTAGGTTCGGATAATTGAATAGGAAGAGGAATAGAAGACTCAAGATGTTCAAAAATCTTACCGGCTTGTTCAGCCGATATTTGTACATATAAAAGCGAATCGATAGGATTTTGCATTTTTTCTCCTAAATATGGTAATTTGAAATTTCAGCAGGTCATTATTAAGGAATTTGTTCCGGAGCCAAATCAGCAGGGGGCGGTGTTAGAGGAGGCGTATTGCTACTGATAGGAGACGAAACAGGCTCAAAAGATGTAGGAGGAGCCACATCTTCCAAAAAGTCATCTCCAAAACCATCCGAAGCCGGTTTACGCATAACCGAAAAATACTTATTTAAGTACATCTTATACATCATTGGAATACTCTTCGGATAATACTGAACTGCAAGAGCAACCAAGTCTTTCCTGCCTTCAACAGGTTCTGTCCTTATAGCTCTTCCCTTTATTCCGAAAACAGACTGCGGGTCATCAAAAGCAAAGCGGAGAATTATTTCTTTATTCATTAAAAAGTTAGCAATACCGACAAGAAGAATTTTAGCCCCCGGAAAAGAGAGGTCCCTAATAAGACAGCGCCTGGGAACGGCATCAATATACACAACCGTTCCTTTTTCTACAAGACCTATTTTTCTGCTTATTTCAGGAGTGATAACAATTCTCTCATTTTGACGTTTTTGTGAATTGATATTAGCTTCAAGTAAGATACCTAATTTTTCTATTAAATCATCCGGAGCTCTTTGGGTATATTCGAAAGTTATTAATACAAGATCTTGGTCCCCGGCCTCATAAGAAGAAATACCGACCAATTTAGCTGCAACAAAAAAAGAAAGAGAATCTTTTCCTTCAGCATCAAAAAAAGCAAATCTTATATTTACGGATGTTATACCGCTCCTCAATCTGTCTAGGAAACCGCTTTTTTTGCCGCAAATTATTTTAGCCTTTGTCATAGAAGCCGAATTGATAATGCATGGCCACTGTCCGCCGGAACAACGTACAAAAACCTGCTTCGGCTCAAAATTAAGGGTAGAAACGACTTCTTTTGAGAAAGTTACATCAATATTTTTATATAGATTGTAATATCTGTTTATCTGCTGACTTACTGCAAAGGCCATAGGTATATGATAATAGTTATTTGCTAAAAGGTCAATAAGGCTTAAAATAAAAAAACCCGGGAACACTACGGCACAAAAAGAATTAATCTACCGCTGCTTCCTTCCGGATCTGACGGGGTTTGAAAAACCTTTTTTGCATAGGCCCCGGGACGGAGAGAGAGGGATTCGAACCCTCGGTACCATCTCTGGCACACACGACTTCCAATCGTGTACCTTCGACCACTCGGACATCTCTCCAAAATAAGGAATGCGTTTACAGTAAAATCTTTTCTCCGTTATAAAACGGAGAGAGGGGGATTCGAACCCCCGGTACCTTGCGGTACAACGGTTTTCGAGACCGCCCGATTCGACCGCTCTCGCATCTCTCCAAAAATAAAAAAGCCGGTTGAAATCTTCAGCCGGCTATTAACGAGGCTAGGCGGGTTCGAACTGCCGACCTTCAGATCCGCAATCTGACGCTCTATCCAGCTGAGCTATAGCCTCAAAAACTATTCGGAGTAGGGGGGATTCGAACCCCCGGTACCCGTAAGGGTACAACTCCTTAGCAGGGAGCCCGATTCGACCGCTCTCGCACCACTCCAGAGTTCGTACAATCACAAACAATAGCGGAGCGAGAGGGATTCGAACCCCCGGTACCTCTCAGCACAACGGTTTTCAAGACCGCCGCCTTCAACCGCTCGGCCATCGCTCCAAAATGTAGGGTTCATATTACCCTAAAAACAGGGTTTTTGTCAATAGGTTTATGACAACGGGATCACTCTTTTTTAGATAATCCTTCCTTTCACAGTGCATTTATATCAGTTACATATTTATCTATATAATTAAAACAAATTAAATGTTTCACGTGAAACATTTTGCAGTCTTGTATCACATAGGGCTTTATGATAAAATATTGCCGGAGCATTTTTATGAATACAGTATCAACAGAAAAAGCAGCGGAACTTTGTATTGAGCATAATATTATTTCAGGCTTTTTTTCAAAGCCAGTAAAAAAAGATTCACAGATTCAAAAAATAAAATTGAGAAAAATAATATTAAAAAATCAAGAACAATATCAACTTGAAATCTTTGAAGATGCAAAGGTTTCTCATAAAAATCTTTTACCTCAAAATTTGCAAAAAGAACTCGAGAGTCTTTTTTTTGGATTTAAGATTGCAGAATTTAACTCTTCAAATAATCAACTTATTTTCTTACAGAACAATAAAGGGAGCATTCATTTTAAGACAAACAAGATAAAAAAAGAAAAACTTTTAAGTAAAGGGAATGCATCGATAAACGAAAGTTTTGAACACAATAAGCAAAAAGAATATATTTTAAACTCTTCCGATATGCCGCTCTTTTTAAAAAAACTTAACTTTTTTACCGATGACGGAAAGATTATTCAAAGCAAATACCATAAATTCCGGCAGATAAATAAATATCTGGAATTTATAAAATCCGTTTTACCTGAACTAAAAGATATTTTAAAGGAAAAAAAAGAGCTGCAAATTGTGGATTTCGGCTGTGGGAAGGCCTATTTAAGTTTTGCCCTTTACTATTATTTAACTGAAATTGAAAAATTGCCCGTTAGAATATGCGGCTTGGATCTAAAAGAAGATGTAATAGATTTTTGTAATAAATTAAGCCGGGAATGCCGTTTTGACAATCTTATCTTTGAAGTCGGAGATATAGGCCGATTTAAGTTTAATGCGCCGCCGGATATGGTAATAAGCCTCCATGCCTGCGATACGGCAACGGATTTGGCTATAGCCAAGGCTGTCAAAAGCAATGCAAAAATAATATTCGCAGTTCCCTGCTGCCAACACGAGCTTAATACTCAAATTCGTAAAAACAGAAATAAGGTTATAAAGCCGTTATCTCCGATGCTTGATTACGGTATTATTACAGAAAAATTTGCTTCCTTGCTTACTGATACAATTAGAGGAAAACTACTGGAATCAGAAGGGTATAGGGTAAGCGTTGAGGAATTTATCGAAACGGAACATACGCCTAAAAACATCTTAATCAAGGCTATAAAGCTTAATAATAAGGCAAAAAGTAAAACAGCGCTTATTGAAAAAGCCAAAGAAGATTTTAAAGAGATAAAACAAGCCTTTTTAATTGAACCTTGTTTGGAAAACTTTTAAATGAAAACTAAGACAGAGGTATTTATGGTATACGAAAATTTTGACAGCCCAATAGGAACGATACTTATTATTGCTGACAACTCCGGTCTAAAAGAGTTAAGATTTATAAAAAGAGATTCCTTTATAAATCAGCCTGAAAGAACTCAGAATAATTTTACAAAGGCAGAAGAAATATGCAAACAGACCAAAGAAGAATTACAAAAATACTTTGAAGGAAGTTTAAAACAATTTACGGTACAGCTTTCTCCTGAAGGTACAGACTTCCAAAAATCCGTGTGGAAAGAGCTTTGTAAAATTCCCTATGGAAAAACTCGATCCTATAAACAGATAGCAGAAAATTTAAACAATCCCAAATCTTGCCGTGCCGTAGGAAATGCAAACGGAAAAAACCCTATCCCGATTATAATTCCATGTCATAGGGTAATCTGCACAGGCGGAAAATTAGGCGGTTTTTCCGCAGGTTTAGATCGCAAAAGATTTCTTTTAAGTCTTGAGCAAAAAGAGTGCCAAATCGAATTAATTCCTCTTGTGGATAACTTGTGATAAACTTAGCTTAAAATTAAGCATAAAAGCAATGTTTCACGTGAAACATTTTAAATTGCAAGATAAGTAAAAATAAGCCTAAAACAGCCTTTTTGATGGACTTTTTAGAGTTTTATTACCTTTTTTCGTACTTTTTCCAAAAAAAGATATCGATATAAAAAGATTTTATAAAATTCTCCAATTTTTACTTGTGGATAACTTGTTTATTAAATTTGAATAACTGTGAATATGTTGCCTTTCACTTATTCTTTTTTAATATGGATTTTTTTAGGGATTTTAAAGCTTTCGCTAATTCGGGAGGAAGAGGTTTATCGGGTTCTTCAGTTGTTTTTGGATTATCTTCTTCAATATCTATATTTAAGTTCTGATTAAGATTTTCAGATACATCAGAATTTCTCTTTAGTTCAAATTCGGGCTCAACAAAAATCGAAATATTTTTTACCTCCAACGCCGGATAAAATTTTTTAAAATTATATATGATTTTTTTCTTCCTCATTAAAAGCTGCTGACTCCAGCCTGTATGTTCGGTTTTTATGATTGCCGTTTCATTTTTTATATCATAAAGCTCGCAATATGCAGCCAGTTTTTTATCGCCTATAACTCTTTCCCAACCTTCAAAGACAGATAGAACTTGCTCGTTATTTAGGTTCGAGGAAATTTCCGCCATTTCATTAAATTTCTGAGAAAAATTATCTACTATTTCTTTTGATGTTTTAAAAAGTTTCATATTTTTTACTCATAAAGATTTTCTACGGCATTTTCGATAAACTTGAATCCTTTGGCCTTCCAGTCAGGAGCTTCATCTATATGTTTAAAAGCCTTTTCGATATCGGCAGTAAAACCTGTATGGGAGCTTATGAGCATTTCACATTTTTTTTGAAGAGCTATTTCTTTTAGTTTAAATAGAGAGCGTATATTTTGTGCCGTATCAATGTTCCATAGGTCATACATACTGTAGCCGCCCTCACTGTTCATTATAAGGCAATCTCCGGAAAAAATGATTTTATCGTTCAAGATATAAGCAAGATGTCCAAGGGTGTGGCCTGGAGTAAGAACGGCTTCTATGCTGTTTTCATCCAAATTAACGGTTTCTCTGTCTTCAAGGCAGGTATAATCTTTAAAGATTTTGATAGGGGTTTTTAGGTTAAAAAAGAGCACTTTTTTGCGGAAATAAATCGATTTAAGATATTTTTCTTCTTCTTTTCCCAAAAAGATTTTTGCATTCGGGAAAATATTATTACATCTTCCGTCAATACCGCCCGCATGATCCAAATCCAAGTGGGTTAAAAAAAGGTATTTTACATCGTTTCTGTCTATATCCAGCTCTTTTAAGCCATTTATCAGATTTTCACTGTTTTTATAGCCCGAATCTATTGCTATATAGTAGTTTTTTGTTTTGATTAAAAAGACATTTACATCCTTATCCCTTATACAAAAAACACCTTCTGTGATCTTACCTGTAGGTATGGGATTCAGCATATTTTTGCCTTTTGTAATTTTAGGTTTTACCGTAGTTCCAAAAAATTCGATTAAATTCATGTTTCTTTCCTCTATACAAATAATAAATCCTATTTTTAATTACAAACTTTTATATTCATTTTTTTACAAATCTCGGCTAAGGCAGTATCATTAGTAATTAATGTACCGTCATTTCTTCTAGTTAAAACCAAATAGTACATATCATAAATTGAATGATTATTTTTGATTCCTTCCGATAAAGATTCTTTCCATAAAGTCCTTGCATCGATGAAATCATCCACCATATCAAGCCCGTCTTGTACATATTGAATACAATCTTCATGTGTTATAAGTCCGGCTTTATAATACTTCCATAAAACATTTGTGATCTCTGCAACAAATAAATCAGGAGCTATAATCACCTGTCTCTATCCTCTCTGATAAGCTCTACAGGATTTACAGCTTTTATTTCATGCGAAACATCCCGGCTTTGAATCTTTTTTAGAATATTTTTCCGACGCAAAATATTTGATTCTTCTTGCCCCAAGGCTTTTTCAAGTAAAATAATGATTTGCTGTGCAATAGTTCTATTTTCACTCTTTGCGGCATAAGTAATTTTTCTATAAATATCTTCAGGACATTCTCTTACTTGCAATAGCGGCATATCGAGCTTCCTTGCATACAATATACATCATTTTGTATGATTAATCAATGGAAACAGGCCGGCTTTAAGTTTATTAATTTCTTTTAAGCCTGTAAAATAATTATCTTTTATCCGCACCATTCTTAAAAGAGAGCTCTGCATCTTTGAATTTACATTTATTCTTGTACTTATGTAAAATTCGGCTTCCGGTTTTTTTTCTTTGAAAAGCACATTTTTGGACTCAAGATTACCATAGTCTGTTTTATAATCAAATCCAAGCTCTTCAAAGACTCCATCAGTCAACAAAGACGGACCGTAAATTCTGTTTTTCATACTGTTTACATAGGCACTTCTTATTAAGAAGGCGAGGGTATAGCTTTCACTGTCGGAAAGACAAAGGTCCATACCCTTCCTTGTTCCGCCTTTTAAATGATTGTTTTTAGTTTTATGCACATAGAGCTTCCCGAAATTGTTTTTTTGCTTTTCATTGCGATGCACACAATCATCTTCAAAGCAAGCTTCTTTAAAAAAATACGCTTCTATTTCGATGGGATCAATTATAACAAAGCTCTTATTTCCTTGTATTTTAAATACATAATCGGATAAAAGGGTGTACATTATATCTTGTAGGATAAGAACTATTTTTTCCTCTGTATCTTCTTTTAAGAGATTATCTATTTTTGTTTTTAGGTCTGAAAAGTTTTTTTGCATTAGTTCTCCTTTTTTGCTTTTAACAATGCAATAGTAAGATCATCATCTACAACAACCTTGAAGACCGCATAAATTACTCTTATAAAATATTCGTCTTTCCGCTTCTTCCATATAATGCCGTAGCAATTCCCTTTCTTTGGTACTTTTTTAAGACATTCAAATCTTTTATTTCAGGAATATTATTTTTATAAAAGAATGTGTATTCTGACTTCCATTGAATTATACAATATCCTGCAAATTTATTATTATCTTTAGCCAATAGAACATCAATTAAACCATTGTTTTGATCATCCATGTATTGGATATATTGCTCAATTGGTTTTTGCCATTGTTGTTCTTCAAAGCTTTTTGAAATTTCATAACAGTCATTTGCTATTATTTTAGAAATATTAATAATTCTTGTATCACTCATTTTTTATATATCTGTTTTAAGTGGTTACTTTTTTTGGTATTTACTACTAAAAAGGGCATTTAATTTAACTGCTAAAATATTTGCTTGTTCATTAAATACTTCATTTTTTGCTTGTTCAATAATTTTATCGTTAAAAAACTTATTTTTTTTCATTATCTTTGTTACAAGTCTATCAGAAGCAATTACTGCAGTCGTTTGGTTATCTATTAATGAAAATTCAACATCAGATTTAAATTCTATCTCTCCTTTTATAAATTGGGTGAATGACATCTCTGTTCTTGATTCTGAATAAAAGACTAAAGTATATTCACAAAGTGAGCGAATTCCAATTTGCTGAATATCATCAAAAGTTAATTTATTTGGTATCATTATTGATGGTACAGAAACAAATTTTTCTACTCCGTTTATTAAATTACTTTTTTTCATTATTTCAATAGAAAAATCTGTAGAATATGGACTTTGCTTATCTATAAATAAAATCGCTATAGAAACAATTTTATTTGGAGGAAATTTCGTTTCAAGGATTGTTGTTATCATTTCTTTTGAAAAAGCAGAATTACTCGTAACGATTTGTGTTTGGTTAAAGGAGCTTTCTCTTGTTCGAAAACTATCATAACCGGAGGTTGTACAGCTTGAAAGCATCATAATTAAGAGTGTTAAAAAAATAACTTTACGAATAGCCATTTTATTCCCTTTCTCAGTAATATTTTTATATAATAATATCGCAAAAAACAAGTTCTTACAATCTGTTAATCAACCAATATTTCTTTGATTACCATTCCCAACATTACATGGTAGATTCTATTTGTTATCCAGCAATCCGGTTTTGATGTATTTTTTCATCAATTCATAAATATCATGCTTTTTGTCCAATGAAGCAATATAGTTTGCAGCAATTTCAGTAAGTTTTACTGTGTACATGAAAGGCTTTTTTTAAATGAATCGAAATCCAACAAATTATTTTGTTTAATCTGTTGGACACCAATAGCAAGATTTTTTGAAAGTTCTTCATCCGATAAAATTTCTAAAGTCTCACAAATACTCTCATATGTATCCCATTTTATTAGAGCAAAAATTTCCTTCCCATGATTGGTTATAGAAATAGTATCATCATAATCCATTGTATCTTCAAGCGATGTTATTTTCTTTCTCGCCTCTGTAATTGTCATTGCCGTAATCATAAGACCTCAGTTAATATTATTGTACATTTTTTTGCACAAAAATACAAGGTTTTGAAACAATAATATTATATATAAAGACTATTGTTTATATCTGCAGAAGCAAAGTCTATAAGATTTTTTTCTATCCGTAAATTAATTTACGATCGCCAATGTTTATTGGAATTATTGTTTCATTTTCAATCTGAAAATCAATTGCTATCCTATATTGCATGTTTATATAAATGGAAAATAACTCAGAAAATTTATGTAATCTTAATGAAGGATGATAAGGGTTTAATTCCATAAGTTCTAAAGTTTTCCGATATTGTTTTTGTAAATCAGGATGTTTTTTTAGGAATTTTTTTGCCTTTTCTTCATATGATTCTGTAAAAATGATTTTATACACCGCTTACTCTCTTCATATGTTCAGATATTCCGTCGGTATAAAATTTGCCTGATGCTATATCAGCTTTTGTTTCTTTTATAGCATTTTCCAGTTCTAATTCACGCAATTTATTATATTCGGAAATTTTTAAAACTACATATTTATCTTTACCATGAACTGAAATAATTGCACTTTCATTTTTTTCTACTACAGAATCAA
The DNA here is from genome assembly GCF_024400535.1 of Treponema denticola. Lineage (NCBI taxonomy): Bacteria > Pseudomonadati > Spirochaetota > Spirochaetia > Treponematales > Treponemataceae > Treponema > Treponema denticola. The sequence continues at coordinate 144,086 of NZ_CP038800.1, forward strand.
TTAAACTTACACCCTTAACTTTTAAATCATTAGCAGTTATTGTTATATTCATATAATCACCTCGCACTATAAATAGTACTATTTATAGTGCGATTTGTCAAGGTTTATACTAATTTATAAAGATATTTTCATAGGTTTCCATACTCATAATTACCATGTAATGTCAGGTTAAGGTGGATTTTATTTGATTTATTTGTTTGAGATAAGTTTTATAACTGCTTCTACAAGTTTTTGGTAGTTTTCTTCTGAAAATTTTCCGAATGTTTATTTTAAAACAGAATTTATTTACAGCATCTAAAAGATGTATTATTGATACAGAATTTTTTGAGGCAACTTCCTAGTGGTTCTCCAAAATCAATTATTTATTACAGCACTTTTCTCTGCCCGATTGTTTTATAGCCTTTAAAAAAGATTTCGTTATTATAGATATTTTGCTTTGACATTAAAATATACTTCTATTAATTTCCATTACCCGTCCATAGGACTGTATGTTGAACTTCCGCTTAACCTGCATTTGCGGTTGTCCTTGTTGTCAGCGTTGAAGCGGGTGTTAGATTTGCCCTCCATTCACTTACATAATAGATAATTTTGTTAATTCTGTTTATTTTCTTTTTTTCTATATATATCCAATAACTTACAATGATTGGAATTACTATTATAAAAATTTCAATATAATTATTTTTGTTTATAAGTTCTTTAAAGTTTAATGCTACATTAAGAGATGCAATAACCATTCCAATTAAACTCAAAGTTTGAATCCTACCAAATATTAACTCATGGTTATTTACATTACTATTAATTTCATTCTTTAAATGCTTTATATAATTTGCAGGAAAATCTGAATCTTTTGAATTTAACTCATCTATAAAATGAGATATTTTTTGCTTTAATTCTTTTTCTATTATGAATGTCTTTGCGGCATTTTTACTAACATTTAAGATTTCAATTGTTGTATCATAATAACTTTTAATTGTCATGAATAAAACAACCAAAAATAAATATAAAAAACAAAAAAACAGTATTACTAAACTTATAACCATTAATATTTCATGTTTATATTCCGTATTTTTTATTATTATTGAAATCAATATGATAAAAAATACGGATATATAAATACCTATAAGTTCTTTAGAGAGAAAAACATCTTTAAGTGAAATATTGCTATTACAACTATTTTTTGAAAGTATCATTTCATTGAGTTTGAAAACATCATTTTCACTTATCATTACATTTTTCCTCCGCGCCGTAGGCGTCAACCTAACTACCGCTTAACCTGCATTTGCGGCTTGTCCGCAATGTCAGGTTCTTTCTCTATAGCATTGAAACTTTTAATTGTCGTCCAAATACATTTGCTATTTTCTCTAATGTTGAGAGTCGAACATCTTCAGCATGATTCTCCATCCTAGAAATAACACTTTTTTTTGTTTCCAATTTTTCTGCCAACTGTTCCTGTGTCATTCCCTGTTCAAGTCTCATCTCTTTGATAATAGCACCTATTTTAAACCGCTCATATCCTATTTCAAAATCTTCAGCAAATTCGACATCTCTTTTTTTCCTTTCTGCAATATATTCTTCTAAATCACTCATACTTTACCCCTCTTTCAATCTGATCTGCCATTCTTTTATTACACAATTCTATTTCATTTTTAGGTGTTTTTTGTGTTTTTTTCTGAAATCCATTTGTCAATAAAAGAAAATAACCTTGATAAAACTGGCCTAAAATTCTATATATATTTCCTCCAAATTCTATTCTGCATTCATATATTTTTGTACCACTCAAATTCTTAAAATAAGTTCTAGGCACCTTTTCTTGTGTTTCAATTAATCTTAAAACCCATGTTATTTTTTGAGCAATCTTTCCAGGCTGAGTATCTATAAATTCTTTTACAGGACATTTTCCATCCTTTGTTTTATAAAATTTTATTTCCCACTTCACATGTAAATGTTAGCATTAATGTTTACTTTTGTCAAGTAGAATTATTTAAATATTTTAAATGAAGATGTCGTTTAGAAAAATACGCTATTAACATAGAGCGTTATAGTAAATTTCATAATAAAAAATTTTAAGCTATTGTTAGATTTGATTTTAAATCCAAATAATATTTAAATAATGTCATAGTCAATTATTAATTCATCAAATAACCAACTATGACAAAATATTACTCAATCATAAATGTTATAGGTCGGTTCCGCACAAATCTTTCCGCAAGCGGTTAGCTTGTCAACCTAACTACCGCTTAACCTGCATTTGCGGCTTGTCCGCAATGTCAGGTTGAAGCGAGTGTTAGCCTTCAATTTTTATTGCATTATGTACAATTTGATTACATAATTCATTATATGTAATTCCAGATACTCTTGCTTCTTGAGGCAATAAACTCGTTGGAGTCATTCCAGGCAATGTATTAGTCTCCAAATAAACAATTTCTTCATTATCTCGAATAATAAAATCTGATCGTGAATAATAACCTAGTCTTAAAGCTTTATGCATTTTATATGAAAATGCCTGTATTGTTTTCTCAATGCTTCTATCTATTTCAGCAGGACATATTTCGTTGGATAATCCTTTTTGATACTTATTTTTATAATCATAAAATCCTGACTTTGGAATTATTTCAATTACCGGTAATGCCTTATCTCCAACTATACCACATGACACTTCTCTCCCTTTGATCATATCTTCAATCAAAATACTATCTTCATATTTTTTCGCAACTCTTAATGCATTCAATAATTCTTCTTCGGTTTTAACTATTGATATCCCAATACTAGAACCACAACTAAGTGGTTTAACAACACAAGGTATTTTTGTTTCTCTCTTTATTGTATCAAAATTAACTTCTGATAATGAATAAGTTTTCCATTTTGCTGTAGAAATACCCTCAATAGTTGCAATTTTTTTTGATATATCTTTATCCATCGCCAACATACAGCCAAAGTAACTTGATCCTGTGTGTTTAATTGATTGCATTTCAAAAATTGATTGTAGCTGACCATTTTCACCTATTGAACCATGTAATGCAATAAACACAACATCTGCTTGTTTACAAATGCTCAGTACACCTTTTCCGATTTGATCAGGATACTTTTGATGCAATTCAATAAGATTTGGCTCTTCTGGTGGTATAATATACTCATATCGATCTATTGAATCTTTTGTTAAAAATGATAATTCTTCAAATTTTTTATCAGTTCCTATTAGTAAATCTAAAAGAAAAACACTATGCCCATTTTCGATTAATGCATTTGCAATTAATGCTCCTGATGATAAAGATACATCTCTTTCAGGACTTAATCCTCCAGCAAGTACTACTACCTTCATTTTACACCACCTATGATTAGTATTTATTTTGTAAGGTTAACATTCCTTCGACCCTTCCTCACTATACCATAAAAACCAATAATTTACAACCTAAACTGCTGTAAAACAAAAATAACATCTTTCTACCATAATACAAATCTGATAAATAAAAGCTGTCAGATTAGGACTATCTTTATTAAATTTTATCAAAAGAATTTTACTCCCTCTCCACACTAAACTTCCCATCTTCAACAAAAAATATTTTGGTGTTCTCTTTTTGGTAGTTTTTGTAGGGTTCGCCGGGGAGGAAGGTACAGAAAAGTTGTTCGTAGGGGGGGAGGAGTTCCATGAATTTTTGGCGTTTTTCGGGGTCGAGTTCTAAAAGAATATCGTCCATCAAAAAAATGGGTTTTCGGCCGGTTTTTTCGGAATAGATTTTGGCTTGAATCATTCTTAAAACAAGGGAGATAAGCCGCCTTTGGCCGTTTGAGGCTCTTTCGGTAAAGGGTTTTTTATCTTTTATAAAATGAATGCGGTCGCGGTGGGGACCTATAGAACTTGTTCTATCAATCAGATCGTTTTGGCGTTTTTCTGCAAGCAAGATTAGCAAATCTTCTTCACTTTCTACCTTAACCGAAGGGCGGTAAACCATTTCTACACCGGAAACGCCGCTTATTTCTTCATAGATTAAAGAAAAATGCTTTGCATACTCTTCTACAATGTTTTTTCTATCACTAGTGATTAAAAGAGCAAGGGAAGCAAAAATTTCATCTATAGAATCTAAAAGAGAAGCTTTTTTTTGTTCTAAAATTACATTTCTTGATTTTAAGGCCTTTGAATATTTTACTAAGGCTTCTATAAAGTCGGAATTGCACAATGAAACCGATTGATCTATAAAAAATCTCTTCCTTGAAGGAGTTCCGACGGCAAATTCTATATCGTCCCCATGAAACAAAATACAGGGAATAGTGCTTATCAATTCCTTAGAGTTTTTAATTTTTTTAAAATTCTTTTGAATGTCTTTTTTTTTATCTTGAATTATTATGGAAATAGTATGGCTTATTTGATCGGTTTCTTTGTAAAGAGCCCTTATACTAAATTCTTTTTCATCTTTTGTACATATCTGAGCTAAAGAACGTGTTCTAAATGAAGTTCCATAAGAAGAAACATAGAGGGCTTCTAAAAAATTAGTCTTCCCCTGTCCGTTTTTTCCTACTAAAAAAACTTCAGGGGAAGAAATATTTACTGTAGCATTTTCCAGATTTCTAAAATTATAGAAAGAAGCGGAAAGAAAGGGCACTTATAACCTTACTCCGTCTGCATAGGCATTATTATATGGAAAAAGTCTTCTTCAGGTTCAGGTTTTAATGTTATAGCTTTCATAGCTTCGGTAAATTCTACCTTTATTCTGTCTGAAGTGATGGTCTTTAAAGGATCTTCTATATAAACATAGTTTAAGGCCAGCATAACTTCTTGACCGTCATATTTACAAGGAATTTCTTCGCGTGCACTTCCTATTTCATTTTCTTGAGAAGAAATAATAAGAGAACCGGGAAGAATGTTTAAAAATATTCTTCTTGTTTTTAATTCTACCAAAAGAGAAACGCGTTTTAAAGCTTCTATAAATTCCGTTCTTGAAACTTCAAAGGAAAGGTTTTGATTTTCAGGAATTACTCTTTCATAATTGGGGAATTGACCGTCGATTAGAACTGAGGAGAATTTATAAGAATTAAAATTAAAGAATATGTTTTTTTCACCGATTCCTACTTCTATATTTCCTTCATCAGATGCTCTTTTGTTGATGATGTTTAAAATTTTAGGAGGAACAATTACTCCTTTAAATTCGGGAATAGGTATTCCGAAATTTTTCTTGATATGAGCAAGACGCCTTCCGTCGGTTGCAACAAAATATAAGGTATCTTCTTTATTTTCGATATAAACACCGTTCATAAAGTAGCGTGTTTCATCATCCGAAACCGAAAAAATAGTTTGATGAATCATTTCTTTAAATTCTTTTGTGGGAATATTAAAGAAGTTTACATTTGTAGGTTCCGTAAAGGCAGGGAAGTCATTTTCAGGTATTGTTTTAAGTTGGAATTTTGCTTTTTTTACTACCGATTTTATCGTGAGTTTTTGGTCTTTTTGTTCTATTTCTACTTCTCCTGATGGCAGAGATGAAAGAATACCTGCGAATTTATCGCAAAAAACAGTTGTTGAGCCTTCTTCGATTATGTTTACTGGTATTTTTGTTTCAAAGCTGACCTTTATATCTGTGGCCTTTATCGTAAGGCTTCCGTCTTTAACCGATAACAATACGTTTGAAAGAATCGTTAAAGCCGTTTTTGTAGCGATAATTTCCTGAGCGATGGATATTTCTTTTAAAAGAGTGTCTCTGTCAAAACTTATTTTCATTTTTTTCTCCTTAGTTTATTATATCTTTTATAATAATTAGTAGTTATAGTAGTAAGCCCTGTGAATTTGTTGATAAGTTACTTAATTCTATATTGAATATTGAATTAGAATATTTATAAGTTCGTAAAATTATAAACATCTTATTACTGATTATACAGCAATAAAAAAGTTATCCACAAAACTCGGTTATATATTAACATATATTCTAAAAAAAATACAGAGGTTATACAGTCAAAATATGGTGTTTTATTTTGATTTTTATGTTATAATCTATAATTATGGAAAATACAAGTACTTTAATAGAAATAATAAATGCCGATATTACAAAATTAAAAGTAGATGCTATCGTAAACGCTGCAAATACTACTCTTTTAGGCGGAAGCGGTGTTGATGGAGCTATTCATGCCGCTGCAGGCCCGGAATTATTGGAAGAATGTAGAACCTTAAAGGGCTGTAAAATAGGGGAAGCTAAGATAACGGGAGCCTATAAACTTCCTTCAAAATATGTGATACACACTCCCGGCCCTGTTTATGAGAACGGAAAAAACGGAGAAGCGGAACTTTTAGCGAATTCTTATAGGTCTTGTTTGAATTTAGCTTTTGCATACGGCTGTAAATCCATAGCTTTTCCTTGTATAAGTACCGGAGTTTATGGTTATCCTAAAGAAGAAGCTGCAAAAATAGCCTTAAATGAGATTTCCTTATTTTTAAAAGAACATAAGGATTGTATGAAGGTTTTTATCGTCTGCTTTGGAAAGGAAAATGAGGAGATTTATAGAAAATTAATGGAAAAAAATTATACTACATAAAAAGCTCGACGTATTTATCAAAAACAAATATTCTATTTCGTGAATATCCTGTACGTTCTTTTAGTATATTCAGTCCGATAAAGGCATCTATTAAGCTATTGGCTGTTTTGGCTGTAATTTTCATTTCTTTTTGGAGGGCAGTACTTGTAATAACGGGACTATGAAAAAGGAAATATAAAAATTCATTTGCCGTTTTGGTACGTTTACCAAGAGAAAGCAGCTTGTTTTTTTCCAAATCGGTTTTTAGCTCAATTATTTTCTTTAAGGTTTGTGCCGAATTTTCGGCAGTTTGACTTACTCCCTCTAAAAAGTACTTTATCCATTGAGACATATCATTTTTTGTCCGCACAAAGGTGAGGTTATCATAATAAAGGGTTTTATTTTTTTCCAAAAAATCGGAAAGATATAAAAGCGGTTTTTGTAAGACTTTACTGTGTACCAAGTTTTAAGCTGCCGGATTTAAAGTCTTTTATATCCATTTTCTCTCCTAATGGATTTATTTTAACATAAATTTAGCAAAATAGCAAGTTATAATTTACTTTAATGACGATTTTTAATGTATTTTCATGCTTGACAATACAATTTCTTTATTTTACGGAAGTCTATTTAAGGAAATTTATTTAAATACCGACGAAGATTTCGACAATATTTCTTATTTTATCCAAAACAGATTTTTTTTCTTTTCTCTTGCTCCGTGACGGCGTGATGTAGGCGGTATAATGCGATCCAGTTTTCAACATTTCATCTATCTTATTTATTTTTTTTGTGTTACTTTTTTGGCAAGGGTTTCGAGGCGTTTTAATTCATTTAGATAGTCTTTTTCTACTTGGCTAAAAGTTTTCATAGAGTATTTTTTATACTCGGTTTCAACCTTGTTTTCCATCTGTGGCCTAGATACCGTTCCGCTGCCGGTTAAAAGATTTTCACCTGCAGCTGCAAGTATTTTGTCCACATGTTCTACCCAATCCTTCATTGTCATAGGAATTTCTTTTTGTGCTTGTCTTTCTGCAAAATCCAGATAACCTGACACTAAATTGTTTAAGCCCTTTAGTTCTTTTTCCGTAAGATAGTTTTTTGCCGTTTTCGCTTCTTTTAATGTTGGAAGTTCGCCTTTAAATATGGTAAGTCCCATAAACTCTTTTTCACTGTCTACTCGGTCGTAAATCAATTCGGCGGCTGTGTGATTGTGTATCGCATAATGCATCTTGTTTTGTACGGTTGCAAAAAATAATTTGGCTTCTTCGGTATTCGCGTTATAGTCGATGCTGGTGGCAAATAAATCCAAAACTTGCCTGTAAAAAACCTTTTCGCTTGAACGGATATCCCTGATTCTGTCTAAAAGCTCTTTAAAGTAATTGCCGCCTCCAAGGTTTTTGAGCCTGTCATCGTCTATCGCAAAACCTTTTATGATGTATTCTTTTAAACGTTCTGTAGCCCATCTTCTAAAATTCGTAGCAATTTTTGATTTAATCCTATAGCCAAGCGAAATTATCATATCTAAATTATAGTGTAAGATATTGTAATTTTTGCCGTCTGAGGAAGTTGTTCGGAAATTCCGAACAACTGATTCTTCACTTAATTCGCCTTCCTCAAAAATGTGTTTTATATGTTCACTAATATTTGATTTGCTAGTTTGATATAACTTGCAAAGTTGTGCTTGTGATAACCAAACCGTTTCATCAACAAAATGAACGTCTATTTTTGTTAAACCATCTTCCGTATTATAAATTAGAATTTCACCATTATCATTTTTTATTTCTTTATTCATCTCCGAGCTCCTTTTTCTAAGTTAATACTTGTTTTTCTATCCATGAGAATTTATTCATTTTAAAATTTTTAAGAAAATTTATCCATATTGTACAATAATTTTAAGAGATTTCCAACCATTGATACTATTGACAATACAATTTCTTTATTTATAATGTGGATAATTGTTTGATAACAATAAAAAATATAAGGTTAGAATAAAGAGGTCTTTATGAAACATAAATTAAAAATAAAACTTATTGTGTTTATTGTTATTATGATTATGACAACTATAGGATGTTCTCTTTTTGTGCATCCGGTTTCTGTTGCTGTAGAAGGAGATGAGGGTATAATCGTAAAGGAGCAAACTTTTAGGGTAAAGCCCGGTACAAAGTGGATTGCAGCTAAAAAATGTATACAGTTAAAATCCGGATACGAATTTGTTGAATGGAAGGGGATGTTAAGGGGCTCAAGCGAATACACAGAAACTCTTAAAGATGATATGGAAATTAGAATTGCTCCCGGCTATCTTTCGGCAGTTAAAGCTATTACTAAAAAAGAATGAGAGAAAAGACTTTAAATTTTAAAAATAGTTTTTTTTCGATATTGCCTTTTAAACAGCTTTCGGTCTTGTTCTTTTTAGCTCTTGTGTCAGCCTTGGCTCCCTTTGTGAGCTTTTGGGCTCTTTCAAAAACAATTGACGCTCTTTCAAACCTTTCCCAAGTTCAAAATGTCATTCTATACATAATTTTTATAGGGGCATTTTTAGTTACAAACGACAGTTTTGAAGCTATCCGCTGGACCTATTCTACCTATATGGAAGGGAAAATCTTTTTGGAAATGAAAGAGAGACTTTTGGAAAAGGTTTCAAAATATGCGTACATAGACATCTTTGAAAATCCGGATTTTTTAAATAAGTTAAGATTGGCCGATCAACTCATTCCCAAATTTAACAGTTTTTTTAATTCTCTTGCTATGCTTTTTTCGGGTGTGCTGGGTTCTTTGCCTTTTTTATGGATTGGAATTACGACAGCTTGGTGGGTGCCCCTTGCTCTGATAACGGGTTTTTTACCGAGTTTAATTATAAAATGGAATCTTGAAGAAAGGCTATGGGCCCTGGAAATTCAAAACGGAGAGTCCTACAAGGAGGCCGCTGTTCATGAGCACATTCTTTTGGATTCTGCCTTTGCAAAAGAAATACGTCTGTGGAATGCCGCTTCATTTATTCTAAAAAGATGGAAGAAAAATAGATATAATCTTTTAAAGGAAACTTCCCGGCTTAGAAATAAAAGCATGGGAATGACCCTTTTAGCCCATATTTTTGAGGGGCTTGTGGATTGTGCTGTGATTGCATACTTATATATGCTTGTAAGCCGAAATGCCTTAACAACGGGAGCCTTCGTTTTTGCGGTTACGGCGGTTATTCAGCTGCGGCAAAATGCCTTTACTGTGCTTTTATTCGGTGTCGATCTTAAAAGCGATTTTAACAGGTTAAAGCCTTATTTTGATGTTATAAACTACGATGAAACTATAATCGAAAAGAGCCAGCCCTATGATGAGGAAATCAAGGTTCCTCAGACAGTACAAAATGCTATAGTTTTAAAATCTCTTTCATTTTCTTATCCTAAATGTGAAGAAAAGGCTCTTAAAGATATAAACCTTGAAATTAAAAAAGGAGAAAAAATAGCTCTTGTCGGCGCAAACGGTTCCGGTAAATCTACTTTGATTAAAATCATAAGCGGAATGTATCCCGATTTTGAAGGTGGCTATTTTTTTAATGGAAAAAATTCAAAAGAGATTGCGGTTAATAATTTAAGAAGATCTTTTGCGGCCGTTTACCAAGACTTTGCCCGTTTTCCTATGACGTTTGAAGAAAATGCAGCAATTTCCGAAATTGCCGAGCAGTTTAATGATGAGCCGGATTCTTTTAAAACTGAAAAAAAAGGATTTAAGATAGATGCCTTTAAATTTGAAGAGCTTTGTAAGTGTTTTCCGATAGCAAATTCAATGTTGGAGCCTAAAACCCTGCTTACAAGGCAGTTTGAAGGAGGGCTTGATTTATCGGGAGGCCAATGGCAGAGACTTGCCCTAATGCGTTGTGCTTGGGCGGATAGGGAAATAATTCTTTTGGACGAACCTACCTCGGCTCTTGATCCCGATTCCGAGCATAAGGTTCTTGAAGCTATGATTGAACTTATGAAAGGAAAAACGGCGATAGTCGTTACACACAGGTTAGCCCTTTGCCGCAGTGTCGATAGAATAATCGTCGTTGAAGACGGCTCAATCGCTGAAACCGGCACTCACACCGAGCTTATAAATAAAAACGGACGCTATGCCGAAATGTTTAAAAAACAAAGTGCCCGGTATAGCTGATAAATTAATATATTGACAGATATGAGGGCATAAAGTATATTATTAGTGGAGGCATTTATGAGTGATTTGTTATTGAAACGATATAATTTACTTCCAAAAGAATTTCAGAGTGAGGTTCAAAATTATATTGAATACTTGCTCTTAAAATCAAAAAAAAATAATAAAGGCTGCTCTGAAAAAAATGACCGCAAAGAAAAAATTGTTGCATATGAAAATTTATTAAACTATACAGGATGCATACCTTCCGATATTGATTATAAAAAAGAATATATGGAAGCAGCTTTAAAAAAATATGAAAGTATTACTTGATACGAACATAATAGTCGATTTTCTATCAAAACGGCCCGTGTTTTTTAATGAGGCTGAAAAAATAATAAGTAAATGTAGAGATGGAGAAATAATAGGCATAGTGGCAGTTCATACGGTTTCTACTCTGTTTTATTTATTAAAAAAATATGTTTCACCGGAAACCTTGAGAGATATTTTTTATAATTTATTTGAAATTATTGAAATTGGAAGAGCCGATAAGAATTCCGTTTTGGAGGCCTTGAAAAATACGGAATTTACTGATTTTGAAGACGGATTGCAATATCAATGTGCCTTAGAAGAATTTATTGACTGTATAATTACACGGAATAAAAAAGATTTTTTCTCTTCAAAAATACCGGTTTATACACCTTCCGAGTTTTTAAAGAGCTTATAAACAAAAACGGCCGCTATGCCGAAATGTTTAAAAAATAAAGTGCCCGGTATGGCTGATAAATTAAGATATTGACAGATATAAAATCTCCTATCTTTGCACCCTTCCGGAAGCATCTCCTTCTGCAAGAGTTAAAACTTCATCAAAAGAAACTTGGTTAAAGTCGCCGTTTATGGAGTGTTTTAAGCAAGAGGCGGCTGAAGCAAAGTCGATTTGTTTTTGAGGTTTAAAGCCTTTTAATTCGGCACAGATTAAGGCTGCGGCAAAACTGTCGCCGCCTCCTAGGCGGTCAACAACCTGCATTGTATATTTTTTACTAAAATATGCTTTGCCTTTTGTATAAAGCATGGCCGACCAGTTGTTTTCACTGGCTGATGTGGATTCTCTCAGGGTTATTCCTACTTTTTGAAAACCGAATTTTTTGCATAACTTTGCAGCAACCTCTTTGTAGCCCTTTTCATTCAGTTTGCCCGAACTTACAACCGTGTTTTTTGAGGTTATGCCGAAGACTTGCTCTGCGTCCTCTTCGTTTGAAATACAGATATCGACAAACTCGCAGATACTGCTCATAGTTTCTTTTGCTTCATCAGGAGTCCATAGTTTTTTGCGGTAGTTAAGGTCGCATGAAACGGTAATACCCATTGATCTTGCCGTCTTGCAGGCCTCAAGACAAATTTCGGCAGCATTTTTACTTAAAGCGGGAGTGATCCCTGTAAAATGAAACCATGAGGCTCTTTTAAAAATTTCTTTCCAGTTAAAGTCTTCGGGAGAGGCTTCGGCTATGGCTGAGTTAGCTCTGTCATATATTACCTTGGAGGCACGCTGAGAAGCCCCCTTTTCTAAAAAATAGATACCTACACGCTTCCCTCCACGGACTATGTCTGAAACATCTACCCCGTATCGCCTCAAAGAATTTACAGCTGCTTGGCCTATCTCATGGGCCGGCAGTTTTGTTATGTATGAGGACTGCATTCCGAAGTTAGCTAAAGAAACTGCGACATTTGCCTCTGCTCCGCCGAAAACCAATTCCAGGGCATCGGCTTGAACAAAGCGGTTAAAGCCTGTGGGGGAGAGGCGGAGCATTATTTCGCCCATTGTTATAACTTTGGGTGCTTGATTTGTTTCAATGCTGGCGTTTAAAGAGCTTCCATTTGATGTTGTGGCCTTTGTTTCTGTTGAAGTTTTTGGGTATGAAAATGCAGTTAAAGCACTTGGCTTTTTTTTAGGATTACGGGCTTCTTTTACTATTTGTAATACAATGGAAGACTCTTCTTCTATTTTTTTAAAGTCTTTTGAAGATATAAGCTCTTTTGAAACCATCCAGCTTCCGCCGCAGGCAATGACCTTTGAAAAGGCTGCATATTCCGCAATATTTTGAGCGTTTATTCCTCCGGTCGGCATAAATTTTATATTCGGATAAGGGGCGGAAAGGGCTTTTATAAATTTTAAGCCCCCTGCAGCCTCAGCCGGAAAGAATTTTACTACTTCAAGGCCTAAGCTCATAGCCTGTTCGATTTCTCCTGCGGTGGAAACTCCCGGAATTATCGGATAGCCTGAGTTGATGCAGTGCTCTACAACCTTAGGATTGAGTCCGGGGCTGACAATAAATTTTGCTCCTGCAGCGATAGCTTTGTCGGCTTGTTCCGGAGAGAGAACTGTGCCTGCTCCTACAAGAAAATCCGGAAAGTTTTTTGGAAAAACTTGAATAGCTTTTTCAGCGGCTTCCGTTCTAAATGTGATTTCGGCACAGAGAAGACCGGCAGCAGATAGGGCGTTTCCCAAAGGAAGAGCATCTTTTTCATTGTCTAAAACGATGACAGGTACAATGCCTATTTTTTCTATTTGTTTAAAGATTTTATTCATATAATAAATCCCTCCGGTATGGGTAGAATTTCGCCCCTATTTTAATGAGTATTTTATCATATATTTTTTAGTTTGTCATCAAAAAAGGAAGTAGAAAATTATCAATAACTCATATATAACAAAAACCGCCTCGAAAAACTTAATTGTTTTACAAGGCGGTTGATTTGATCTAAAATATTTAAAGTCCTATTCTTTTGTAGGCTCGGTATATAGATCGAAAGGACTTACTGCCGAAGGTAAATTTTCTACCAAGGCAGGAAGGGACAATAAGACGGTATCTTGAAAAAGAGGTATTCTAAATTCTCCGACAAAGTCATCTCTTCCGTCAGTAAATCTTATAACAACCTTGTGCTTTTGCCCCCTTAAAAGTATTTGATCCCTATCACCCTTAAAAAGCTCCAAAGGTTCTTGCCCGTCAAAGCTGACCTCAATTGAATCAAAGGCCTTAAAGCTGCCGTCATCGGCTTTTTTGTTTTCAAATAAAACTGCGTGAGTTCTACCCATAGTAAACATAAGGATAAGCAGCAAAACATAAAGAATAGGCAAAATAATTCTTATTGCTAAAACCGTTTTTTTCGATTGTATTCTCATTTTTTTTCTCCTTCAGCTTGCAAACGCAATTCGGAACGTTTCTTCTCCGCATTTCTCTGATTTCTTGCAGCATAGAGCACCAATGAAAGAGCTATTGCCGCATAACCGGCAAAATCTCTAAAGTATTCTCCAATCATTGCAGAACCAAGAAGCTGTTGACCCGCCATTGGGGTAACAATGTACAAGAAGTGGAGGAGAACAACGCCTATAAAAACATTCTTTATACTTACCCTGCTGACCGAAGCGCCTCCAACCAAGATAGCGGCGGCGGCAAAAAAGCCCGTCTGGTCGTGGGCATTGTAAGTGCTCATATTTCCCATATTCTGTAAGAAAATAATCTGTCCTATACAGGCCAATACAGTCGAAATTATAATCGAAATAATCCTTGTGTGTTCAACGGCGATACCGGCCGAATTTGAAACCGATTGATTTTGTCCGATTGCCCTCATATCCTGTCCAAGCTTTGTTTTTCTAAACCATACGATAAATAAACAAAGAGCAATAATAATAAGATAGGATAAGACTGGTATACGTAGCCCTGCTATATTGAATGAGAAAGTCGTGTCCAATACCTGTCGTACAGGGGCAAGTTCAAGAGTATTCCGCACGCCGAAACCGCGCGAAAGTTTTATAGCTCTATTGTGCATCGGTATAACCGAACCCATGAGATACAAAACAAAGAACTGATATACACCGTTAAAGAAAAAGCCCAAGATATAACTTGTTACCATTTCCCGGCCTCTTGCTTTGTTTAATATTGAGCCGGCAACCCAGCCGAGCAGTACAGAAATAGGCATTCCTATCAAGGCTGCAAATACCAAACCGTAAATACCGCCGATACCCCAGTCCATTGCAAAGATTAAGCCTATCTGCCCGGCCATAGCACCTAAAACCATACCGAAGTTTATACCCATACCGGCCATAATCGGCAAGATAAGGGAGAACACCAAAAAGGAATTCCTTCCTATTCGGGTTAAAATCTCACCGATAATATGATGGGCCGAAAGTCCCGATACGGGAATAGCCACAAAAGAAATCAATAAGAAAATAAGTGAAACAAGATTATCAGCCAAAAAATCGAGTACCGAAAATTTCTTTAATTTTCTATTTAATTTTTCCGTTATTTTATTCATAATCAATTACCTCGTCTTTTGTGTTTTTCTTGTCAGAGCATATAAAATCATACCGTTTGAAAGCACAATTCGGATAACCTCGGACATATCGGTCTGCAAAATACTGTTTATAACTGAAGGGGTCATCGACAAAATTCCCTGAAACAGAACAGTACCTATAACGACATTTAAAATTGAAGCCTTATTGACCGAAGCTCCGCCTATAAGAATAGCGGCTACTGCAGGAAAGGCCATAAAAAGCGGGGCCTTATAAAGCTGAATAAAACCGAAACTTTGCTGATACAATAAGATTCCTATTCCTCCGCATATCGTCGAAAGGACTATACTTATAGTTCTTGCCCTGTTTATACTTACGCCGCTTGCCCTTGCAAAATCGGGGTTTGAACCGACAGCCGTCAATGCCGTACCTGTTCTCGTTTTCATAAAAAGCTTCATTAAGAACATACATACTGCACAGAACAATATTACACCTGTAGGGAATTTAAAAGAGCCGATTTTAATGGGTAAAAAATCATTTAAAATATTTACCCAATACCCATCAAGAGTTATTGTTGTACGCAAGCCCTGTCCCGAATAAGCCCAAACCATACTCGGATTTGAATAAGGAAGCACTATCCACAAAATAGCCATAAAGGTAACCGATGCAAAGCCGATATACATGGCTATTGTCATTTCTTCCCCTTTAACCTTATTCAATATTTGACTATAACCTAAGCCTATTATTCCTGAAAAAATAATTGTTAGAAACACAGCAGTAAAAAAGCCTGCAATACCAACAAGCCCGAATTGCATTGCTAAAGTAGAACCTAGCAGCCCTCCCAAAACTCCTAATGAAAGACCGAAGTTTAAACCGCATCCTGTTTGAATCATTGGAACCATGGCCAAAACCATCAAGGCATTCATACCGAAACGGTTTGCAACGTCAGAAAGAGAAGCTCCTATGCTTACCTTAACAAAGGGGGCAATTATAAAAAGGCTGAGAAGAAATAATAGAATAATTATTCTAGGTATACCGAAATCCGCAAGTATTTTTTTAAACTTTTCCATACTATTTTACCCCCGCCATATATAAAGCAAATTCTGCCGGTTTTTCTTCCGGCGGCAAAATTCCTGAAATCTCTCCGTGGAAAACGATTGCAACCCTGTCGCATACGGAACGAAGCTCTTCCAGCTCACTTGAAATCATAATAATTGTAGTACCGAGTTCCTTATTTATCTTTCTCAAGGCATCCAAAACAAGAGCCTTTGCACCTACGTCAATACCTCGCGTAGGTTCTGCAACAAAAAGAATCTCAGGCTCAAGGCAAAAAGCCTTAGCCAAACAAATCTTTTGCTGATTTCCGCCCGAAAGCTCCTTTGCCTTTTGATGACTTCCCGTACATCGTATTTGAAGCATATCTATATATTTGTCTGCCAGAGACTTCATCGCTTTTTCATCTCTTATTTTAAGAAGTCCGCCCAAATAACTTTTTAGATATGCTCTTTTAGATTGAATAGCCGTAAAAGCGATATTCCACTCAAGGCTTTCATCAAGAAGAAGACCTACACCTCGTCTGTCTTCAGAAACAAATGCTAATCCGTCCAGTAAGGCCTGCTTAGTATTATTTAACGTGAGCTCTTTTCCTTTAAAGGTTACGGTTCCTCCGGCCGGGAAGATACCCATAATTCCGTTGGGAATACCGACCTTTCCTTGACCTGCAAGGCCGCCTATACCGAAGATTTCGCCTTCGTGAACGGAAAAGTTTACATTTCGGACAATCTCACCGGGCATATCAACCCAAAGATTTTTTACATCAAGTACTACAGGCCCAATATTCTTGTCCTTATCTTTTTTTTCCGTATTGGAAATTTCGCGGCCTACCATACCTGCCGCAATTTCAGGAATTGTTATCTCGCTTGTTTTTTTATCTTGAATCGTTTTTCCATCTCGTAGGATTACGACTCTATCGCATATATCTATAACTTCCTGCAATCTATGCGAAATAAAAATTACGGCTATTCCCTTATCTGCAAGTTTTTTTACTGCCGCTAAAAGAATATCCGCCTCGGATTCGGTTAAAACGGCAGTCGGCTCATCTAAAACCAAAAGTTTTACATTATCTCTGTCTATTTCCCGTGCAATCTCGGTAAATTGCTTATGGCCTACAGGCATTTCCGAAATCAATGTATGTGCATCTATTGAAACGCCAAGCTCGTTTAAAACGGCTTGAGCTCTTTCATTCATTTCTTTTCTTTTTAATAAACTTAATCGGGGGGTAAATAAGTCCGAAAGGATAGAAGGGGTTTGTAACTCCCTGTTCAACATTATATTTTCCGTTGCAGAAAATCCGGGAATCAGTGAAAATTCTTGGTGAACCATTCCGATTCCTGCATCCAAAGCATCAAAAGGAGACTTAAATTTGACTTCTTTTCCCTCAATCAAAATACGTCCGCCATATCCTCCTGTATCATTAATAACAGGCATTCCGAACAAGATGCTCATCAGAGTTGTTTTACCGGCCCCGTTTTCTCCTACCAAACCGATTATTTCTCCTCTTTTTAACGAAAAATTCACACCTTGCAGAACCTGTGTACCGGAAAAATCTTTTGTGATATTTTCCAATGTCAAAAAATCTTTATTGTCATTCATAACAGTTCTGTCCTAAATCAAAAAGTAAGGGGCGAAGCTAATCCGCCCCTATAAAATTACGAGTTAAGGAAAATTAAATAATCCTTTAAAAATAAATTAACCAATAATTCGCCCCAATTTAGTTGGAGAATTTAGTGGTATAATATTTATCCGGAATTTCCTGAGCTGTAGACGGCAGATAACCCTGACCGAAAACGTATGTATCCATAAACATCAAGGCATGATTCTTTGAGCGAACGCCTGTGCTTGCATCAACATATGCAGTACTCTTCCATTTTGCTCCCGGAGTAAACTTATTAAAGGCTTCCGACAAATCCTTCATATTATGTAGTTTTGCTTCTCCGTCAATAACACGGCGGGCATATTCGCCCAAACCTGCAGAAACGGTAAAGCCTAAAGAATATGCCCAAGTACCGAATCTTCCTTTTCCGCCCTTTGCAATAACAGTATCTTCGACTTTCTTTAATATTTTCTGGAAGTCGCCCTGCTCTGCAGATAAGTCGATACCTAAAGCTCCGGGATATCCCATCAATGGTGAGGGCAAGTCTGCTTCAATAAACATACCGCCGTAAGCAAAAAGCTGCTTTAACAAAGGTTCCGTATGAGCATCATTTGTACAGAAGAAACAGGTTTCTTTTCCGTATTTTTCAATCCACTGAGGAACTTTTTCCAAAATGAATTGCTGAGCACCGGCTGTTCCGACATCGCTTGTGGGATCAGGAGCTGTTTCAAAATGGAATTCCATACCCAAATCCTCTTTACAAGCAATTTCAAGAAGCTGTCGGCGTAAGCCTAAGGTCTGATATGACATGTGTCTGGGGAAAGAAATATGAACAAAATGCTTTGCTCCTATTTGTTTTGCAGCCCAAGCGATTGTATATCCTCGAGAAATAAAATCCTGAGATGCAACCATATCGGCGGCGGCATCAATTACAAGCGGATCCTCATGAGCTTCACCAGCAAAACAAAGAATATCGGGTCTCTTTTCTTTTACGCGTTTAAAAGCTTCTGCTGTTCCCGGAATTGACTGATTTGTAACGATAGCCTTCATTTTAGGATCATCCGCAAGAGCTACAATCTGAGAGATTGTTGTTTCCTGCTGAGACATAAAATCATCAGGATAGGTAATATGCTGAATCATTCCTCCGTCTTTTACAGAACCGTAAAGGCGGATAAGCTCTTCAGCTCCGCGCAAGTCATCTTCAGATTGCGATACTGTTCCGGTCATAATTCCAATGTGATATGCCGGACCTTTAGTTTCTGTTTTTGCAGATCCTTTTTCCTCAGTTTCTTTGCTGCATCCTGCAATAAAAGCAAACAATGCTATCAAAAAAACACCGAATACCAAAGTTCTCTTTTTCATAAATGAACCTCCATTTTTTAAGAAAACTATAAAAGTTTAAAAACTTTGCAGTTTTGTGCATCACCTGCTTAATTAAGAAATATCTTAACGGCAAAATAGACACTTTTTAACTGCCGATTAAAATTGTAGCACACATGTATTTAGCCGTCAAGTTTTTTATAATTTTTCTCTAAAAATTTTCTAAAAAATACAGGTGTTAGATTGACATAAATATAAAAAAATGATAGCCTTATTTAAAGATAACAATATAAGGAGTGACAAATGAAAAAAATTGCTTTAGTTTTGTTTGTTGTACTTGCTGCTATTTTAATTGCATCATGTTCAACAGTAATGCCCGTTGCAGGTGCGACAGGCTCTGTAGGGAAAAAAACAGGTGAGGCTTCTCAAGCCTTTGTTTTTATGCTTCCATTAAAAGGTGAGGGCGGTGTTGCTCAGGCTGCTAAAAATGGCGGTATCACAAAGGTAGGAACGGTTGATGTTAGAGTAAACTGGCCTGCAAGCCCTATTATTCCCTATTTTGTAGTAACGACTGTTGTTACGGGAGAATAAGCTATTATAGCTTTAACGGCCTCATTATTTTGATAGTGAGGCCTTTTTTTAGATTGATTGTATGAAAAAATATCTTTTTATTTTAATACCTTTTTTATTCTTATTTTCTTCATGTGTAACCGCTTCATCGGGAAAGGATAAGGTTATCACTGCTTATATGGACTCCGGTACAATAAAGTATTATATCCGGCCGGGGAAAATGGTATTACAAAACGAAAAGGATACTTCAAGCCATATAATGGCTGATTTTACCTATCAAATGAGGCAAAGAGAATATGTTTCGGATGCCTTTTTTAATTTTACCTTATATAATAAAGCCGATGCTTTTATTTTAAAGGCCTATTTTATTTTAGACTCTAAAGAAATTGTAGAACTTTTTGACCTTAATACTCTTGATAGAAATCTTTCTTTAGGATATTTACGCGTTTCTACAACTATAAAAAAAGAAAAAGTTAAAGATGTCTTGCATGGGCTTCATAAGGAAAAGACTGTATTAAAGGTAGAGCTTGATAATAATACCGAAATGGAATTCGCAGTCTCAAAAGATTTAATAAGCCGTATCGAAGAAGCTTTTTATAAATAATCCCCCTATTGACAATCTCCGGTATTAGAGTATCATCTATAAAACTTGTGGAGTAAGTGTGTGAAAAAGTTTCTTCTGATTTTTATTTGTATCTTATTTTTAATTTCATGTACGAAATCTACCGGTCCTGCATCAAAACCTGTTGTAAAGGGTGTTTTTGATGCAGAAAATATTACTGTAGGGGATATACAGGTTCTTGAAGGAGATTGGATTTTTATTCCAAATAAATTTGTAAATCCTTCAGAAGATTTTTCTGAATACAGCCGTTTTGAGGATATAAACAAGTCTTGGCATAAGTATGCAGATAATCTTTCCGTCTATGGTTACGGCACTTATGCTTTGAAAATAAAAAATCTTTCTTCAAGCGGTGTATATGCAATAAAAACAGGAACTGTTTCTTCAGCCTTTATTGCATATCTTGACGGCAAGGAAATTCATAGAAGCGGTGTTGTTGGTTATTCCCCCAAATCTGAAACCTTTAATTGGGATGCACCCTTTATTCCTCTTCCTACTTTAGGAAAGGAAGAAGTAATATTAGTATTCCATGTTTCCAATTTTAACGATAATAAGGCAGGATTTTTAAAACCTATAGAGTTCGGTTTTTTTTCTACTCTTTTAGATAAAAAAAATGCGAGTATTTTAACTTTAACCATATTGGCCGGTATTCTTTTGCTGGCAGCTTCTTTTTTTACCGCTTTGTTTATTTTTTATCCTAAAGAAAAACATTCTCTTTATTTTGGTTTATTGTCGGCAAATTTTTGTTTAAGGATATGCTGTTACGACGAATTTTTACTTACTACAATAATACCTAGTATTAACGGGGAGATTCTTTTTAGAATAGGTTATATGACTCTTTCTCTTGGTCTTGTTTTTGCTTCATTATTTATACATAACTTGTTTAGTAAAATGAAAAGCAAATATTGGATTATAATGTTCGTTCCCGCAATATTATATATTATGATAAATATTTTTGCTCCTATGAGAGTTTCAGCAGCTCTGCTGCAGCCTGCTCAAATCTATGTTTTATTGTTTGCCGTGTATAATATAATAATTGTTGTTAAAGCCGCTTTACGAAAAGATGCGTCAGCTATCCTTTTTTTGACAGGTTTTTCCATTTTCTTAATCTTAAGTATAAGAGATATTTTAATTTCAAATAGAGTTATTCAAGGCTTTTTTGTGTCACATGTAGGCGTTTTAGTTTTATTGATTCCTATGGCCATTGTTATTTTGCGTACTTTTAGAGATAGTGCCAATAAGGTTATAAGAATTACGGAGCAGATAGAGGCTACAAATAAGGCTCTGGCAAAATTCGTTCCTAATGAATTTATGAACTTTTTAAGCAAAAAACATGTAGATATTAAGCTTGGTGATAATATTTTAAAAGATATGTATATAGCTTTTATTCATTTAAGCGTTTATACGGGATTGCAAACGGAAAAAGAGAGGTTGAGTTTACTTCATGTTTATAATGATACTTTATCAAGAATTAATCCCATTATTCAATCTCATAAAGGATTTGTTGATAAATATTTACCTGAAGGTTTAATGGTTCTTTTTTACGGATCGGCAGATGAAGTCATAAAATGTATGCTTGAAATTAAGGATATTATTCATGTTGAAAATATGGATAGACAAATAAACCGGCTTCCTAAAATAAATCTTGCTGTAGGAATCCATTATGGAAGGCTTATGCTTGGTACTATAGGAGAAGAGCAAAGAATGGACAGTACTGTTATATCCGATGCTGTCAATGTTGCCTCCCGTCTCCATTTTTATGCTTTAAAAAAAGAAGCCGATATTTTTATAAGTGAGGCCGTGAAAAAAAATGCATCTGATTTATTAACCGATGAAGTTGTATTTAAATATAACGGTTTGGTAAGATTTAGAGGAAAGGATGAGCCGCTTAAAATATATGAGGTAAAAAGAGTATGCCGATAGGAAAAAAAAGATTGTTTTTGGGGTCTATACCTTTTTTGGTTTTATTTGCGCTTCCGTATTTAACTAATTTGTTTACCTCTGCTTATGAACAAAAAATTATAGATTTGGAGGTAAAAAAAGGTAAGGTTAATATTCCGTCTCAGCCTTTATCAGAAAAAATTCTTTTTTCTTTAAGCGGAGATTTCCATTATACCCCTAATCAATTTTACTCTTTGAAAAGCGGTTCTACAGAATCGTATTCTAAGGTTCCAGGTAAATTTTCCAGTAAGGAACTTGGCAATGCTTATGGGTATGGTTCTTATGGATTAGAACTTTCAGGTTTAGATCCTGCTGTAATTTATGCAATTCAAGTTCCGCATATTTTTGCAAGCTGCGGTATAGTGATAAATGGAATTGATGTTGACAGTCAGGGTCAGCCGGGTATAAATCGTGAAACTGAAACTCCCGGAGCTCGGTCTTCTCAAATAGCTTTTAGACCCTTAAAAGACGGAACGTCCAATATAATTATTAATGTTTCTAATTTTTTTAATAATAAGGGCTATATTTCCGGACCGATTATTTTAGGTGAAGCTTCTCAAATCGGAGAAATGTTTAGAGCCGATCTGATTTTTTACGGTATTATATTTGCGATAACTTTTTCGGTTGCTCTGTTTTTCTTTATTCTTTCTTTTTTTCATAAACAGGCATCCTTTGTTATTTGGTTTGCCTTGACAGCCATGGTATTGGCTTTGCGGGGAATTTTCTTTTATCCCCATATTTTTATTATTTTGTTTCCTAGTACCCCATGGTTATTTAATTTTATTATGAGGTATGTTTCCTTTCCTCTGCCGATTATTTTGTTTACCGTTTTTTTAAGCAAAGCTTTAAAATTTAAGTATAAAATTCCTTACATAATTATATTATCGGTATCTATTTTATATGCAATATCTACTATTGTGCTTCCGCCTGAAATGTCGGTATCTTTGTTAATTTACTATCAAGTCTTCGCAGGATTTTGTGTAGCCCATATTATTTTTATTGCAATTATCGGTTTGAAGAAGAAGAAAGAATTTGCCGTTTGGATATTTACAGCAACCTCCGTATTATTTTTATTCGGTGTTTACGATTTAATGGTTGCCCTAGGTATTATACCGGGAGAATTTTTTATTCAAATAGGAACGGTTTTTGCCGTTATTATTTTGTCCATAAAAGTGTTGGATGATTATGTCGATTCAATAAAAAGAATAGAAGATTTGAGTGTTGAAATGAAACTTATAAATAAGTCTCTTATTCGTTTTGTGCCTGATCAAATTGTAGAGTTCTTAAATAAAAGATCAATAATAGATGTTAAGTTAGGAGATAATGTAGAGCTTACAATGCCTATTCTTTCTATAGATATACGCTCATTTACTCGTACTTCAGAAAAGTTGGAACCGAATCAGGTTTTTGAATTATTAAATGAGTATTTTGCATTGGTTGCTCCGGTTGTAAGGGAGTATAACGGAGTGATAACCAAGTATTTGGGTGACGGTTTTTTTGCTTTATTTCCTGACGGGGCCGATTCGGCTCTTTCTTGTGCAGTAGCTATACAAAAGGCTCTTGCCCAGAATAGTATTGCAGCTCCTAATTCTTCCCCCTTAAGAATAGGTATAGGTATTGATATGGGTGATATTCTTTTAGGTACTATAGGCAATTCAATGCGTATGGATAGTATTATTATTTCTAATTCTTATCATATTGCGGAAGTTTTACAAGAATCAACAAAAAGGTATTGTTCATGTATTATGATATCCGATAAAATATATGAATCACTGAAAAATATTTCTGGACATTATATTAGACCTATACAGAAGATTAAAAATACGTTAGATAAAAATGTTTTTTTATATGAAGTATATGATGGTGATGATGATTTTGTTAAGAATTTAAAATATAAAACACAAGAATATATGAAGAAAGCTTTAAATTCATTATCAACGGAAGGAATTGAAGCTGCAACTAAATATTTTGATAAGATTTTAGAAA
This sequence comes from Treponema denticola, assembly GCF_024400535.1. NCBI lineage: Bacteria > Pseudomonadati > Spirochaetota > Spirochaetia > Treponematales > Treponemataceae > Treponema > Treponema denticola. The sequence goes on from NZ_CP038800.1 coordinate 168,077, forward strand.
TATATCCAAATGATTGTGTTGCCTTATATTATAAAAAAGTATTTGCAAAAATCAACAACCCCGACGCAGAGCATCGGGGTATGTTGTTCTCATAAGGTGGTTGCAGTCGGTTTTAATACCCTTTGTTACGACGCAGAGCGTCGGGGTATTAAAACCTCCGCACGAATAAATGCATGATAAATTTTATTTTAAGGAGTAGTTTATGGCAAAGAAAGTTGTAATTGTAGGAGGCGTAGCAGGCGGGGCATCCGTTGCTGCAAGAGTTAGACGCTTGGATGAAAATGCTGAAGTCATTATGTTTGAAAAAGGTCCCAATGTATCCTTTTCAAACTGTGCTTTACCCTTTTTTTTGAGCAGGATTGTTCCCGAAAGCGAGAATCTTGTTTTGATGAGTCCCGAACAGTTCAAAAAGCAATATAATATTATTGCAAAGACCTCTCATGAGGTATTGGCTGTCGATTCATCAAAAAAAATCGTTAAGGTAAAAGACTTAAATACAGGTAAGGAATTTGAAGAGACTTATGATGTTTTAGTTCTTTCTCCGGGGGCAGCACCTGTGGTTCCGCGTTCTATAGCGGGATATGATAAGCCTCATGTCTTTACTGTAAGGAATGTTGTAGATATCAAAAAACTTGATGATTATGTTAAAGCCAATGATGTAAAAGATATTGCGGTTATAGGTGCAGGTTTTATCGGTATTGAGGTTGCCGAAAACTTTAAGCTTGCAGGTAAAAATGTTTCTCTCGTAGAAAAACTTCCGCAGGTAATGGCTCCGTTCGATTATGATATGGCCCAGATTCTTCATAAAGAGTTGCACGATAAGGGCGTAAACTTAGTTTTGGGCGACGGTATAAAAGAAATAGGAGACGGTTTTATTATCCTTGAAAGCGGCAAAAAGATTGATGCCGGAGCTGTTGTTCTATCATTGGGTGTCCGTCCTGAAGTTGCTTTAGCTCAAGGTGCAGGCATAAAACTTGGAGATACGGGAGCTATTTTAGTAGATCATAATTACCGTACCAGTGTAGATGACATTTATGCTGTAGGAGATGCTATTGAAGTAAGTCATTTTATAACGCGCAAAAAGACAAGACTTACTCTTGCAGGCCCTGCACAAAGACAGGCTAGAGCAGCAGCAGATGATATGTACGGCATTCCTCATCGAAACACGGGAGTCATCGGCTCTTCAGTTATCCAATGTTTTGATTATAATGCCGCATGTACGGGTCTCAATGAAAGAGAGTGTCAGGCACAGGGAATTAATTATGACTTTGTCTATGTTATTCCGGGAGATAAGGTAGGTCTTATGCCGGATGCACATCCTCTTTTCTTTAAGCTGATTTTTGCCAAGCCTTCCGGCAAGATTTTAGGAGCTCAAGCAATAGGAAAAGGAAATGTCGATAAGCGTATAGATGTTATAGCTTCATTTATTATGTTGGGCGGAACTTTGGAAGACTTAAAAGAGTTGGAGCTTTGTTATTCCCCTATGTTCGGGACTGCAAAGGATATTGTTAACCATGCAGCTCTTGTAGGCTTAAATATTTTAAACGGAGTGTATAAGCAGGTTCCTGTTACAATGGTAAGAGAGCTTGTCGAATCAAATGCTTTTATTGTTGACGTCCGCGAGCCCAAGGAATTTGAAGCAGGTCATCTTTTAAATGCCGTAAATATTCCTTTGAGCCAATTACGTGAAAGAATGAATGAGATTCCGAAAGATAAACCGGTATATGTACATTGCCGCTCAAGCCAGAGAAGCTACAATGCTCTTTGTGCTTTAAAAGGTAAGGGATATAAGAACATAGTAAATATTATGGGTTCATTTTTAGGTATAAGTGTTTATGAATACTTTAATGACCTTACTCAAAAGCGAAAGCCGATAGTTACTAAATATAATTTTAGATAGGAAAAAGCTTTTGAAAGATAAAAAAATACCGGCAAAGGTAAAGGGACTGTCAAAATTCGATGTTTTAAATCTTGTAATAGGTTCAATTATCGGATGGGGTTCTTTTATTTTGCCGGGAACTCTTTTCTTACCTAATTCGGGGGTTATAAATACCGTCCTTGGTCTTTGTATAGGTGGCCTTTTTGTTATAGTAATACAAAAGGCTTATCAGGTTATGCTTAGCAATCATGTAGGCGAGGGCGGTGAATTTTCCTATACCTTGACAAATATGGGAAAGGTACACGGTTTTGTTGTAGGCTGGTCATTGAGTCTTTGTTATTTGAGCATGATACCTTTAAATGCAACAGCTTATGTTCTTATATTGCGTAAGATTTTCGGTAAAGCGATGCTATTGGGCTATATGTATGATTTCGGCCAAACAAGTGTCTATCTTGCCGATATTCTTATAGCCTCAGCTCCGATTATAGTTTTCACTATAATCAATTTAAGAGGGCTTTCTTTAAGTGCAAAGATACAAAACATCATGAGCTCTGCGCTTGTGCTTATCGTTATAGTTTTATTTTTTATAATTTTGGGAAAAAGCGATTTGAAAGTCTTTTCCGATAATTATTTGGGCTATAATAAAATATCTTTGGCAAAAACCGCATCGATAATAGCTATAATTCCTTTTTTGTTTGTGGGCTTTGATGTAGTTCCGCAAGTGTCCTGCGATTTGGGGTTTGCTCCGTCTAAGACACATTTGCCTACGATTATTTCCATAATTTTTGGCATCTTGCTATACAGCCTTTTAAACATGATAGGAGCTTTGAGCTATGGCCCTGAAGAAGCTGCTAAGGTTGAGTGGGCTGTTGCCTCATCAGTAACAAGCAAGACCGGCTCTATAGGCTTTTTCCTTTTACTTATTGCAATTTTTTCGGCTGTTACCGGAGGTATAAACGGCTTTATGATAAGCAGCAGCAAATTGCTTGGTGCTTTGTCTAATGAAAAGCTTTCTCCGGCTTTTTTGGGTAAAAAGAACGATAAGAATTTATACCCGAATGCAATTTTGTTTATTGCGGGCGTAAGTTTAATAGGGCCATGGATAGGACGAGAAGTAATTATTTTGATTGTGGATATGGCCTCCGTATTGGCTGCATTGGCTTATACCTATGTGGGTATAATAGGGATTAGAAAAGGTAAAAATTTATTTGAAAAAACGATGTGTGCTTTTTCGGGTCTTATAGGTTTGATATTTATAGGCCTTCTTTTAATTCCGGGTTCACCGGCACAGTTGACAAAGGGCTCAATGTTTTTTTTGATAGCTTGGACGCTGCTGGGTTTTCTATTTTATAGATTCGGTACCCGCCGAAAAGAAAAAAGTACATAATAGTTTATAAGGAGTTTTGTATGAAAAAAATCGAAAACATTATCGGTTTTGCAGTGCTGATTTTAAGCATTGTTTTGGGTTCCGCTTTATTAAAGACGGATATGTTATTTTTTAGATGGGTTATAGGAATAGCCTTAGGCTATGTTTTAACCCGTTCATTGTTTGGCTTTGCAGGAAGTGTAAACAGAGCATATCGAACAGGCTCCACCAAACTTATGAGAGCTTTGATGTTGATGTTCGTAATTTCTGCAATTCTTACTTCTGCCTTTCTTATTTTTGGAGACGTTAAAAACTATGACCTTTGGATTAATCCTATCAACTTAGGCCTAATCTTAGGAGGCCTCCTATTCGGTTTCGGTATGAGTTATTCCTCTTGCTGTGCAACAGGAACTCTTACGGACTTGGTTACGGGTTTACCGCGAGCTCTTATTACTCTTTTATTTTTTGGAATAGGTGTTTTTGTAGGTCTTCCCATTCAGGCCAAACAGTCATGGATCAAAGATTCATTATTTAAAAGCGGAACAGGCAGTGGTGTCTTTATACCCGATTGGTTCGCTTCAAATGGAAAGGACGGATATCTAGGTGCAATCATTGTAACAGCTTTATTTGCAGGCATTGTTGTTGTAATTTCATATATGTATGAAAGTAAAAGGAAAAAGCAAAACAAATATTCAGGTGTAGGCTCCGAAAAAGATCAGGATGCAGTAAAAGAACTTGATACACATAACTATAAATTTTTTAGTGAAACAACTTACAAAAAACCTTTTGTTGAACCTTGGTCTTTAACTATGGGGGCTGTTTTACTTTCTGTTTTGTTTACTCTTTTGATGGGTGTTACAAAGGAAGGTTGGGGTGCCTCTACTCCTTTTGGCTTTTGGTTCGGAAGACTGTTAAAGTTTTTCGGTATGAGTGTTGATTCCATTGTTGCTTTTACCGGAGGTAAACCGAAGCCTTATACAATGCCTTTCTTTGAGCATCCGGTTTTTGTTCAGAACATAGGTATTGTGGCCGGTACTGCGATATGTCTTCTTCTTGCAGGAAGCTTTACAAAAAGCTTTACATCGGAGTTAAAAATTAGGGTAAAAGATATTATTGTTTTTGCAATCGGCGGTTTTGCGATGGGCTTTGGAACAAGGCTCTCAAACGGATGCAATGTCGGTGCCTTGTATACCCCAATTGCAAACTTTTCACTTTCAGGATGGATATTTTTAATTTGTCTTGTCGGCGGAGGTTTTTTAGGAAACTATACCTTAAAGCTGATTAATAAAAAGAAATAAGTTTAAAAAGAACCTCGAAGAGCAGTGCTTCTTCGAGGTTCTTTAAATTTCAGTTTTGGTCTATTAAAGATTCGGCTAAAATTTTTAAGGCCTGCCTTGAAACATTTCCATCGATTGAAATCGCTTCTAAAAAAAGATTTTCAGGAACAACGGCTAAAAGACAGTCTGTTACCGCAATAGCCGTGCCCGTTCTTTTTCCATTTAAAAGACAGGCGAATTCTCCAAACAGGTCTCCCTTTTCCAAATCTAAAATTTTATTTAATGTTGTAACCCTTACTGAGCCTTCTATTATGTAGTAAATATCGCTTGATATATCTTCGTAGTTAAATATTACCTCGCCGGCTTTTACTTCAATAGCTTTTTTTCTATATTCCTTGGGAGGTTCTATAAAAAGATGTCTTAAAAGCTGATTAAAAAAACCGGGGGCATCTTCTTTTGGGAGCCTGTAAAGCTGTGAAATTATAAAGCTGTTAAAAAATTGATTTACATACATAAACTGTGCAAAAAACACAAAGAAAAAAAAGAAAAACCAGACTTGAATTAAAATGAGTATTACATTTGTAAAAAGGCCGTATACAAATGTAAATTTAACCGTAGACCTAAAAAAAATTAAAAATATCTTTATAAAATAATAAGACAGGGTACAAGCTGCGGATGAAAGCAAGGCTGTCTTAAAAGAAGGTTTTATAGGCGGCATAAAATAATATATTAAACAGACAAATAGCTGCATAAAAATAACGGGAATAAATCTAAATAGATTCCTTAAAAGACTAAACAAATTCGCTGAAAAAACCGGTTGAGCAAAATCGCTTCTAAATACCGCAGAGCCCGTTATTAAAAATATAAATAGAAAAACAAGCAGAATGACAACAATTATTTCGCCTAGAATAACTATAAGACTGGTCTTTAAAGGGGTTATTTTTATTTTCTTACGGTATACTTTTCTGATTGAATGCTGAATGGTGGCAAAAAAACGTCTGGCCATCCATAAAACAAAAATTAGAACAATAAATTCAAAAAAAGAAAAGCTATTTATATTCAGTAAAAAATTAAAAAACCTGTCAATATTAACCGTGTTTTGAAAAATTGAAAGCGCTCTTATAGCTTCTTTTATTTGCTGAGGACTTTGTTTTAAGACACGGAGCAAAATAGTTAATGTTAAAATAAAAATAGGGAGAGCCGACATTAAAAAATTATATGCCCCTGCGGCCGCAGTAGTTAAAAGGTCATTATTTACAAAACTTACAATCGTGATATATATTTTTTGGTTAAAGTCATAGAGGCCTTTTTTTTGTTCTTGAATAACTCTTGCATACCAAGCTAAAAATTTTTGACTATTGCTTTTTTCCTTTTTCAATCAAGATCCTCCTATCTTGTATAATAATATACAACTAATTGTGTTCTATCTCTTAAATTCAGTTTTTCGAGTATGGAAGAAACATAATTTCGGACAGTTCCTTCGCTTAAACTAAGGCGGTTTGCTATTTCTTTATTATTAAGCCCGTCAGCAACCAACTCTAAAACATCCGTTTCTCTATCATTTAAGTCGTCTGAAAATTGAGAGCGGGCCGGTTTTGTTTGAGGAATTTTTGATATTATCTCCGAATCGAATACGATGCTCCCTGCTCCCACAGCATTTAATGCAGGCACTAGAGAATCTATATTTTGTTTTAATATATAACCCTTACATCCGAAGTTAATGGCTTTTGTAATATATTCTTCATCGTTAAAGGTTGTAAGCAATAATATTTTTGCATCCTTATGTTCTGCTAGAATTTTTTCGCTTGCTTCTATTCCGGTCATATTTTCCATTCTGATATCCATTAAAAGAATATCCGGTTTATATTCATTAAAGAGGGTAATAGCTTCGCTTCCGTTTGAGCCGGTTGCAATAATATCGAATCCATTGGCCGCTAATATTGTTTTTAAAGAGGAAACTACAAGACAATCATCATCAACTATTATGAGCCGCATTTTGTTCATCCTTTATTTTTGGAAATATGATATGTGTTTTAAATCCGTTTTCGGAATAAAATTTAATTATACCTCTATGTTTTTCTACAAGGTCGGCTATAACCTTTAAACCTATTCCATAATTTAGATTTTTGATTTGTTTCCCTGAAAAGCCTCGCCCATTATCTTTTATTATAAGAGAGTAAAAGCCGGTATGTTCCAGTAGGCTTAAATTCAATTCGCTTGCTCCGCTGTGTTTGATGGTATTTGAAAGGCTTTCTTTTACTATTGAAAAAATATCGTATTTTAGCTCATAGGGTATAGAGTCTACCTTATATGTTAATTGTATTTTAATTTTTTTTGTGCTTTCAACAAGTTCTTCTAAGCCTGTTTGTAAATTAAAAGAATCGTTGTGCATATTATGAAGACATTCTCTTATTTCGGTCATACCGTTTTCTAAAGAATTTTGTAAAATATTTAAGCTGTCTTTTACTTCTTGTTGGTTTGAAATATATTTTAGTGCATTCACCTGTAAAATACCGGCACTAAGTGTATGCCCTATGGAGTTATGAAGACTTCCTGAAATTCTGTTCCGTTCGGCTAGGATTAAAACTTCAGCGTTTTTTAAAACCTCGTTTTCTAAAATTCTTTCTCTTTTTTCCGAATTAATTTTGTTTTCGGCAAGTTTGTCTTTTAGTCCGGTTACTTCCAATGTTTTAAGTAAATAGTTTTCTTTAACACCCGAATAAAAGAATATAATCAAAGTAAATAGGAAAAAAATAAGATCGAAATTAAAAAATACACACAACAAAGGAAGAAATTTAAAAATAAGGGACAAGTTCTTTTGATTTTCTTCGGCTTCTAAATTCATAGCGATAAAAACGGGAGAAAAAAATGCAAGATTTTTATTGAATGCTGCTATAAATATGACAAAGATGATAAAGATAAAAGGCTTTATTTTACTGTGTATCATACCGCTCCAAAGCCCCATAGAAAAAAATATCATAAAGCAGGGAATAACTATAAACGATCCGGTTTTAAGAAGTACAAAAAGAGAAGAAAAAAGAACTATCAAAAAATTTTCTAAAAATAAAAGCATATAATTACAGGCATCTCTCTATTAAAATATCTACCGTTAATTAAGTATAAAGGAAAAGGTTAAAAAAATCAATTAAAATACCGGACCTTTGACTTCAAAAAAATAGGTTCACTAAAAATTATCTGTTAAAGCTTATTTTTTTTAAGCCGATACAGATATTAATGAAAAAGCCTCTTATTAAAATTTTTTTTAATGCATTATTTTTTTTGTTGTTTTTTTCTGTTTTTTCTTCCGAATCCGGAGATATAAAGAAAAATGAGCCTGAATCTTCTCTTTTAAGCAAGTGGAATCCTTTGTTTCCCTCGGCTTTATGGGTAAAAGATAATCCCTATGAAAAGGACTCCCTTATTTATAGCGCAAAAACCAAAGAAGAAATGGAGGCGTCTCTTAAATTTGACGAATCAAAGCTGCAATCCGTTTTATTAAATAATGATATTTTTGCTCTTTATGGAAAACCGGGGGCCTATACTATGGGTATTTTAGGCAGATATTCCCCTGAAGAAATCGAACCGATTATGAATGAGTTTGCAGCAACTTATGATGAAGTAAACAATGAGAGAGGCCTTATTCCGGCTTTTTATCTAATTTACGGTACCTGTTGGCCGGGTGGAGACATAGGTCTTCTCCGTATGCCTACTGTAAAAAAATATATAGAATTTGCTGCCGAAAGGGGCTGGTATGTATTTATTGACCATCAAATCGGAAAATATACGGTAGAACAAGCTATGAACGCAATTTTGCCTTTTTTGAAGTACCCAAATGTGCATTTAGCCTTGGATCCCGAATGGCATACAACAGAACCGATGAAGGTAATCGGCTCCGTTACGGGTGATGAGATAAATAAGGCTCAGGAAATTATGGATAAATATATAAAAGAAAATAATATTCCGGGCAGAAGAATGCTTGTAATTCATCAGTTTAATTCTATAATGATTAAAAAAAGGGCTAATGTAAGAAGCGATTATGAAAGAGTGCAGCTTATCCATTGTGCGGACGGCTTCGGTTCTCCTCAATTGAAGAAAGATTCTTATGCGTATAATGCTCTTGCAAAAAATATTCCGCTTAAGTCTTTTAAGCTTTTTTCAAAGCCGACTGTTGCTGGAGCCGGTTATGACCAGCCCATGATGACCCCTCAGGAGGTTTTTAACTTAAACCCTCGCCCATACCTTATAATGTATCAATAAAAACTATCAACGATGTACGAAAACCAAATAAAAAAGGCTGTAAACTCATAGGAGTTTGCAGCCTTTGTTGTTTTTGTAAAGATGATATTTAAGCTAAATTGACTTGTTTGTATGGCAAGCCCATGTCCTTAATAAAAATATTTAATTAAAACCCTAAAGAATCTAGGATTTTATCTGCTGTTTGATCTAAAACACTGTCTATATATGAAGGATCTTGAAATTTTCTTCTAACTTCTTCTATTTTTTCCTGACGGACATCCGGAGCAGCCTTTACTGCATCCATTGCAAAATAAATCTCTGATAGTTTTTGAGCCTCAGGAGACACTTGTATTGAATCAGAAGCTCCTACCATCTCTATTTTTCTCGGTTTTTGAGTGTTTTGTAAGTTTTTGATCGGATCAATTCCGCCCAATTTTTCTATCATCATATTTTCCTGCCTTCCTAACCGATTATCGGTTAATCTTAGTTAAAAGTTAAGGTTTTATTTTTACAAAAATCTATTTTCCTGTAACAAAAACAGAAAATTCTCCTTTTATCGAGGGTCTTTTTTCAAAGTTTTTTAAAACTTCAGCAGCCTGTCCCTTGATAATCTCTTCATGGAGTTTTGTAAGCTCCCTCCCTACAATAAGCTCACGGCTACTATCTATTTCGGCAATATCGGCTAAGAGCTTTACGATTCTATAGGGGGATTCGTATAAAACAAAGCCTGCCCCAAAGTCAAATAGCTCCTGAAGCCTTCGCTTTCGTTTTCCGGCCTTAGGCGACAAAAAACCCTCAAACACTACTGTTTTGTCGTAGGTTCCAGCTATACTCATTATAGCACCAAAGGCTGAAGCTCCCGGAATCGGGATTATTGTATGTCCTGCTTCCCTTGCCGTTCTTACTAAAATAGAACCCGGATCGCTGATTGCCGGTGTTCCCGCATCGCTTGCATAGGCTATTTTTTTTCCTTCATCTAAAAGTTTTACAATTTTTTCGGAGGCTGCGGCTTCATTTACAGCCCTGCATGAAATCAAAGGCTTTGAAATTTCATAATGAGTTAAAAGGCCCAAGGTGTGCCTCGTATCCTCACAGGCGATAAAATCGGCTTCTTGAAAAGTCTCTAAAGCTCTAAAACTGATATCTTTTAGATTGCCTATAGGAGTGGCAACCACAAATAAAATTCCCACTTGTTAATTATATCATAGTTTTAGTATTGAATCAATAGAAAAAAAGGTGTATGATGTATTTATGACGGATTTACAGCCTTTATCATGGATGATACTAGTTTTTATAGGCCTTTTTTTAATTGTATTTGCTTATGTTCTTTTCAGTGCATCTTCAAAACATGCAAGCGGCAAAAAAATCAGGCAAACAGGAAAAAAAGGGTCCCCAGGAGTTTGCCCTGTTTGCGGTACACTTTTGGCTAGAGATGAACAGGTAAAATCGGCTGTGTATCCGGGAGCGGATGATCGATTATGCTATATATACGGCTGTCCGCATTGTTATCCCAGCTGTGAAAAAGATGTGCAGCGCCAATGCCCTGTTTGCCATAAGACTGTTCCAAATGAAGCTCATCTAATTGCAAGATACTTTGACCGAAAAAAAGGGAAAAAACGGGTTCATATTCTAGGCTGTTCAAACTGCCGTTTTATGAGTTGAGAATTTAAAACTGGGGTACAACCTCTCCTGCTATTTCGCCTCTATGATTTTTGATGTTTTTATCGGCAATGCTATCAAAATATTCGTAATCGGCTTTATCAATTACACCGAGTTTTTTTAACAAGTGAACCAAAACGATATCTCTGGTTTTTGAAATTCCGTCATAGGTTTTGACGGCAATGCCGTATTTTTTATCGGGTAAAAGGCCGCCGAAATATCCGTTTGCTCCCGATTTTACAACAAGTTTTCCGGGATATTTTTTGACCAAAAGATGGTCTATTCTATCCGTGCCGGAAGTGTATTCGGAACAGGCTGTTATGGAATCTATTATGTCCTTCGCATGGGTAGATAAATTTTGAGGCAGGTTTTTATAGTCGGCCATCCTTGCCATTCCGAATGCAAAATTGTAAAGGGGCAGGGAGTGAACCGGAACTCCGCAGCCGTCAACCGAGATATTATCATCGGGAATCTTGCAATCGCAAATCAGTTCTATCATTTCCCGTATTTTTTGCTGAACGGGGTGCTGAGGCTTGTAATAATCGCCAGTAGAAGCCTTCATCAATACGGCTGCTGCCAGCATACCGGAATGCTTTCCGCTGCAATTATTGTGAATATCGCGAGGTTTTTCGTTATTTACCTTCATTCTCAATTCTACTTCCGGTTTAAAAGGGTAGTGAGGGCCGCACTTTAAGGCACTTTCATCAAGCCCGATTTTTTTTAATATTCCCGCTACGGTTTTTATATGAAAATCCTCGCCTGAATGGGAAGCACAGATTTGAGCTATTTCTTCATGGCTTAGATTGAACTTTTCCTTGGCACCCAATGAAAGAGGCACCAGAGCCTGAATAAGTTTTGCACTTGAACGCGGAAAGGATACTTCCTTTGGATCTCCTGCCGAATATACAATCTTGCCGTCCTTATCGACTACGGCGATTGAACCGAATGTATAAAGGTCTTCAATTTTGCCCCTATAAGATTTTAAAAGTATTTCCATTTTGGTCTCCTAGTGGTGTATAAGGTTTATGAATTCTATTATAGTTTATGCATATAGTCAATAGCAATTATATGCAAAATTCTGTTGTTGATAATATAAAATTGATGGTTGAATAAAGCCTTACTCTCTATAAGCCTCTGCCTGCATATTGTAAAGTTCTTTATAATATGCATTGGTTTTTATTAAAACCTCATGGGGAGCAAAGCCGTAGATTTTTCCTTTTTTTAAAAGAAGAACCTTATCAGCCCTTTTGACGGTCGAAAGACGATGAGTTACAAAAAAGACGGTTTTGCCTTTTGTAAGGGCTAAAAACTTTTCGTAGATTTGGAATTCGGCTTTTGCATCTATCGAGGCTGTCGGTTCATCTAAAATAAGAATATCGAATGAGCCGAAAAAGGCTCGGGCAATTGCTATTTTTTGCCATTGACCGCCTGAAACATCTCTTCCGCCTTCAAAGGATGTTCCCAGAAGAGTTTCCAAATTAAGGTCTGAATCAAGATTGTAATCGGAATCTTCGCCTTTTGAAAGCTCAAAACTGAGACCTGCTTTTTTAAGGGCATTCAAAACCAGCTTGTTATTTTTTTGTTTATCTAAGGAAGATAGAGCCGTATTTTCTCTTAAAGTAAGAGTAAAGCGGGCAAAGTCTTGGAAAACGGCTCCGATTCTCTTTCGGTGATCTAAGATATCAATATCTTTTATATCCGTATTATCGAAAAGAATTTTTCCGCTTGCCGGTTTATAAAATCTGCAAAAAAGTTTTATCAATGTGGTCTTCCCTGAACCGTTTTCACCGACAACTGCAATTTTTTCTCCCTGTTTAACCGAAAAAGAAATATTATCAAGCACAAGACCTTCGCTTAAAGGATATTTAAAACAAAGATTTTTAAATTCAATGCACTTAAAAGGCTCGGTTTTAAATTCTTGTGATGTTTTGTTTTTTTCTTCCTGAATTGAAAGAAAGTTAAAATATTTTTGCATGTACAAAAGGGTATCATAAAGAAGGCTTGAATCTTCCACAAGGCGGGAAATACTTTGGGTTGTATATATTATGCTCGAAGAAAAGATAAGAATACTTCCTATCAACAAGCTGCCCGAAAAAGCTTTTTCTATTAGACGGCTGAAAATAAAAATGCTTATTATTACGGTAAAGCTTAAAAAGAAAACTGAGGCGGCAAGTTTTTTTAAGCGGTTTTTGCCCAAGTTCTTTTTTATCGTTTGAAAGCTGTCAGTGTATTTCTCAATAAAAAAATCATAGAGATTATAAAGCTGAACTTCTTTTATATTTTCTTTTGAAAGAAGCAAGCTTGAATAATAACTTAGTTTTCGTGAGTCGGCACTATTTGAAACGAGTACTTCAAAGGCTTCTTGTTGTATGCGGTAAAAGATAAGACTTTGCGGAATTATAGCAAGGAACATCAAAAGGGCAATCAAGGGGCTAAAATCTGCTAGAAGTACTAACATTGAAATTGCCGTAATGGAAGAGCTTATAATACTTGCTCCGAATACAAGAAGGTTTACCGGCCTCCAGCCTGCTTCGCTTGAAAGAATTTCAATATTATCATAAAAACGGCTGTCTTCAAAGACTGAAAGACTTGTAATTTCTTTTGATTTATTCATTAAAGAAATGTTCAAATACTGTGTGAGTTTGTCGGTTAAAAATCCTTGCACTGTTGTGTACACAGGTGTTAAAATATTCGACAAAAGAAAGGCTATAGCCCAAACCGTCAGCAAAAGAATAAGGTTTTCGCCCGTTTTTTCGGCAACTGCATTTATAATACTGTTTGAAGAAGCTATAAGAACAGCCGGCAGAAGGGCTTGGAAAGGTATAATCAATAAAAGCAGCACGGCATTAACTTTGCCCGCTTTTAGTACGAGGGCTAAACTTTTTATGTAAAGTTTAACAAAGATAAAAAATGTCTTAAACATAGCAATACTCCTTATTTTATAAAATTTGAGAATAATATTTAAATTGAAGTACGGCGGAGCTTTTACAAGTTAATAAAACTGCAAAACTCCTATGCTATGTTAAAGATAAGATTACCTCCTCATAAAAAGACATAGATAGTCTAGCTTAAACTTAATGCCTTTGTCAAGATATGATTAAATTATGGTATAAAAAATAATAAAGAAATTTATTCTATTGACAAAATTCGTTTACATATGTAAACTATAGAATTAAAGTTGTAATACTTCTATTAGGATGCAAGATGACTAAGATTGAATATGAAAAGATAAAAAAAATATGGGATTTTATTTATAATCATCCCAATACAAAGAGAATTATATCTCTTATATCTCTTGCGGCTCTTATGTTTCTTCCATTTGGAATGGATAAGATGAACCTTTTTAATCAAGAACAGGATGCAATAAATCTTTATCCGTTTACTGTTTTGTTCTCAGGTGTTGTTCACAAAGGTCTTAACTTTTTTTATATAAGCTGCTTTTCCTTTTTTGTACTACCCATAAGTTTTATAGTTGTTTTGGTTTCTATTTTTCAGAAAAAGATGTCTAAAACAGCTGTTTACCTAACTTTGTTAATAACGGTAACGCTTTACCTATCAACAGCGGTTGCAGGAATGGTATCTTTTGCTAATACATTGCGTTGGTTTAAGTCTTTAAGTTTTCTGACATATTTTGCTTTTTTTGGAGCCCTTGTTTTTCATATCATTTTGATTGCTCATGGAATTATTTCTATTAAAACTCAAAACAGTGCATATACAGAATATAAAAGACTTTTACTCGAAGAAGAACAAAAAAAGAAAGCTTCGTATAAAAAGATGATGGCACGGTTAAAGAGCCGGCAAGAAAAAATACAACAAGAGACTGAAGATACTGAAAAAAAAGAAAGATTAAATATTAAAGAATTATTTAAAAAATCCATTTATACCTTAAAAAATAGAGAAAGAAGATCTCATATAAAAACAAAAATAACAATAGTTATTCTTTTTACAATATTGGTAATTCTTTCAACTTTTATTTATACGGATTTAAGAAACTATAAAGTACTTCTTACTCAAAATGTTAATAATACGGGTAAAAATCAAGCGGAACAGGCTGCAGCAATCTATAGTTTTTCAGACGGTCTTCATGCAAAGATAAGTGCCTTTCTTGAAGGGATAAAAAAAACAAACCTTTCTGCTCCATTTCCTTTTCAGAGGGTCGATATTATAACAACAAGCAGTAAAAACCCTGTTTTTCTTGAAGAAATAAATTCCTCTTCGGGGCTTCCCGATTTTGATGTGTTTTCCTATACGACGGCTGCCGGTCAGGTAAAAAATATACCTGATGAAGAAAAGGTTATAAGAGCAGAAGATGCCGCCCGTTATATAGAACACTGCAAAAATGAGTTTACTGCTAGTAATCCTATTTACAACAAAAATAAAGCTACATGTATCTATGTATATCCGGTAACTTTTCAAAGGAAGGAAGGTCAAAGACTTGTAGGATTTTCCGTCGTTACTTACCTAAAAGAAATTTTAAATCGTCCGTATTTTAAGGCAAAGGTTTTTGTTCTATCAATTTCTGCCGTTTTTTTCTATGCTTCAATAATTATAACTTTATTTCTTGCAGACTTTATTGCAAATCCGATTATTTTTCTCTGCGGAAACATCAGACAAACTGCAAATATTATTCGGGATATGATGTCAAGCAGTGCATCAATTCAAGCAGAACGGCTTATTTTTGAAGAAAATATCAAAACCCATGATGAAATAAAGACTCTCTCTATAGAGTTAAAAAATATTATTTCACTGATTCGAGGGATTTTGCCCTATGTATCTTTTCATACTCTTCAAAATGCTGAAAAAAATATTTTACGCAAAAGTACTACTAGAGATTTATGTTTTTTATTTACCGATATACGGGGTTTTACAAGCATGTGCGAAAATATGCAGCCTAAAGATGTAATCGCGATTTTAAACCGTTATTTGGATATTGAAACGAGAATAATTTTTGAAAACGGCGGCGATGTCGATAAATATGTCGGCGATGAAATTATGGCCTTTTTCTCAGGACCTAAAAAAGAAATCAACGCATGTAAGGCTGCTATGGAAATACGCAAGGCAATGAGGAGGGAACAGAAGGCGGCTTTAAAAGAAGGTTCTGCTTTAGTTTCTATAGGAATAGGTATAAACTCAGGTCCTGTAGTATTCGGACCGGTAGGTTCCAAAACCCGTAAGGATTTTACGTCAATAGGAGATACGGTAAATCTTGCAGCCCGCCTTGAAGGAGCTAATAAAGAATATCTTTCAAGATCGATTATTTCCGAATCAGTATACGAAAATTTGGATGACAGTTTTATCTGCCGTGAGCTTGACTATGTTACGGTAAAAGGAAAAACGGAGCCTGTAAGAATCTTTGAAATTCTTCAACCTACAGAAAAGATTCCCTTAGAACATATTAAAGATATAAAACACCTTTTTGAAAAAGGTCTTTCATATTATAGAAAAAGAAAATGGAACATGGCAGAAAAATACTTTTTGGAATGTGCAGAAAAATATAACGATGCACCATCTAAGGTCTTCTTAAAGCGGATAGCTCATTATGAGGAATTTCCTCCCAAGACCGGTTGGAAAGGTGTATTTGTAATGGATGTAAAATAAAAATTAAAATAAAAGGAGCTTTTTATGGAATTTAAGCAGCTTGAAATATTTATCAAACTTGTGGAAAATTTAAGTTTTTCGACTACGGCAAGCGAGTTAAACATATCTCAGCCCACAGTCAGCCTTACCTTAAAGCAGCTTGAAGAAGAGCTCGATACGCCTCTATTTTTGCGTTCTACAAGAGAGCTAAAGTTAACTGAAGCCGGAAATAAACTTTACGGCGAAGCAAAAACTATTCTCGCCGAAAGGGACAAGATAATAGAAAAATTTATCCATCCTGAAAGGAAGGTTATAACCATAGGAGCATCCACCATTCCGGCAGGCTACCTTCTTCCTTCCATAGTGAGGGAGTTTAAAAAAAAGCATCCCGACATTTATATAAAGGTTGAAGAAAAAAACAGCCTTGAAACAATAAAAAAGGTTTCTCTAAATACCGTCGATATAGGCATTGTCGGAATGAAAACAGAAGATGAAAACTGCGAGTTTCTTCCCATTTATAAAGACGAATTTGTATTTATAAGCGCTAATAATTCTTATTACCAAAAACTAAAAAAATCAAACCCCAACTTAAAACGTATTGCCGAAGAACCCTTTATTATCCGTGAAGCAGGCTCGGCCGTCAAGCAAAATATGGAGCTGATTTTAAAATCTCAAAAGATAGATTTAGATTCGATAAATATAAGCGCCTCGATAAACGACACTGAGGTAATAAAGCAGTTGACCGCAGAAGGCTTGGGTACATCTTTTATATCGAGAATAGCAGTTGAAGACATGGTAAAAAATTAAAAACTGATAGCCTTTGAGTTAGGAGATGTTCCCCACCAATACCGCAATATCTATCTGGTATGGAATAAAAAAATAAACTACGCAAGCCATATCAAAGACTTTTTAAACTGCACGGAATGTTTTAAGGTAAAAAAAGAACTTAAAAATTTTGAAGATGTTTAAAAGGACTCGAGCAGATATCTTAACTTTAAAAAATAATTTATATACCTTCTAACACAACGCTCAATTCGATTTTCTTGCTCAATATAAAATAACAATAAAATTTTATATTTGTCTCAACTACTTGTAATTTTTTTTAATAAATATTAACATATTATAATAAATATAGAGTAACTCAATCTAAACTATTTTTGGAGTATGCTTATGAACAATTTGCCTAAAGGCTTTGACAGCTTGGCTGAAGCTCAGCAGAAAAAATTTTTAGCTTTAAAAAGTTTAAAAGATGGAGGCGGCAAGGTTATCGGCCTTTACTGTTCCTATGTACCTACCGAACTTGTATATGCAGCCGGGGCCGTTCCCGTTTCTTTATGTGCAACAAGTGAAAAGCCCATAAGTGCAGCCGAGAGAGATTTACCTAAGAACCTATGTCCTCTTATAAAAGCTTCTTACGGACATGCCATAACCGACACCTGTCCGTTCTTTTATTTTTCTGATTTTATTGTGGGAGAAACTACCTGTGACGGCAAAAAAAAGATGTTCGAACTTTTAAACGATATAAAGCCGACCTATGTGATGCATCTGCCTCAAAATAACCTTGATCCGAAGGCATACCCCTTTTGGGCTGATGAGGTAAAAAAGCTAAAAGAAAGAATCGAGGAATTTTATAACATAACAATAACCGAAGACGATTTAAGAAAGGCTATAAAGGACTGCAATCAGGAAAGAAGAAACCTTGTAAATTTCTTTGAGCTTTCAGCCCTAGATCCTTCTCCCGTTTCAGGCTTGGAACAGTTTAATGTAAAAGAAGCCTTTGGTTTTCAATACGATATACAGCAGAAAAATGCCGAGATAGTAAAACGCACAAAAGAATTAAAAGAGTATTGGGAAAAGAATTTAAAAGGTACAAGGGATGACAGGCCGAGGATTTTAGTTACAGGCTGTCCATTGGGAGGCGTAAAAGAAAAAATTTTGGCACAGATTGAAAAACTGGGAGCCGTAATCGTAGGTTATGACAGCTGTTCAGGTTTACGCACCCACATGGAATTTGTAGATGAAAACCCCGCAAGGGATCCGATTGAGGCTATTGCCGAAAAGTATCTTAAAACAAACTGTTCCGTTATGAGTCCAAATCCCGGAAGGCTCAAGGATTTGGATTATCTTTTAGATCACTACAAGGCTGATGCCGTAATCGAATGTACCTTGGTTGCCTGCCACACCTTCAACCTTGAAGCTCATACTGTCGGAAAACACATCATAGAAAAAGGACTTCCCTATATTCACATAGAATCGGATTATTCGCAAGAAGATGCGGGACAATTTGCAACAAGACTTGAAGCCTTTTTGGAAGTTGTTTCAGAAAGGAAAAAACTAAAATGAATTATATAATTACCTTTGGAACGACAACAGCAGCAATTCAATGCGACTCGATGATAAAGGCTGACCCTATAAATGCAAAGCTTATTCCAATACCGGGCTTTTTAAAAGCCGGCTGCGGTTTTGCATGTCTTTTTCAAAATGCGCAAAAGGAAGAAGTTGAAAGCTGGATAGGCAAAAATAATATCAGTTATGAGACTTTGATTGAAGTAATATACGAAAATGGACTTATAAGTCCTAAAGCATAAAAAGAAACGCCGTACAAGAATTATTCTTTACGGCGTTCCCTAAAAAATCAGCAAAATTTATTTCTTTCGGGATTAAAAATTTTTTCACTTTCCCAAAATTTACTTATTTTAATGCCTTCTTCTTCGATTATCTCCTTAATTTTATCCGTGTCGGAAAAATCATAATAGAGAATACTTACTCCGCAGCAAGCATCGGCTTCCCTGGGAGTAGGAGCCATTGTACACTTTATGCCTTCTTTTTTTATAAGACCGTAAAGCTTAAGAGCTGTTTTTGAATCAGGCAAAAAAACATAATAATTTTTCATCATCTTAACATTTCTATAAAAGCACCGATACGGGTTTTTAGTTGCTCTGCATCTTCATCGGTATAATCCGTTTCAATGCCTAAACATGGAATATTATGTTCGCGTAAAACCTTTTCGACAAAATATCCTTCCGTATCATAGATATTACAGAATTTTAAATTTAAATCGATAACGCCGTCTGCCTTATATTCTTTTGCAAGCCGGATAATATCATCGATTCTTTCTTTATTTGGGGTAAAACAAGCACAGTTTATATGTCCCAAATACCTTTTTGTTAAGTTATTAACCATTTCATCAATTGTGGTTCCCGTTTCATCAACCAAAGCCTCACAGTATCTTATTCCGGTACACATCTCTTCACAAACAACAGCTCCTCCTGTAGTTTCGATTATGTGATGAATTTTCCAGTTTGGAATTGAAAGCGGAGTTCCCGTCAAAAGGATTCTCTTTGTTCCTTTTTTAAAGACGGAAACATTTTGCTTTTTTCGTGTTTCAAGTTCATCACAGAGCTTGTTTACCATTGTTACAAAACGGGTAGGATCATCGTAAAAGGCAATCTGATGAATCAATAAAACATCTTTACCGGAAATAGGAATGTTTTCCAGCTTTCTAAAATTATTCAATCTTTGTAAGGCCTTTCTTTTGCTGTTTACGGTTTCAATAGCCTTTTTTAAAGATTCGGGAGTTACTTTATTTCCCGTAAGTTCTTCAAGCTTTTTAATATAGCCCTTGATTTCTAAAGCCCATTTTTCAAAATCCTGAGGCCTTTTCATCTGGGGAATGTCCATAATATGCATGGGTGCATCTTCTGCCAAAATTTCCCAAGCCTTCTTTTTTCCGTCACAGGTTGTTTCACCGACAAACAAGTCACATATTCTAAAGAAAGGACAGGTCTTTCCAAAGCGGGCTCCAAGCGAAGCTTTAATTAGGGGACAAGTTGCCGTAGGTAAAAATTTTTCACCATCGGGAACCCAAAATTGTGAACCGCTGCAAAGGCCCGTTGCAATGGCTCCTGCCGCAATCACTACTTCATCAGGAACATGAATACAAAAGGAACCTACAACCTTTCCTCCTTCCTTTTGAAAATCCACAAGTTCTTGCGGACGAATACCGTGAATGTCTGCTACAACCATGTTGAAAAAATCCATTCCCTCAGGTCTGTTTTCTTGAGCCAAGTAGACATCTCCAAATGCGCCGGGCAAAGCCTCGCATAACAAGTCGTGGGTTTTAACATCCATACCCAGATCTTCCCACATTTTTCTGTAATCTGCCATTTTAATCCTCCTGGTACATTACGTTCATATTATATTTATACGGACAATATTTATATCCGTAATCCGCATTATTCCAGCCTCGGCAAAGGCGTATAACTCTATTTTCTTTCGGATTAATATAAGCTTCTTTTTTTACCTCCTTTAAAATTGTTTTATATGAACCCCTCGGACAGAGAGCAATAATTTTTTGAATTATATTTTTTTCGGTTTTAAATTTTATACTGCTGCAAATGTCGTCAAAATATTTTTTTCTTCTTTCAAGGTCTAAAATATAAGGCGTATAATAACGCAGTAAAAAAGCTTCTTCAGCACTGAGGTCTGAATACTCATCTATTTTTTTTAAAACAGTTTCAATGTAATCTAAAATTTCTTTTGCTTTTAGGTATTTTAAATTATCAAACTTTTTTCCGTAAACTTCCTGTATGGCTTTTTCCAATTCGGATTTGTCTTTATATAAAAGAACTTTTTTATCGGTGTTTTCTTTTAGCTTATTAAAAAAATGAGTACATGTATTTTCTATTAAATACATACTGCACGAAAAAAGAATGGGACACTTATCGGTTTTTAAATAAATTACGGAACTTTTTATAACGTCGCATACATTTCCCATATCACCGAATTTAAAAATTGCAGAATCGGTTCCTTCGCAAGGTACGGGCAAGAGGCCGTAAGCATAGAGGATATCGAGAGGTAAATTTTCTCCGAAGATTCCTATAACATTTGCTGAGGATAAATAATTTTCGGCAGCTTCTACGTATGCCTCACGTCTAAGATTTTCCAAAAACGAAATATCTATCATGATAATATACAGGCTCCTATTGCTCCGGCAAAGGCCCCCAAGTCATCGGATAAAACGGGGGCTTCAAGTTTTTTTGAGATTTCTTCTATTATATAATCGTTTGCACTAAAGCCGCCGGTTAAAAAATATAGGCCGGAGCGGGGTTTTCTGTTTGCTAATGAAACTACTTTTGAAACTATTTGATTGATAACGCCCCTTGCAATATCTTCGCGGGGAGTTCCCTTTCCCATGAGGGAGGTTACTTCAGATTCGGCAAAGACGGTACAGACGGAAGAAAGGTTTAAGTCCTTTCCCCGCACTGCGTACTCGCTTATTTCCTGTAAGCTCAAGCCCAGCCTGTTTGCCATTAATTCCAAAAATTTACCTGTACCGGCCGAACACTTATCGTTCATGATAAAGTCAATTACAAGTCCGTCCTTTACAACAATGACTTTTGTATCCTGCCCGCCGATATCGATTACGGTTACATCTTTCTTTGCCAAAAAGTGAGCACCCTTTCCATGACAGGAAATTTCGGTTAGAGTTTTGTCGGCAAACGGAACGCTTACCCTTCCATAACCTGTAGCGGTTATTTTAAAGTCCTTATTTTGCAAGGTTTCCTTTATCCAGTCCAAGACAGCCTCTCCCGTTTCCTTGCTGTTCCACCCGCTGGGTATACGGTTTTTATAAAGGATATTTTTTTTATTTTCATCCATAATGACGGTTTTGGTTGCCGTTGAACCTATATCAATTCCTATGTAGTGCATACTCCCAAGTTCTCCGTGTGGTACCTATAATCCTACATAAAAAGTAAAAAGTCAATAGATATATTATGAAATTTGTGAATTTATTAAAATTTATATTGACAAAAATTATAATATATAATATAGTCGTATACCAAATTTAATAATTAAAATTTTAAGGAGAAAAATATGAAACTTAGTAAGTTTATATTTTTAAAAGCAATTTTAATTTTAGCGGTATTGATATCGGCATGCAGTCCCTCAAAAGACGATGCCAAAACTACACCGTCTAACAAAGATAAGGCATTAGTCTACGGTTTACCCGGCGATATTGTAAACAACATTAACGTTTTTACAACAAATGACAGAACCGGATTGATGACTTTAAAATTAGTATACTCGCCCTTATACACTTATACAAATCATGGTATTAACTATTTTTTGGCTGAAAGCGTTAAGGCAAATGAAGCCGGGGATGAGGTATCTGTAAATTTGCGGAAAAATATCGTTTGGTCTGACGGAAAGCCTTTTACGGCTGATGATGTTATATTTACATTTGATAAGAAAACAAACTTACAAGATGACCGCTTTGTAGATTCTTTATTGATTTTCGGAGACAAGGCAGTAAAGACCAAAAAAATAGACGATTACTCAATAGTTTTTAAACTTCCACAACCTGTTGCCAATCCCTATGAAATATTTGCAGGAATCTTTATTGCTCCAAAGCATATTTATAAGGATGTTGATGATCTTGAAAACACGGAGCTAAATAAAACTCCTGTAGGAACAGGTCCTTATAAGCTGGCAGAATACACAGCGGGACAACACCTTTTGTTTACGGCAAATGAGACATATATGTTCGGAAAGCCTAAAATTGAAAAAGTTATTTACAAGATTATGGGCAACCAAGATACGGCAATGTTGGCTTTGAAAAAAGGAGATATCGATTTATTGGGTGTAAGCCCTGATCTTATCGAAGAGATTGAGCAAGATAAAAATTTAAAGATTACCACCTTTCCTCAGTCCAATGTTATTTATCTAAAACTAAATCAATGGAGCGAAAAGCTTGAGGACGAGAATTTAAGGGACGCTATTTTCTATGCATTGGATAGAGATGAAATTATGAAGTCGCATTTTAAAAATAAGGCTTACTATAATTTCACAGATTCCTTCTTACCGGCCGACAGCAAGTGGTTAAATAATAATTTAAAAAGCTATCAAAGAGATACTGAAAAAGCCAAAAAACTATTAAGCAGTGTAGATAAAGATAAGCTTAACTTAAAATTGGGTTATAACGTAAAAAACGGAATGCAGGCGAAAATGGCATTGGTTATCCAACAACAGCTGCAAAAAGCCGGCATCAATTTGGAACTTATGCCTCTTGATCCTCCTGCAATGTATAAGGCTTCTTTTTTTGAAAAGACAAAACTTTTTGATATGTTTTTAGGGGCCTATACAATGGGAATCGATCCGGATACCTATGCCGTATTCTTCAATGATAATCCTGAAGCCTATTTCCACTTGGAGGATAAAGAATTAGGCGATTTATTAAGACAAGCAAAAGTAGAAACAAATAAGGATAAACGAATTGAGCTTTATAATAAGGTTCAACAGTTAATT
Organism: Treponema denticola; assembly: GCF_024400535.1. NCBI lineage: Bacteria > Pseudomonadati > Spirochaetota > Spirochaetia > Treponematales > Treponemataceae > Treponema > Treponema denticola. The sequence continues at coordinate 191,379 of NZ_CP038800.1, forward strand.
CAAGATACAAAAACTTTTTATCCTTTCGGCGGAAGCATGGGAATAATTGCCCATAATCAAGCCCTATCCGGATTTGAAGAAGCAAAATTAGTGAACGTTTTTACGTTTGATGATGCATCAAAACTCTTTTATAAATAGAACCTCCTTTGAGGCTGTCTAACACCGGACAGCCTCGCTTTTTATTTCCAATATCTAAGATACAGATTATGAAAACTTATGTCCTAAAAAGAATTATCAAAGCCGTTCCTATTTTAATGCTGTTGACGATTATATGTTTCTTTTTAATTCAAATTGCCCCTTATGATGCTATCGATTATATTGCCACACCTCAAATGAATAAGGAAACAATAGAAAGATTAAGAAGGATCAACGGTTTGGATAAACCGGTCATTATGCAGTATGTGATTTGGGTAAAGAATTTAATAAACGGAGACCTCGGTTATTCAATTATTACGCATGAAAGCATTAAGACTTCATTAATAGCAAGAATTCCAAATACGGCAATATTAATGATTCCTGCATATCTTATATCCAATTGTATCGCTGTTATGATAGGCTTATTTGTATCTTCACGTAAGCACAGCCTTTTACGAAAGATAGTTGACTGGTTAATATCTTTGAGTCTTTCAATCCCTTTTTTTTGGTTTTGCTTACTATTACTGTATGTTTTTGGCTATCTTCTGGATATTTTTCCTATCTCGGGAATGCACAGTATCGGTGAAACAGGTGTACTTGATTTTTTAAAACATTATTTTTTACCTTTTATATGCCTAATTTTTTCCTTTTTACCTGATTTAATCATTTATGTTGAAACTTCGGCAGATGTAGAATTTAAAAAAGATTATATCACCGTGCAAAAGGCAATGGGGGCAACAAATTTGAATATTTTATTCCGGCATGTATCGGTAAATGTCTTAATGCCGATACTTACAAAAATGGGAATGGCATTACCAATGATTCTTACAGGATCGTTAATAGTTGAAACAATGTTTTCATGGCCGGGAATGGGGTCTTATTATGTAAAAGCTATTCAAGCAATGGATTATCCTGTAGTAATGACGGTTCTCTTTTTTTCCGGAAGTCTGGTCATATTAGGTAATTTATTATCCGATATTTCTTATTTTATTTTGGATCCGAGGATAAGCAGTTAAAATGAAAAAATCTTTTTTATTTAATTTTCTGTTAACCAATAAAAAAATAATTTTACCTATTCTTTATTTATCATCAATAATCATACTGGCTTCTTGTGCTGGTTTTTTTTCGATCGATCCGAATGAAATCAATCTTGAAAAAACTCTTAACCCTCCGTCTAAAGAACATATATTCGGAACCGATGAAATGGGTAGAGATTATTTTATGCGCTGTGTTTATGGAGCCCGAATTTCCTTATCTGTAGGTTTTTTTGCAATGCTTACAAGTCTTTTTATAGGCACAACGCTAGGTTTGGCTGCCGGATATTACGGGAATATAATTGATGAAATTCTTATGAGATTTATAGATTTTATATCGGCTATTCCGGCCTTGATTTTAATTACGGTTGTCGGAATGTTTATCAAAAAAGGAATTATTTCTATAGTGCTTATAATAGGGATGTTTTCTTGGATGGGTATTGCAAGAATTATTAGGGCCGAAGTATTAAGCCTAAGACAAAGAGATTATGTTAAATATGCAAAGCATATAGGAGAAAAAAATATTACTATTTTAATAAAACATATTTTACCTCAAGTTATGCCTTTGATAATTTCTACGGCAACAATCGGAATAGCGGGAAGCATTATGGCAGAAAGCGCTTTAAGTTATTTAGGATTAGGAATAGTTCCTCCAACATCAAGCTGGGGTTCTTTAATAAATAATGCAAGGGATAGTTTTCAAAAAGCTCCCTATATGGCTATTATCCCCGGCCTTTTGATTTTTTTTACCGTTTATTCTTTTAAAGAGATTGGGACAGTAATAAAAAAATATTTTTCATTGGATAAAAGAGATGAAACAGCAAAATAATGAAATATTAAAAGCGGTCAATCTAAATACCTCAATTAAAATAGATAAAAAAAACTATTTTGCCTTGAGGAATGTTTCATTTTCTCTTTATAAAAATGAAATTTTAGCTGTTGTAGGAGAATCCGGAAGCGGAAAAACAATTTTAATGAAGACTTTAATAGGACTACTCCCCGAAAACGGATTTTTGGAATCAGGAAGAATAATCCTCAATGATAATGATATTACAGAATTAAGTCAAAAAAATACAAATAATATACGGGGAAAAGAAATCTCAATGATTTTTCAAGATCAGGAAACTTCTCTTAATCCTTTACGAACTGTAGGTTTTCATCTTACTGAAATTTTACAAAGATATTCAAGCTTAAATAAAATTGAAGTTAAAGAAAAAGCCATCAACCTCTTATCTGCTGTAGGAATAGACACCCCTTCCATATGGCTTAATAAGTATCCTCATGAGCTTTCAGGAGGAATGAGACAAAGAGTATTGATAGCAATGGCATTGGCATGTAACTCTCAAATTATTATTGCAGATGAACCGACCACAGCCTTGGATGTTACGGTTCAAGCTCAAATCCTTGAGTTATTAAAAACTTTAAAACAAACTAACAAGTCAATGTTTTTTATAACCCACGATTTAAGTATTGCTGCCTCTATTTGCGATAGAATATTAGTTATGTACGGTTCAAGAATTATGGAAGAAATATTTGTTGATGATCTTTTTTCCAATGCAAAACATCCTTATACCCAAGCTTTGCTAAAAACTATTCCCGCCATAGGAATAGAACCTTTAGAAAAGTTTATAACAATACCCGGTACAGCACCTTCTATCGAAACCATAGAAGCCGGCTGTCCTTTTTATGGCCGGTGTTCTTCAGCAAAAGAAATATGTAAGAAAGAATTCCCTGAGAGAAAAAAAGTCTCTGAGGGACATTATTATTATTGTCATCAATAGGATAGGTTTATGAATTTCGATTTGTTTCAAATTAAAAATTTAACAAAAGAATATTCCAATTCTTTTTTATATAAAAAAGATAAAACCATAGTTGCCGTGGATAATGTCAATTTAACTATAAAAGAAAATGAGACCTTCGGTTTGGTCGGGGAGTCCGGCTGCGGAAAATCCACCCTCGGAAGAAATATTCTTATGATGGATAAACCTACAAGGGGTTCTATTTTTTACAAAGGTGAATAGTTAAACAATAAAAGTAAAAAACAGCTTTTACCATTTAAGAAAAAAATGCAAATTATTTATCAGGATTCATATGCTTCTTTTAATCCAAAAAGAACAATCAAACAAATTATTGAAGAACCCTTAATTGTTTGTACAAAACTATCGGAGTCTGAAAGAAAAGATATAATACATAGTCTTATTCGCAAAGTTGGATTAAATGAAAATTATTTAAAAAAATTACCGCATGAATTATCGGGCGGACAAAAGCAAAGGGTAGGAATTGCAAGAGCCATAAGTATAAATCCTGAATTTATTGTTTGCGATGAACCTGTTTCCGCTTTGGATGTTTCAATTCAAGGACAAGTTTTAAATATGCTAAAAGATTTAAAGAAAGAATATTCTTTAACCTATTTATTTATCGGACATGACCTGCCTGTTATTTATAATATGGCGGATCGGATTGCAGTTATGTTTAAGGGCAGAATTGTAGAGATAGGCGATACAAAAACCGTGTTTAATAATATGGCACATCCTTATACAAAAGATCTTTTTGCTGCAATACCTTCCATCAAAACAAAAAACAATGCTACAGAAATAGTAAAAACAAATGAGATTCCGGAGACTCAAAACTGCTGTTATTATTATAGCCGATGCCGTTTTCGTAAAGATATTTGCAGAAGCTCTAAGCCGGAACTAAAAGAGTTAACTGAAGGGTACTCGGCAGCATGTCATAATATCGGATTAAAACAGTAAACCTCTCTTCCTTCCAATACTTGTTTTTCGGGTATGTCTTTTTGACAAATATCAAGCCCATATTTACATTTTCCGTAAAAGGGACATCCGAAAATATTTTTTTCTTTAACTGTAATTTGATCATCAGTTTCAACTGTTTTGTTAAAATCGATTTTTGGAACACTGCTCAATAAATATTGGGTATATGGATGTTTCGGATCATTGTATATGTCTTCAACTTTGCCCAATTCACATATCATTCCTTCATACATAACACAAACTCTATCTGCAATATAACGTACCACACCAAGATTGTGAGATATAAATAAATAAGTTATTTTTCTGTTTTGTTTAAGATCTATAAGTAAGTTTAAAATTTGTGCCTGTATGGATACGTCCAGGCTGGAAGTAGGCTCATCAAGAATAATAAATTCCGGTTCGACAACCAAGCTTCTAGCTATACCGATTCTTTGTCTTTGCCCTCCGGACATATTTGCAGGATATTTATATAAATAATCATCATTTAATCCTACCAATTCAAGTATTTTAGAAATATGCTTTACGGCATCCGGTTTTGAATTAATTGTCTTATATAAATTTATAGGCTCCAATAAAATATTTTTAATCTTCAACTTAGGATTTAACGATGAAAATGGGTCTTGAAAAACCATTTGAATTTTTTGCCGTATCTTGTATTTTTCTTTTTTACTTAATTTAAAAAGGTCATCTCCCTTAAAAAAAATTGTTCCAGAAGACGGCTCCACAGTTCCCAAAATTATTCTGCCCAATGTAGTTTTTCCTGAACCTGATTCTCCAACAACAGCTAAAGATTCATTTTCATATATACTCAAGTCTATATTTTTTAATGCATCTACCTTATATACCTTTCCAAATATATTTTTATTAACATAGGTCTTTGATAAATTTTTTATTGTAAATATTTCATCGTTCAATTTATATTATCTCCATTGGTATATTTTATGCATCTTACACGAGAACCATCATCAAGCGAACACAATGGTATTTGCTCTAACATACAAATATCCGATTTTTCATTACATCTAGGATAAAAAGCACACCCTCTTATTTTATCAGTTAATCTAGGAGCTGCTCCGTCTATAACATAAAGCCTTTCAACTTTTTTACCTACCCTTGGAATAGCTTTTAATAGAGCTTTTGTATATGGATGTTTAGGAAGACTAAATATATCATGAACCCTTCCGCTTTCAACTATTTGCCCTGCATACATAACATATATGTAATCGCAAATTTCCGAAGCTAATGCAAGATCATGGGAAATTAATAATATCGAAGTATCATTTTTATCTCTTAACTTTTTCATTAAATTCAATATTTGTTTTTGAACTGTAACATCTAAAGCCGTTGTAGGTTCATCTGCAATTAAAAGTTTAGGTTTTAGTATGGCAGCAATAGCTATCATTATTCTTTGGTTTATTCCGCCGGATAACTGATGAGGATAAGCGTGATATTTATCCTTTCCATCAGTCAAACCTATTTCATCAAAGATACTTAAAATTTTTTCTTTTCTCTCTTGCCGAGATAAATCGGTATGGATCTTTAGAACTTCTTCTACTTGTTTTCCTGCTCTTATTAAAGGATTTAAAGCTCTAAACGGTTCTTGAAATATAATACTCAAGTCTTCGGCACGGATTTTATTTAAAGCTTTTTTTTTCAATTTAGTTAAATCGGTATTACCCAGAAAAATTTGTCCTTCTTCTTTTATATGCGGAGGCAGAAGTCTCGCGATTGAAAGAGCTGTCATGCTTTTCCCTGATCCAGATTCACCGGCTAAGCCTACAATTTGTTTTTTATGTATAGACAAATTTAGATCATTTATCAGAATAAGCTCTCTTTTTTTTTCTAATATTTTTACAGAAAGATTTTTAACATCCAGTATTTTTTCCATAATTTATTTACCGATTTTAATATCAAAATATTTTCTAAGACTATCACCTAAAAAATTAAAACTCATTGCTATAACCAATAGTACAAATCCCGATCCTAAAGATATCCAAGGAGCATCAAATAGATAATCTTTTCCTTTTTGTATCATAATCCCTAAACTTGTACTTGGAGGTTGGGCACCAAAGCCTAAAAAACTTAAACCAGCCTCAGAAAGAATAGCAGAAGGAACACTCATAGTATATAGAACTATTAATGTTGGAAGTATGTTCGGCAAAATATGCCTTACCATTATGCTAAATGTTCCTGCTCCCATTGATTTTGCGGCTTCAATGTACAGGTTTTCTTTTAATGATATTGTTTCGGCCCTTACAACTCTTGCTATCGAAGCCCATCCGACAAGTACTAAAGCCAAAAATAAATTAAATAAACTGGCCCCTAAATTATATACTATTGCCATAGCCAAAATCATAAAAGGAAAAGATAAGATAATATCAACTATCCTCATTATTATGTTATCAGTCTTTTTACCGGCTAATCCCGAATACATTCCAATAAGAGCTCCTAATATTAAATTGATAGAGGTAGGGCCGAATCCCATCATCAAAGAAGTTCTTGTTCCAAATATAATACGTGAAAATATATCTCGGCTTAATTCATCTGTACCTAAAATGTGCGAAAAACTTGGCGCAGACAAACTATTAGATAAATCTGCTTTATAAGGATCATAAGGCGCAAAAATGGGAGCAAATACAGCAGGTATTATAACCGCTAAAAGCAAAATAAAAGAAACAAATCCTATAGGTTCTTGTTTTATAAATCCTCTAATCAATTTTTTTTCTTCCATAATAAATAAACCTTATTCATATCTTATCCGCGGATCAATAAAAGCACAAATAATATCGGCTATCAAATTTCCTATAATTATCAAACTTGTAGATAGGATAATAGTACCCTGTAAGAGCGGCATATCTCTATTTGTTAAAGCCGATATGGATAATGTTCCGATACCGGGTATAGCAAAAATACTTTCAGTAATTATAGCACCGCCTAAAAGACTTGTTACCTGTAAAAGCATTACTGTTATAACGGGCAAGATGCAATTTTTCAACTCATGGAATATTATGATTTTAAATCCTGATTGTCCTTTACTTACAGCAGTTTTTATATAATCGTTAGACAAAACATTTATCATACCGGCTCTTATCAATCTTGTAATTTGTCCGATTAAGTACATACTCAAAACAAAGGCAGGAAGAATCATATGTTTAAAACTATAAAAACCGGAAATAGGCAAAAGGTTTAGTTTATAGGATATAAAATACTGTAAGGCCATACCTATAAAAAAAGAAGGTATTGAAATATTCACAATAGAAAAAAGAGAAATTATCTTATCAATAAAGGAATCTTGTTTTAATGCAGCAATTATACCGCATGGTATGCCTATAAACCATGCTATAAAAATTGAGAATAATGTGAGCTTAGCAGTATTTGGAAATACATCAAAAATTAGTTTTGAAACACTTTGATTCATTATTATAGATTTACCCATATCACCTCTAAGTAAACCTTTTATATATTTAAAAAATTTAATATGAGCAGGATCATTTAAATGTAGTTCTTTTGTAAGTCTTTCAACTACTTCAGGATTGATTTTTTCATCAAGTAAAACTGCAATAGGATTTCCGGGTATTAAATTCATTAATACAAATGTCAATAAAATAATACCTAAAAGGATGGGAATTGTAAGCAAAATTCTTTTAAGAATATATTTTAACATAGCACCTTCTATTGAAATTTAAGACCAAGGTACAAAATGCACCTTGGTCATTTAATGTTTTTGGTTAAGATATGATTATTTTACTTGTTATAGTGCGGATCAATTTTTACCTTCCGAGTAGCACCAGACAGCCAACCTTGCCATGAAAGCTCAAAATCTTTTAATCTTGGGCTGATTACCCACTGTCCTTTTGTTGCCCCCAGAGGGAAATATAAGGCCTGTGTTTGAGTTACTTCAATCTCCAATTTTTGAAACTTATTAATTCTTTCTTGCTGATCAACCAATAAATCGGCTTGCTTAATCTCATCGCTCAGCTTAACTCTTTCTGCAGGGTAGCTATTTTTCTTGTTTTCCGGGATTACATAATCGCTGAAAAAATCGCCTAGATCAGGGGATCCTGCGGTAACAGGGCCTACACTTAGAGCATATTCACCCGTATCGGATGTCTTAATATCCCAATAAGCACCCATATCTACATTTTTGATTGTTACCTGAATTCCGATATTTTTTAACATTGACTGAATTGCTTCATTTATGGAGTGAGTATATCCGCTGGCTCCGTTTTGTAGAAGAACAAGCTCCAATCCGTTTTTATATCCGGCTTCTTCGAGCAAGTGCTTAGCTTCTTCAGGATTAAATTCAATTTTCGGCAAATTAGTTGTATATCCCGGTATCATTGGAGGAATACATCCGTTTATGATTGTTGCAGTTCCATTAAAGAAATTCTTATTTATTAAATCGCGGTCAATACCTCTTTGTATAGCCTTACGGACTCTTACATCTTTCATAGGCTCACAGTTTTCATTAAAAGCTAAATAGGTCATTCCCGGTCTATCATTTATGATCACATAGTCTTTCCACTCTTCGGAATTTACATAAGTATCATAAGCGGTTTTTGTATTGATATTTATAACATCCAACTCGCCTTTTTCAAACATCATACGGGATGTTGAGCTGTCAACATTTATTAAATATCTTATTCCGTCTATGTATGCTTTTTCACCGAAATAATTCTCATTTCGTATTAAGTTAATCTCTTGATCCTGCTTCCAATCCTTAAATTTCATATATCCTGTTCCAACGGTATATTTAGGATCAAAACCGAATAAATCTTTTCCTTCTTCTACAGCTTTTCTATTGAATATAGAAGCAGGGGCATTTGTTAAGCTTGCAAGGAATGGAGCGTATTTTTCCTTTAATGTTAGTACAACAGTGTAATCATCAATAACTTTTACTCCGCTTACATTTTTAGATTTTCCATCTAATTTATCTTCAGCTCCTTGAATTTGGGTAAATATCCAAGAATTTATTGCAGCTTCTTTAGGATCCATACATTTTTCGATAGTAAATAATACATCATCTGCTTTAAATTCTTCTCCATTATGAAATTTTACGCCTTTTCTTAGTTTAAAGGTGTAGTTTTTTCCATCCTCACTGATGTTCCAGCTTTCGGCCAAGCCCGGTATAATCTCTACAGAGCCGTTACCTGCGGGGATAGCTTCTACCAATCGCGAATAAATTTGCAAGGGAATAAAGTAGTCGGCATTCGTTTTTTGTATATCCAAAGTCTTAGGATTTTGAAACAAAGTTGCTACTAAAACATTGCCATTCGGACTTCTATATGTGTCTTTTAGTCCATTTTTAGAATTTTGAGCATCTTGTTTAGTACAAGAACTCAATATCAATACAAAAAAAATTGATACAAAAATAGGTAAGTAGAATCGTTTAATTCTCATTTTAAATCTCCTGTCTCTTGTATCTAACATAAAAATATAAAATAGTCAATATATTATGAAATTTCTCTATATATCTATTTTTTATATATATTGACTCTTTTGCAATATCATAGTATCTTGAACTATCTAATTATAATTTTGGAGGGCAAAATGAAAAAAATTATTTTTGCTGCACTATTTTTATTGCTTGCAAGCACCCTTGTGTTTGCAGCCGGTTCTTCCGAAAAAGAATCGAAGGATCTTTCGGGAAAAACATTGAATGTGGTTGCAACAAGTGCTTACAAGGAACTCTTTGATGCATTTACGGCAAAGACAAATGTAAAAGTTGAATTTCTTTCGATGTCGAGCGGAGAAGTTTTAGCAAGAACAAGGGCAGAAGGAAAATCTATGGCCGATGTTTGGTTCGGAGGCGGACTTGATGCTTTTATGGCTGCAAAGACCGACGGACTTTTGGAAAACTATGTTTCTCCCAACGCAAAAGATATTCCGGCTCGATATAAGGACCCTGACGGAGCTTGGATTGCAAAAGGAATTACCGTTGTAGGCTTTATCGGAAATAAGGATGTCTTAGCCGAGAAAAAACTTCCCATGCCTAAAACATGGGCAGAGCTTGCCGGTCCCAAATATAAGGGAGAAGTTATTATGAGCGATCCTGCAATTTCAGGTACAAGCTATGGAGCAGTAAAAGGCCTGCTCGATCTTTTCGGTGAAGAAAAAGGCTGGGCTTATTGGGAAAAGTTAAACGCAAATATTCCTTTTTTGGGAAAGAGAGGAAAGGATCCGCAAGAAAAAACAGCTCAAGGCGAATTTGCAGTGGGCATTATTCCTGCCGACGGAAAGGCTTTTAAACTTGCCGACGATAAAAACTTAACTGTAGTATATCCCGAAGACGGAATTCCGTGGGTGCCGGAAGGAACAGCTATCTTTAAATCATGTCCGAATCTTGATGCGGCAAAGGCTTTTATCGACTTTATGCTTACAAAAGAAGCTCAGGAAATTATCGCAAGGCTTGATGGAAAAGATTCCGCTCAAATTGTAAAGCCGGGCATTAAGGGGCTTTCATTAGGCTTGCCGAAAGATAAACTTATAAAGGAAGATTTAAGCAGCTTTGGAAAAGACAGGCAAAGAATCTTAGATAAATTTGCTTCGTTAAGACCGAAAAACTAAAACAAATGCTAATCACCGGTTTAATATAAAAATCGGTGATTAGTTTTTTTATAAAATACCTTTGTTCGATGCATTTATTTTGATTTCAGAATTTTTTATAATTCTTTTCAAGCTATAGCCGTATTTTTACTTATTTTTATTTTATTCATATTATTTTAGATACCAATTTATCTTTTGAACAAAATACGCAAGTACCCGTTTGCTTTTGTATTTTATTTTGTATAGACAGCATTCTAGTAATGCTGTTTACTTGCTGCCTAGGAAAAACCTTACATTTTTCCGACAAGCAATCATCACAAATGCAAGACTCTTTTTTTAAAAAATTAATTATCCTATCTGAATTGGTCATCATTTCTCTCCTTAGTTTGATATTATAATAAGGCTTTTAAAATCAGGAACATCTTTCAAAAGCCTTGCTTTAATTATTATTTTTTCTTATACACTTCCCAGCCAGCTCCATTAGCGGTTATTATTTTATATACATAATACTCTTCTCCCGGTTTTTCTGGAGCCGTAAGCTTATACCATTTTTTTTCTTCTGCATGTGCTCTTTCTGCATATCTGAAAACTGCCATTCTTTCTTTAGATGTTACACCTAATTTCTCAATTTTATTCATAGATGGAGCTTTCTCTAGCTCTACCATTTCCCAGTTTATAGATGTATCCTCTTTTCCAAAAAATGAATCTCTTAGAAATGAGACACAACCTGAAAATAAAATTGCAGAACATAGTAAAACAACAATTATACTAAGTGTTGAAGCCAATTTATTTTGTTTCATTTTATCCTTCCTTCTTGCAAACTTTTATTGCAATTCAATTTTTTATCTAAAAATGTTGATCGGTTCCGTTACCGGTCATCCGTAGTCCGGTCAATCAAACATAGTTTAGCAGAATTTTTACTACTAGTATTTATTAATAGAGCAAAATGTGTTTTAACTTCTTTTGGATCTTCTTTCGATTTAATTTTATAAAGAAAATTTCTTTTATGAGAAAAACAATAATGTAAAAAGCTATTCGTTAGAGATATTATAGTTAATAGAGAAAATAGGGGGGGGGTAAACTAAGGCTAACATTTTTCTCTACTTTTTTAATAAGCAAATTTGATTTTTGAGAAAAATAAAATTGAAAATAAGCTAAAAATCTCCCAAGCATATGTCCATATTAAGCCAAAACTTAGAATCTGTCAAGCCTGCACAAATAGGGTTTCCCATATCAATCACCTAAAATTTATTCCATACCATATACTAGTAAATTTATTAAAAATAATATAGACTTATAGGCTGATTTAATGAAACGGCAACTTAAAAGAAATTATAACGGCCTTATCGACTATATCCTCATAATAAGCTTAATTTTAGGTATTTTTATATTTATAGCTATGCCTTTTTTTTATGTATTTAAAGAAAGTCTTGTTATAAACGGGAGTCTTAGCTTTGAGCTTTTTAAAGATGTTTTTAAAAATCATCTTCATCTTTTGAAAAATTCCTTATCGGTAGGACTTTATACGACGGTTTTAACGGCAATCGCAGGGATAAGCACAGCCTTGTTTTCTTATATGATGCCTAAAAAAATAAAACGCCTGATTTTTTTAATTTTAGCTGTAACGATGATAAGCCCGCCCTTTGTAACAGCCCTCAGTTATATAAACCTCTTTGGAAGGAGGGGACTTGTTTCTTATTATCTTTTAGGTATTTCAAAAAGTCCGTACGGAATTACCGGCATTGTGTTGATGCAGTCTTTAAGTAATTTTTCTTTAGCGGCTTTAATCTTAATCGGGTTTTTAAATAATTTGGATAGATCTCAATTGGATAGTGCCCGCAACCTCGGAGCAAAGACAAACCGCCTGATTATCGATATAATTCTTCCCGTTCTTTTTCCTGCAATCAAATCGGTTATGCTCTTAACTTTTTTGCGAAGTTTGTCGGATTTCGGAACGCCCGCAATCATAGGAGGCTCTTTTAATGTGCTTGCAACCGAAAGCTATTTTGCGGTAATAGCTCAAGGCAATTTGGGAAAGGCTTCCGCAATAAATGTACTTCTTTTAATTCCTGCAATTATTATTTTTATTCTTTATCAAAAAAGTTTTAAAAATATTTCCATATCGTCACACGGTACGGCCTCGTCGGAAATTGAAATAAAAAGGCAAGGAACCCTTTTTTATCTTATAAGCATAATTGCCGTTTTCTTTTTATTATGGATAAGCATTCAATATTCTTCTATTATATTTTCTGCATTTACAAAAATAAAAAAGGGGAAAATGATTTTTACCTTTGCAAATATTTTAGAAACAAGAGATCATATTACAAGCACGGTTATAAGAAGTATAGCCTACAGTCTTATCGCTGCAGTAGGAGGCAGCATAATCGGTTTACTTATCGCTTATTATAAACAAATAAGAAAAATAAAGATAATGCAGGCTGTAGATTTTGCCGCAACTCTTCCCTATATAATTCCGGGAACTTTTTTCGGGCTCGGGTATTTATTGGCCTTTAATTCAAAACCATTAATGCTTACAGGAACGGCAGCAATAGTTGTTTTAAATATACTATTTAAACAACTGCCATTTTCTACAAAGATAGGGAATGCTGCAATGGAAGAAATCAATATCGACACTTTAAATTCAATCAGAGATTTAGGCGGTAAAAGAATAAATGAAATCACCGATGCAGTTATTCCTTTAAGTAAAAATGCTTTGGTCGTTTCTTTTATCAACGGATTTACAACGACGATGACTACAATAGGTTCAATTATTTTTTTAGTATACCCGAGTCAAAAAATTTTAACCCTTGTTATGTTCGATGTAATTCAAAGCGGTTATTATGAAATAGGTTCCGTAATTGCCTTGCTTATAATTATAATTTGTTTAATTGTAAATTTAATTTACTTTTTAGTTTTAAAGAAAAAATAATTTTTAAAAGGCCGGAGGTTTTATGTATTTGGAATTAACAAACCTAACAAAAACATATAAAGAAAAAAATGCGGTAAAAAATATAAACTTTAATCTTGAAAAAGGAAAGCTCCTCTGTCTTTTAGGACCGTCCGGCTGCGGAAAAAGTACGGTATTAAAATCGATAGGAGGTTTTTTAAAACCTGATAACGGAAAAATAATTCTTGACGGTAAAGAAATTACAAATGATCCGCCTGAAAATAGAAATGTTTCTACCGTTTTTCAATCCTATGGACTTTTTCCTCACATGAATGTTTTATCGAATATTATTTACGGTTTAAAATTTAAAAAGATGCCTAAGGCTGAACGGTTTGAAGCCGGAATGAAGATGATAAAAACGATGGGCTTATCGGGTTATGAAAAAAAACATATAAGCGAACTTTCAGGCGGAGAACAGCAGAGAGTTGCTCTTGCACGCAGTTTGATTATAAGGCCTAAGCTTCTTTTGTTGGACGAGCCTTTAAGCAACTTGGATGCAAAGCTTAGAATCAATATGCGTAAAGAAATAAAACAAATTCAAAAAGAATTCAATATCACTACAATTTTTGTTACCCACGATCAAAGCGAAGCATTTGAAATTGCCGATAAAATTATTTTGATGAACAATGGAGAAATTATTCAGGAAGGAACGGCCGAATCTCTTTATAATCAACCTGCAAGCGAATTTACTCTTGACTTTATCGGTGCAAACAATAAAATAGAAAATTCATATATCAGACCTGAAAAGATAAAAGTATTTAAATCCTTACCGGAAGAAGATACGGAAGATTTTGAAGAAGCCCAAATTATCAATATTATTTTTAAGGGAGAAATAATAGAATTATTTCTTAAATCTAAAGAAAAAGAATTAAAGGCTATTGTTTTAAACAATGACTTCAATTATCAAAAGAATGAAAAAGTCTACATCTCTTATATAAAGGAGAATTTAAATTGAAGATACTTCACTGTCTTGCACAACTACCGATGAAAACAGGAAGCGGGGTTTATTTTAGCACCCTCGTCGAAGGAATGATAAAAAAAGGACATGAAAATGCGGTTCTTTACGGCACACAGCTTCCCTTTGCCGAAAAAACTTTTAATGAATCTTTACCCGATAAATTACAGGGAAGCGTAAAAGAATATCCCATCAAATTTTTATCCGATTATGTGCAAGGAGAAAAAACCGTTTTTAATGCAGACCTCCCTTTCCCGATTGCAGGAATGAGCGACATAATGCCCTATACTTCAACCGTTTATTCCGAAATGAATGATGAGATGTATCAAAAATGGATTTCGGTTTTTGGAAAAACTCTTCTCCGTGCAAGAGAAGAATTTAATCCCGATGTCATTATAAGTCATCATCTTTTTATTTTAACCTCTTTGGTAAAAAAAATATTTTCCGGCAAAAAAATAATAGGCATAAGTCACGGTACGGATATAAGGCAAATTAAAAAAAATCCTTGGATAAAGACACGGTACATACAAAACTTGGACAAGCTCGATTTATATTTTACCGTGAGCCCTAAGGATATTGCCGAAGTAGAAACTATTTTTTCGGCACGACCCGAAAAAATTAAATTGGCAGGAGGAGGCTTTAACCCCGATATTTTTAATGATAAGGATAGACATATCTTTGACGGAACATTCAAGCTTTGCTATGCAGGAAAGATATCCGATTCAAAGGGAGTGTTTGAACTTGCAAAAACCCTTCCGCTTATTTTAAAAAAATATCCTAATACGGAATTAACTTTAATTGGAAATGCAAGTGAAGAACAAAAAAACATTCTTTTTAAAAACGCAGACTGCAGCGAAAATTTAAAAATAGTAAATGCTTCATCTCAAATATGTATGTGTAAAATTTTAAAACAAAACGATATTTTTATTTTGCCTTCATACTATGAAGCCTTAGGTCTTGTCGCCGTTGAAGCCTTAGCCTGCGGCCTTTTTACGGTTACGACAGAAATTGAAGGTCTTATAAACCTCCTAGGCGAAAAAATCAACACAAGCGGCATTATCGAATTTGTCAAACTTCCTCGCATCTATGATGTAGACAAAGCATACGAAGAAGATAAGCCCGCCTTTGTCGCAGCCCTTGCCGAAAAAATCATGCTTCAAATGGAAAGACTTAAATCTCAAAAAGATTTTTATTCCCCTGTTTCAGCAGAAATAAAAAAACATTCTTGGGACAGCATCATAGATAGGGTTGAGGTGGAGATATCGGGTATTTAAATTTTTTTACTTTCATGTAAAATACTCTTTTTTTGATGCGGCACCGGTATCAAGAATTAAAATTAAAATTCTCTATCCCCATGCCGCATTTAAATTATAACTCAACCTTTTTATCGAATAACCAACTTGTAGCCGCAAAAAAACCGGCTGAAATAAGCATGGTCATAATTATTGTAACCAAATGAACCGGCATCGGCTGGATATTTACAAAGGCATCATATTGGGAAGACATAAGTCTTAGGTCTATGTATTGCACAAGATCCCACCTTGTACTTAAATAAGTTCCTAAGGCTATTATTCGTTCAAAAATTAAGATAAAAAGAATTACTGCAATAATTTGAGCTGCCATCTTTTTTCTTATAAAAGAACGCGTCAGAGCCTTAACAAACATAAAAGCCGTTCCCACAAGTAAAAATGATGAAACCAATAATAAAACGCCGTAAAGAAAGGGAAGAAAATTCTGTGCAAATATTTGATAGAATATATCTCCCAAAACCGATATAAGATTTTGTCCGGCAGTTCCATAAAAAACGGCTTGCTGGGCTCCTATTATTATAAAAAATATACATGCAATCAGAGCATATATTAAATATTCCACAAAACCTGCGAGAATTCTGCCTCCCAGTATGGCTTCGCTTCTTATAGGAATGGTAAGCATAAGGTAGTTGGTGTCCTTGTACAAAAGCTCATCTATATGCCCGTTGCTGCATGTAAAAAACATTACGAGTGGTATAAAGGCAAGGGCAAAAAAAGTTAAGCCAAGCCAAAGATTTCCCGTTGTTCCCATTGTCCCAAGAGGAGTTTTAAAAATACCTAATAGAACCATTGAACCGATCGCCAATACGGCCATAGTTCCGCTTAAAATCAAAATAGTATTCAGCCTTCGCCTTATTTCATATTTAAAAATTCTTCCCATTTTATGCTCCAAAAACATCAAGATAGATTTGATAAATAGATTTGCCTCTTGTAGTACGCAAATCTTCCGCATCGCCTTCCAAAACAATCTCGCCATCTTTTAAAAAGGCTACGTCGTTAAACACATGCTCTATATCCGAAACCAGATGAGTTGTAATTAGGATCGCACTTTCTTCGGTCCATGTTTTGATTATAGTTTTAATAATCTGCTCTCTGGCTACAGGGTCGGTGCCTCCCAGCGGTTCATCCAAAATATAAAGCTTTGAAGCCCTCGAAAAGGTAAGGCTTAAATTAAGTTTTTCGATCATACCTTTCGACATAGTTTTTACGGTTTGCTTGGGCTCCAGCTTCATAAATTTAAGCATTTCCAAGGCCTTGTTTTTATCAAAATCTTCAAAAAAATCGGCATAGAAATTAATAGCATCTGCCGAGGACATCCAAGGATATACGACATTTTTATCCGGCAAAAAGGCTACAATCTTTTTTGTATCGATGCCGAATTCTTTTCCGCATACCTTAAAATTGCCGGAGGTCGGTTTTATAAGACCTGCAATTATTTTTAAAAATGTTGTTTTTCCTGAACCGTTAGGTCCCAAAAGACCGTAGATTCTTCCGCTTTCTACCTTGAGACTGACATCATAAAGAGCCGTCTTTTTTCCCAAGTATGTTTTTTTTAAGTGCTCCGTTTCAAGTATTATACTCATTTTTTTCTCCAAAAAAATTATTCTATTTTTGCCTTTATAGACGCCATTATTTGCTCATTAGAAAATTTTAGATTCCTCAGGCCTTCGATGGCCGGCAAGATAATCTGATCTGCCATCTCGTCCGTTAATTTTCTTACCAAATCGGGCTCATTTACAACAAAACTGCCCAGGCCCCGCTTTGATTCCGTTATGCCTTCACTTTCAAGCTGCTTATATACCCTAAACATAGTATTCGGGTTTACATCCATCTCAACGGACATATCGCTCATTGAAGGAATTTTATCCCCGGGTTTAAGCTCTCCATAGACAATTTTACATTTTATTTTTTCAACTATTTGTAAATATATTGGACGATTTTGATCATATACAACTTTCACAAAAAAGAACCTCCAAAACACAATGAATTTGAGCAATTTAAAATTACTCTTCTATCTGTCTATAATACTATAATTGTTAAATTGTGTCAAGGCCTTTTAAAACATTGTCTGTTTTTTGGAAGGTTTGAATCATTCTATCCGAAAAATTCATAACGGTTGTATAAACTTGATTTGTTTTTATATTTATATCGTTAAAGGCCTTATCCAGATCCTCGCTGCTCTTTGCCATAAATGAAATATTTTTTACCACCTCAATTACAGTTTTTCCTATTCCGGCAGAGCTTTCGATTGAAGCGGCTGCCAAGCGTCCCAATTCTTCGGCTACAACGGCAAAACCCTTTCCTGCATCTCCGGCATGGGCAGCTTCAATGGCGGCATTCATACTAAGCATCTTTGTCTGCTCTGCAATACCGGCTATAACCTCCGCCATTTCCTGTATATCCGAAATGTTCTGATTTATATGGACGATTTTTTCGTAAGTAGACTTAAAAAGCTTATGCCCGCCCTGAAAAGTATCTACAAGTTCTTGTGCAGCCTGAGCATCTTCTTGAGCTTCGGCAGCCTCCATCTGTATATCGGCCAAAAATGATTTTACCGTTTCGCATTTTTCGCCTTTTTTTTCGTCGTTTTGTTTAAAAGAGTCTTGCAAGTCCTTATATGATGAAGCCAGCTCCCTATGTTTTTCTTGCAGTTCATTATAAGCCGAATTTAACTCATCAGACATTTCTTTTAATCTTGTATACTCTTTTTGAAGCTTAAGATAAACAGGCGAGCTTTCTATAGAAGCAGGCGATTCTTCTATGCGGGAAGGGGCAGTTTCAGCATAAGAGCCTTGCACCATAACCGGCTGCTGAAGTTTTTTTTCTTGTATCTTAGACTGAGCGGTATTTGGCAAATCTGTGTTTACTAAAACGGCGCTTACCGAAGCACTGCTTATCAAATCCGGTTTCTCCAATGTACTTCTTGCCGGAGCGGCATTTACTGAAATGGAGCTTACTGAATCTGTATTTAGGCCGGAGCTTTGTACCTCGGTTTTGGGCCCGACATGGAGCCTGAGCTTTGCTTTTTTAGCCCTTTCTCTTTCGATATAAATTTTGTATACAATTGAAGAAACAAGCCATGTTAAAAATACGCCTATACCCCATGCTAAAACAATCAATAAGACGGCAAGAGTCTTAGCCCTTTTTTCCTGTTTTGTAAATCCATCCTTATATTCCTTTTTAAGCCTTTCAAAGCTTTTTTGAACGGCCTCAAATTCCTTTAAAACAGGCAAAAAAGGTTTTGCTGAAGAATCCCCGGTAAGTTCAAATTCCTGTCTCCAAGCTTCTATACTTTTAAACAGCTTATTATTTGAGTTTTCATAATCATTATATGCAAAGTTTAAGCCGGAATCGTTTTTGTCGGCAGCTGAAAGTTTTTTTAAATTTTCAAAAGAATTAATAGTTTCTTTTATCCTTGCGTTAAGATTTTGAACCGAAAATTCCCCATCCTTGCTTGCAGTCCTGTACATATCCGCCTTTAAACTTACAAGATAAAACCTGTACTCAAGCAGATAATCCGTCTTAAGCTGAAAATCGGACGAAGGCTTTGCAGCAATAAAAAAAGCCGCCCCGCCGATACCTAAGGCCAAAGCAATACCGCATAAAGAAAAAACGATTTTTATGTAATTTTTCATTCCAATGTCCTTTACATAATTCTTAAATACACATACATTAGATGTATGAAAATTTTGCATACAGCCGATTTGCATTTAGGTAAAAACCTGTACGAAACTTCACAGTCTGAAAGACAAAAAAAAATGCTCTCGGATCTTCACAATATCCTTATTGAAGATAATTATGCTGCACTGATTATTGCAGGCGACATATATGACCGCTCCGTACCTCCTGCAGAATATGTAGCTATCTTCGACTCATTTTTATCAGCCCTTCATCGGGATTGTCCTAATACAGCCGTTTTTATTATACCCGGAAACCATGACTCAGCTGAAAGGCTATCGTTCGGATCTCAACTTTTAAAATCAAGTAATATCCACATCGCCTCCGGAACAGGCAAACTATGCACACCTATCATTATAGCACAAAATGGAGAAAAAGTTCAATTTTTTTTGATGCCTTTTTTACATTTAGGATCCTTTTTTGACGAAACAGGGGAAAGTTTAAACTTAAACTCTCAATCCGAGATGGCCCAAGAAGCCTCCCGCCGTTTAAAAGAGGCCGTAGACCCCTTAATGCCTGCGGTTTTGGCAGCCCATCTTTTTACCTTAAACGGAGAAAGCTCCTCATCTGAAAGAGCTTTTTTAGGCACTGCGGAATATGTTTCACCTGCTCTATTCGATTTTTTTACCTATACGGCCTTGGGACACTTACACAAAATGCAGAAAGTTACCGATAGGATGTACTATTCGGGAGCTCCCCTTACATACGCCTTTGATGAATGTTCAACCGAAAAGGTTGTTCTATCCATAGACATCGACTGTAAAACTCAAGGCTTTCCTATAAGCGTAGAAAAAATTCCTATTAAGCCCTTACGGAAGATGACAAGGCTTGAGGGAACATTTTTTGATTTTTTTAATACCTGCAAATTCGATGCCTATAAAAACGATTTTTTAGAAATAAAATTAATAGGCGATACGCTTATTCAAAGCCCCATGAGCCTCTTACAGCAAAAATTTCCATATCTTTTAAATTTACACCAAGAAGCGATAGCGGCAGAATTAAAAGATGAGAGCGAAAATCATATCTTAAACAAAAATATAGAAGACACAGAGGTGATTTTTGAAAATTTTATGCTCTTTGAAGAAGCAATAGATGAAAAACCTTCGGCAAAAAAACAAGAGCTTTTTAAAAAAATTTGCCAAGAAATATCCCAAATATAAAGGGATAAAAATACATGAACGGAGGAACAAGATGAAGCCTGAAATTTTAAAGCTGACCAATATAGGCCCCTTTAGAGGAACTCACACAATAGATTTTAGTCTTTTAGACTCCATTTTTTTGGTATATGGAAAAACCGGAGCAGGAAAAACCACCATATTTGATGCAATCTCTTATGCCTTTTATTCAAAACCTCTGGGATGCCGCTCCCAGATTACAAGAAGCCTTCGAAGTCAATTTGCGCCTGATGATGAACCGGCTGAAGTAGAACTTATCTTTAAAATGGGAAATTCCAAATACAAGATTTTTAGACGCCTCCCTTTTTTACGCCCGGGAAAGAAAAATGAAATTCCTGAAGAATCTGCCCTTTCCGAATGGGACGGTAAAACATGGAAAAATTTAAGCTCTACCAATAAGCGGGATACCGATAAAAAAATATTGAATATAATAAACTTAAACGAAAAGGAATTTTCAAGAATTGTTTTACTCCCTCAAGGAGAATTTGCATCTTTTTTACGGGAAAACTCAAATCAAAAAAAAGAAACTCTTGCAGAGCTATTTCCCATATCCAGATACAGTCAAATAATGGAAACTCTAAAAGAAAGAGAAAAAGAAGAAATTTATAAAATAAAAACTGCTGAAGCTTCATTAGAAGCCTTAGGAAAAGAATTTGATACCGATTCTTATCAGGAAAAAAAAGAAAGTCTTGAAAAAGAGATTGCCTTTATCAAAAAAAATTACAGTCAAATTTCCGAGAAAATTAAAACAAAGGCTGAGGCAAAAGAACAAGCAAAAATGCTTAAAAAAAAGAAGGAAGAGTTTGAAGAGATAAAAACAAAATTACAAACTCTTAACTCTCAAAAAAATGATATTGCGTCAATGGAAGAGCTTATAGAAAAAGCACGCCGAGCTTCATCGTTATCCGCTCTTGCAGACTCGGTAAATAAACTTAACACAAATATTTATGAGGCAAAAACCGATATCGAAAATAAAATAAAAGATTTAAATGGCGTATCCGATGTTTTAAATTCCCTTAAAATGGAAAAAAAAGACATCGAAGCCGAAAAAGGAAAAAATGCTGCATTAAAGCAAAATATGGATCGTCTAAAAAGAGCCGCCGATATATATAAAGAAATAGAAGAAAAAACTTACGAAAAAAAAGGCCTTAGTCTACAAAAAAAAGAAAATACGGAAAAGCTTACTCAAGCAGAAAAAAACGAAAAAGATCTAAAAGATAAAATCAACGATTATCTTTTGATAATCAACGAACTTGATAAAAGAAAAGAAAGAGCCGACCTCTCATCTAAAAAGCTGTCCTATCTACAAAGACTTTTTGAAATTGTTTTAAAAAAAGAAAAGGCAGCCAAGTTATATGCTACCCATAAGGCGGCAGCCGAAAAAAACTATAATGATTTACAGCTGATTTTAAAGGACATAGAAATAGAAAAAGAACTTTTTGAAAAACTAAAAAAAGGAAAAAAGGACTTTGAGTTAAATCAAGAAGCAGCAGCCATTGCCGTTCACCTAAAAGACGGAGAGCCATGCCCTGTCTGCGGTTCTATTCATCATCCCAAACCGGCAATCGAAAACGCTGAAAGTATATTTTCATTGGAAGACAAAATACAAAAATGCGAAAGAAGCATCGAAAAATTTTTACATGAAAAAGATATTTTAAACAACAATCTTACGGCCCGCAATACCGATGCAGATTGGCAAAAAATTCAACTTACCGAGCTTGAACAATCCTTTATAAAACTCAATGAAGAGTTTAAAGATCAAGCCTTTATTTTTGATAAAATGCCCGCCGGAAATGAAATAGAAGCCTTAAAGCCTCAAGCAGCTAAAGAGGCAGAACAAGACTCTATTCTTTTAAAGGAAGCTCAAACGGCAAATACATTCAAAATAGATTTAGAGCAAAAACTTTCAACAGTTCAAAATCAAAAAGAACTGCATAGGGCTGCACTTACAAATATTAAAATAAAAGAAACCGAAATAAATACAATATTGCATGAAAAGAAAAAACAATATGAGGAAGCCTTTATCCCTCTTCCAGATAATATCAAAAAAGAAAATATAGACGATACAATCGAAAGCTGTAAAGAAATGATTTTAGCCTCAGATCGAAAAATAAGCGGTTATGACGAGAAGGTACAAGAAAATAATAAACTCCATACAAAAATTGAAACGGAGCTTATCGGCAAACAAGAGCAGTTACAAAAATGGGAAAAATCTTTATCGGTTGAAGAAAAGACTTTAAATGAAGGAATGGAGCGCAAAGGATTCTCTTCAATCGATGAGCTCCTAAATTCCATTTTATCCGATGAAAAAATAGAAAACCTTGAAGATACGGTCATAAAATTCAAAGAGGAAAAAATAACATTAGAACACTCGGCAGCGGGTTTGGAAAAAGACCTTGAAGGTAAAGAATTTGTCCCGCCCGAAACGATAGAAGATGAAATACAAATTTTACAAAAAAATCTTGATGAAGAAAGAGACCGCCTAACGGAAATAAAAAGTGAGTCCGACAAGTTAAATCATCTTTTTGAACAAAGGCAGAAACTTTTAATCGATTTAAAGCAAAGAACGGAGGAAGCAAAATTAATCACCGAGCTTTCATCCGGCTTAAACGGAAACAATAAATATAAACTTAAATTCGATATCTGGATTCTATCGGCTTTTTTGCGTGAAATAATTATTTATGCAAACCGCCGGCTTGAACGGATGAGCGGAGGACGCTATGTCTTAAAAATAAGCAAAGAAGTTTCAGGGAATAACCTTTCAGGTCTGGATATGGAAATTTATGATGCCTATACCGGAGGGATACGGCCTACAGCCAGTTTATCTGGCGGCGAAACATTTATGGTATCTATAAGCCTTGCCCTTGGCCTTGCAGACTCCATTCAGACAAGGAGCGGGGGTATAAGGCTGGATTCAATGTTTATAGATGAAGGCTTCGGGACTCTTGATGAAGCAAGTCTTGAAAACGCTATAAGCATCCTAGACGAAGTTAGAGGCAACCGTTTAGTCGGAATAATCTCTCATGTAAGCGAACTAAAAAACCGAATCCCTCAAAAAATTGAAGTAGAAAAAAATGCCAACGGTTCAAGTATAAATATAAAGTTTTAAGTGAAAAGTGCGGTGTTAGACGTTACTTTAATTTTTTTCAAGTATATCCATTAATTTAGCCGGTGTTACTATAAAATATTTTTCAGGAAAATGTTTTCCATTCCCTGTAACCAAAACATTTGTATCAATAACAACATATTTTTTCATTTGCCGAATACCTGTTTTCTCGTTTCAGCAATTTCTGCATTTATTTCTTCAAGCGACATTTCCGGAACATTATTGTCTTGAATACTTTTTCGAACTTGATCATATATTTTCCATCTGGTATTTTCTTCTCGTAATTCAAACGGTAATCCTCCCACAGCAATACTTTTCTTGAAAAAAATTCTTATTGCAGTCGGTAAATCCAACCCTAAATTTTCATATATTCTTGAAACATCTTCTTTAATTTCGGAATCGACTTTTAGCTGTACTAATGTTGCATTTGCCATAAAAATCTCCATATCTATGCATACTTCAGTATTATTATAGCATTGTTTTTTAATATAATCAAATGGTAAAAGGAAAAAGTTGCCCACTGGGCAATCCATCTAACATTGTTTTAAACCGCAACGCAGCTCGACTGCGTTGTCGGCTTTGAAAACTGTGTTATGTGCTTTTCTTATCAAATAAAGGAGCTCCTTGAT
This sequence comes from Treponema denticola, assembly GCF_024400535.1. Taxonomy (NCBI): domain Bacteria; kingdom Pseudomonadati; phylum Spirochaetota; class Spirochaetia; order Treponematales; family Treponemataceae; genus Treponema; species Treponema denticola. Next base: position 215,665 of record NZ_CP038800.1, read on the forward strand.
TCAGAATATTACTTTTAGCGAGTAAATCTAATACTTTACTTCCTGGAGCCAAGCTAATTGCCGTATATTTATGAGCCAAAACCGTTGGAATAAGAGAATTTTCAAACAATTCACATTCAAAATCGTTTAATAGATTCGTATAAACTTCAATATTTTTATAGTTCATTATATTTGCTTTTTCCAAAGAGAAATTTTGAACAGATGATTTACTTAACCATGGATAAGGAGCATTAAAAACAAATACTTTTCCAGATTTGCTTTTATATAAAAAATCCTGCCCAAAATATGTTTCAGCACCATATGTATTACTTGATTTTGGCTTTTTTTCGAAATTTATATATTTATCTCTATAATCATCTGTTAGTGAATAAATAGAATTATTTGGAACAAATTCTTTTATATTTTCAAAAAAATCATTTACGGCGCCACTTTTCTGAATTCCCATTATCAAAATATCTGTTTTTCCATGCTTTCTCATTTCTATATTAATCTTTTCTAAATATTTCATAATACAGGAATGTAACTTTGCTGGTTCACCAAAAATTGCAAGAGGTCCATCTATGAAAAAACAAATATTTTCTAATGCTTCTGTATATGATTCAGGGGACTTTTCAACAATTGTGCGAATATAATGTATAGCAATTAATCTTTCTACTACATTCATTGTTCTTGTCATTGCGGAAATATTTGATATCATGCCTTCTACTTGTTCCCAAACTCGCAGAATATCAGTAACATACAAAGGCTTACCACAATGAGGGCAACTTGAATACCCTTTACTCTTGATTTCTGCATACGACACAACAATATTTTCATACTTTTCACAGCATGGACATTTGGAAAGTTTTATCATTTCAGATGAACTTCCTTCTGAAAATGAAGCAAGCTTAAAAAGTGTCATTCGCAGACTTGAGTCAGGATTATTCTTTTCTGAACGAAATTTATCAAACTGTTCATCTAAAGCCCTTCTGAAACTTTCTTGAACATCTTCACAATTATCATATACAATATTCGCGCTTGGAAGAATTAATGTATAAGATTCATTATTCTCCTTAAATTTTGCAACTTCGAATGGATCAATAAATGGAGCATCTTGCCTCATATTTTCAAGTAATTCACATTTTAAAAGAACAACTCCAATTTTTATAAATCCAATTTTTCTGCTTGGAAATTTTTCTGTTATACTTGACTCGTAAAGACTTCCATCTATTGAAATAATATTTTGCGGTTTTTTAAAATGAGATTTCCATGGATTTGAAAAAATCTGAGAAATTGTTTTTTTCTCTTTATCTTCAGGATAATCTATTTTATGACATCTTTTCAAAAAATCTTGAACGTCAGGATTTTTGACTATATCTATATGCGATGTTTTATTAGCGATTTCTTTTTCGTATGGCATCTATTATCTCCATTGAGCAGGATCAAATTTATCAATTTGAACTGGAACAACAAATGAACTTGAAAGTGTTTTTACCCGAGCAAAGCCAACATCTTGGGCTCGTATAAGAGATTTACTAAAATCAGAAAAATCATAGAATTTGGCAAGTTCACGTATTTCATTTTCACTATTAAGATGAGTTACAAACCAGTTTTCTGTATTTGCCAATATATTTGGATGCACAGATGACACTTCTTGAGTTGCATAAACAAGACCTATTTTATATTTTGCCCCTTCTTTTGCAACGCGGGGCCAAGTTTCAGTTAACTCCATACGTTTACCTATAAGGTTATGAGCTTCTTCTATAAAAATCATAATATTTGGAGGAGTGAGATTATTTGTAAAAATATCCATTGATTTATTAAAAATATATTTGGCTAAATCTTGACTTATCTTTTCTCTGAGATTAGCTTTCCCTACTGATAAATCAAGTATAACAATCTTACCGTTAGCTAAATGATTATAGATTTCTTCTTTAACATCCGAATTTCTTGATGAAGTATGATAATCTTTTGAAGACAATAAAGCTTTATAACCAAACATTGCTGTACCTGTTGAATTCTTTTTAACAATCATGTTTAGCATTGCAATATCAACATCATCAAGCCATAATTTATCTTTTGAAGATGAAGGCAATACCTCATACCATAATTTTTTTATTTCTGAACCTTTATTTTCTTTATTTATAGAATCTGCAAGTTTCTGGGCATTTTCTCGTAATTTAATAAACCAGAAAAGAGCATCATTTATACTAATGGGTTCTTTTATCTTTTTTAATTCATTCTCAACTTCTGCTTGTGTCTTTCCTTGTTCAAGTGCGTATTCATTTATGTTTTTACCAAACGATTGTATACATTTAATTTTAGGATTTGCACTAAATGAAATTTTAGTAGTATTTTCAGTTTCAAAGCCGGCAACTTTTAATAAACATTTGTAAATTGTTATCTTAACATTATAACGATTACTACCACTTAAATCCCCAGTTTCAGGTTTTTCAAATGACATTCCATTGTCAAAAGTTTTTATATCTTGAGCAGAACTTATTTTTTCTTCATTTATTTTATCGGAAATAATTAGGAAACCGTCTTCCAGCTGTTCATAGAAATTAATAAGCAAAGATTCGAATCCTTCAGTTTTTATCATACGATAACGAACACAATCACTTTTAAAAATATCAGAAATTGCACCATGATCTTGGTTGTTAGCATTTGCATATTCGCCATTTATATCAAAAATTAATTGTCCTATAGGAAAATTCGATTTATTCGAAATATCTTTTACAACAGAAACTGTTTGCTTCACCATATTAGATTTACCTGTTCTTGTCATTCCAAGCACAGCAGTTCTTCGAGATAAAAAATCTGAAGGTTGAATTTCAACTGGTACTTTAATTTCTGTATCACTTCGTTGTAACCTATCTGATGATGTATAGCTGACCGTTCCTATTTTAAATGTTTTTACTTCACTTGTTATTCCAAGATTCTTAAAATCTTCTTTTGATTTGTTTTTTCGTATTGGATCTACATAGTTTACAATTGTATTTAGTGCATCTCCCTTAGGTAAATAAACTCTTTGTGTCAAAGAAGTTGAAAAATTCTCAATGTCAGAACCAAGTTGTAATTCTTGATTTTTCATATAGAAAGTTCCAAGAACCCTACATTCTAAGCCACTGAACTGAAGCATATTTTGTGTAAGCTTATCAAATGTTTGAGTATTATCTACAAAAGAAGTTGCATCCTGAATAGAATCAAGTTTTGTTCTAATATTATCATCATCTTGAGGTAATTTGCATGAACCTATAACCCTAAGAAGAATAATCTCTTTATCAAAGGGAGCTTGCTTTGAATAATTGTCAGGATTTATGTTTGTAGCAATTAAAAAAGAATTTTGAGGAACACCATTTACTTTTCTTTTCCACATATCATTTGTCAATACAAGGGCATTCTCATAATCAATTGAAAATATTCTTCCAATTTCATTTCCTTTTTGTACCAATTTTACCAAAGAATCTTGATTTGATACCTGACTAACAATATCCATCTTTATCTCCTCTCTTTTAAATTTATCTTATTAAGAATAGTAGTTGGAATAGCTTTTATAAAATTTGAATCACTCATATACATTAATTCCGTTGCTTTACGCACATTTTTCGAATTCACAGAATAGGATAATGTAAACTCATAAGCCTTTGAATCCTTATAGATACTTGCAATTTCACTCGCATTATCATAAGTCAATATCCAAGGTTGTTTTACAGATTTTATAGAATTATGAATATTTATATGATCCGTATGTTCTAAGAAATTTGTATACAAATTTTTACCTTTTATATAATATGGTGGATCATAATAAACAAATGCATTATTTGTTTTAGTTACAATAGTATTATTAAAAATTATGATATCTTTATTGTATATTTTGATATTATGCTTATATTTTGATATTTTTTTTAATTTTTCGGCAAGAATGTCTTTATTGTAGCGTGCATCCATCTTGAAATTTCCGGTCTGTTCCATACCACCAATAGGTCCACTATCAAGTATCCCTGAATAATTTGTCCGATTTAAGAAGAATGTTGAAAATCCATATTCTAAGGAATATTTATTTGAAGATTGATATATGTTTTTTTGTATTAAATAGGTTTCTTTATTTATAGAAGTTTTTTCTAAAAGACTTAGAAATTTATCCGTCTCTGTACAAATAGCCCTCCAAAATGAATAAACACCTTTATTCAAATCATTTATAATAATATTTTCAACTTTTTCATTTAAAAGCAAAGAAATGCCAATACCTGCTCCACCTGCAAATGGTTCAATATATGTATTTATACTCTTATCTTGACTAGCAATAATTGCTTCGATAAAACCATATAATTTCGATTTGCCTCCTGGATATCGTAATGGCGAACAAGTCATAATTACCTCAACTGTTATTATATCATTTTAATAATATATATCAATATAGAATCGTGCACCACTGGTGCATCCACATAACACATATTAAACATGTCTTCATAAATATACCCAAAAAATCATCTTTTTCAAGCCTTTAACCTAATGATTTTAGATATTTTTTGTAATTAGACATATTAAAAATATATCATCTTCGCGGTTAAACATCGTAACTTCTCAAATTTCTCCATATCCGACTGGATTTTTCACAAAAAAAGATGTATAATTAGAAAGTGAGGGACCGGCTATGAGTACTTCAAACAGAAAATACAAAGATTCGGTATTCGTTGATTTGTTTAGTGAAGATGAAAAAGCAAAAGAGAATTTTTTGTCGCTTTATAATGCGTTGCATAATAGTACACTTGAAGATATAGAGCAGCTAAAAAATATCCGCCTTGATCAGGTCCTTTATATGACATTTTATAATGATGTATCATACCTCGTGGATAACAAAATAATAGTACTTGCTGAACACCAATCCACTATCAACCCAAATATGCCTTTGCGCTGCCTTGAATACATCAGCCGTCTTTATGAAAGCCTCTTTGAATCAAAAGAAAAATACAGCCGTAAACTCTTAAACATTCCGACTCCCGAATTTTATGTTTTTTATAATGGAGAAGAGCCATATCCTTCCGATAAAACTCTGAAACTATCGGATGCTTTTACAGAAAAGACAACGGGAACTAATCTTGAGTTGACCGTTAAGGTCATAAACATAAACCGGCAAAACCGACATCCTGTATTGGAAAACTGTAAAACAATGCAAGAATACAGTATATTTGTGGAAACGGTAAGGAAATGGAAAGAAATAGATACTCAAAACGGCTTTGAAAAAGCCGTTGAAGAATGCATATCAAACAATATTTTGCGTGAATATCTAAAACGCAAGACTAAGGAGGTATTAAATATGTTAGTAGCAGAATATGATTATGAAACCGATATAGCTGTACAGCGTGCAGAAGAGCGTGAAATAGCCTTTGCTGAAGGGATTGAACGAGGAATTGAACAAGGAATAGCACAAGGCTCTTACCAAACCAAGCTTGAAACTGCGGCAGCATTAAAAAAACTCGGAGTTGATATTATTAAAATAGCCGAAGGTACAGGCTTAAGCTGGGAAGAAATCGAAAAGCTATAATTTAATTTGTAATTGTAGATTGGCATATCTTTCTCAAATTTCTCCATATCCGACTGGATTTTTCACAAAAAAAGATGTATAATTATAACGTTATGAAGAAAATACAAAAAACTCTATTTATATCGATTTTTCTCTTTGCCGCAGGAATACTCGCCTCGGCTGAAACCTATACATGGACGGGGGCTGTAGACGGGGTTTTTACAAATCCCAATAATTGGAAAGATAGTTCAAATAATACGCCAACATGGGGTTCTATTTTGCCGGCTGCTACGTATAAAATTTCTAATACGCCTTCGCGTATTCCGTATTTACCCAACAATGTCACACTTGCTGCCGGTACGACAAAAATTGAAGTGGGAACGAATAGTACTTCAGCTTCCTTAATATTAGGCGATTTTTCTTTTGGGGGTTCGGTAACTATAATGGTAAACGAAAAGGGAACATTGGGACTTTCCGGTACTCCGGCTCAAATAACATTGTTCAACAACTCACAAATAACCTTGCAACCGGATTCCACAGTTTGGTATTACGGCGGTTACCCTAACAATATTTTCCCCGGGCCATATCAAAATTTTAAAGTAACGGGAAACATTAACGCCGACTCTCTTACGGTAGAGAAAACGACGTCGATAGGGAATAATAATCCGGTAACAATAAAAGCTGCAACACAAACCTATAAGGGGGCCGTAACTGTACAAAAGGATGTCACCTTTGATGCGGCAACTTCTGTAACTTTTACAGCTGCAGCGAACGTGAACGCGGGAACGCAAAATCTGTCCTTTACCGGCGGCGGGGCGGTGAATATGCAGGGAGTTACCGCCGGAACGGTGGATGCGACGGGAGCTTTGAGCCTTACGGTAAACGGAACCGTTAATTTGAGCGGGGATTTAAAAGCAAAGAATTTGACTGTAAATACCGCTACTGTCTCTGCCGCAAAAATTGAAGTGAACCAAGCGGCAACCGTAAGCACTGCCACAACGATTACCGCCCAGACGCAAACGTATACGGACGCCGTAACGGTAAATGCAAATACAACGTTCAACGCATCCTCAAATCTTACCTTCGGCTCGGACGGAACCGTCGGCGGAACGGGAAGCATTATTGTTTCGGGTAACGGCACGGTCAACATACAAAAGAATATAAACCTGACGGGAGGTACTTCCAAGTTCGAACAAACGGGAACGGGTGCTGTAAACATAGGAAATGTGTCTTCAATAAAAGCTGCAACACAAATCTATAAGGGCGCCGTAACGATAAACGCGGACACGGAATTTAATACATCGACAGCGCTTACTTTTAAGGACACGGTAAGCGGCTCCCAAAAAATTACCCTTTCCGGCACCGGAAATGTAAATATAGGTAACAACATAACCTTAACCGGCACCAACGGTATCATTGAACAAACGGGTAGCGGAATCATAACAATAGACGGTTCTCTTTCCTCTGTTCCTCTGACTCCTCCGGTCAAAATCAGTGCGTATGAGCAAACATATAAAGGAGCTGTAACTATAAATACAGGTACGGAGTTCCATACGGTAAATTCGGTAAATTTTGGGGCGGCTGTGAATGCAGGGAGTAACAGCATCGGCTTTTGGGGGCAGTCCGTTACTACGCAGGCGGTTAATGCCGGAACCATGACCTCTCATGCATCATCAACCCTTACGTTGAACGGTAATATAATTTTAACCGGAGATTTAAATACAAACGGCAGCGTCACCGGCGAAGGAAATATTGATGTCACAGGACCTTGGCAGCATTCCGGAACGGGTAATATAACGGCAAAGGGTAATATAAAAGCTGGAACATTCACACAAACAGCAGCCGGCTCTATTCTTCTATTTAACGGAAGCGGGATACAAACTTTAGAGGTCGTTTCGGCTTCTCAAATACAAAATTTGGAAAATAATGGAAATCTTAAACTAAATTCAGATATTACAATAATCGGTACATTTGAAAATAATGGAACCTTTGATGCACAAACAAGAACAGTTAAACTTGACCCTCCTGCAAACGGAACCGTAACGATTACAGGTACCGGCACTGCAGGCGATACGGCATTCAATAATCTAAGTCTTACAAATGCAGGTGGGAAAACGCTCACAATAAACGGAAAAATTACGGTAGACAACCTCAACATAAGCGGTACATCGGCTGCAAGTAAGCTGACTGTTCAAGGCGGAACTGACTCCGAAATTACCCTGACTTCCGATCAAACGCCCGATCCGGGCACAAAAAAAGGCTATTACTTAAATGTAAACACGAATATCCGCATAGCGGATGGGAAAACCTATTATGTTGCTGATAGCATCTTGGGAAGTCCAAATCCGGCAAACTGGGAACATATGTATTCTACATGGAAAACTAATGCAACAAACGACAATTGGAATACTGCATCAAACTGGACGCCCGGAGTAGTTCCGACTGCCGATTGGCCGGTCATAATTCCTGCAGGAGGTGTTGGAACTAAATATCCCAAACTTACAGCGCCCAGTCTAACAAACCCCGCCCCACAAGCTCAATCTGTTACGGTACACGGCGAACTGGATTTAGATTCTTATACAATAAGCGATGGATCAAACACTGCCCCTCTTATAAACAACAGCGTATTAAAAATGACGGGTACTGCCGCTCAAAAAGCGTGGTTTGAAAATTCTTCCTCCAACGATAAGATTACTCTAGGCGATAATTCTACAATCGAATATTATGATAGCACGAATAATGATGTCTGGGCAGGCCCCTATAAAAACCTTAGCTTAAATAACAGGCCTGACTTGAAAACAAATAATGAGAATTTAACTGTAAACGGAGTATTAACCATAACGGGCAGTGGTACCCATATAGACACCGGCACTGGTACTCAAACCTACAATGGAATAATAACTGCGACAGGGAAAGATATTATTCTCGAAGGTTCAACAATAACCACAAAACACAATATTACAGCAAATAACATTAAGGTACTAGGAGACTGGAACTCCAACAGCGGTACTATAACAGCCAACATAAACATAGAAGCAGCTAAATGGAATTCTACAGGTAATGTTACCGCAACTACAGGTAAAATTAAGGTAACGGGAGACTGGAACTCAAACAGCGGTAACATTACTGCTGGAACAAACATAGAAGCCGCCAAATGGAATTCTAAACAAGGATCTATAACAGCCGGAGCCGACATTATCGTTACCGGTGATTGGTATTCAGAACGGTCTATCATCAGCGGAATAAATATAACTTCAAGCGGAAGTAAATGGACTTCTTGGGGAGGGATTACTGCAACCGGAAATATTGATATCGAAAACGAATTAGCATTTACCGGAGGCCGTATAACTGTAGGCGGTAATCTTGCTGCAAAAAAATTAAATGCCTACTCAGATGCCTATAGCGGAGGCTTAATCTTCTTTAATGGAAGCGGAACACGAAAACTTTCAGGCGCGGGCGGTAATAATATTATCGATGGTAAAATTCAAAATTTGGAAATAAAATCAGGTGTAACTTTGAAGCTTGAATCGGATATAACTATTACCGTAGGTTTGAATAATCAAGGAGAATTTGATGCCGTAACAAAAAGCAAAAAAGTAAGGTTAGTTCATGCCGCAGGCTTACTTACTCCACCTGTTCCTCCCAATAATATCACAATCAAAGGAAACACATCTGCAGTCAATACAAAATTTCATAATTTGGAATGCACAAACGCAGGCGGAAAAGCCCTTACAATAAACGGTAAAATAACGGTTGCCGGAAATTTTGATATAAGCGGTACGGCATGGAACGATTTATTGAATATTAAAGGCCCGGGAGAAATTACACTCGGCAGTAATCAAACGCCGGGCAGCGGTACACCTCCACAAAAAGGCTATTATTTAAATATACACACAAATATACCTATCACTGGTACATATACCTATAGAGTAAAAGAAAGCAAGCCGGACGGTACAGAGCAAGAAATATATACCGATAAAAAACCTAAAAACTGGATTTTCGACGATTGCCTTATTGAAATGAAATGGCTGGGCGGTAGTGGGACAACCGATCCCGAAAAAACAGCTTGGTCAGCACCTAAAAACTGGCTGCCGAACGGAATTCCGGGAATACACACTCCGGTAAAAATCGAATCGGGAAAAACATACTATCCAAAACTGACAGCAAACGTAAAAGCAAAGACCATTACACTAAACGGTGAGCTGGATTTAGATTCTTATACAATAAGCGATGATGCCGGAGGAACAAGCAGAAGCCATATTGATAATAAAGGTAAATTAAAAATGACGGGTACAGAAGGCAGTCCTACAGACCAAAAAACATGGCTTGAGATTCCAACCTCTAATATTGGCGACTGTATTACTCACAATGACAGCTCCATTGTTGAATACTACGGCAGTACAAATAATAATGTTTGGAAAGGGCCATATAAAAATCTTAGCTTAAATAACAGACCTGACTTGAAAACAAATAATGAGGATTTAACTGTAAGTGAAAAATTGACCATAAGAGGAAGTAATACCCATATAAACACCGGCAACACTTCAACCGGAGGAACGCAAACATACAACGGCACTATTGATGCTGGTAATGGAACTTCATCATCTCCCTATATGAATATTGAATTTACGGCAAAATCTTTAGAGACAAAACCGGCTTCTGGGAACAACCCTCTTAATATCACAGCAGGAACAATACAAGTAAACGCAGAAGCATGGGAGTCGAATGCAAACATTGGTGCTGCATCCATTACCGTTTCAGGCAACTGGACATCGCAGAAAGGAGACATAAATCTTAGAGGCGGTTTAAGTGCTGGCTCCTTTGTTCAAAATAACGGAATCCTCACTCTCGGCGGAAACGGCAGTATACTTAAATATACAGCTCCTTCAGGGAAGATAAAAATAGAAAGCCTTAAAATATCCTCTTCGGCAACTGTAAGTCTCGGCTCTGATATCATTATTACTAAAAAATTCCAAAACGATGGAACCTTTAAAACAACCACTCAGACCGTAACGCTGGAGCATTTAGGAGGCCAAATAGATATTATAGGTAATAATTCGGCAGCAAGTACAGTGGGTGCAACAAATAATACAGACTTTTATAACCTCGTCTGTACCGGAGCGGGAGGGAAAACCATTAAATTTGCTAATAAGATTTCCGTACATGGAAACCTAACTTTGCGCGGTTCCTCAGGCAGCCTACTTAAAATATCGGGAACTGATAATATTACCTCTTCAATACCGGAGCTGAATCACAGCGGTACTATTTATATCAATAGCAATAAAAATCCTTCTAACGATTCGGATAAATGCAAATGGCTGGATGTTAATGTAAACCTTCCAATAAAATCAGTAGATTCTAATACTTATACCTGTAAAACCTATGAAAGCCGCATAACAGGAACCATCCAGCTTATAGAGGCCGGTAATCCTCTAAACTGGATTTTTAACGATTATATCGGTGAGATGAAATGGTCTGCGAAAGAAGCAAACGATACAGACAAAACAAAGTGGGATAAATCTAAAAACTGGATTCCTAATGGAATTCCGGGAACACACACTAAGGTAAATATTCCTACAGGAATAAATAAGTACCCCAAACTGGAAAGCTCTACAAATGCTAAGGCAGAAAAAATTACGCTAAACGGTGAATTGGACTTAGCCGGCTATGTTATAACTGATACATTAAATACTGCCCCTCTTACAAACAATGGTCTATTAAAAATGACGGGTACTGCCGATCAAAAAACATGGTTTGAAAATTCTTCCTCCAACGATAAGATTACTCTAGGCGATAATTCTACGGTTCAATACGATTCCGGCTCTTCCGCAAATGTTTTCAGTGGGCCTTATGCAAATCTTATACTGAACAGAAGTATAGCAGCAGCATTTTCTCTTACAGTAAATAAAAAGACAACTGTAAATGCTGCCGCAACGATTACTGCGCCGGCACAGACTTATGGAGGGGATGTAAGGATAAACGCAAACACAACATTCAGCGCAATCAACTCGATCACATTTAGCCATGCTATTGGAGCCTCAGCAAACAATGTTACATTTGATGGTACAGGCATAATAAATACGCAAGCGGTTACCGCAGGCAATATAACCCTAAATTTAAACACCGGCGCGTGGACTTCATCAGGGGTAATTAATTCAAGTGGAGACATCACCGTAAATAACGGTTCTGGTGCATGGACTTCATCAGGATCTGTTACAGCAGATAACATCAATACACAGCGCGATTGGATTTCTTCAGACGATGTTACTGCAGCCGGAAACATAACATCTAATAATGCATGGACTGCCTCAAGCGGTAATATTGCACTCAAAGGCAACCTTAGCGCTAATCAATTTACACAAACAGGCGGAACTCTCATATTTAACGGTAACGGAACTCCTCAAACTCTTTTATTTACAAATCCGGCAGGACAAAAAAACATATACAATCTTATAATTGATACTGGAGCAAAGTTAGAACTCTGCTCGGATATTACCATTAAAAGAGATTTTACAAACAAAGGTACCTTTAACGCTGACACTCATACCGTAACACTGACTAATGACGCTGATCATAAAATTATAGGCACAGATACTGCAGGAGATACCAAATTCTATAATTTATTCTGCGAAGATGCAGGAGATAAAACTCTCACCTTTGAAAATGAAATTTGGGTAGAAAAGAAGATGTATCTTTCAGGCTCTTACAGTACCGGAATAAAGCCTTTAAATATAGATGGAAACGGAGTTGTTTCTCTTAATAATAATCACCCCATTCCTGGTAATGTTTCTATCACCAATATAAGACAAAAATTCTTAAGAGTTTTCTCCAATAAAGTCAAGATAGGCAATAACAAATACTATGGAACCGATGAAAGTACCGATGATCAGGGTACAACTAAAAATAATAATGGATGGGTTTTTTATAAGACCTTTGAGCTGGTTAATTCCTTTGCGATACCCGGTAAAAACGAAATATACCTTTTATTTAAAAACGGCAGTGCAAATAATGTATATACGGAACTGACAGAAGCAGATTTGGCTAATCCCAATTTTACTCCTCTAATAATAACCGATGGGTCAAGCCATGTGTATGCAGAAAATAGATTGTATATACCTGAAAGATTGCCTCTCCCATCGGCTATTAAAGAACATACTTTTTGGAAATTTACCCTTAATAACTCAATATCGCCGGATTGGATCTTAAATCAAAACGCTCTTATTTCTCTTGACTACTATGATAGAAAAAAACAAAAGCTCCATATCTCCGATATAGGTATAGATATGATAACACCCCAAAGAGCTTCTAACTCAATAGTTCTGCGCAGCTTTGATGCGTCTGAAGATGATAAGGCTTTGCCTCGGCTTGATGTTACTATATTAGCAGAAAAAAAAGGTGCTTCAAATAATGCTCAACTCTATTTTTACTCCAAGGATTCAGCCGAACATAAGCTTTGGCATCCGGGAACAGTACCTATAGGTCCGCCGCCGCGCTTTGCCGTTCCTCAAGCCGGAACCACAAACTATGGCTGTACATTAGAAAATAATCTTCTAAAATCTATAATTTCTGAACAGGATGTTCACTTAGAGCCGAATAAAGTGGGAGGCTTTATGTATATCTATGACGGATGGCTTCCTTGTGCAAGGCTTAGAAATTCAAACGATATTCTTTCTTTTGATGTTTGGCACTTTAAGATAGTAGGTGTTCAAAAACAAAAGGGCGGCGTTTCTATCTTTGATAATGTTTTGGATCCATACAAGGGACAGGAAACGATCATTGCAGCCCACTTACAAAAACCGGGAATGCTTACAATTCAAATAATGAGCCTCGACGGAAGCATTATTAGAACCATAGAGCGCTCTTACAAAGCTGCCGGTGACCACATTTATTTCTGGGACGGTAAAAACAATGGCGGAAATCCTGTTGCTAGAGGTATCTACTTTGTAAGGATAGCCGGTCCCGATATTGATGAAGTAAGAAAAATATTGGTAGTTAAAAACTAAAATAAAAACGGCCTTTCCTGCTTCAGTAGGAAAGGCTGTATGTTTAACTAATAAGTTTAACTTTCTATTTTTACATGGGGTGATTGCCCAAATCAGTTTTTAAAAATCGGTTTGTTTTTTATCAGCTGCTGTTTTAAATCCCTCATTTTTTCGCTTAAAGAAACCTTGTATATGTGAGGGTTTAAAAGGCGTTTTGAAGTGTAGTCCAAACTGTCGAGCTGTTTTTCAGCATAGGCTTTTATTTCTTTAAGACTTGGAGTCTTGCCGACTGCCTTGCCGTTTTCAATACGCTTTTCTAAAAGAGCTTCAACCTTTGTCGGTGTAAATGTAAAATTCTGATAATCGTTTGCAGGATGATAAAAGGTCTGTTCCACACCCTCTTCAATTTTTTCGTTTTCAAAGGTCAACACATCGGCCTTAAATGTTCCGTCAGGATTGTATAGGCGCCAAACCTGCTTACATGCAGGATTAGTCATCTTTGCGGGATTATCCGAAAATTTCATAACAGGAGTCCATTCCGTTTCTCCTAAACTTTTGCGGGCTGCCATTTTGTATACGCCTGTAAGGGAGGCTTCATTTCCGCCTGTAACCATGTGAGTCCCTACTCCCCAAGAATCTATAGGTGCATTATTTTGAACAAGGGATTCTACAATTTCTTCCGTCAGTTCGTTTGAAACGGAAATCCTTGCCTGAGGACAGCCGGCTTCATCGAGGCGCTTCCGAACATCCTTACTCAAATAATAAATATCGCCCGAATCGAGGCGGACACCGAAATTCTTTCCCTTTTCTTGCAGGCGTTTTCCTACCTTTATAGCATTTACGATACCCGAACGGAGCGTATCATAAGTATCTATTAAGAATATTGAATTGTCGGGATACATGTCGGCATAGGCCTGAAAAGCATCCTCTTCGCTTTTAAAAGACATTATCCATGAGTGCGCCATTGTTCCGAGGGCGGGTATGCCGAGTTCCTTGGCAGCAAGGGAATTACTTGTACCGAAGGCTCCGCCTATGTAGGCAGCCCTTGTTGCACTCATAGCTCCGTCATTGCCCTGAGCCCGTCGAAGTCCGAATTCCATTATAGCTCCTTTTTTTGAAGCCAGCCAAATTCGGGCTGTTTTGGTTGCTATAAGGGTTTGGAAATTTATCATGTTTAAAATTAGGCCTTCCAAGAGCAAGGCTTCAACCGCATCAGCTTCGACACGGATTAAGGGTTCATTCGGGAAAACGACACTTCCTTCTTTCATTGCCCAAATATTACCAGAGAATTTAAAACCGGCAATATATTCTAAAAAATCTTTTTCGAATATTCCTAAAGACTTAAGCCAATCGATATCGCTTTTTTCAAAGTGAAAATTTTGAATGGTTTTTAAGAGGGGTTCAAGTCCTGCAAAGACGGAATAGCCCCCCTTAAAAGGATTTGATCTAAAAAACATTTCAAAAACGGTTTTTGTTTTATTTCCTTTTTTCCAAAAACCTTGAGCCATTGTCAATTCATAAAAGTCTGAAAATAAAGCGTTGCAAATCATAAATTTTACCTCATATAATTATTTTTAAGAATGTATAATAACTTCCCTCGGCTTTGAGCCGTTTGCAGGCCCGACTACTCCGCGTTCTTCCATTTCTTCTACTATTCGTGCCGCACGGTTATAACCTATTTTAAGCCGCCTTTGAATGTAAGAAGCTGAAGCCTTTCCTTCTGCCAAAACAATCTCTAAAGCTTCATCATAGAGAGGATCGCTTTCTTCTCCGAAGAGAGTTCCTTGCGAATATTCTTCATCATCTACAAATATTTCGTCATCTATGTAATCGGGTTCACCGAAAGTTTTTACACATTCTACAACTTGTTCTACTTCGTCATCCGATAAAAATGTACCTTGGATTCGGGCAGGGAAAGGCTTTGTTGTGCTTACATAGAGCATATCACCCTTTCCTAAAAGTTTTTCGGCACCGATATTATCGAGGATAATCTGACTGTCTACACGGGAGGCAACCATAAAGGCAATCCTGCTCGGAATATTTGCCTTGATTAAACCTGTAATTACATTGGTCGAAGGCCTTTGGGTTGCAAGCACCAAGTGAATACCTACAGCACGGCTCATAGCACAAAGCCTTGAAACGGTAGCTTCAAGTTCTTTGCCCGTAGTTGCCATAAGATCTGCAAATTCATCGATTATAATCACTATGTAAGGCAGGGTTTCTGCAGCAATTTTTTCGCGTCTTATTTTTTTATTGTAGCTTTTAATATCTCGAACGCTCATAGAGTCAAGCATCGCGTAGCGCCTTTCCATTTCGCAGATACAGTATTGCAAGCCTTGAAGCGCCCGCTTAGGTTCTGTAATGACCGGAGTTAATAAGTGGCCTATGCCGTTATAAAGTTTAAGCTCTACTATCTTTGGGTCAACCAAGAGGAGCTTTACCTCTTCAGGGCTCTTATTATAAAGAATTGAAAGAATAATGGAGTTTACACAGACAGATTTACCTGAACCTGTAGCTCCGGCAATCAAAAGATGGGGAGTCTGACAAAGGTCTAAGGTTTGAGGCTCTCCCGTTACATCTTTTCCAAGCACTATGGGTATACCCATTTTTTCTGTCCCGGGTATTTCCGTTTCGATTAGTTCCCTAAAGCCGACTATTGCCCTTGATTCATTAGGAACCTCAATACCGACAGCTTGTTTTCCCGGAATGGGGGCAACAATACGGACGCTTTGAGCCGCAAGGCGTAAAGCTATATTGTCTTGAAGAGCTGTGATTTTACCCAGTTTTATTCCCGGAGGCGGCAAGACCTCAAACATGGTAACTACAGGCCCCTTCCTGATACCTGTAATTTCGATGCCGATATTAAATTCTTCAAATGTGTTTTTTAAGGCGATTGCAGCTTTTCGGGTTGAATCATCCACTATCCAATATTCGTTTCCCGGGTATTTTGTTAATAGGTCATAAGGAATATAATAACCCTTTTTTTTATCTTTTGAATCAGCCTTAGGCTCCAAAGGTTGGGCAGCACTGATTTCTATCTCTTCCGAATGTTCTTCCTCGGAGCTTTCGGCTTCTTCATCATCGGTTTCATCTGCCGGCAGGATATCTTCTTGAGCCGGGTCATCCTCATCCTCACCGTTTTCTTCTTCCGGGGCCGATAAAAGCTTTTCATCTTCACTGTCTTCTATAGAGCTAAGCTCTTCTAAATCTTGCTCAATACTAATATCGTCTATAACGACAAGAGATTCTATTATGCCTTTTTTAGATTCTCCGCCTGAAACATCCCCTATATCCACATTTATATCGGCATCTACATTTTTGAGTGCGGGAATATCTTCTTTAAATTCTTCAGTACTATTATTTACTTGAGATTTTATAAACCGATTTTGTGTAAGCGGTTCTTCCGATGGTGAAGGATTTGAAGTACCATGCTCCGAAGTATTTACTCTTTGATTAGATCTAAAACCGGATGAACAGTAGCAGTCTCCTACGATGTCCTGTATATCCTCTTCTTTTTCTTCACTCAAAACATTTTTTTTCCGGCTCAGCCTCTCACTTAAAATTAAAGTAGAAAGCACCTCAAGAATTAGTACAAGACCTGTGGAAATAGTTACTGTGAGCTTCGTAAATTCTTGTACTGTATTATTTTCTATTTTTGGCAGCAAAAAATAAACTAAGTGTTCTCCCAATACGCATGTTAAAAAATAGATGGGCATAAAGGCCAATAAAAGCTTTGAATGAGATGTCCATCCCGGAATAATCAATAAGATTGCAGAATAAAGAAGAATAACAGGTATCAATAAGGAAGAAAATTTATATGTAGAAAAAATAAGCTTTCCTATGTTTGCAAAAGGGAAAATATAGGTCTTAAAGCCGAAGATAGGCAGTAAGACTGCAAGAGCTATGTATACTGAGCATATAAAAATAAATATTCCTAATACAATCGATATAATCCTAAATTTTGATTCCTGCATCAAATAAAACTCCGAAAATATACATGCTATCCGGCAAAACCCCAAAAATAAACACTAAGACCTATTCCTAATGGAATTAAATAGAAAGCAAAATAAATAAGCTTTCCTTTTTTTATAAGTCCAAGCAAAAATCTAAGCGAAAAATAACCTACAATAAAAGCGCTGATCATTCCGGCAATTAAGGCGGTAAGGCTTACACCTGCAAGTAGATTATCGGCAGATTTAAGTTCAAGCATAAATGCTGCAAGAATTGCAGGAATGGACAATAAGAAGGAAAATTCTCCCGCCTTTTCCCTATCAAGACCGGATAACAAAGAGGCTGAAATAGTGCTGCCCGATCTCGAGATGCCGGGGATAACTCCTATTCCTTGAGCAAGGCCTGTAATAGCTGCAATAATAAGATTTATATTTTTTGAAGCTTTTTTGCATTTTATCTTGGAGGAAGCTATTAAAAGGAGGCCTGTTATTATAAAACAAAGGGGTATAATACGAATGTCTATATTTTTTACCCAATCCTTTAATAAAAGACCTATTATGCCCGTTACTGCGGTTGCAAGTATAATAGCAGCTATCATCATTAAATCGCCTTTATCTTCATCCTTGGACTTTCTTATAATAAACCGTCCTAAGACACAAAAAAGACCGGCAATTTTTTTTGCAAAAACCGTACAAACCGCTGCAAGGGTGGCCACATGCAGTAGTATATCGAATAGGATGGGAAGATCTTCTTGTTTAAAAAAATACTCTACAATTGCCAAATGGCCGGAGCTTGAAATAGGTAAAAATTCGGCTAAGCCTTGAACAGCCCCCAAAATAATAGCTTGAAAAATTGACATAAAATTCCCCCATAAAGCTTTAAGATAGAATAGGCGGGAGGATAATATCATAAAAAAGAGAAAAATTCTAGTCTAAAATTATCCCATTATCAGGGCAAATAAGCCTTTGACGGACCTGAATAGCCTCCGCTAAAGGCTTATTTTATAAATTACCGGTTATTTTATGGGTTCCAAATGAGCTTGGAAGTGTCTAAGAATCGGGGGTTCCCAGATAATTTTGTAGCCCTTAACCTGAGAGGCTCTTTCTTTAATATTGATTAAAGCTCCTGCAATAACGTCTAAGTGAGATTGTGTGTATACTCTTCTCGGAATTGCAAGACGGGCAAATTCGAATTCGGATTTGATTTGTTCTCCGGTTTCGGGATCGTTTCCGAGCATAAAGGAACCGATGTCGCATGTTCGGATTCCGGCTTCTTTATACAACTCTACGCAAAGAGTGTGGCCGGGGAATTGATAATACGGAATGTGCGGGAACATGGCGTTGGCATCAACATAAACACCGTGTCCGCCTGCCGGGTTTTGAATGGCAACACCTGCATCAAGAAGCTGAGAGGCTAGGTATTCCATAGAAGCGTTTCGGTATTTTAAATATTCTTCATCAATACCTTCGTACAAACCGATGGCCAAGGCTTCAAGATCGCGGCCGGCAAGACCTCCGTAGGTAATAAATCCTTCAAAAGAAATACAGTTGCCCTTAATCATTTGATAGATTTCTTGATTGTTTTTAATACCTATCAAACCGCCCATATTAACGATAGCATCTTTTTTTGCACTCATCGTAAAAGTGTCTGCATAGCTGAACATTTCACGGATAATCTCTTTAATAGGCTTGTTCTTAAATTCTTCTTCTCTTTGTTTTACAAAGTAGGCATTTTCTGCAAATCGTGCTGCATCAATATTGAACAAAATGCCGTATTTTTTTGCAACTTTGGCAACATCACGGATATTCTGAATTGAAACGGCTTGTCCTCCGGCTGAATTGTTTGTAATAGTCATTACAATCATTCCGACCTTTTCTTTTCCGTGCTCGTTAATAAGTTGTTCAAGCTTTTCGACATCCATATTTCCCTTAAAAGGTGCATATTCGGAAGGTTTTTTTGCTTCCTTACATACACAGTCGAGAGGTCTTCCTCCGGCTAGGGTTACGTGAGCTCTGGTTGTGTCAAAGAACATATTTGAAATAGCAACTTGGCCTTTTTTGAGCAGCAAGGGGAATAAAACCTTTTCTGCAGCTCGGCCCTGATGGACGGGCTGGATGAATTCATATCCGAAGATATCCTGTCCTGCTTCAACCAATTTAAAATAGCTTTTTCCTCCGGCATAGGCCTCATCTCCGACCATAACGCCGCCCCACTGCTTATCGCTCATTGCATTAGTTCCGCTGTCGGTCAATAAGTCAATGTAGACATCTTCACCGCGTAAGTTAAACATATTGTATTTTGCTTTTTCAAGATATTTGATACGGTCCTCACGCGTTGTCATTTTGATGGGCTCAACCATTTTAATTCTAAACGGTTCGGGTACATACTTTTTCATTAAAAAGCCTCCTATAGTTATTATGAAGCTTAGTTTACCACGCCTTTTTTCTACTGTCAAGGTCTTCTTTTTTTATCATTCTATTGTAAAGGTAAAAAATATATGATACATTATCTATAACTTTTGATATTAAAGGGGGCGGCAATGGTTTTTATTTATTATCTTACGGAAAAAAATTATAAACCGCTATAAAATTTAAAAAAGCAATCAGATGTTTATAGAACAAAAAAGTTCCAATATGAAAGATACTAAGTTATAGAAAATAAAAATGACAAGGAGAATTCCGATAATGAAAGCTAAAAGCGGAGATGTATACTGTGTGTATAATTCATATTTAAAAAAATATACTGCGTGCCAAATAACCAAGATAGAGGAAGGTGAGAAAAAGCCGAAAGCAGTGCTGCTCTGGTTAGATTGGTCGGGTGAACAGCCTCTCAAAGAGGAAGAATTACCTTTACTAAAGCCGCTTTATCAGGACTTTATGTACTGGAAACGAGGCCTGCATCTTTGTAATGTTGATGTCATGGTGCCTGCGAACCATATGTTAATCGGTAACATGCAGCCATTAACCGATGAAAGCACAAATACCTATGCAATGTCTTGGGGAAACGGATACGAAGTATATCGTCAACTTAAATGGCAGGAAATTCCTAAAGAGCAAAGAGATGCGTTTAAAAAAGCGGAGAGCAGTAAGGAAAAAATTATATTTGCCGGAAAAGAAATGGCGGTTTCCAGACATCGCATACATGATGATGTTCCTTTTGAAAATGTGCTGGAATTAAAAGCCTTTCCATGCTTATCCTATTTGGCATGTAAAAAATGGCATACCGGTTTATATGAATATTTACAATCCTGTCCGTTTTTAGATGAGCTGGTACTTGAAAATCATCAGCAAAAAAAATTGGATTTTTCCAATACGCATTTACATAAGCTTTCCATTGATATGAACGGTGTGGAAGACCTTTATCTGAATAACGAATTGGAAGAACTTATTCTGTTAGGTGAAGTAACAAATAACTGTAAAATACATGCTGTTGAAAACGGAGCTTTATTACTTTTAACAGCAACTGAAATAGTGCCTAAAATACAGGGGCTAAAAGACTTGGGCAAACTGCATTGCTCAGAGATTACAGAACTTGATGTAGCCGAGATTTTAAAAGCATACCCGATGCTGCGGGAATTGCGGCTATGGGGCAAACCCGGTATTCTTTCTAACCTTTCTATGCTATCCCAATTTACAAAATTGGAGGGCTTTACCACGGTTGATTTATTCGGTTTTTCTGCCGAAGACATTCCGGAGCCGGAATGTTTACCTAACTTACATTGGTTTTGGATGAGAAGCCTGCCGGAAAATGCAGCCAAAAAAGCTAAACAGCTTTATAAAAAGAGAAAAGAAGAAGGGCTTGATCTTTGGATACAAAAGCCGCGAAAACCGGAATGGTTGGCGCAGAACCTTGACAATCCGTTCCGCTCATGGGACGGACAAGAAAATATTTCTGCAGCGAATGTCAAGAAAGCAGCCGATTTATATAAAAAAACAAGAGCCGAAATTCTCAAATTGGAACAAAGCTCGCCGCTCGAAGCAGCCCGGACTGCCGAATCTTTGGTGAAGGCATATACCGAAGGTTTTAATAAAATGGATAAGCGCAAGTATTTTATCGAAACAGTAGAAAGAGAAGATATTTATTGTGCTCTTACAGAACTTTTAGATTTAATACCGCCTTCTCTATCTATAAATAAAGAAAAACTCTTGGAAATTTTTGATACGACACGGGATTTTTAGGATAAATAATGTTTACGATGAAGAAATTAAAACTTTACTATTAAAAAGCATAGATGAATATGACTGTGAAGATTTTGAAATATTAGGATTCTGGAAATAATTTTAGGATTATGGTATAATCAAAAAAGAAATAGGATGTCTGGAGAAAAAATGAATAAAATAACATGTATTTGTTTAGGCGTGCGAAATATGGAAAAAGCATTAAAATTTTACAGAGACGGGTTGGGATATAAGACAGACTGTAAAGAAGATAATCCAGCGGTATGCTTTTTTAATACACCGGGAACAAAATTCGAACTTTTCCCTTTGGATTCATTGGCAAAAGATATTGATGAAAATAATCCGCCGACAGGAACCGGCTTTTCAGGAATTACATTAACATACAATGTAAAAAACAAAGAAGATGTAGATAGTGTTATTGACTTGGTAAGAAAAGCAGGAGGAACTATTGTTAAAGAGCCGCAAGAAGTATTTTGGGGCGGATATCATGCATATTTTTCCGATTTAGATGGGTATTACTGGGAAGTATCTTGGGGACCCGATTTTCAATTTGACGAAGATGGTCTATTGAAATTTTAGAGAGAATAGAATGGATAATTATGGCATCAAGTAAAACATATTTAGACTTCATTTTGGAACAGTTATCGGAATTGCAAGACATACGCTATCGCGCAATGATGGGAGAATTTATCATTTATTATCGAAATAAAATTGTGGGCGGTATCTACGATGACCGCTTGCTGGTAAAAGCGGTTCCGTCGGCAATTGCGTATATGCCGAACGCTTCTTACGAATTGCCGTATCAGGGCGCAAAAGAAATGCTTTTAGTAGACGAAGTCGATGACAAAGCATTTATAACGGGCTTGTTTAATGCAATATATGATGAATTACCGGCACCGAAATCGAAAAAAATTAAAACTAATTAAAAAAAACAAGTATAGGAAACCGTGCTGCACAAAAAGTAATTGCTGCAACTGTTATTTCGTTTGAGCTTCTTCTCCAAGCGAGATTTCGGAGCTGCAGCAAGCAGCGATAAGTTCAAAGTCATGCGTAATAATGATAATCGTTTTACCGCAAGCCGCCGCATCCAAAAAAGCTTTTGCAAGGATGTCCGCATGATAGCCGTCCAAACCGCTGGTCGGCTCATCGAAAATGAGTATATCGCGGCCGGACAGCAGGGCGCAGGCAACGGAAAGTCTCTGTTTTTGTCCGCCGGAAAGCGTTGCCGGGTGAACATCTTTGAGGTCATAGAGCCCCATGGTCTGTAAGATATTCCGCGCTCGTTCAAGCTTATCAGGGGTATTCATCATACTCAATAGAATTTCTTCGGAAACGCTTTCGGTAAAAAATTGTGTTCCCGTATCGTTGGCGCTGTACCATACCGCTTTGCGGCGCGCCCGAAGTCCGCATTTTTTTCCGTTAAGGAATACCGTGCCGCCCGACTCTTTATTAAGCCCGCTCAAAATAAGGCCGAGCGTTGTTTTTCCAACTCCGTTTTTACCGGTAAGCGCAATAATCTGTCCGCGCCATACGGAAAAAGATACTGTTTGCAAAATAAGGGTCCCCTTTTCTTTGCGGTATATCCCGTCTGCTTGCAGTAAGGGTTCATTTGCCGTACCGGAAGATAAGGCTCTTGATGAAGGAGGGGGAAGAGCCGGTTTTATAGCAGGCGTAAAAGACCTCAGTCCAAAATGCTTTTTTTGCTCAAGCGTCATTTTCTGCATTTCTTCAGCCGTACGCACCCACTGTATTGTTCCTCCATCTATATAGATAAAACGGTCGGCAATTCTGTACAGCCAGCTTAACCTATGTTCTGCAATAATCAGAGTACGCCCTTCTTCTTTGAGTTTCTTTAAAACATGAGAAAGCCTTACGGCACTTTCTTCATCGAGATTGGCAGTCGGCTCATCACATACATATATTGAAGGCGATAGGGCATAGACAGAAGCGATTGCAGCGCGCTGTTTTTCTCCGCTTGAAAATGTGTCAAGCGTATGGTCTCGTAATGCTGCAAGATGAAAAGCTTCGATTGCCCCCTCCGTGCGGGCGATGATCTCGTGTTGTGCCAGTCCGTAATTTTCGCATGAAAAAGCGATCTCTCCTGCAAGCTCGGAAGAAAAGAACTGGCTTTGTGGCTCCTGAAATACGCTGCCTATAAATTTGCCCCTCTCCCATAATGGGGTAGAAGACATATCTTTCCCGCCGATAAATATATTTCCTGAAAGCGCTCCGCTGTAATAGCCCGGTGCTAATCCGTTTAAAAGGCGCAATATTGTCGTTTTTCCGCCGCCCGACGGCCCGGTTAGAACCGTACATTCGCCTTCGTTAATTGTAAGGTTTATGTTTGATACACCTCTTTCACTGTTTTCATAATGAAAACTTACATTTTCCATCCGTATCATTAAGCAAGACTCCTTACCATGATAACCGCAGCTGTAGTAGTACTCCACACGATAACAGCGATATAGTCGAAAGTCCGCATCTTTTTTCCGTAATAGCTGCTCCTTTTTACCGGACACTGAATACCCCGCACAACAGCCGAGACTGCGAGTTGATCGGCAATTTGAATGCAGCGTAAAAGCAGAGGAATCAGCACATATTTTCCCGTTTCTAAGGGATGAGTTAGGATGCGGGCCGGTTCCAAAAGGCCTTTGGTTTTCATTGAAAGGCGGAGCTTTTTTACTTCCGCTTTCATCACCGGTATAAAACGGAAAATAACGAGCAGTCCTAAAATAACGGATACCGGCATTCCGATACGGGAAAGGAAAGCTGCAATCTCTCCGGGCGGCGTTGTTATCACATCCCATCCTATAAGCATAACAGGTAAGAGGTTCCAGCATAAAAAAATATAGAATTCCGGTATGATGATTGTTCTAATGCCATATCGGCGGATACCTATTAAGAGAAGCAAAAGCAGCGCATAAAAGAGGCTGAATGATATCAGCAGCCGCCATTTACATTGGACGGCAAGATATAAAAGTCCGATAAGCGAAAGAATACCGTTTATCCTGTAATCGGCGATAAAAAATGAGCTTACAATAACGCACAAAAGCGTCCACAGTTTTACCGGAGCCGTAAAATCTTTTGAAACCTTTTTCATTTAATTTTTTAACAAGGCATTTTTAAAAACTCTGATGAGCTTTTTGCAAATATTTTTATAATACGCCCGCTTTTTCAAAATGTTTTTTTATCAGTCTTGAAGCAATCAGGCTTCCTGCAAAACCGCAAAGTGTCGTAAAAGCAACGATAAAAATAATCCAATAAGGAACGGTAAAATACCGAACATATGAGTCGATATATTCTTGACTCATTCCGCTTGAAACGGCAAAGGCATAATAAGCATCCCAGAAGAACCAGATCGGAAGCAAATTTGTTCCGTTAAATAACAGGCTGGAAACCGTCCATGCAGCCGTAAGCCGGTGCGGATTTTGATAGGCTCCATGTTTCCATAAAACGGCTTCGCATATTAAGCCGATAACGATGTAATACGGCAATAAATACCAGTTTCCCATTATTAGAAAAATGATGCCGAGAAGTGTCATGTAGATAAAAGACACGCCCCGTTTTCCCACCCGTTGTACCATGAGAAAATAAACCGGAGCACAGATAAATACTGAAAAACCGACTGATAATGTCATACTGACAAAATGGTTTGCCATGCACATCATATTTACAATAAATTGCATAACGACAAGAAGAGCACTTAATAAAACCGTAGTTATTACATCTTTTATCGTCCATTTGGCTGTTGTGTTCATTTTTTTATTCATTTGAATCTCCTATTTTTCTATGTTTTTTGCTTTTATCACGAACATAGGTATGGTTTTATATCTCGCCGCTTGAAAAGCATCCATATATTTTTCTTTGGAAAGAATGCTGCTTGCAATTTCCTTAAAGCCGATTTTTTTCAGCATTTTTTCATCCCATTCAGGACGATTTATATAGGCAAGCGGAAATTTTTTCAGAATGTTTATAATCTGTTCATCATGATAATAATCTCTGAATTCGCCGTATTGCTTAACAAGCTCCGCTTCGTATGATTTAAATTTTTCAAACTCATCTGTATTCCATATCGGTTTAAGCCAATTAGCGTCAATGTTCAGCATGATCCCTTCAGGCTTTAGTATTCTTTTCCATTCCTTGTATACGGTTTCCGGTGAGGTGAATAGCCATGAAGCATGTCTGGAAACCACAGCATCAAATAAACATTCAGGAAAATCCGTTGAATGAGCATCTTTAAGCAAAAAGATGATTTTGTCAGAAAGCCCCAATTCTTCCGCTGTTTTTTTCCCTTCTTCAAGCATCGCCTCGCTGCTGTCTATGGCTGTAACTTCCCAGCCGTCTTGTGCAAGCAGAATAGCTAAAAAACCTGTACCGCACCCTGCATCCAAAGCTTTCTTTCCCTTGCAGTCCTTGAGATTTTCCTGAAGCAGTTTTTTCCATTCACTCCCGTTTTCTTTTAATTCCTGCATGTGAAACATCCGCATATTTTCTGCCTGTTCAGACCATTTTTTCATTAAATCTTTTATATCCATTTTTTTCCTCTGATTGTTGATTCACGGATTTCGGCAAAACACAATATTTCGCCGTTAATAAAAAATAGCAATGTTATTTTTAGTATACATAATTTCTTTTTGATTGTCAAGATAGCGGTGTTATTTTTATATTTATAGAAAAAGGCAGAAAATGCGGCTTAGCAATCGGTACTTGTATAAAGATAAAAAAAATACTATAATTTGCACTTATAATTGCAATAAGGGAGATATAATTATGGAAGATCATAAAATTTCAATGGAAAAAATTGTAAGCCTTTGTAAAAGAAGAGGTTTTGTTTTTCAGTCATCAGAAATTTACGGAGGCCAGAACGGTGCATGGGATTACGGCCCCTTAGGGATAGAGTTAAAAAATAATGTTTCCCGCGCTTGGTGGAAGGAGATGACCCAGCTTCATGATAATATCGTAGGGCTTGATGCCGCAATTTTGATGCATCCCCGCACATGGGAGGCTTCTGGCCATGTTGAAAATTTTACCGATCCTTTAGTCGATTGCAAAAAATGTAAATCCCGCTTTAGAGCAGATCATTTACCTCCTGAAAACCTTGAAAAAAGAGTTTGCCCCGATTGCGGAGGCGAACTTACCGATACCAGAAAATTCAACCTTATGTTTAAAACTCACATCGGTCCCACAGACGATAATTCAAGCGTTATCTATCTTCGCCCCGAAACTGCACAAGGTATTTATGTAAACTATAAAAATATTATTCAATCAAACAGGATGAAGATTCCCTTCGGCATCGCTCAAATCGGAAAGGCCTTCCGAAACGAAATTGTTACAAAGAATTTTATCTTTAGAACCTGCGAATTTGAACAGATGGAGATGCAGTTTTTTGTAAAACCCGGAACTGATGATGAGTGGTTCGACTATTGGAAAAAACAGCGCTGGGCCTTCTATGAAAAATACGGAGTAAGAACAAATAAGCTCCAATGGCATCAGCACGGCAAAGATGAACTTGCTCATTATGCAAAAGATGCTTATGATATCGAATACGAATTCCCGATGGGATTTAAGGAGCTTGAAGGTGTACATAACCGAACTAACTATGACCTTACACGTCATACCGAATATTCAGGCAAAGATATGCAGTACATCGATCAAGATAACGGAAACGAAAAATATATTCCCTACATCATTGAAACCTCAGCCGGCTTAACGCGAAATGTTCTTATGTTTATTTGCGATGCATATGATGAAGAAAAGGTTGCCGATAAGGGAAATGATGATGATTGGAGAACCGTATTACACTTTCATCCTAATATTGCTCCTATAACCGTTGCTGTTCTTCCTTTGATGAAAAAAGACGGACTTGCAGAGTTAGCCGGAGAAATTAGAAATGAGCTTAAAGAGGAATTTAAAACCGATTATGACCAATCCGGAGCTATCGGAAAAAGATACCGCCGTCAGGATGAGGTTGGCACTCCTTTTTGCGTAACCGTAGATTATGATTCAAAAGAAGATAATACGGTTACATTGCGCTTTAGGGATTCTATGGAACAAGTTCGAATTCCCAGGACGGAATTAATTTCAAGAATAAAAACCGAAATTAAAAACTATAAAAGGGTAAAGTAAAAAGAATCGCAAATGGAAAATTACTCCTACAGTGCAGAGGATAAGTCATTGCTTACTCCTCTGCTTTATAAGTATTTTGTGTTCCCGCTCGTAAAAATTTTACCTGAATCTGTTCCGGCAAATATAATAACCATATTCTCCAATAGCTTTGTAGTGCTTTCATTTATTATCGCCTATCTAAATTATATTCATGATACTTATAGATTTTTGTGGTTGATTCCTATTTTGTGCTGGACTTATATTGTAGGGGACTGTTCGGATGGAATACAGGCAAGGAGGACAAAAACCGGTTCCCCGCTTGGCGAATACTTTGATCATTTTTTGGATAGCTTTGTTACAGGCTTCCTTACCGGTACTCTAATGCTTTGTTTTAGAGTTACAAATCCGGTCTTGCTTTTTTGTGTATATCAGTTTTTATATTTGGGACAAATAGGAACATTTTGGGGACGGTTTAAATACGGTGTTATGCAGTTTTCAACATTTAGTACAAGTGAAGGAACTATGGCCATTGCCCTTATGTCTGCCCTTTCTTCTATCGGTTTTATACGTGAAGCAAGTGTACAAAATATTTTATTCGGTTTTAGTATTCCGTATATAATTATTTTTGCGGCTTTTGGAGCGGCTTGGCTTACGGGCCTAACTGCGGTTTTTAAAACTAAGCAGCACAGTATACGTTTATTTTTGCATATAATTTTTTCTGCTCTAATAGGATTTGTTTTAGTTTGGCATGTAAAAGCTTCAATATTTACACAAACCTTGATTATTACATTTTATAATGCTCTGTTTATTCAATCGATTTTATCGGCTACAGCAGAAAAAGTAAAAGAATCCTTACCGGACTTTTTGGTACCTATCAGCTGTATTCTATATTTTGTAGTGTTTGACTATTCTATGATTATTCAAATTATCCAAATTCTTTATCTTTTGGTTAGAATAATCATAAGGTTTCTTATTTTCTTTAAGAAGTATAAACATTGTTGGTATTGGAAAAATCCTATTCCGGTAAAAAATAATTAAAAAATGCTGTTAAGGTATTGACAAAATCTTTATAAAATAGCAAGGTATAGCCATGGTTAATCCGATTTTTAATGATGAATTTTTAATGTCTCCTGAAATAAAAGATATCGCAGCGTTTGAAATTCCGAGGTTCATAGATGCTGAAGATGGTGAACTGGCATCATCAGCTTTAAAAATATCCAAAGCCTTCGGCAGAGGAGCATCTTTTGAAGTTTATACGGATATAACCAAGACTGATGCTGAAAAAGCATTGATAGAAAGCTTTATGAAAAACATTCAACTTCTTGTCCAAAAAACATGGGTGGAAAAAGATGATGAAGAATGTAAAGAAGATACTTTATATAGGATAAATTCTTTATGCGAAAAACTTATTATATCAGCTAGTCCTTCGGTATATAAAGAATTATTTGAAGAATGTTTTTCCATTTTACAGGATGTTGTTTCTCTCCTATTTGGGGATTTGGTAAAATCCGATTCTTTTATAGAATATGCCTTCCGTATTGATCCCGATTTCGGCTTTTTTTGGTACTATGTTACTTGTCTTGCAAAGGCAGAGCTTATCTCGGCAGAAAAAGCCAGATATGCCGTTTTGCTTGCAATGTTTTTTTTGGCAAATTTCTAATCAAATTAATTAAAAAAATAAAATATTAAAAATATGAAATTCTAAAATCGCAAAATTCGGCAAATCCTATTTTTCTATACATTTGTCTTGCTGCAGAGTTTTTTAACTTTACAAAAAGAGCGAAATTCTTTTTGTATTGAGAGCTATCATTGATCAAGACTAATATATTGGCTGTTGAAGCTCCCTTGTTTCTGTAGTTCGGCTTTGTAAAAACTCCTCCTATTTGATACCAATTAAATCCTGATGCATTTATTCCGGCTTTTGAAATATATTCTCCATCTTTTTTTACAGCATATAAAGCATTATTGTTTATTCTTTTTTTTAAAAGTTTTAAGCATAATTCAGGTGAAGCTTTTACTCCGGGAGCTAGGACTTCGGATTCATTGTATTCTATTTCCATAGGACAAAGAATTTCCGCATCCTCCATCGGAGGTTTTAAAAATTCTAAGTAAGAATTCAAATTATTAGAAGCTTTTACACAAAAGCTTTTTGCTTCAATTGTTTTGTTTTTTAAAACAAGAAGTTTATAATTTTCATATCTGATGGGTTCTAAGGATAAGCTTTGTTTTATTAATTCCTCTAAACGGATGGAAGTTTCTTTTTCACCCATCACGGAAATAGGACCGGTATCTTTTAAAAAATTATTTATTATATATTCTGAAAGATTGTCCGGAATTTTCCTGCAAAAGCAATGGAACAAAACACCGTGAGCTGCCAGAAAAAGAATCCCGACAAATTCTTTTTTACCTTTATCAGATGAGAAAAAGCTTTCGGCTTTTATGAAGCTATATAGTTCCCGCCCTTCATCAAAAAATCTTTTTTGCTTTTTTAAACACTCGGAAAGATTTATACATATATGCTCATATGGAAGAATCTCTTTAATAAAACTGCCGATGTTTTTTTTTGTTAATGGTATCGCAAAGAATTTCATTTAAGCTGCCTACTTTATTCCTGAAATCGGCAGTTTCCCTGTAGGAGTAAAGTCTCCGCAGAGGGCTCCGAAAGCGGCTATAAATGAAGCAGGTGAATAACTGTAAATAGCAATTGCAGTTTTCACATCCGGTATCTTTGATAAAAAAGCCGGCGATAAAACGGAAATAATGATATATTTTTTATTGGGGTAAGCAGCCGTTATTTTTTGTAAAATACTTAAGGAGTATTTGTCGGATAGGCAAAAGATAATTGTGTCAAACCGGCGGGCATGGTAAAAGGCCGAATCTACTTCTATTATTTTTGCTTTGGGAAAACGCTTTAAGCCGTATTTAAAAAAATCTTTATATGCCGAAACGAGGAGAATATCCTCATTTTCATCAGGCCTAAAAGGGATCTCGGCATCCCGAACTATTGTGGTGGAACGGCCTGCTAAATTTAAAAAGAATTTTTGTCCTTCTTTATCTGGAATTCTTTCATCCAGCTTTTCCATATCCGGCATAATGGGAACATGGTTGCTGCTTTTAAAATACTTTAATTTTTCAATCAAAATCCGAAAAGCCGCATCCTTTACCCTTTCTTTAAATTTAGGTTCATCCTTCATAGCCTTAATATTTTCTTTCCAAAAGGCTTGATAATGCCGCGGTGTTGTAGAGGATTCGATTATGTCGTTCCCTGCTTCCAGAGCCAACTTCACGGCCTTTGCAATTCCTCCTGCAAAATTCATAGCACCATGCATCATCATATCATCGGTAATTATAAGGCCTTTAAAACCCAATTCTCCGCGCAGTATATCCATTAAAAGATATTTGGAAAATGTTGCGGGTTCTCCATTAGGTAAGATTGATGAAAAGTTTAGATGCCCCGTCATAATTGCGGGAACATCCGCATCTATTAGATACTTAAAAGGAACTAATTCTCTGTTGCGGAAAATCTCTTCGGATATGCCGATTTTAGGCAAACGGCCGTGACTGTCGATGCTGGTATCTCCATGTCCCGGAAAATGCTTTGCTGTTGTAAGAACCCCCGCATCCCTGCTTCCCCGTACAAAGGCGGCTCCTAAGATTCCCGCAGCATGGGGGGAGTCCCCAAAGGAGCGGGGGCCTATTATTGATGAGTCATGATCCGTTAGAAGGTCTACAGTGGGAGCAAAGTTTAAGTTTATGCCGAGAGCCCTTATTTCTCTTGAAATATAATAACCTGAATAGTAAGAATCTTGAGGTATGCCGGAAGCTCCTATTGCAAGGTTTCCGGGGGTTTCCGAGGTTAGACCCTTTACATGCCTGACCCAGCCTCCCTCTTGATCCGTTGCTACAAAAAGCGGAATACCGAATCTGCCTTCGAGGGATTTTTTTTGTAAAAGCGAAATGGATTTAGCAAGCTTGCGGGAATCTCCGGTATTCCAGCCGAAAACCTTGATACTGCCTAATCCGGAGTCTTCAATCCATGAAATAAGCAAGTCTCCGGGATCTTGACCTGCCCAGCCAAACATAAATGTTTGAGCCAAAAGTTCCTCATCGGTCATGTTCTCAATTATTTCAGCTGCCAGTTTTTCGTTCGGCACCTTATCGTAAAAGTTAGGTAATTTTTTTGCGTCATAATTAGAGTATAGATTAAACATTAATAAAAAAATACAGAAAAAAGATATGCTCTTCTTTGTAAGTGAGATTTTAGTTTTCATAAGTTTGTTTATTCCAGCCAGTAAACCTTATCCGGAGCTTTTTCGGTTAGAAAAAAATTTTCATATCTATTTGAAGATTCTACACGTATGTCATCAGGAAAATATGTCGAATGTAAAAACCAGACAACATCCAACAAGTCTCCAAAGGAGTCCGAGCATGAATACCTGTAATAAAGCTCTATATCATCATCTTCCAAGATTTTTTTTCTTTCAGGATCCGTCTTAGTGTCGGGGTCTATAGCTTCTCTGATATTGCTTCGTAAACCGCCGTACCATGCATGGGTTACCGATAAAAGATTAAGATGCTTTTCTTTATCCATTTTATACAATTCATAAACACCTGACATAGCAGGTACAGCACGGTTAATCTGATACTTATCAGCCTTCGTAAGAGGCGACCATGTAAGAATATAGTGAGGCTGATTTTTAAATATCTTCTTTATAATTACAGGTTCCATGTCAAACATGAGTACATTATACTATTTTTTGATTAAAATTGCTATAAGGCCTTGTCAAACTTTGTATTTTTTGATATACTAACGATAATTTGGCGCCGTACCCAAGTGGTAAGGGACAGGTCTGCAAAACCTTCATTCATCAGTTCGATTCTGATCGGCGCCTTTTCCATTTTTTAGTTTTTTTTCATAATGGGAACCTCCTCAAGAGGTTCCCCTCCTTTTTTATAGCCCGTTTAGCCGTTTTATTGCCTCAACTTTTTATTTGATTAAATTAGCTATAAGGGCAGGAACAGTTATAAATGTTCCTATCGAGCTTCCAAGCGAAGAAAGAATAAAAACAAGAAGAACCTTTGTGATTCTATTTTTATACCAGCCGGATATTTTTGCTGCATCATTTGTAAGGTTTTCCATATCTCTTACCTGAGGTTTTTTTGCCCAAGCCTGTACAAGGCCTGAAATCATTCCTATACCCAAAAACGGGTTTATCGTTGTAAATGGTGCTCCTAAAAATGAGGCGAGAATAGCGAGGGGATGGCCGAGTGCAATAAGAGCTCCTATCGCTGCGAGGCCTCCGTTCCAGAGTACAAAGGATAATAGCATTTGACCGGTTTTTATGCCCCCCCCTCTAAAAAAACCTAGAACAATCAAGCCTATTATAATTATAGGAAATATCCAAGAGGCAATCTTACTTCCTGTGCTTTTCGGCGGAATTACTTCAATGTCGGATACGTCTGTTGTTTTTGTACCTGCTTCCAGTTCTTTTATAAATCGTTCCGTTCCGGGAAGATGGCCGGCTCCTAAGACAGCCACAATTTTTTTACCGCTGCTTTCCCAAATTTTTGATGCAAGATAGCGGTCTCGCTCGTCTATTAAGACGCCTTTTATGTTCGGAAGATATTCGGCCATTTCCTGCATCATGTTATCCATTGCACTTTGATTTTTTAATTTTTCGATTTCGGCTTCTTCAAGTTTTTCGTTTGAAAATGCTGCACTTAAAAGGGTTGCCAATAGTTTTGATCTTCCCCAGCCGCGGTTTTTTGCCCAAGCTCGTTTTAAGGTCGTATGAATTGGGCGGTCGACCATTTCGGTTTTTATGTTTAGTTCTTGAGAAACTTCAATTGCGGCCTTCATCTCATCGCCGGGTTTTACGCCAAGGTCGCTTCCAAGTTTTTTTTGAAAAGAGGCTAGAACCAGATTTGCAAGGAGTAAAAAGCCTTTCCCCTCCCTTAATACTTGGGAAATATTTATTTGTTGCCAAGCATCTTTTGAGGTTAAGGACTTATACCTTACTTCATCCAATTCTACACATACACAATCGGGGTTTTCTTCCCTAATTGTAGATTCAACATCATTGATACTTTCTTTAGAAACATGGGCCGTTCCTAAAAGAATAATTTCACGGTCTTTTAAAAGAATACGCTTTAAAGTTTTTTCGTTATTTTCGTCCACAGTTATTTCCTTGTTCAGAATTAGCTAACTTAATGATAGAGTTTAAAAATGCGGTTTTACCGCAGTATCTTTCTGCATCTATTGCTCCTCCGGCCATGTGTGCATGACCGCCTCCCGAACCCATGTCTTTTACTGCTTCTTGAATTAGCCAGCCTGCATCAAGGTTTTTATCACGGCTTCGTGCGGAGAGTTTATATTCAGGGCCGTCTGTTTCTATTACAATAACAAAAGAAATATCTTTTATCCAAATTAAAAAATCGGCTACAACCGACAAAATAGCTCTTGAGTAGTCTTCACTTAATTCTACAATTAAGAAATTATCTATGCGTAAATAGTTTGTAAAGGCCTGTCCTATTTCTTCGAGGTCGCAGATGTTTATGGTCGTTTTAATCATTTGATATGTTTTTTGCACATCCGATTTAAAGTAGAGTTCGTAATAAGCATCCAGATCAAGTTTACTTACACCTCTGGATAAAAAAGCCGTATCCAGCTGTATACCCGCAATCATTGCCGTCGCAGTCATTCCGTCATATTCTTTTCCGGATTCTTTCCAATAAGACCAAATAATGGAAGAACAGGCTCCGATTCCTACTCTTATATCCGTATAAGCTGCCGTAGACTGAATTCTTTCAGGATGATGGTCTATTACAGCTTTTAAGATACCGCCTACATATTTTACGGTTCCCTTAAAAGGAGAGCCGTCTACAATTACAACTTGGTATTTTTTTAAATCTTCTATTTCATCAAGTTTTAAAAGCGGGTGGTCTAAATATTCTACAAATTCTATTAAAGATAGACTTTGAATATGACCGCCGTAAGCAATCTCTACTTTGTAGCCGTAAGTTTCTAAAAGTTTTAAAAGAGCATAAGCGGCACCCAGGGCATCATGATCGGGAAAATCATGAGTCTGTACAAGTACCGGTTGGTCTTTGCTTAAAACCGAACAAAGTGTAGATAATTTTTCTTCCATAATTAATCCTAAAGTAAACTAAGGAATAATATAACATAAAAAAAAGTGTTTTTCAATCGGCCGGTATTTTTATATTAACAGCTTTTCAATTTCCTCTTCCTTATAATATTGAGCTTGGGCATTCCAGAGCTCATGGTATTTACCTTCTTTGTTTTGAAGAAGATCATCATGGGAACCGTGCTGTACTAACTTGCCCTCATCAAAGACGGCAATCTCATCGCAGAATTTACATGAAGAAAGCCGGTGCGAAATGTAAACGGCTGTTTTGTTTCCGATTATGGTATCAAACTTTGAATAAATTTCAAATTCGGAAATAGGGTCAAGGGCGGCGGTCGGCTCATCGAGTATTATAAAAGGAGAGTCTTTATAAATAGCCCTTGCCATAGCAATCTTTTGAGCTTCACCGCCCGATATTTCAACGCCTCCCTTTTCAAAATCATTGTAGAGGTATGTTTCGATGCCCTTAGGCATTTTTTTAAGCGAATCGGAAAAGCCTGAAAGGTTTAAGGCTTCTTCTACTTTTGCTTTATCGTAGTCTGTTGAAGAGGCTACATTTTGGGCAATGTTTAAAGCAAAAAGGTTAAAATCTTGGAAGACAACCGAAAAAATATCCAGATACTCATCGTAATCGAATTTTTTAATATCGATACCGTTAAGTAAAATTTCGCCTTCGCTCGGATCATAGAGGCGGGTTAATAATTTTACCAGAGTTGTTTTACCGCTTCCGTTCATGCCGACTATGGCAAGTTTTTTTCCTATCTTGAATTTTAGATTGACATTTTTTAATGCATATTTTTCGCTTTGAGGATATTTAAAACTTACATTTTTAAATTCAAAATCGTATTCGTTGTCATCTCTTTTTTCGATAGGAAGACTTCCCTTGTATTTTGTTTCTTTTAAGTTGATATAGCCTAAACAAAGATCGAAGAAATCACAGTTTGCTGCAATTTGATTATAAGCTCTTGTAAGACCTGCAACCGCAAAAACAAATTGAGTAACGGCTCCCGAATATTGAATTATATCTCCTATCTGAATGGCTCCGTAATAGGCCTTTATTCCCACAAAGATATAGATTAAACCTAAACTGAACATGTTAAAAAAGATTTGAGCAAGCTGTGGAAAAAGGCTGAATCTTAAAAATGCGTTTACTATTTTTATTTGAAAATCTTTTGAACTGGTAAAATATTCGTTATATAATTTTTTGTTGTACAGCCGTATATCTTTTCCTATTTTGTATTCCGGAGCAAGACTTACGGCATAACTGTAAGGTCTCATTTCTTCAAAGAGATTGTTTTTCATAAATGCATCTCTTTTTTCCAAAGCTCTTTTATTTATTCTTATACTTAAAACGGATATCAAAATAATAAAGAAAGTGAAAATACTGTTTTGAATCCATAAAGGTATTCCTAAAATCGGAGCATAAGATGTATACATTGGAATTGAAAGAATTAAGCCGATGATAAACAACACAATATTTTGGCTAAGATTATGAATATTCATAAGCTGTGAAAATAAGCCGAAGCCTCCGTTATAATCCATGTTATACATTTTTTCCATTTCGATTTGCAGTTCGGCATCTTCGATAAATTCATAATCCATTGTGGTATTCTTTTTTGCTATTTCCATATTTCGAAGCTGCGTTAAATTTTCCATTCTAAAATAGGAATTGTGCCCTATAAATTTTTCGCATAAGAATAATAATAAATTTATTGCAATGCTTATTCCTGCAAGCAAAAATAAGTGCTCTTTAGGTAAACCTTGTGAGAGAGCGTTTATAATCTTTTTAAGCATGTAGATATTCACAAAGGGACGCAAGCCTGTTACGATACCTATCAATGCATAATTAAAGCAAAGCCCCTTATCCAAAGTATTTAAAAACTTAATCGACTTAAAAAATGTAGAAATAATTTCTTTTGTTGTATGACCTTTTTTTTCTAATAACATCGTTTCCTCCCTATTATTTTTCCGTATAATATGTTGACTGTATATTAAACATTTCGGCATACTTGCCGCCCTTAGCCATAAGGCTTTCATGGGTTCCCTCTTCGATAATTTTTCCGTCTTCTATTAAAATAATCCTGTCACAAAATCTTGTAGAAGCCAATCTGTGCGAAATAAAGATTGAAGTTTTGTTTTGAGTCATTTTATTGTAATGCTCGTATATTTCACTTTCGGCTATCGGGTCTAGGGCTGCAGTAGGCTCATCCAAAATAAGGATTGGGGCATCTCTATATAAAACTCTTGCAAGCATTAACCGCTGGTTTTGTCCTCCCGATAAATCGACGGCTTCTTTTCTTGTACTTTTTACCAAATAAGTATTTTCTTTTTGAGGAAGTTCTAAAATAGTTTTTTCAAAGCCGGAGTCTTTTACTGCTTTTTGGAACTTTGTTTCATCATGTGAATCGGAAGATGCACATATAATATTTTTAATTGTTTCAGGAGGTATAAAGGTCTCTTGAAACACCGCTCCAAAAATCGGAAGGAGTTCATCTTGGGAATAGTCCTTTGTGTTTTTTCCTCCTATAAAAACATCTCCTTGAGTCGGGAAAAATAAATTCATAATCAAATTGATGAGGGTTGTTTTTCCTGCACCGTTTACTCCGACTATGGCAATTTTTTCGTTTTGTTTAATATTCAAGTTAATATCTTTTAAAATAAGCTTATCCGATTCGGGATATTTATAAGAAACATTTTTTAATTCTATATTAAAAGAAACCGGCAGGGGTGCTCCCTTGCTTTTACGGTTATCATTACATGTGTCAAAAAAATTACGAAGATAATCCAGCTTTAGACTGCCTGTACGCAATTCGGTTATTTGGGTGGAAAGGGAAATAAGCCAATCAGAAAAACTTGTAATAATAGGAAACAGGAAAACAAATTGGGCTATTCCGATTTTTCCTGTAAATATTTGAGTAATAAGATAAAAGTATGCAAGGCCGTCTCTGATAAATACAAAAAGTCCTGCGATTAAATCGCCTAGAAAACGCTTGCCGCTTAATTTCCGCTCCCATCTTCTTCTTTCGTTGTTGTAGGTTTGATAGCTTTTAAAAAACCAATCGGACATTTTATATAGTCTTATATCTTTTGCATATTTATAATTGATACTCTTATAAGCAATGTAGTGCAGCTTACGGTTTACTCCCTTATTTTGTTCGGTTATCTTTTCATCATAATTTGTTAGAAAAATTCCATAAAAATAATTTGTCAAAAATGAAATAAAGATGATTAAAATTAAAACAGGTTGTATATTGATGATTAATGGAGCAAATGCAATTATACCGAAAAGACTTGTTAAAAAATTTGCGGTTATATTTGCAGACTGTCCTGTAATAGCTATATCTCCGGCAATTGCTTCTATTGCAAGGTCGAAGCTTTGAGCAAAGGAAACTGCTGCCATTTTTTCATAATCAACCTTTATTGCGTGTTTACTTAGCTCTTTTGAAAACCTTCCTCTTTGCCTTTGCCCCTTCATTTCGAGCAGCCATTTTACGGTTTGTTCTAAAAGCACTGTAACGGCAAGAGCCATTGCTATTAAAAGAATTTTTAGCAGATAGGATTGAAGCTCCGTTTTATTTTGTAAACCCTCGATTACAGCCCTCGGTAAAAAAGCTTGCAGGTAAGGCATAAGTATTGCAATCGGTACACAGGCAAATATAAGTAAAAATAATAGCTTGTCGGTTTCGGCCATGTTTTTTAGTAGATAGCCCCAATTCCGTAAAACACCTCGTTTTTTCATTTTAAATTCCTCCGAATATTTTATATAGTTAAAAATCCTTATGAGCTTTTAAAAGATGTTATTTATTTTAACAGCTTTTCAATTTCTTCTTCCTTATAGTATTGAGCTTGGGCATTCCAGAGCTCGTGATATTTACCCTCTTTGTCTTGAAGAAGAGCATCATGGGAGCCGTGCTGTACCAACTTACCCTCATCAAAGACTGCAATTTCATTACAGAATTTACATGAAGAAAGACGGTGCGAAATATAAACGGCTGTTTTGTTTCCGATTATGGTATCAAATTTTGAATAAATTTCAAATTCGGAAATAGGGTCGAGGGCAGCGGTAGGCTCATCGAGTATTATAAAAGGAGAGTCCTTGTAAATAGCCCTTGCCATCGCAATCTTTTGAGCTTCACCGCCCGATATTTCGATTCCGCCTTCTTCATAGTCTTGATAGAGATAGGTTTTTAAACCTTGCGGCATTTTTTGTAAAGCCTTTTCAAAGCCGGCTTTGGTTAAGGCTTCTTCCGCTCTTTTTTCATCATATTCCATCGAAGCTGAAATATTTTGTCCCAACATAAAAGAGAAAAGTTTAAAATCCTGAAAGACTACCGAAAATATATCCAGATACTCGTTATAATCATACTTTTGGATATTGATACCGTTTAATAAAATTTCGCCATCCGTCGGATCATAAAAGCGGGTGAGGAGTTTTATCAAAGTGGTTTTTCCACTGCCATTCATGCCGACTATGGCAAGCCTTTGGCCTATTTTAAATTTTAAGTTCACATTTTGTAGAACATATTTTGAAGTTTTAGGATATTTAAAACCGACATTTTTAAATTCAAACTCATACTCGTTATCATCCCGTTTTTCAATCGGAAGAGAGCCTTCGTATTTTCCGTTCGATAAATTAAGATAATCGAAGATGGTCTTAAAATAATCTTTATTGGCATAAAGACTTGAAATCGACATGATGATAAGAGTTACGGCATCGGCAGTTAGTACTGCAATGCCCGTATACTGAACAATATCACCTAACTCGATAAGACCGTAATAGGCTTTGAATCCTGCATAAAAGTATACAAGCAAAGAAGAAAAAATTGTCATCAGTCCCGTTTGAACATTGCACTTAAATAGATTATGAGACAGCCGTTTATAAAAATTTTTCACATTATTATTGGAATTTTTTAACACACTTGTAAGTAAATTATAATTATAAAGACGGGCATCTTTTCCCGATTTGTAATCATCGTTAATATTCATATATGCACGAAGTAGTCTGTTAAAAAATACAGCATCCTTCTCAAACATTGCCTGCATTTTGGTATTAAATTTTTTGGAAGCCAGTATTGAAATAAGACTGAACGAAAAAAATAAAAGAATAAAAATCGTATTCCATAGCCAGTTGGCTATAGGAATAAGCTCCGATTGCATCGTAAAAAGATTTATGGAAAAAATTATTGCAAAAATAAAAGTCAATACCGAATTTATTATTGCACCGAAATGCCTGCCTACATGATAGATACCGTAATTTCCGAAGTTGTCATATTCTCTCATCTTTGTAAGACCTAACTGAAGATCAGTGTCTTCCAAAAATTCGTAATCGAGTTTCATAGTTTTTTTATTTATTTCCATATCCCTTTTATACAGTATGATACGGAATCTGTTAGTTTGAGTCTCTTCTGAAAATCTTTTTATCAAGATTAAAACAAAGTTACTTATAAGGGCTATAAGACAGAGAAATAATATTTCTTCTTTTGTTTTACCCTTTACAAAAGCATTGATGATGAGTTTTACCAAATAAAGGTTTATAAAAATATCGGCTGAACTTACAATTTGTTCTAAAATCAAGGATGTAAATAAAACCTTATCCGTTTTATAAGAAAATTTAATAATATCTTTTATACCTGTTTTCATTTTATTTTATTCCTTTATTTTATTGTCTTGATAGTATGAGCTTTGTATATCGAACATTTTTTTATATTCTCCGTTTTGTTTTATTAAGTCCGAATGACTTCCTTCTTCTATTATTTTACCGTTCTCGATTAAGATAATTCTATCGCAAAAACGGGTTGATGCCAGTCTATGCGAAATAAATATAGAAGTTTTATCCTTTGTCATATTATTGTACTCGGAATAAATTTGACTTTCCGCTATAGGGTCAAGAGCCGCTGTAGGTTCATCTAAAATAGAAATATGTCCATTTTTATATAGAGCTCTTGCAAGCATAAGACGCTGTTCTTGTCCGCCTGAAAGGTCTATCGCATTAGGCCAAACTCCTTTTACAAGATAGGTGTTTTCCTTTTCGTTTAAGTTCTCAATAGTTTTTTGTAAGCCGGATTGTTTTAGGGCAGAATCAAAGTCATCTTGGTTAAATTTTTTATTTCCTGCGGTAACCAGATTTTTAATAGTATCGGGTAAAACATACATATCCTGAAAAACAGTTGAAAATAAAGAATAGTATTCATCAATATTGTATTCGTTTATATTTTTTCCGTTTAATAAAACTTCACCTTCAGTGGGTTGAAGCAAATTCATTATCAAACAGGTCAGGGTAGTTTTTCCGGCTCCATTTACTCCGACTATTGCAAGTTTTTCTTTATCTTCTATGCGCAAATTTAAATCTTTAAAAATATATCTCTCAGATTCGCCATATTTAAAAGAAACATTTTTTAACTCTATATCGAATTTTTTAGGAAGAGGAATGCCTTTACCTTTGGTTAATCCGTCATCAAGCTCGCAAAAATCGCGGTAATAGTCTATGCTTAAACTTTCTCTTTTTAAGAGAGTAATCTGCGAAATAATTCCCAATAACCAGCCTGAAAATGTTTTTATAATAGAAAATAAAAAGATAAATTCTCCTATGCCGATCTCTTTGTTTAAAACCATTCCGGTTAAATAAATATAGGCAAGGCCGTCTCTTAAAAATATAAAAAGAGCCGATATAGTGGCACCGATAAAATTTACGGTTTTTATTTTTCCGTAACATTTGTTTATTATTTTTAAAGAACTCTTATATGCTTGCACTATCCAAGTTTCTATCTTGTAGAGTTTTATATCTTTAGCAAATTTATAATCACAAGCCCTTTGCGTAAGATACCTCATCTTATGATGTTCTTTTTTTAAGACTTCATTTATTTCTTTATTCTTTTTTATCTCATATTTTCCGTAAAAATAACTTACTGTTCCCGATATAAAAATTAATCCGATAAGAATAGGATTGATAGAAGCAATAAGGCTTCCGAAAAAGAAGATGCCGACAATACTTACAATAAGGCTGCTTATTTTCTTCGGGAACTGCTGGCTTATTGAGTAATCATTATCTATCATATCTCTTGCTTTTTCCAAACTTAAAATTCCTTCTTGTGAAGCAATATTTTTATATGACATCGTCCACATTTTTTTGTAAAGCTCTGTCATAAGCTCTATTCTCCGGTAAGATCCGCGGCAATTAAACCTTGCATTGAGGAAGGTTTCAAGAGCTTTTAAGGCTGCTACAATAAAGGCTATAATCAAAAAATTTTGAATAAAGACGGAAATTCCTGCCTTATTTTGAATCGATTCTATTACCGCCCTAGGCAAGTAGGCACTTGCAAGAGGCGAAAAAACAAAGACCGGTATGTACAAAACCATCAGAAAAAAAAGAATCTTATCGGTTTTAAGAATGTTTTTTAACATATAAAGGCTGTTTTTTATAAGGCCTCTTTCTTTTGACTCCATAAGAGTTGCCCTCCAATGAGCCTTATTATACAATAAAAACTAAGGTTTTGGGAGAGAATGGCGTAGATGGTATCAGATTTGGCACAAACGGTGTTTTGAAACGGCGGCCATCTTCTGCGTTACTTCAAAAAAAACAATCCTCGACGTGCAAAAAGTACGCCTGCAGGTGTTTTTTGTTTGCGCCTTGAATCTACTCCGCCTATTTTCAAAAGAACTCATACTATATAACCGCAAAGATGCTAAGAGCGCAAAGGATTTTT
The DNA here is from genome assembly GCF_024400535.1 of Treponema denticola. Classification (NCBI taxonomy): domain Bacteria; kingdom Pseudomonadati; phylum Spirochaetota; class Spirochaetia; order Treponematales; family Treponemataceae; genus Treponema; species Treponema denticola. Next base: position 258,235 of record NZ_CP038800.1, read on the forward strand.
TTAATTTTCTTTAAAATATACTATTTTTTTCAAATAATCCCTATAAATATAATGAGGAGGAAGAAAATAAACTAAAAAAATAATAGGAGAACACAAATGGTAAAAAGATTTGAAAATTTAACATTTACAGACGATTGATTAAAAATGTACCTCCTTGTATATTTTTAATCTAAGAGTTTTGCTGTGCAAAACTCTCGAAGCAGGAACCTCCGCCATCCATGACGGGCTTTTAACATCTTATCTTTGCGTAGACAACTTTAAATTTCGCTCAGAAACTTTGTTTCCTAACTCAACCAACGAATTGGCCATAAACTTTGTAAAAATGAGGGATTCCAAAGGACTGTAAGTCCTTTGGCAGCGCGAGTACAACCAGCGGAGCTTCAAGGTAAAAAGGGATGGGGTCAAAGGGGTAGGGGCACAACCAACGGAGTTTCGAGGTAAAACCACCGCTCTGACTTGAAAAGCCCGTAAGGGAACGGGGGGTTGTCCCTTCCCCTTTTAGAGGCTATAATAAATGCAGAGGCCTTTAATAACACTGAGGACAAAGAATTAAAAGAATTTTTAGAATACCTTAAAACAGGGAAAGCGACAAATGAATTTACAAGGGAGATAGAAACTATGATACAAGCAATAAAACAAAATGAACAGGCAAGGCAGGAATACAGGTTAATGTCTACTTTTGAAATGGACGCTATGGATAGAGGGGCTTATAAAACTAAGAGAGAAACAGCAAAAATTTTAAAACAGCTGGGGGACTCGTTGCAAAAAATTATGCAGGTTACAGGCCTCCCCGAATCCGAAATTGAAAAGCTGTAATTTTTATTTTATGTAGTAGAATTCGATTAAATTGCACATTTTTAGAAAGCTGATTTTAACGCTAGCAATGCAGTCTTGTTTTTGGGGCAATGACACTCCACATATTCCTTAATAAGGCTTTTATACTTTTCCGGTACAAACATAGGCCTAAAATGCTTTAAATTCTGAATTGACAAATCCTTAAAATCCTTATTATATTTTAAATGCGTAGATGTCGCAAAAAAATCCCGTCCGCTTCCATAATCCGCTATTATGCACTGTTTTGCAAAATGTAACATTGCCCTTTTTCTTAGGATTACTATTTCTTTTGGAGTCTCGAAGCACAGGTAATGAATATTATTATTTAAAAACCAAGTTTCTTTTTTATAATCTGTTAGTTCCAGAGAAACTAATTCTTGGTCGTGCCTGTGGTACTTTTTTGCCTGACTCCTTGAATCTGCTCCGCCTATTTTCAAAAGGCTATTTAAAACTGCGGGTTGCTGTTCAAGAGAAGCGGAAACATGAGTTCTACGGCGAAGGCGCCTTCTTCGCTTTGGCGGTTTATAAAGGCGGAATATTTTTTTACTATTGCATCGATGCGGCTTGAGCCGAAGCCGTGATCTTTACCTTCTTTTGTTGTAAGAAATTTTCCTTGGGTCTTTTTGCGGCGGCCCTCGCAAGAATTTGTAAACGAGATATAGAGATTGTCGTTTAATTTTCTTATGTACACCCTTATAAATCTTTTCTCTTTTTCTTTTAGACTTAAAGTCCCCTCAATGGCATTGTCAAAAAGGTTCCCTATTATTACGCAAAGTTCAAGGTCGCTTAAGGTTATGTTTTGAGGAATGGAGGCTTTTATGTTTAGTTTTATATCATGGGAAAGAGCGATAGCGGCCTTTGTATTTAAGATTGCATCGCTCATCAAGTTTCCGGTTTTGATTACACTGTCTACCTTAATCAAGTCATCGGTTAGATTGTTTAAATAACTTTCAAGTTCATCATAGTTTTTAAATTCAAGATAAGCCTTCATAACTTGAATATGATTATGAAAGTCGTGCCGCCAGCCGCGCATTTTTTTATAGATGGAATCTACATCCTCGTAGTATTTATTAATAAGACCGTTTTCAAAATCATCAAAACGTTTATTGACGGTTCTTCTAATTAAAAAGTACAGAAGTATAAACAGCAAAAGGATTGAGCTTAAAACAAGTATAAAAATGAACATCATGTTTCTCCTTGGGTAAAAAAGCCGATAAAGAGGGTGTTGACATTTTTATATTCCCTGCGGCTTATCGGAATTAAAGTATTATCCGCAAGGACGGCCTTGTCTTTTTGAAGCTGCCTTATGTGCATCAGGTTTGCGATAAAGGCTCTGTGAGTTTTTACAAATAGTTTGGAATTTAACTTTTCTTCCGCCTCCGATAAATTCATCCTTGTTATGTATTCGCTTTTTAAAGTTTTTATTTTTAGATTATGCGAAATAGATTCTATAAAAACAATTTCAGATTGCTTTAATTTTGTAAGGCGGCCTTCGCAGGAAAATACAAAATTTTCTTCTTTAACTTTATCCTGTTTTTTTAAGGCTCGATCCAAGCAATCAAAAAGTTTTTCTTTCTTTACAGGTTTTAAAAGATAGTGTAAAGCTTCAACATCATACCCTTCCTGCATATAGTCGGGTATACCTGTTATAAAGATGATAACTGCATCGGTTTTTGTTTTTCTTATTTTTTTGGCAAGTTCGATACCGCTTATCCTAGACATCTGTATATCCAATAAGATTATATCTATATCGGAAAGCTCTTCAAACTCAAACCAAAACTGTTCGCCTGAAGAAAAAAGTTTAATTTCCGGCAAAATATTATTTTTATTTGCCCATTCGTTTGCATAGTTTTTTAGGAGTCTGGATTGAACTTCATTATCTTCGATGACGGCTATTTTAAGCATAAAAACATTATAACAAAAAAACTAAACTATAACAATCAATATAAATGAAGGCTAGCGAAAATCGATAATTGTTATATTGATAATTAGTTGACATTATTATCAAAAAAATACTAAAATAGCCTCCATAAAATTATAAGCGAGAAAACTATGGCTATTATAATAAAAACAACGGGGAAGGCTATCCCCAAAAAAATAATGCACAACAGCGATTTTCCCGCTTCTTTAGATACTTCGGATGAATGGATCAGAAGCCACACAGGGATAGGGAGCCGCTACATAGCTTCCCAAGAAGATACAAGTGCATCCCTCGGTGCCGAGGCCTGTAAGCAGGTCTTGGCAAATGAAAATCTAAATCCTCAGGATATAGACTTAATTATCTGTGCCACCGCCACGGCAGAATACCAAGGCTTTCCGTCGAATGCCTGTCTTATCCAAAAAGAGCTGGGTGCAAAAAATGCGGCATGTTTTGACTTGTCGGCAGCATGTTCAGGCTTTTTATACGCAATAGATACGGCAGCAGCCCTCATGGAAAGGCACGGCCGGCGTTATGCCCTTGTCTGCGGCACCGAAGTTTTAAGCAAAATAATCGATTGGCAAGACCGTTCTACCTGCGTACTATTCGGAGACGGGGCCGGGGCAGCCCTCCTTGAAAACACATTTGATAATTCAAAGAAGGGCATAGGTTCGGTAATTTTGGGTTCTGACGGAACAGGTTATGAAGCTCTTTATATGGCAGACCATCTAAAAATGAACGGAAGAACCGTCTACAATTTTGCAGTCGGCGTTATAACCGAAACCGTAAAAAGCCTTCTTCAAAAAGAAAACATCAATATGGAAGATGTAGACCTGGTTGTATGCCACCAAGCCAACAAGCGTATTTTAGAAGCTGCCGCAAAAAGACTTAACACCGATATGAGCAAATTCGCATGTAATATGGAAAACTACGGAAACACTTCGGCCGCTTCCATTCCGATAACCCTCGATGATTTGAGGCTTCAAGGAAAATTAACTGAAGGAACAACAATAATTACGGCAGGCTTTGGGGCCGGGCTCACTTGGGGCGGAGCCGTAATAAGATTTTAGTAAAGAGAGGATTATGATGAACAGTATATTTTTATTTTCGGGGCAGGGTGCCCAATTTAAGGGTATGGCTCAAGATATTCTTGACGAATACGGTGCCGCAAAGGACCTAATCAAAAAAATCGGCGATATAACCGGAGAGGATATCGATGCCCTTTTACGGCACACCGAAAACGAAGAACTTTCAAGGAGCGATAAGAGCCAGTTGGCTATAATTGCGGTTGAGACGGCTATTCTTACCGTTTTAAAAGAAAAAGGAATAAGCCCATCAGCCGTTGCAGGTTTCAGTCTGGGTGAGTTTTCAGCCCTCTATGCTTCCGGTATTTTAAGCTTTGAAGATATGATACGCATCGTACAAAAACGGGGGGCTATTATGCAGGCAGCCTGCGATAAGATTGCAGCAAAGGCAACAGAGGGCTCCGGTTCCCTGGGTATGTCGGCTATTTTAAAACTTGAGCCCGAAAAGGTTCTGGAGCTATTAAAACCCTATTCCGGCCCTAAAAGCGGAATAGTATTTGCCGCCAATATGAATAGTCCCGTTCAAACCGTTATTTCGGGAACAGCGGAGGGTTTAAGCCTTGCCGAAAACTTGTGCAAGGAAGCCGGAGCAAAAAGATGCGTCCGCCTTGCGGTTGCAGGCCCCTTCCACTCCCCCCTAATGGAAGAAGCGGCAAAAGGATTTGAAGAGGTCTTAAAAAGCTTCAACTTTAAAGCCCCTCAAATCCCGGTATTTTCAAATGTTACGGGCAAGCAAGTAAGATCGGGAGAAGAAGCAAAAGCAAACGCAGTTCTTCACCTTACCCACCCCGTCCTATGGACGAGCGAAGAAAAGGAAATCGCTTCTTTAAGCGGAAGCTTAAAACCCTGCCGCCTCTTGGAAGTAGGTCCGGGAAACACCCTGTGCAATCTTTGGAGAGACAGCGGTTTTGCATCGGATGAACTCGCATGTTCACCGACAGGCACTTTAGACCAATTAAACAAGATTATAGAATAGGAAAGGTACAAGTATTATGTTATTAAAAGGAAAAAAAGCATTGGTAACAGGCTCTTCGAGAGGAATCGGAAAAGAGGTTGTTAGAAGATTCATTGAAGAGGGAGCCGAAGTTTGGGGTTTATGTACAAAACCTTCTGTAAGCAAGGCAGAAATGGAGGCATTTGCAAAAGAGAAAGGAAGCGTATTTCATGAAATATACGCCGACTGCGGCAATGCGGAATGCCTTACCGAAACGGTAAAAAAAGCCCTCGAAGAATCTGGCGGCTTTGACATACTTGTAAACAACGCAGGTATTACAAGAGACGGCCTTTCATTTAGGATGAAGCTTTCCGACTGGGAAGACGTTTTACGCGTAAACTTAACAGGCGTTTTTGTCGCCTCGCAAATTGTTTCTTCCGATATGATTAGAAAAAGAGCCGGCTCGATTATCAATATGACAAGTATCGTAGGTCTTCACGGTCAAGGAGGACAGGTCAACTATTCCGCAAGCAAGGCAGGACTCATAGGTTTTACAAAGAGCCTTGCAAAAGAAACGGCAGGAAGAGGAGTACGCGTAAACGCCATCGCCCCCGGCTATATTGAAACAGATATGACCGCCGCCGTAAACGAAGAAATGCGGAAGGCATGGGTCGAGGGAATCCCCCTTAAAAGAGCAGGACAGCCCCTAGACATAGCAAACGCCGCAGTCTTCTTGGCTTCGGACTTATCGCTTTATATAACCGCCCAAGTCCTAGGTGTCGACGGCGGACTGGGTGCATAACAGGCAATGAAGCTAAGAAACCGCTAAGTACGCCAAGAGCGCAAAGAAATTTAAAGAATGAGTTATAAAGACTCCCTAAATATTCTTTGCGGTCATTGCGATCTCTGTGGTTAAATTAAAAGAGTCTTTGTAGAGGAATTGGGAAACATGACTGAAGATGAAATTTCTAAAATAGTAATTGACTCAGCAATTGATGTCCACAAATTTTTAGGCCCCGGCCTCTTGGAAAGCAGCTATGAGCAATGTCTTTTTTACGAACTTCTTCAGGCAGGATTAAAAGTTGAACGGCAAAAGAGTTTCCCGATTCAATACAAAGAAGTAATAATCGATTCAGGATATAGAGTCGATTTGTTTGTAGAAAATAAAGTAATAGTTGAGCTAAAGACTGTTGATAAGATAGCTGATGTTCATGTTGCTCAAGTACTTACATACTTAAAATTATCAAAATGCAAACTTGGTTTATTGCTTAATTTTAATACCAAACTTTTAAAGGACGGAATTAAACGAATAGCAAATGGACTATAAAGTGCGATAGAAACCGCTAAGAACGCCAAGAGCACAAAGAAATTTAAAAAATGAGTTATAAAGACTCCCTAAATATTCTTTGCGGTCATTGCGATCTCTGCGGTTAAATTAAACAAGAAACAGTTCTGGAGGTATGATATGATTGTAAAACCAATGGTTAGGAACAATATTTGTCTAAACGCTCATCCGCAAGGATGCAAAAAAGGCGTTGAGGATCAAATAGAGTACACAAAAAAGAGAATTACCGCTGAGGTAAAAGCCGGAGCAAAGGCACCTAAAAATGTGCTGGTACTCGGCTGCTCGAACGGTTACGGACTTGCAAGCCGCATAACGGCAGCATTCGGCTATGGGGCAGCCACTATCGGCGTTTCCTTTGAAAAGGCCGGAAGCGAAACAAAGTACGGCACACCCGGCTGGTACAATAACCTGGCCTTTGACGAGGCTGCCAAGAGGGAAGGCCTTTATTCCGTAACTATAGACGGAGACGCCTTTTCCGATGAAATCAAGGCACAAGTAATCGAAGAAGCCAAAAAGAAAGGAATTAAATTCGATCTTATAGTTTACAGCTTGGCAAGTCCTGTAAGAACCGATCCCGATACAGGCATAATGCACAAGTCCGTCTTAAAGCCTTTCGGAAAGACATTTACAGGCAAGACAGTCGATCCCTTTACGGGAGAACTAAAAGAAATTTCCGCCGAACCTGCAAACGATGAAGAAGCCGCTGCAACCGTTAAGGTTATGGGAGGAGAAGACTGGGAACGCTGGATAAAGCAGCTTTCAAAAGAAGGTCTTTTAGAAGAAGGCTGCATTACCCTAGCCTATTCCTATATCGGCCCGGAGGCCACTCAAGCCCTCTACCGAAAGGGCACCATAGGAAAGGCAAAAGAACACCTTGAAGCAACTGCCCACCGCCTAAACAAAGAAAACCCGTCAATACGGGCCTTCGTTTCGGTAAACAAGGGCTTGGTAACAAGAGCAAGTGCGGTAATCCCCGTAATTCCCCTATACCTCGCTTCCTTGTTTAAGGTTATGAAAGAAAAAGGAAACCACGAGGGCTGTATTGAGCAAATTACCCGCCTTTATGCCGAAAGGCTCTACCGTAAAGACGGCACCATCCCTGTCGATGAAGAAAACAGAATCCGTATCGACGACTGGGAGCTTGAAGAAGACGTTCAAAAGGCAGTTTCAGCTTTAATGGAAAAGGTAACAAGCGAAAATGCCGAAAGCCTAACCGACCTTGCAGGCTACCGCCACGACTTTTTAGCCTCAAACGGCTTTGATGTCGAAGGCATCAACTACGAAGCCGAAGTAGAAAGGTTCGACAGGATTTAAATGAGGTAATGGCAAAAAAAGCTAAAACGGATATTCGATCTTCGGCGGCGGAGTATTTGACTTTTGTTGCTGCAGGCGGTAAAAGCGCTGAAAATATCGAAATACGGTATGAAGATGAAAATATTTGGCTGACTCAAAAAATGATGGCTGTTTTGTATGATGTTGATGTAAGAACAGTCAACTATCATATTAAGAAAATTTTTATTGATAGTGAATTGCAGGAAAATTCAGTTATCCGAAATTTTCGGATAACTGCCGCTGACGGAAAAGACTATGACACAAAACACTACGGATTGCAAATGATTATTGCCGTAGGCTTTAAAGTTAATTCTGAGCGGGCGGTGCAATTTAGAAAATGGGTCAACCGTATTACAAAAGAGTACACAATCAAAGGCTGGGTCATGGATTCGGAACGGCTGAAAAAAGGCTCTTTTCTTACAGACAAATATTTTGAAGAACAGCTGGAGCGGGTTAGAGAAATCAGGGCAAGCGAACGCAAGTTCTATCAAAAGATTACCGACCTGTATGCAACTGCTTTAGACTACGATAAAACAGCCGCTGCTACCAAAAGGTTTTATGCAACGGTACAAAACAAAATGCATTTTGCCGTCCACGGGCATACGGCTGCGGAGCTTATTTATGAGCGTGCCGACAGTACGCAACCGCACATGGGACTGACTACATGGCAGGATGCTCCCGAAGGCAAAATTAAAAAATCCGATGTTATTATTGCAAAAAACTACTTAAGCGAGACAGAACTTTCGCAGTTAAACCGGATGGTAACTTCATATCTCGACTTTGCAGAAAATATGGCGTTGCGGAAGATTCCGCTTACCATGCAAGATTGGGAAACGCGGCTTACCGGTTTTATCGAAATGTTCGAATACGGACTTTTAAAAGACGCGGGAAAGGTATCTGCGGAAATTGCAAAACTGCATGCCGAAACCGAATTTGAAAAATACCGCATCATTCAGGATAAGACCTTTGTTTCCGATTTTGACAAATACTTAGCGGAATTGGAAAATACCATTAGCGGATAATTATAAAATATGGAAGATTATAATAAAGAGTTTAAAATCGATATTCCTAAAAAACAAAGTGCACTTAAAGCTGAAATCATCTCTTTTTTAAATAGCACCAATGGAGAAATATATTTAGGTGTAGATGACAGCGGAACTATACATTATGATCTTATAAACGAAAAAAAGGAAAAATGGGAAGAAATACTCTCAAATTGGATTGTAAATGCTTTTAATCCCGATGTAACGAATTTAATATATATCTATCCAAATGAAACACCTTTTAGGATAAAGATTCTTAAGGGAAAAGAAAGACCTTATTTTTATAAAGATGGAGAAGGTTTTAATACAAAAGGCGTATATGTCAGAGTCGGCAGTACAAAAAGACTTGCAAGTTTTGATGAAATTCAAAGAATGATACGGCAGCATAGTCAGCATGATTACGAGCGTTTGTTATGTCATCGGGATGATTTAACCTTTAATTATGTAGAAAATAGATTTAAAGAAAAAGGAGTCCTTTTTGACAAATATGCTCTATCCCTCATCGATAAAGATGATAAATACAATAATGCAGCTCTCTTATTGAGTGACCAAAATCCTACTACTAGTAAATTTGCAGTTTTTCAAGGCACTACGGTGAATATCTTTTTGGATAAAAAAGAATTTACAGGTTCCATCTTAAAACAATTAGATGAAGTTCTCTATTTTGCCAATTTATCAAATCGAAAAAAAATCACCATTACCGGAAAACCTGAACGGGATGAATATTTGGATATTCCCGAAAGAGCACTCAGAGAAGCTATCGTAAATTGTTATTGTCATAGAGATTGGACCTTAAGCGGAGATATAAAAATAGAATTTTACGATGACAGAGTGCAGATTTTTTCTCCCGGCAGCTTGCCAGACGGATTGACATTGGAAAACATAAAAATGGGCATGGTTGCAAAAAGAAATAAAATTATCGTAGATACTCTGGATAAAGCCGATGTTATTGAAAATTATGCTTCGGGCGTACGCAGAATATTTGAAGATTATGCACATTTTAAAAAACAACCCGAATATTATATTTCCGATAACGGGGTAATAGTTACCTTATTCAATCGAAATTATTATGTCCAAAATGACGGTCAAAGTGGCGGCCAAAATGATGTTCAAAATGATGTTCAAAATGATGTTCAAAATGATGTTCAAAAATTGAGTGCAGAACAAAGAAAAGAAAAGATCATGGAACTGATGAAATCAAATAACAAAATCACAATTGATATGATAAAATGTATAATTAATGTATCAAAACCTACCATTGAGAGGGATATAGCTAAACTAAGAAAAGACAACAAGATTGAATATATCGGCAGTGCCAAGGACGGCCGGTGGATTGTAAAAACAAAGAATTAGACATTTATATATGGGGGGATTTTAATAAACACTTATGAAAAAATTTTTAATGATAACGATTACAGTATGTTTATTAGCAGGCGGTGTAAATGCCTTTGCCTATGGAATCAATAGCTTTACGGTTTATGATGCACAAGACAATATTGTACACAAGATAACCGCCAAGAGCGAAGTCAATGCGTTATATCTGCTTTTTCAAGAATCTTTGCAGATAGCAGCTGACGAAGCTTTGTTTACGGAATTACCTAAAGACGCACAAGTGTTATACCGTTATGTTCTTTCATATAATTACAGTGATGATGAGCAGTATTTCAGTTTTATAGTATATAAAAATTATCCTCTTTGCCGGATTCCCCAATTACAGGAAAAGGAGGATATCCCAAAAGAATTAACATGGAAACTTTTTAAATATGCATACGAAATCGCCGGCAAGCCGGCTGAGGTGAAAAAGCTGCTTTCTTATTCTGCGAAAAATTCTTATATCCGCATATATGATGATAAGGACTCTCTTTTACTATTTATTACAGGGGAAAAAATTCTGGATATGTTCGACACATTGTTTGGAAAAGATATCGCCGAAATCGAAATCGAAGAAAGAAATTTGAAAAGCCTTTTTACCGCCGAAAGCATTCATGATGGCCGAGAAGTCCTTGTGCATTATTCATTTATGGATGATGACAAAATTATGAAGCTGTATATTTACAAAGACACAAAAGAAATGAATATAACAACCGATACCGGAGTTCTAAAAGTAAACCTTTCAGAAGAAGCGTATAGAATTTTAAGCAGCCCTAAAAGCTTTCAAAAAGAATTCGAAAAAAGAAGATGATAAAAAATGAAGTTTATGGATAGTTGGAAATGAATAATGTAATTATACAATACCAATTAAAGGACTAAACACTTATGAAAAAATTTTTGACGGTATTATTTTTAACAGGACTGTTGACAGCGAGTATCGCAGCAGCAGAAAATTCTGCGAAAACTGCTGGCACAGGAAAGGCTATACTCGGAATAAGTCCGCATGGAAAAGATATAAGCATAAAGGCGGTAACGGCAGACGGCTCGCCCGTACAGGTAGAAGGCTGCACGGTTACGGAATTCCCGAGCGGCGAAGAAACGGTACTTACGGCAACGGGAACAAAGGTTGTCCTTAAAGGTGCTCTTATCGAGCTGTTCTGTTATGCTAACAAACTTACCGCGCTTGATGTCCGCGGTTTAACGGCTTTGCAGGAGCTGTATTGCCAAAACAATATGCTTACTTCGCTTGATGTACGGGAATTAACCGGCTTACATACGCTGTATTGCGGCAAAAATTGGTTTACCGCACTGGATATACGTGGGTTGACCGCTTTGCAGGAGCTGTACTGCAATGATAACGAAATCGCATCCCTCGATGCACGGGGGCTTACCGCGCTGCAGGCACTGCACTGTGACAATAACCGGCTGACATCCCTTGATGTGCAGGGGCTGACTGCTTTACAGGAGCTGGATTGCAGTTCCAATGCAATCGCTTCCATCGATGTACGGGGACTTACCGGCTTACGTATACTGTACTGTGAAAATAACCGGCTAACCTCCCTCGATGTACAGGGTCTGACTGCTTTACAGAAGCTGGATTGCAGTTCCAATGCAATCGCTTCCATCGATGTACGGGGACTTACCGGCTTACGTATGCTGTACTGTGAAAATAACCGGCTAACCTCCCTCGATGTACAGGGGCTGACTGCTTTACAGAAGCTGGTGTGCTCGGATAATCAGCTTACCGCACTCAATGTGCAGGGCTTACCCGCCTTACAGGCGCTGGTTTTTCAGCATAACCGCCTTGAAGAAGATGCCCTTATACGGATACTCAACAGTTTGCCCGACCGCAAAACGGATGAAGAAGCCGAAGCCGTATTTTACACGGAAGAGGATAGTAGGAATGAAGGAAACTATACGGATTGGAGTTCTTCCGCCGGTCTGCAAGCAGCAATAAAAACTGCAAGAGCAAAAAATTGGACGATTTATAAGCAGACTGTCGGAGAAGATTTTGAAGAGCTTGAGGTGACGGAGGAATCGGAGCGCGGTACAGGCTTCGTGGCGCCGCCGTTCCAATCGATAAAACCTACACGGTAAAAGGTATACGTTTTGCGATGAAGCCTATAGCTGCGGTACAAGGCGCAGTACTGGGCGATAATAACATGGAGGATAACCAAGAACACTCGGTCAGCCTGTCAGCGTATTATATAGGCGAAACGGAAGTAACGCAGGAGCGGCAGGTATGAATACCTCCCGCACGAATAAGACAAATCATTTTAGTAATGGAGGCCTTTGTTATGTACGAACCACTTTTTGAACAAATAAAATCGGTGCCGATAATATTATTTTTTATTACAGTAGCTACATTGTTTGCCGGTGAACGTAATTTACAACAAAGAGCCGTCTATCATCTGAAAATTTCTTCGGCAGAGCAATTTACGATAAATGTATACTTTCAGCATAAAAAGGAAAACATACACGCAAACCGGGACCTTTACAAAATCGATCAAGCCACGCGTGATCGCGAACTTAAAACACAAGGGGTTGGCAGGGTTTTGGCGCAAAATGTTAATGTTTTTACACATAATGAATTTGACGTTGATTAATAAGGATGGGGAATATGAGACAGCTTGCATTTTTATTAGTATGTATGCTGAGCGTAACGGCTGCATTGGGCGCCGAACACACTGCTGGAAAGACTGCGGTAAACGAAGCTCAGACGGAATCTGAAAAATCCATAGTACATCTCACCTGGAATAAGGACGGCACAGCAATCGCCAAAGCCCTTATCGGCGACGAGGTAACATTGTGCGCCGGCACGAAAAATATTCCCGATGGAACGAGCGCGGTAATCAAAATCATAGAAAAAGCCGCCGGCGGCAATGACGCCGATGTTGCAACGCTTACGGCGCCGGTGCGGAACAACACCATTGAATGCGCGTGGAAAATCGTTTATGCCGCCGGTGAGGATGATACAAACAGCGAAGAAGATGAAAACGTCTATGCACTGCCGGAATACGCATTTATAATCGAGTGCGGAGGGATAAGGAGCAAAGAAAGCGGGCTGCTTGCGGTGCGGGGAGGCTTACAAGTCATCGTAAAAGATGCCCAATCAAACGCTCCTCTGAAAAATACGAAGGTTTCGATTTTACAAAACGGCTTCATGTATAAAACCGTTGAGACGGATGATAAAGGGTATTTTGAATTGTTCGATATACCGATTGGAAAATTTGAAGTAAAGCCGGAAAGCTCGGACTATTACGGCGATTTTTTGACGGATCAATATATGAACGAAGTCGATACTGATTCAGAGGAATATCAAGAAATTCTAACGTATTTGGCTCGTCATAAAAAACAAACGAAGGAACTCTTAAAGCCGATTGATGTGGAAATAACGTATCACAATACATCAGAGTCTCAAAAGGATGCATATTTTAAGATATATACTCATATTTTAAAGCAAAAAAATAAGGGATACGAAAAAGAGCGAACTGAATTACATGCAATGTACCAAACAATCAATACATTTTTTGCACTGACGGCAGGAGGGGGAACCTATTTCGGTCATCAAGCAGAACGGATTTGCGCTTATGTGGAATATGATTTGACCTATTTGAAAAAATCCGAAACCGCCGTAAAAGAGCGTACATTATCCGAAGCTGAAAAATCCGATTTTGAGTATTTTTTGTGGACTGTCGGGACTCAAAACATCGATATGCAGCAATATATGGTAAATGAAGGGAATTTGGGATATGCAAAAATTATGCATGCGGCAATTAACGCGATGACAAACCTTGAATCGTATCTACGCAATACTTTTTACTATGAACGCGCCTATAACTATATCAATCTCACCATGCTGAAAAAGATTGGGGGGCGCTCAGGTGATGAAGAAGCCACAGCCGTATTTTACACGGAAGAGGATAATCGGAGTGAAGGAAACTATACGGATTGGAGCTCTTCCGCCGGTCTCCAAGCAGCAATAAAAACTGCAAGAGCAAAAAATTGGACGATTTATAAGCAGATTGTCGGAGGAGATTTTGAAGAGCTTGAGGTGACGGAGGAATCGGAGCGCGGTACAGGCTTCGGTGGCGCCGCCGTTCCAATCGATAAAACCTACACGGTAAAAGGCGTGAGCTTTACGATGAAAGGGATTACCGCCGTAACGGACGCCGTACTGGGTGATAATAGCATGGAGGATAACCAAGAACACTCGGTAAACCTGTCAGCGTATTATATAGGAGAGACGGAAGTAACGCAGGAACTGTGGCTTGCAGTGATGGGGAATAATCCGAGCTATTTCGACGGTTCCCAAAACAGCGAACCGGCTAAAGGCGAAGCGCAGGGAAAACGGCCGGTAGAAAACGTAACGTGGTTTGACTGCATTGTGTTCTGTAACGAGCTGACGAAGAAAGTATCGGAGTTAGAAGAAAACCAGTGCGTATATACCTTTGGAGGACACGCATACACAAAGGAAGATGCCCAAAATCAAGAGGTTCCGGAAATGGATATGAGCAAGAAAGGGTTCCGCTTACCGACGGAGACAGAATGGGAATGGGCAGCGAAGGGAGGTAAAGAGTACCGCTGGGCAGGAACGGATGAGCAAGATGAACTTAAAAAGTATGCGTGGTATGCATGGTATGATGACAGCGACGGAGGAGATGCGAACAATAAGACGCATGAAGTAAAGCAGAAGCAAGCGAACGGCTACGGCTTATACGATATGAGCGGGAACGTATGGGAATGGTGCTGGGACTGGTACGACGATAATACGCCTGCCGAGGGACACGACCTTGACGGTGTTGGGGCGGGTTCGGTCCGCGTCATTCGCGGCGGCAGCTGGTTTAATAGAGCGATTTACGCCGCTTGCGCCTCTCGGGACATCAGTAATCCGGTCAGCAGATGTGACTTTCTCGGTTTGCGTGTGGCGTACAGCGTTGGGAAATAATGGGGTAATGGGTAATGGGTAATTGGTAATGGAGAATTTGTAATTGGTAGTTAAAGCGATTTATGTACGGTATGCGGTAACGACACATTACAAATTAAATAAAGGAGACGGTCGTCTATATGATAACGTTAAAAGATATTTCTTTGTTTAATCGAAATTATGATGTCCAAAATGACGGTCAAAAAATAAGTGCAAACAATAGACTGAAAAGAATCATAAGATATATAGAAAGTGATAACGCTATGACAGCAGATAGACTTAAAGAGCTTTTAAATGTATCTAAACGGACTGTAGAGCGTGATATTGAAAAATTAAGAAAAGATAACAAGATTGAGTATGTCGGCAGTGCAAAAGACGGCCGGTGGATTGTGAAAGCAAAGAATTAGACATTTATATATGGGGGATTTTAATAAACACTTATGAAAAAATTTTTGACGGTATTATTTTTAACAGGACTGTTGACAGCGGGTATCGCAGCAGCGGAAAATCCTGCAAAAACCGCAGGTGCAGGAAGAGCAATACTCGGTATAAACGACAACCAAAAAAGGATAGTCGTGACGGCGGTAACGGCTGACGGTTCCGCAATACAGGTTGAAGGTTGTACGGTTACGAAATTACCGAGCGGAGAAAAAACGGTGCTCACGGCAACGGGACCAAAGGTTATCCTTAAAGGCGCTATTACCGAGCTGGATTGCCGCAGTAATCAGCTTAGCACACTCGATGTTTGCAACTTAACTGTATTACAAGAACTGGACTGCGCCTTTAATCTGCTTACCTCACTCAATGTACATAGCTTAACTGCGTTACACAAGCTGGACTGTGGAGGCAACAGGCTTACAGAGCTTAACGTACAGGGGTTAACATCTTTACAAAAATTATTCTGCGATGACAATCTGCTTACCTCGCTTGATGTCAGCGGTGTAACCGCTTTGCAAAGCTTGAGCTGCGGAGAGAATCTACTGACATCGCTCGACGTATCGGGTTTAACCGGTTTACGGGAACTGTACTGCAACCGCAATCATCTGTCTTCGCTTGATGTACAGAGTTTAACCGCTTTGCAGGATTTGTTCTGCAACGCCAATAAACTTATTTCGCTTAACGTACAAGACCTAAAAGTGTTACAGAGACTGCACTGTAACAGTAACCGGCTTACTTCACTCGATGTTCGGGATTTAAGTGCTTTACAGGAACTGGACTGCGTAGGTAATGAACTTACCTCGCTTGATGTACATGGCGTAACCGCATTATGGGGACTGGAATGCAGCAAAAACATGCTTACTTTGCTCGATGTACAAAGTTTAACTTCCTTATCGAAACTGGACTGTTCCGCAAATCAACTTGCCTCACTAGACGTACGGAACTTAGCAGCTTTGGAGAAACTGGATTGCAGGGACAATAAACTTACCTCGCTTAATGTGCAGGGATTGAATACATTACAGGAACTGAACTGTTCCGAAAATGAGCTCACCTCACTCGAAATACAGGGTTTGACTGCTTTGGAAGTACTGGATTCCGGCCGCAATGACCTTACCTCACTCGATGTACAAAGATTACCGGCTTTAAAGATACTGAGCTGTACCGTCAATGAGCTTACCTCACTCAAAGTACGGGACTTACCGGCCTTGGAAAAACTGGACTGTTCCGTAAATCAACTTACCTCAATCGATATACTGGAGTTAACCGCTTTAAAGGAACTGAACTGTTCCGTAAATCAACTTACCTCAATCAATATACTGAAGTTAACCGCTTTAAAGGAACTGGACTGTTCCGCAAATCAACTTGCCTCACTAGACGTACGGAACTTAGCAGCTTTGGAGAAACTGGATTGCAGGGACAATAAACTTACCTCGCTTAATGTGCAAGGATTGAATACATTACAGAAATTGTACTGTTCCGAAAATGAGCTTACCTCACTCGAAATACAAGGCTTAAAGACGTTGCAGAAACTGAACTGTTACAAAAACAAGCTTACCTCACTCAATGTACAGTGGCTGACCGCTTTACAGTGGCTGAATTGCGGTTATAATGAACTTACAACACTTAACCTAAAAGGCTTACACGCATTGCGTGACCTGGAGTGCTTTAACAATAATCTTGCTGAACTCGACGTACAGGCCATAAACACCTTACAAAGACTGAACTGTTATCATAATAAACTTTCTACTCTTGAACTATCAACATTACACGGTTTACAGGAACTGTGCTGCTATGATAACCTTTTTAACGAAAAAACCCTTATCTGGATACTAACCGCCCTGCCCGATAGGAAACAAAAAAAAGAAGGCAGAGCTTTGATATATGGTAAAAAAAATGATCTAAGGGAAGGAACTATAACGGATTTTTCTTCTTCCGCCGAATTAAAAGCTGCTTTTGAAGCTGCAAAAGCAAAAAACTGGAGATTCTATAAACGGGATACAGTTGGAAATGAGGAAGAGGTTTAAGATGCTTAAAAATGGATTTTTATAAGGGATAGACACTCTGCCTGTATAAATGATAAAATGTCGGCCTTTACGGTTAAATAAATAAAACTTTAAGGAGATTTTATGAAAGAAGATTTTATTTTGAAAGTGATAGAAAAGTTTGAAAAAGGCGATACTGTGGTTTTGCAGATAAAGCAGGACGACTGTGAGCTTATCTTAAAAAAAGAAGGAGCCTTTCCTAAAAAGGAAGCTGTCATTCAGTCAGGTGCGTGCGGAGGAGTGCAGACCGCCTATCCTATGCCCTATGCATCGATACCGGCAGGATTTCAATCCGGCCTTCCGGCGGGCATTCAGACAGCTCCGGCAGGAACAACCGGACAAGCGGCAGCGCCTCAAGCAGCAAGTCCTGCTGCAGAATCTCCTGCTCAAGCCTCACCCGCAGCTTCATCGGCTCAAAACCTACTCGAAGTAAAAAGCCCCATTGTCGGAACCTTTTACAGGGCCCCGTCTCCCGATTCTCCGCCCTATGTTGAAAAAGGCAGCTCGGTAAAAAAAGGGCAACCCCTTTGTGTGCTTGAAGCCATGAAAATGATGAATACCCTCGAATGTGAATATGACGGAGTTATAGAGGAAATCTTAGTTTCAAACGGAGACCTTGTAGAATTCGATCAGGTCTTGTTTAAGATAAAGGCTAAATAGGAAGGTTCCTATGATTAAAAAAATACTTATCGCCAACAGAGGCGAGATAGCCGTGAGGGTTATCCGCTCCTGCCGCGAAATGGGAATAAAAACCGTCGCCGTTTACTCTACGGCGGACAAGGACTGTCTTCATGTGCTTTTAGCTGATGAGGCAGTCTGCATAGGCCCGCCCCCCTCGGCTAAAAGCTATCTTAACAAAGAAGCTCTAATCACGGCAGCCCTTTGCACTTCCTGTGAGGCCGTGCATCCGGGGGTAGGCTTTTTATCGGAAAACGCAGGTTTCGCCCGCGAGGTAGAAAACGCAGGGCTCTTTTGGATAGGGCCAAAACCCGACACAATCGAAATGCTCGGCGATAAGGTCCGTGCCCGCGAAACAGCCGTAAAAAGTGGGCTTCCCGTAACCCCCGGCTCGGATGGAGCTATAAAGGAGTTGGCTGAAGCCAAAAAAACGGCCGAAAAATGCGGTTATCCCGTAATCATTAAAGCTGCCTCAGGCGGCGGCGGAAAGGGAATGCGCATCGTTTATAAAGAATCGGAATTAGCCGAAAACCTAAAAATCGCTTCCGCCGAAGCCGAAGCCAATTTTGCCGACGGCACGGTTTATATCGAAAAATATCTGGTAGATCCGCGCCATGTAGAGCTTCAAATTCTAGGCAATGGAAAAGGAGCCGTTTCCGTTTTGGGTGAAAGGGATTGCTCGGTTCAAAAAAATCATCAAAAGCTGATAGAAGAAAGCCCCTCTCCGGCCGTAAGCGAGGAAATGCGGGAAGCCATGTGTAAGGGAGCTGTCAGCCTTTTTTCTTCCCTTAAATACCGCGGGGCAGGAACAATCGAGTTCCTCGTATCGGGCAATAATTTCTACTTTATGGAAGTAAACGCCCGAATTCAGGTAGAGCATCCCGTTTCGGAGATGATTACCGGCACCGATATAATTGCAGAACAAATCCGTGTTTGTACAGGGGAAAATATGAAGTTTGCCCAAGGAATTTTGCCTACCAAGGGCTGGGCTATCGAAGCCAGAATAAATGCCCGCTCTCCCGGACTTATAAAGAATTTAAGGATTCCCGGAGGAAACGGAGTGCGTTTTGACAGCTTTTTATATCAAGGCTATTCGGTAGTTCCGTTTTATGACTCGATGACGGCTAAACTCATCGTTCACGGGACTGACAGGGCCAATGCCATTCAAAAGCTGCTTTGCGCCCTAGATGAGCTTAAAATTGAAGGCATTACCTGCAATATCGAAGAGCAAAAGATTATACTTAACTCGAAAAAGTTCAAATCGGGAGTTTTCGGTACAGGGCTCTATGAAGAGCTTTTTGGAAATAAGTAAGGAGAGTTGATAAACAGTTCGGCAGGAATTCCGCCTCACTGTTTATCTGACGAGTTTTGTGCTTTGCACAAAACATCGCATTATTGATTGCCGTTTCTCACAGGTGTTGCGAAACGGCGTAAAAAGTCAAATCGAAAATTGATATTTTCTCATTGACTTTTTATAGGAGACTTAAATGGATTGTCCTAGTTGTAAAGTATCATACGATGAAGAGGTTTTTACAGATAACCTGATGGTTTGTCCTCATTGTAATTGTCATTTACGCATAGAACCGAGGCAAAGGATTACCTATCTGACAGATGAAAATTCGTTTCAAGAACTGTATCCAAACCTCAAAACATGTAACCCCATCGAAATGGAAGGTTATGAAGAAAAGATTTCGGCTGCCGAAGAAAAAGCGGCCTTAAACGAAGCCGTTATTACAGGCTCTTGTAAGATTAAAGGAAGAGACGCCCTCTTAGCCCTCATGTCCTTTCACTTTATGGGAGGTTCCATGGGCTCCGTTGTAGGCGAAAAGATTTCGCGGCTTATGCTAAAGGGAGCAGCCGAAAGGATACCTGTAATTATCTATGCGACTTCAGGCGGAGCACGAATGCAGGAAGGGCTTTTTTCGCTGATGCAGATGGCCAAAACTTCAAGTGCGGCTGCAGAGTTGGATGAAAAAGGAGTTCCTCTTTTTATAATGCTATGCGACCCTACCACGGGAGGTGTTACGGCAAGTTTTGCAATGCTTGGCGATATAACGGCAGCGGAACCCGGAGCCCTTATCGGTTTTGCAGGCCCTAGAGTTATCGAAGGCACCATCCGCCAGCAGCTGCCCGAAGGATTTCAGAGGGCGGAATTTCAGTTGGAAAAGGGCTTTGTGGACTGTATAGTGCCGCGCCAAGAGCAAAGGCAGTTTTTTGCCCGCATGATTGACGCTCACAGCCTCGGCCTTAAAGAAGCCCCTAAAAAGAAAAAGGCCTAAAGTTTTTATGGAGGAGCGATAAACATTACGGCTTGAAATACAAGCCTCCATGTTTATCTTCGAGTTTGCCCAAGGGCAAACATCGTGTTATGGAGGAAATGCATGAGCAATACGGATCAGACAAACTTGTTAAATAATTTAAAGGATATAGCCCAAAAAGCAGGGCTTGATATAAGTGAAGAGCTTGCAAAAATAAACGCAAAACTTGAAAGCTCAACAGCCCTTTCCAAAACATGGGAAAGGGTAGAACTCGCCCGTCACAGCGACAGGCCCAGAACCTTGGACTACATCAACTTGATTTTCGATAATTTTACCGAACTTCACGGCGATAGATTTTTCGGAGATGACCCTGCAATGATAGGGGGGATAGGCTTTATCGACGGAAGGCCGGTTACGGTAATCGGCACTCAAAAGGGAAGAAACTTGCGCGAAACCATCGACAGGAACGGAGGTATGGCAAACCCTGAAGGCTACCGCAAAGCCATGCGCCTTGCAAAACAGGCCGAAAAATTTAAACGGCCGATTATCACCTTTATCGACACGCAAGGAGCCTACCCCGGCCTTGGTGCCGAAGAAAGAGGAATCGGAGAAGCCATCGCCTTTAACTTGCGGGAATTCAGCCGCCTAAAGACTCCCATAATCTGCATAATCATAGGCGAAGGAGGCTCCGGCGGAGCCCTCGGCATAGGAGTCGGAGACAAAATTTACATGCTTGAAAACGCCATCTTCTCGGTTATATCCCCTGAAGGATGCGCTTCAATCCTATTGAGGGATTCAAGCAGGGCAAAGGATGCAGCCGCAATGCTTAAAATTACCAGCCAAGAAGTTCTTGACCTAAAGGTAATCAACGGCATCATCCCCGAACCCGAAAAAGGAGCTCACACCGATCCCAAAAAAACCGCAGATGCTATAAAGGAGCAAATCCTAAAGGATTTAGACGACCTTACAAAACGCGACCCTGCTGTTTTGGTAAAATACCGAAGCAAAAAGATAAGAAGCATAGGAAAGTATTCGGAATAGGCAGCCTTATATCGCGTGCCGATATAAGGCTATTTTCGCCTTGATAATTTAACCTTATTGATGTATAATACTTTTAGAATTTCTTAAAAGGAGATCTGATTTTTGAACTTGAACTCGGTCCAGTTTATTTTTTATATTGCAGCTCTTCCGTGTTTGATATCTGCTTTATTTGTTTTTCTAACTATTCTTTTCTCAAAAAAACACAATTTATATGATGAAACAGGAGGAAGGAAAATTCACTCGGGTAATATACCGAGACTCGGCGGATTAGGTTTTGGTCTTGCGTATTTCTTTTCAGTAGTTATATTACATTTTAGATTTCCTTCTTTGAGTTTAGCTAATTCTAACTTTTTTTATATTTTTGCAGGCGGCACTATAATTTTTATAATGGGACTCTGGGATGATATAAAAAACTGGAGGGCCGTTTTTAAATTATTAATTCAAAGTTGCGCCGCTATTCTTGTAATTTATGGCGGCTATACATTTAAAAAAATAAGTTTTACTCCTCTCGGTTTTTCTTGGAGTTTAGGGTATGGATCTTATATAATTACTTTTTTGTGGATAATAGGTATTACTAATGCAGTAAATTTAATGGATGGAATTGACGGACAAGCCGGTTGTTTGAGTATCTCCGTTCTTTTAACTTATGCAGTTGTTTATCATATTAACGGTGTAAGCCGGGTGATTATTTTGTATGTTTTGATACTGGTTTTTGTACTTGTAGGCTTTTTATTTTTCAATCTTTCTCGTCCTGTTGCAAAAATATTTATGGGAGACTGCGGTTCACAAGTATTAGGCTTTGCTTTATCCGTTCTTCCTTTGATTCCAAACCCTGAGGGTTATGAATCTGCAGATATTCAATTTGCTGCAGTTATTTTGATGTTACCTATATTTGATACTATTGCTGCAATCTGGAGGCGTTTAAGGGATAAACAGCCTGTAGGGCAGGGTGATCGGTTTCATTTACATCATAAACTCATGCTAATAGGTTTCAGTCCTAGAGGTGCTTTGGGGATCTTTATGATATTTCAGATAATAATTAATTTATTTACGGCGCTTTCAATAATATTAAGAGGATTTGAAGCAATGGTTATTTTGATGGGTATTATACTTATTGGAGTATTATTTTTTACACTTATACATTACGAAAAAGAAAAAATCATAAATAAACAATAAATGTATTGTGGAGTTAAGAAAAGTTTTATGGAAAAAAAGATCGGCAGATTGGTTTTGTTTTTTTTGCTTTTTCAGTGTGCGTTTATTTTTGCAGTTTATAAGATTTTTAATACAAATGCGGAAATTTTTATTTCTTTTTTAATTCATATAGTATTATGGCACTCTCTTCTTTTGTTTTTTTTGATTTTTTACAAGGGAGAATTTATAAATGTACAAAACGGTCTAATGCTTGAGAAGATAAATATTGCAAACATTATAACTCTTTGCAGAATAAGCTCCGTTCCTTTGATTGCTTTTTTGTTAAAGCAAAATGAAGTAGAGGGAATTAAAACTATTTTAGCAGTAGTTTTGATTTTAGTATTTTTGACCGATTTGTTTGATGGTC
The DNA here is from genome assembly GCF_024400535.1 of Treponema denticola. Classification (NCBI taxonomy): domain Bacteria; kingdom Pseudomonadati; phylum Spirochaetota; class Spirochaetia; order Treponematales; family Treponemataceae; genus Treponema; species Treponema denticola. The sequence goes on from NZ_CP038800.1 coordinate 281,042, forward strand.
TTATAGCTAGAAAATGTAATCAAGAAACAAAAATAGGAAGAATGCTTGATTCTATGAGCGATTATTCCCTCCTCGCTTTAGTGTCAATAATCTATTATCAATTAGGTATATTACCTAACTGGTTTTTTTATCTGATTTTTATAAGACTTATGTTTCAAGCTCTTGGAATGATTTTTTTTATGATTTTAAAGTTTCCCATGGAGATAAGATCAACTCAGGGAGGGAAGATAACCATTGCAGCAACTATGGTTTTGTATACCATAAAGATTTTAGAATTTTTTATTCCATTCCTAAAAAAGTTTCAAAATACTTTTTTAATTGCAGAGTATTCTTGCGCTTTTATAATCTTTGTTTTTCTATTTGAAAAAATCTATATTTTTTATAATCATTATCTTGATTATCGAAAGTATAAAAATAACAAGTAATATTCTATACGTAAACTGACTAGAACATAATCTCAAAAATTGATATAATACAGAAGTAAATTATATAAAACATATTATATAGGAGTTATACTATGAAAGAGGGTTTAAAAAAATACCTTGAAAAAGAAGGCTCAAATGCAAAGTTAGCTATGGTTGCATATTTAGCCAATTTGGATCAGGTTTCTTCCGTGTATCCTGAGGTTGCATCGAGCATTGTAAAAGAAATAGAAAATCAGCGGAGTCACTTGAAACTTATCGCCAGCGAAAACTATTCTTCATTGGCAGTTCAAGCTGCTATGGGTAACCTACTTACCGATAAATATGCAGAAGGATTCCCTGAACATAGATATTACGGAGGATGCGAAAACGTCGATGCCGTTGAAATGGCTGCTTGCGAAGAAGCATGTAAAATATTTGGAGCCGAACATGCCTATGTTCAGCCTCACTCCGGAGCCGATGCAAATATCGTAGCTTATTGGGCTATCTTAAATGCAAAGGTTGAAGAGCCCTTCTTAAAGAAATTTGAGACGGTTGTAGACGGAAAGGTTAAAAAGATGAACCTTGAAGGTTTGAGCCATGAGGAGTGGGAAGAATTACGCCATGCTCTTGGAAATCAAAAACTTATGGGCTTGGATTACTATTCGGGCGGACACCTTACCCACGGCTATGTTCAAAACGTTTCTTCAAAAATGTTTAGAACATGCTCATATACGGTAAACAAAGAAACCGGTGAGCTTGATTATGCCGAAATCGAAAAAAGAGCAATGGAAGAAAAGCCCTTGATTCTTTTAGCCGGATACAGTGCTTATCCCAGAAAGATTAACTTTAAGAAATTTAGAGAAATTGCGGATAAATGCGGAGCCGTTTTAATGGTTGATATGGCCCACTTTGCCGGTCTTGTTGCCGGAAAAGTTTTTGAAGGCGAATATAACCCCGTTCTTTGGGCTGATGTGGTAACAACTACAACCCACAAAACTCTCCGAGGCCCCCGCGGTGCTATGATTCTTTGTAAAAAAGAATTTGCCGAATTTGTAGATAAGGGCTGCCCTCTTGTAATCGGCGGACCTCTTCCTCATGTTATGGCTGCAAAGGCCGTTGCCTTCCGCGAGGCAAGCAGCAAGGAATATCAAGACTATGCGCACAATGTAAGAGACAACGCTGCTGCCCTTGCTGAAGAATGTATGAAGCTCGGTATGAAGCTCCAGACAAACGGAACAGACAATCACTTAATGCTGATTAATGTAACAAAATACGGCTTAAACGGCCGCCAGGCGGAAACTGCAATGTCCGAGTGCGGTGTAACCCTTAACAGAAACAGCTTGCCCTTTGATCCGAACGGCCCCTGGTGGACAAGCGGTTTACGTGTAGGTACTCCTGCCGTAACAAGTCTTGGAATGGGAAAACCCGAAATGAAGCAGATTGCTTCAATTATCGACAGGGTATTGAAAGCTTCAAAACCCGGTGTAACAAAAAGCGGTGCTCCCAGCAAGGCTAATGTAGCTGTAGACCCTGCCGTAAAAGCAGCGATACAAAAAGAAGTAGATGCCCTTTTACATAAATTTGTTCTTTATCCTGAATTGGATTTGGACTATTTAAAGAGCGTTTACTGCTAAGGACTGCTTTTTTTTAATTGAGATAGGGGCTCCGAAAGGCTTTTGCTTTATATCGGCTGCCCCTTTTTTTATGATGGAGGAAAGTATGAAAATCGGACTTTGTGCATCGGAAAATAAAAACAATGATATTGATTTTAATATATCGCAGATTGAAGGCTTTATAGAAAAGACAAGGTCTGAAAAGCCCGATCTTCTTCTATTTGGAGAAAGTTTTTTACAGGGCTTTGACTCTCTTTGTTTTGAATACAAAAAAGATATCTTGACGGCCTTACAAATAAACTCTGAACCCATTGCAAAGATTCGTTCAATTGCCAAAAAAGGAAAAACAGCCATAGGTTTCGGCTTTATCGAAAATGACCATGGCGCTATTTTCAGCTCCTACATAATACTAGGAAAAAACGGAGAAATGCTTTGCCTTTATAAAAGAGTTTCCCAAGGCTGGAGAATTGAAGGTACCTGTGCCGACTATCGGGAAGGAAAAGAGTTTTTTGAGTTTGATTTTGAGGCTAAGCGTCTTGCCGTTTTTATCTGCGGAGACTTATGGGAAGATAATCTTTTAGAGCCTATTATAAGCCTTAATCCCGATGCCTTTTTATGGCCGGTATTTTGCGGTTATACAAAGGAAGAATGGAAAAACGGTGAAGACACAGCCTATGCCGAAAGAACTGCAATCCTAGATAAACCGGTTTTATTTATAAATTCCCTTGTAAAGAAAAATGCTCAGGCTATAGGAGGAGGCGCCTTTGTTTGGCATCAAGGTAAACTTACAAAAGAAATACCGATGGGCGAACCAGGCTTTTTATTTTATGAAATTTAACAAGATATTGATGGAATCATAAGACAGACACAACTATTCCGCTAATTCGATCCAGCCGATTTCCATTACGGCAAGAAGCGGCAAAATGCACATTCGGGAGATAAAAAAGTTAAGCCTTATATGTAATTTAAGCTGCTCTATAATTAATAATTGGAACCTGAGGAGTGACTCATGTCTTTTAGGACGACATCATGAGGCCCTCCTTCTATAATACTTGCGGAAGAAACCAAGGTAATTTTTGCATCACGCTGGAATTCCGGAATGCTTAAAACTCCGCAATTACACATGGTGGAGCGTATCTTGTTTAGGGTTACTGAGACATTGTCATGGAGTTTTCCTGCATATGGCACATAGGAGTCTACACCTTCTTCAAATGAAAGTTTTTTCTCCCCGCCCGAATCGTATCGCTGCCAGTTTCTAGCTCTCGCAGAGCCTTCTCCCCAGTACTCTTTCATATAGTTGCCGTTAATTAATACCTTGTTTGTAGGGCTTTCATCAAAGCGCGCAAAATAGCGTCCTAACATACAGAAGTCGCTTCCCATAGCCAAAGCCAGCGTTATGTGATAATCAAAGACAATTCCGCCGTCCGAGCAGATAGGAATATAGACGCCCTTCTTTTTAAAATATTCGTCTCGGGCTTTAGCAACCTCTATTACGGCAGTGGCCTGACCTCTTCCTATTCCCTTTGTCTCACGGGTAATGCAGATTGAACCGCCCCCTATTCCTACCTTTATAAAGTCGGCTCCGGCATCTGCTAAAAAGTTAAATCCGTCTGCATCGACAACATTTCCTGCTCCTACAGGAATAGACTCTCCGTATTTTTCTTTTACAAATTGAATTGTTTGTTTTTGCCAATCGCTAAATCCGTCCGAAGAATCGATACAAAGTACATCTGCTCCGGCTTCTACAAGGGCAGGAACTCGCTCTTCATAGTCCCTTGTATTTATACCTGCTCCTACCATGTACCGTTTTTTTTCGTCAAGAAGTTCGAGCGGGTTTTCCGTATTGCTTTCATAATCTTTTCTAAAAACAAAGGCTACGAGGCATCCTTTTTTATCCAAAATGGGTAGAGAATTTAGTTTATACTCCCAAATAATGTCTTGAGCTTTTTTTAGGCTTATGCCTTCTTCGGCAACATGAAGGCGTTCGATAGGGGTCATAAATTCTTTTACCTTTGTATCTAAATCCGTATGCCCTATGCGGTAATCCCTGCCTGTAACTACACCTAAGAGTTTTCCATGTCCGGTTCCGTCATGGGTTACGGCAACGGTAGTATGGTCTGTCCTGTCCTTTAAATCTAAAACATCTCTTAAATGATGCTCAGGCGTGAGGTTTGAATCGCTTTCTACAAAACCTGCCCTATAGTTTTTAACTCTTAAAACCATTTTAGCTTCACTTTCAATAGATTGAGAGCCGAATATAAAAGAAAGCCCTCCTTCACGTGCTAAAGCTATAGCCATATTATGATCCGAAACAGACTGCATTATCGAAGAAACTAAAGGAATGTTTAAACTGATTTTAGGCTTTTTGCCGTTTTTATATTTTGTTAAAGGCGTTTTAAGGGAAACCGCCTGAGGAACGTGTTCAATTCCCGAAAGACGCGGGATCAATAAATATTCACTGAATGTATGCGAAGGTTCATCATAAAAAAAAGCCATAAGTTACCCCTAAAAATAATTTGTCAATAATATAATTTTTTCTAAAAAAAATCAAGACTGAATTTAATATTGTCATTCTATTGACAGCTTTTTTAATTTTTGATAAAATCTCTCCTAATATATGCGGTTAAGTCCGCATTTTCATGGAGGGGCCAAGATGATTTATTCATTAACTACTATAAGCTGCAGATTCTGCCTCCCCCGTTTATTTTGATAACATCGGTTTTGCCGATGTTTTTTTTTGCATTTTTGTTTTATTAACAGGAGTTTAAAATGGCAAACAAATTTATGGGCCGTTCATTGACGGTTATCGACGATTTATCAATCGATGAAAGAAAATACCTTTTTGACAAGACAAAGCGCTTAAAAAAAGCCATTCAAGAAGATGATCAAAAGGTTATGGATGAATTTAGAATTAACGACAAAGATTTCGGTATTTATGAGGTTTTTTTGGAACCCAGTACCCGCACAAAAGAATCGTTTAGGAATGCAGCCAAATTTCATCAAGTAAAATTAAGCGATTTAGCTGTTGAATCTTCTTCTTTTAACAAGGGAGAAAGCTATGCCGACACATTTAATACTCTTGCAGGCTATCAAAACAGCATTTTTATTGTACGCAGCAAGGTTGAAGGAGTCTGCCGCTGGCTTGAGGACGAGGCTCAGGCATTTTATCAAAGAAACAATTTAAAGAGAAAACCGGCCTTTATAAATGCCGGAGACGGGAGGCATGAGCATCCTACTCAAGAGCTTCTTGATGAATTTACTTTTATCGAAGATAATAACTGGTCATTCGACAAGATTCACATAGCCTTAGTAGGCGACTTGTACCACGGAAGAACTGTACACTCAAAGGCCGATGGTCTTAAAATTTTTAAGTCTGTAAAGGTTGACCTTATAGCTCCTGCCGAACTTGCTATGCCTGAATATTACAAGGTCAGGATGCAGGAAAACGGCTTTACCGTAAGGGAATTTTCTTCGATAGAGGAATATCTGGGACAGTCCGATGTAGCGCTTATTTGGTACTTTACCCGCCCCCAGCTTGAAAGAATGGGCGAGCAGGTTTTAAAAAAGCAAGACGAGCTCCGCCGCTCCATAACTTTCCGAAAAGAATTTATCGAAAAACTTCCTAAAAATACCCGCTTCTATCATCCTCTTCCAAGACACCGCGTACATCCGACGATTCCTACTTTTTTAGATACAACCTCTCTTAACGGCTGGGAAAGACAATCCATAAACGGAATGTACGTAAGAATGGTTCTTCTTTCGATGATTGCAGGTAAAATAGGTGATGACTATAAGGGGCCTGAACCTAAATCTTGTGAACGTGCCGCAGATGAAGACTACATAGTTGAAGTTCCCATAAATAATTCCAAAGAAAGCAAGGTTGAAACCTTTTCCGAAGGCGTCCGGCCCATACAAAACGGAATAGTTATTGACCATATTTGCCGAGGAGAGAAGCCCTCAGTAATAAGACATCACATGTCCAAGATTATAAATGTTATGGGACTTGAAGAAGGTAAGGGCGGTGAATGGGTGTCAACTTCTACAAAAGATAAGGGAACTTTTAAAGGTATAATTTTCCGACCGGGAGAGTATAAGTTTTCGAGGGCAGACTTAAAGAGGCTGTCTGCCGTTGCTTCGAGCTGTACCCTCAACCTAATAAAAGACGGAAAAATTCAGTCAAAGTACCGTACTCACCTTCCGCCTCGAATTTATAATTTTGAAGATCTGATTTGTAAGAACGAGGCTTGTGTTTCGCATCCGGCGCAATCGGAAGGCGTTCCCGCCATTTTTTACCGCACAATCGACAATCGCTATGCTTGCCAATATTGCGGTACCATTCATACATTTAAAGAAATCTGGGGCGAAAAAAAGAACTAGGCCCCTATATTCCGTTCCTATTGTTTTGAAGCTTTATAGCTTCTGCAATGGGAACAGGTTTTTGGAAGGCATAGCCTTGCCCATAATCAATTCCTATATCTTTTAAAATTGAAACGATTTTTTCGTTTTCGGCATATTCACCTATTGTGTAAAGACCTAGATGGTGGCACATATCTCTCATAGCCTTTACCATTGAAAAATCTACATAATCTTTATCTATTGACTTTATAAAAGAGCCGTCTATTTTTACATAGTCTATGGGTAAGGTTTTTAAATATGGAAAGTAAGAAAACCCTTTTCCAAAGTCATCTAGGGCAAATGAAAATCCTTGCTTTCTTAATTCCGTAACTAATTTTGAATTTGCTTCAAGGTTACGGACGGCACAGCTTTCGGTTATTTCAAAACAAAAGTTATGAGGCTGAATATTGAATGCTTTACGGTTTTCAGTTATAAATTCTATAAGGTCATTTGAAAAAAAAGAATCGGCCGAAATATTAATTGAAAATATGACAGTATCATCAATAATACCTTTTTTTACGGCATCGGCAAAAAAAGCAAAAGCGTTTTTGATTACCCATTTATCGATTTCATATATAAGATTGTATCTTTCAGCGATAGGAATAAAGACATCCGGTTCTATGATATGATCATCATCGCTTTTAAGTCTTACCAGAATTTCATACTTAGTATGAGATAAAAGATCATTTAGGGGCATAATTGCTTGGGCGTATAGTACAAAACGGTTTTCTTTTAAGGCCTTTTGAATTGTATTTAGCCAAAATGAAATATTTCCTCGTGAAAAACCGCTGACGCTGGAAAATGGTAATAACTGATAACAATTTCCGCCGTTTTTAAAGGCTAAAGCACATGCATCATATGCACTTGAAAGTATATCTTGAGAACTTTGTGTGCCTTTGGGTATATTTACAATACCCACGCTTATACAAACGGTTAATTTTTTTTCGCTCCAAATAAAGGGACCATTGGCAATTTTATTTATAATTTCTTGTGCAAAATTGCGTACCTGCTCTTCAGAACCCATATAAAAGATTGCAAACTCGTCTCCCATAACATGGATAAAGGAATCTTCAGGCATATTTATAGATTTTATGTAGCTCAATACTACAGAGTGAACATGTTCTATAAGAGCATTGCCTGCATAGTATCCCCAAAGCTGATTGATCATCTTAAACTTATCTATATCCAGATATAAAAGATATATTTTATCGTTTTCATTCATTTCAAGAATGATCTTTTCCACTTTTTGAGTCAAAGTAGCAGTATTTTTGCTAAAACTTATATCCTTATTTGAAGGTGTTTTAGAGTTTTTTATTACAGCATTAAAACTTTTAGCAATTCTGTTAAGCTCATGGCTCTGTTTATCCAAAAAATCGAATTTAATGAGTTCATTATTTTTTGCAGCCTTTTCCAGTCTGCTTGTAATTTTTTCAATAGGATTCGCAACCCTTCTTGCTATTATAAATGAAAGAAGATTTACAAAAACGGTAAGAATCAGTACAAACAAAATTCCTCTAATTTTTAGTCCGTTTATTGGGCCGTACAGGTCTGAAGCCGGTATTGCAAAACCTACTGTCCAGTTTGATAATTTAGATTGTGCAAAATAGAAAAAGCGTTTCTGCCCGTCATAATCTTTTATCTCAGGCAATGGGGCATGGTACTCTCTATCCAAATTCAATTTATTTAGATAGTCGGTAAAAAGGGAACCTCCTTCTATCTGGAACAGTTTTGTAGTTTTGTTTAAACTTAATATATACTGTTCATTTGGGTGAGACAATATGCAGCAGTCGGCATCAATCAAAAAAGAATAAGAGCCTTCATTACTTTTAAGTTTTTGTATCAGGGATAGCAATTCATTTATCTTGATTTCTCCTAAGAAAACTCCTTTGATGCCGTTTTTGGTAGTAAACTGCTTTAAAACTGAAAAAACTATTGAATCCGGTCTTGAGCTTATGCTTATATAAGGCTCTGTTATTATAGTCTCGGTTGTTTTCTTTGCCTCTCTGTACCATGGCCTTTCTCTTGGGTTATAAGAAGGCGAAGGCTTCCAGTTTTGTCCGTTTGCAAAGACTCCGTTTTCATAAAATACTGCATAGTCTGTTTCAGGATCGGTTTGATTGAGGTTTACTAAAAAACTGGTACATGATTCATAATCGGTTAGATCCATATAAGTAAGAGTTTCTATAGACTTCTCGATGACTGTAGTTTTTTGAATAAGCCACTCATCTATCTCCATCGCGATAAGATCCGCCCTTAGCCTGTTTTTACCGTCCAGGTTTATACTAAAAATATTAGCTGCGTAAAAAAAGTTAATAAGAACAGCTATAATTATTAAAGCATTAAAAACTATTGCATTTGAGAGAATAATCTTTTGTTTTAAGCGCACAGGGCCCCCCTAAAAGCGGATATCCGAACTTATTTGCAGATCTATTTTATAAAATTATGCAGAAAGGTAAACACATAAACAAGTACTCTGTCATAGATTTGCTCAAAATAAAAATGCTATCTTATGCATACTGATGTATAACTAAATTAAAACATAAAGGTTACTGAATTTATTTAAGGCAAAATAATAATCAGCTTTAATTTCCATAAGATTTCTTTAGGTCAATCTTGGGCATATTTTTTGACAATAGCATTTAAATCGGCTATCAACTCATAATGACGGCCCGCCATTACCTTTAAGTCTTTTTTATCCATATCATCTGTGACAAAAAGTTCATAAGGTGAGGTGTTCAAAGCATCCGTAATTTTCGAAAGAGTTGTTGCTGAAACCCACTTTTGTTTATTTTCTATTGCATTGATAAAGGCGATAGAAACATCTGCCCTCAAAGCCAGTTCCATCTGTGACATTTCCAGCTTATGCCGAATTCGTTTTATATTTTTAGCTAAAACAGATGCATAATCATAACTCATAGTTAATAATACCTCCAAAATTTGATGACGGCAAAGAGCTGGCAGTATAATAAATTATTCTATCAGTTGAATTTATGTAAAAGATAATCAAGGTATTATCTATACTTGAAAATTAGGATAATTTCTGATAATATGGAAAGTGTCAGTGCTAACTAATTTAATTCAATATATTAAAGGTTTTTTTTATTCCTTATTTTTCTCAAGCGATGAAGAAATAAATTCGCAAAAAGCTTTGCGGGCTATAATGCAGGAGGTAAAAGCATGCAAATATCCTGTATACCGCAATGATAATACCATTTTGGCTGGCTTACCTATGATTATATATGAGCTTTATCGTGTTAGCCTGCCTTTTAATAATCTTTTAAAGGAATCTATATGCTCAAACGATATTAGAATTTCTAACTCTTTTTTAGATAGCCTTGTTGAAGCCTCCTTTTCAGAAAATCAAAAGAAATTAAAAGAGGGCATTCTCTTCGCTAATAGAATTGAGAGTTTAGGGGATTTTACCGGCGAGGATTTTGAACAAAAACTAAAAGATCAAGTAAAAAACTTTGACGAATTACTATTTTCTTTAAGCGAACCCGTATTTAAGACTGTAGACATAAAGACTAATAAAGTTTTTGCCTTTTTTGATTTTTGCAGCTTCAAATTTAATACCTTTTTTGCCTATTTTGACCCTGGGTTTAGTACAATAACCGATACGGATGCTGTAAGAGAGCGTTTTAATTTTGAAAATGTCGACGGAATGGTTGTCTTACAGGAAATTCTTGATTTGGACTATCTTATCCGCAATATAAGTCTCGATGATGATCTGGTTTCGGTTCTTTTTTTTGTCAACTCTATGCAGCCTGAAGACAAAAAGCTGGATGGGGATTTTTTAAAAAAGAGCTTACAGCTTCTTTCCTTTACATTAACGACAAGTTTAGGTAAAAATACACTTATCAATCTTGCAAAATTGATAAAAAAAGATCCTCATTTTGAGGATAAGATAAAGCTTCCCAGAAGCTTCTCTGAGTTAGAAGAATATAAGACAAGAATTATAGCAAGTTTTAGCTCGGATACAAAAAAAATACTTAAATTAAGGCAAGATGCACAAATGGCATCTCTTATAAACGGCTTATTTGAAAATCAAGAGATGTTAAAACTCAATCTATATAATGAAGAGTTAAATAATAGGATCCAATCTTTAACAAAACTTTCTTTAGATTGGATAAAACCTCTGGAAATTTTAAAAACCTATACAAAATGCTTTTTTAAGCCATTATTTGAACCTTTTTTAAGAGAGCTGCTGGTTGAAGGCTTTTTTGAAGATAAACAGATGCAATCTAATTTTGCCTCTGACTATTATTATTGTGCTGCTGTTGCTTCAAAAATAGACGATTTAGAGAAAATAATGTACGGTAAAAACGAATCTTCTATAGAACTTGTAAGAGGATATTTAACCAGAATTGAAAGCGGCGGAGATTTTGAAAAGCCTCTTTCAAAAATTCTAGACGAAATGAATTTGCGTGCAAAGAAATTTTTAGAAGACGCAGGAAAACATTATATAAATTTATTTAAATTTTGTAATCTTATAATAAAGGATGCTTATAAAGCGGCCCCTGAACATGTGCATAATATAACCTCAATGATTAACTCTACAAAAAATAAAGAAAAGTTTTTAGCTTTTTCAAAAGGAATGGAAAATTTTGAAAAAATGATAGAGCTTTTAAAAAAATATGTCGTCATCGATATGCCCGAATTTAATTAAAAAGGAAAAAAAGTATGAAACTAAACCCAAAAGAAAAATTATTAAAAAAAACATTAAACGCTGACAATTCGAAAAAATACTCTGACAAAATTTTTTATCAAGAAAAAGAGATTTTTGATTTAAAACAGCTATTGGAAATTTCAAAAAGCTTAAATTCCGTATTGGAATTTGACCGTTTGATTGAAGCAATCCTATATATTGTGATGGCTCAGTTAAAAACTTTCGGCGCTGCAATTTTTACAAAAAAATCTTTTACCGATAACGTATTTGTTCTAAATAGAGACCACTACGGCTTTGATATACCCCGTGATATTTCATATTCAATTGAAATGGGGCATCCTCTTATAAATTTCCTAGAAAAAGAAGAATCGGGCGCTTCTACTGAAGAGATAAGCCAAAATATTAAGCGGGATAAGGTAACTGAAGCTGTTTTTAACCTTAAACCCTCATTTTTTGTTCCTTTAAAGGCTAAGACTAAGATGATAGGATTTTTACTTTTGGGTGAACAAATGGAAAAGGGGCATCAATTTACCGATTATGAAAAAAATTTGATAGCGAATATAGCGTCTTTGGCGGCTATAGCCATTAATAATGCTCTGCTTTTGGAGATGACAACCACAGATATAATGACCCATTTAAAATTGAAGCATTACTTTTTTACGATTTTAATGGATCGATTGGATATTATTAACTCTTCAGGAAAAAAAGATGAAAACCTGTCGATTTTAATGATGGATATCGATTTTTTTAAGCAAATCAATGACACTTATGGACATGCTGCAGGAGATACCGTCTTGGAAGAAATTGCCGGTATTATAAAAAGCTGTACCCGGAAGTCAGATACTGCGGCAAGGTACGGCGGTGAAGAGTTTGTTTTGATGTTAAGCAATACTCCATATAAAACCGCAATGAATGTTGCCGAAAGGATAAGAAAGCTGGTTGAGTCTAAAGTTGTTGTATATGATAATAATGAGCTGAAAGTTACAATTTCTATAGGTATTTCAAGCTATAATTTTGATCTTGAATCGGCTAAATCCCTTGTCGATAGAGCCGATAAAGCCTTATATGAGTCCAAGCAAAACGGGCGTAATCGTATAACATTATCTAAAAATAACTTGCCTAAATCTTAAAAATTTTCGATATTTTATACATGAAATTTTTACGGACTCCTTTTAAATATACATATAAGAATGCAGTGCTCGCGATGGCTATTATAAATGTAATAGTTTTTATCCTTACAAGCCTTTTTCGGACTTTAAATGTATATTTAGGTCTTGTTCCATTTCTTGTATTAAATTCCAACGCTTATTGGCAAATTTTTACCTATCAATTTGTTCATGGAGATTTTTTCCATTTGATTTTTAATATGCTCGCTCTCTTTTTTTTCGGAGTACCTATAGAGCGTAAAATCGGAACAAAAGAATTCGTGCTTTATTATCTTTTGATAGGGACAATTTGCGGTGCTTTAAGTTTTATTGTATACACTCTAACAGGATTTTATTATATAACACTTATGGGGGCATCCGGGGCTATTTTCGGTATTTTGCTTCTATATGCGGTAATGTATCCAGATTCAATAATATATCTTTGGGCAGTCGTTCCCGTACCGGCCCCTCTTTTAATCTTAGGTTATGCCGTAATCGAGCTTATAAGTATTTTTTCAATCGGAGACGGTATAGCTCATTTAACTCATTTTATAGGCCTTTTTGCAGGATGGTGCTATATAAGAATACGTTTCGGTATCAAACCTCTTAAAATTTGGAACTCAAAAAGAGGCTAAAAATATCCGATAATTAATTTATGAGGAAATCGGCAGCTCTCCTTCTTTTTTTATTAAGTCTTACTCTTTATACGGAATCTTATTCAGGTTCGTCTGAAAGTGAAGCTTTAATTGTTAGAGCTCCGGTATGGGTATTTCTTGATGAGGCTCCGAAAGGGCTTGGTGAAGGAAATACCGGAACATTTAAGCCTCCTAAGGAGGCTATATTGGAGCTTTCTTCCTATGTTCTTTCCGGAATGACATATGGACTGGATTTTTCTTATACCCCATACGATAAAAAACCGGGGGTAGAGGAATCCTTTGAGCTTGAGCCTGTTTTTAAGATTACGGGTAAAAATATAAAGATTACAGATGTGAGGCTTAAGTACCCCTATTGTTATTCGTGGGCAGAGCACAGAATCCCCGAGTCTTATGCAATGAGGTTTAAACTTTGGACAAAGAATTCTCATAAAACCATCAAGGGAAGGGGGCAGGGAGACAGATTTGCCGAACTTGAAGGTGTTTATGAGGCCTATACTGAAGCTGTAAAAAATGCAGTACGCGAATATGCCAGAAGTTTTTTAAAAAATAAACCTAAGGAAATTAGAGGCTCGGTCTTAATAAAGTCTTCTCCCCGCCTCTTTGTCGAGTCAGGTTTTTTTAAGGCTGAACTTGAGCTTTATGTCCAAATACATGAAGTTATAAAATATACGGTTTTTTAATATGAATTTAATATCGGCTCCTATGGCGGCTATTACTCACTCCGGATGGCGGAGGCTGATTGCTGAGTTTTACGAACCTGATGAGTATTTTTCAGAGATGATCCATGCCCCCTCGGCTGTCTCAGGCGGAGGCTTTGAAAAGTGGTATTTTAGAGCAAATCCATCGCCTGAAAAACTTGTTTGGCAGATTACAAGCCCTGATGAGGAGGCCGCTGCCGATTGTGTTCCTATATTGCTTCAATACGGAGGTTTCGGTATTGACCTAAATATGGGCTGCTGTGCTCCGCAAATTGTAAATACAGGAGCAGGCTTTGCATGGATGAAAAAGCCTGTTTTAGAAGCCGCTTCCTTAGTAAACAGGGTAAAAAAAGCAGTCCTTCTATATGATGAGCAAAAAGCAGGGCCGCAAACGGAGCCTATCCGCCTTAGTGTAAAACTAAGATTGGGAGAAGACGAAAACTATGATAGGCTTTTGTCCTTTTGCAAAATGCTTGTTTTGGAAGGAGTAGACCTAATTACCCTCCACCCCCGTACCCAAAAGCAAAAATACTCACGCCCCTGTAAACACGAGTACACAGCCCGACTTGCCTCCGATTTAAGTGTTCCTGTTTACGGTAACGGAGATATAAATTCCCTTGAAACCTTAGAAAAAGTTAGCTCAAAATATCCATGTTCCGGCTGGATGATAGGACGGGCTGCAGTGCAAAAACCTTGGATTTTTTATGAACCTTCAAAAGGTGTTTTAAAAAACGGAACCTCCGAAGATAAGGAAGAAAAAAACGAAATAGATTTATTAAAAACAGCTGCTCTGTTTCTTGAATTTTTAAGAGAGGAACAGCCTGAAGAATTTTATATTACGAGGGCTCAGCGTTTTTTTGCCTTCTTTTGTGATAATTTTACATTTGCTCATCACATAAAAACAAAGGTGCTTAACTGTAAAAGGCTTGAAGATATGATTTTTAGCCTAAAGCTCTATTTTGAAGAAGTTCCTGAGGATAGAATAATAAAGATTTAATCATGGATTAAGCTTTATTCCCTCTTAATCTATTTATAAAAAGATTGTATAATGCCGTTGCTTCTATAGAAGCTAAAATAGGGGGCTCTGTTATGAGTATATCCATAGCGGCTATGATTTTTTTGTGCTTTTGTGTTTTTCTTGCAGGTTTTGTAGATTCGGCTGCCGGAGGCGGCGGTCTTATTTCTATTCCGGCCTATTTTTTTGTAGGGCTTCCGGCTCATACGGCTATAGGCTGCAATAAATTTTCGGCAGCATGCGGGACAACTTTTTCGGCCTTTCGGTTTTTTAAACATGGAGCTCTTGAGTGGCGTATAGCCTTAGTTTCTGCTGCGTTTTCTTTTATTTTTTCCTATCTGGGAATGAAAATTGCCTTAGGAATAGACCAAGTTTTTCTAAAAAAAGCTATGATTTTAATACTTCCGGCAATAGCTGTTATTCTTTTATTAAAACGGAACTTCGGCAATGAAAATAAATCACAGGAAATCCTTAAAAAAAAGGCTTTTGCTTTGGCTGCCTTGATAGGTGCTTGTGTAGGTTTTTATGACGGGCTTATAGGGCCGGGAACAGGTACGATTGCAATTATCGCCTATTCTGCATGGATGAAGTATGATTTAAAAACGGCATCGGGAAATGCTAAACTCTTAAACCTCGCTTCAAACTATGCTTCGTTGACAGCGGTTCTACTGAATAATAAGGTGATTTTTTCAATTGCTTTACCTGCGGCTGCTTTCGGTATTATCGGGAATTACTTAGGTTCCGGATTTGCATTAAAGAAAGGAGCAGCATTTATCAGGCCTCTTATGATTGCGGTTATAATTTTACTGTTTGCAAAATTATTTTATGATGTATTCGGAGAAATGATCTTAGGGCTATTTTAAATTATCTAATTGCCATCAGCTTATCGGCTTCTTTTTCGGTTATTATGTTTTCCTTTACAAGGTCATAAAACTGCTCGCTGTTTGTCTTTCCAAAAAAGAGAATATCGTCGGTTCCTATGCTTATAAGAACTCCTGCATCCATCATTTTACGTAACGGATGGGATTTTAGGTCTTTGGCTGCCCCCAGCATGATATTGCTTTGCGGACAAACATTGCATCGTATCTTTCTATCGGCTAAAAATTGCAGCACCTTATCGTTTTGAGCCGCCCCTATGCCGTGCTGAACTTCGTCTAAATCAAACATTTCAACAAAATACTTGACTGAAGCCGCATCCGAGAATTCGCCGACATGAGCTTTTTTCTTTAAGCCGTATTTTTCGGCTAATTTAAAGATATATACGCACTGTTCAATACCCTCGGAAACTTCAGGCCCGTAAAGGTCTATATTTTTAAAAATTTTTGATGATATCATGGGTTCTACCCATTGTTTTAAAAAACTTTGATCTATAGTCTTTGATATTCCTAATTCAGGTATTATTTTGATTTTATTTTTATATTTTTTTACAATATTTTCTACGGCTGACAAAAAAGCCTCTAGGTCTTCATTAAATTGCTTGATGAAGCCTATATCTACAGAGCCTTCAATGTATACAATATTATCTTCAATTGCAGTTTTTATGGACATCTCGATTAGGTCTATAACATCCTGTGCTGTGGTACATGCAGGACGAGTATATTGTCCGATTATTTCATGCATCTCATCAAGACCGTTCATCTTGCGGGGAAAATTGGGAATTTCAAAACCTGCCCATTTTTTATAATCGGAATAATTCATACTTAAATTCAGATGATTATGAGTATCAGATTTGGGTTGTTTCTTATAGTAATCAAAGTCTCTCATTAATACTTCCTTGTAACCATATAGTATAAGTATATCACTCTTTTTTAAAAAAGTCATATCAAATATACAATAATCCTGAAATATTATCGGTAATTTATGTTAAAAAGTTTAATCCTTTAAGAATTCTATAACTTTTTTTGCTACAAGTTCTTTTTCAACATCATTTGTAACTATATGGCTGCTTTTTTCGAGTATTAGATATTCATTTTGAGTTCTTAGATTCTTGTCTATGAGGTTTTTTACTCTAAACGGCACTAAATTGTCTGCTTTTGATAAAATTGTAAGAGTTTGGGACTTAATAAAAATCATATTTTTTACTGCTAATTTTTGAAGCTTATACAGATCCGCAGATTTTTCTAAATACTCTATACCGTTATAGTCTGCCATCGCCCTTCCATATTCAGGGTCATTTTCATAAGTTTTTTTGACGGTCGCGACTTTTTTGACAAAAAACTTTAAAAAGGGAGTGAGTTTTATCCGGCTATCTGTTGCTATAAAAGCCGGAGCGCATAAAAATATTTTTTCAGGGTTAAAACGGGCTGCAATCAGAGATGTTAGCACCCCTCCCATTGAAAGGCCGCCGACAAACACTCTTTCATACATTGCACAAAGATCTATATATTCATCGCATACTTTTCTAAGCCAATCCTTCCAGCCCGAGCTTAAAAAATCGTTTTTATTTGTACCGTGTCCCGGAAGCCGAGGTATGTAGACATTGTAGCCGGCTTCATTTAGCTGACGCCCCAGCCAAATCATCTCACGCGGAGAGCCTGTATAGCCGTGAATAAGTAAAATAGCCGGAGCTGTTTTTAATCCCTTTAAAAAAAACGGCTTTGTTGTATCTGAAAGTTTTATAGGGTAATTGTCAAAAAACACGCAAAATCTCCTTTATTTAAGAATATTTTAATATTATATATCTTTTTTTATAAATAAACTAGGTATTACATAGTAATTTTTTTATGCATCCGGATATATTTATAAAAAGTATTAACACACTATTAGCATGGCTATTGTGCATTTAAAGAATATGTAATATATTCTATGGAAAGATACACACCATAGGGAGATTTTAAATGAAAAAAATCATTTCAGTATTATCAATTGCCGTATTATTGATTGCAATATCAAGCTGCGGCGGCAAATCGGAAAAGAACAATGCTGTTCTTAAAGTAATAAAGGAAGCCGAAGGTATGACCCTTGATCAGCTTTTCGAAAAGGCTTATCAAGAATCAAACGGAAAGGTTCTAAAAGGTTTGGGTAACTCAAGCCGAGGTAAGACTGCGGGAGAGACCTTTGTTGAGGCAATGAAGGCAAAATATCCCGACTATACCGGAAAAATAGATTGGTCTCAGCCTAAAAACAATACTATTTTTGACCAGCTTACAAACGATAATAAGAACGTTAATCCCGAATTTTCTATGACTCTTATTCAGGATGGAGCTCAGATTAAGGCTAAGATGATTGATACAGGCATTTTACATAATTTTGTTCCTAAAGAGTGGAAAGAATCTGCGGGTGCCGACATGAAAGAAAACGGAAATCCATTGGCCTTGCAGACTTTGAGCAAAGTTTTTATGTACAATAATGTTGAAGCTTCAAACAAGTTTTTAAATGTCTGGGATTTTGTAAAAGAAGGTCAAAGTCCCCTGTTTATGGGTTTGGAATCCGAACCTATCGGAAAAAACCTTTTGCTCATGCTTACTCATGAAAAGTATTCGAAGGTTGTAAAAGCCGCTTATGATGCTTTGCCTGAAGCCGATAAAGCTTATTTTAAGCCCATAGTTGACGGTTTGGAAAAAACGGCTAAAGAACTCGGCTTAAACGAAAACGGAAAATATTCCCTTGCATGGATCAAACTATTTGTTTCTCAGTTTAACATGAAAACCGATGACGGCCCCATCAGCGTAGACTTAGTAAAAAAATCTTCTAAAGATCAAACGGGTTTATTGGTTTACTCCAAATTGCGCTCAATTAAAGAAACAGACGAATCTTCTGTAAACAATATTACCGTTGCGGCTTATCAGGACGGATATAAGGGCTTCGGAGGCTATGCATATAAGCACTATTTGCAGGTGCTAAACAATGCTCCTCTTCCTTGGACAGCATGTGCCTTTATTGCTTACATGGTAACCACAAAGGAAGGTTTCCATCCTTGGGGAAAGGACATGGGCGGATACAGCTCCAACCCTGCTATAAATCAAGATCACAGCATGGACGGCTATGTTGATGAAGAAGTAAACGGCGAAACCAAAAAAATAAATAAATTCCCCGCTAAAAACGATAGAGGCTATGACTGGTGGACAGGTGAAGGAAAAGGCGGCTTAATTGTCGAAGAGCCCGTATACTGTGCAAGTGTAACCTTTACCGTAGGCGAGTGGATCAGCTCCTTAAGAAACTAAAAGATTATTAAAAAATTAATCTGAATTTATTAAGCCTCTAAAAACTATATCAGGTGTTTAGAGGCTTTATTATTAAATGTATGCGTCCTCCTGTCTGCGGTAAAGCAGTAAAGAATAATATTGCATAAATGCTCGAGTTATAGTATAATCGTAAGGAAGTTAATTTATGGAGGAGACTTTGACTAAGACAATTCCGGTTTTTTTAAATCAAAGTAAGGATTTTTTTAGAAAACCTCAAAACCTGATATTGCTTATATTCGGTGTTGTGCTCTCTGTTACGACTATAGCTCCGATAGTAACTATTCTTTTGGATACAATTACGGTTCATCCCGGTACCATAGATGCTATGCATGGGCCTGACGGTTTTACCGTTTTTAACTGGAAAGATATTTTTACCGGCTCTCTTTCGTCAAGAAATTTTTGGAGCCCGCTTACAAACACTCTGTTGCTTGCGATATTCAGCTGTATAGGGGCTATCTTAATAGGCGGAATTTTTGCATATTTGATTACACGCACAAATATAAAATGCAAAAAATATCTGAATGTTGTTTTTATTTTTCCGTACATAAT
Organism: Treponema denticola; assembly: GCF_024400535.1. NCBI lineage: Bacteria > Pseudomonadati > Spirochaetota > Spirochaetia > Treponematales > Treponemataceae > Treponema > Treponema denticola. Next base: position 300,367 of record NZ_CP038800.1, read on the forward strand.
GCCTCAGTGGACATTGGCTCTTACTTGGATGAACTTATTTAAGAGTACTGCCGTTACGGGAGGCTCTAACGGAATACTTGCCGGGCTTTTTGGAATTACAATGCCGGCGTGGTGGGCTGAGGGTCTATTCCCTTCAATTGTTGTACTGTCCCTGCACTATGCAGCCTTTGCCTATATCTTAATAGGTGGCATATTTAAAAATATGGATTCCAATTTGGAAGAAGCCGCCTTGATTTTAAATACCTCAAAATCAAAGATTTTCCGTAAAGTAACCCTTCCCTTATTAAGACCTGCTATCCTATCGACCATCTTGCTCGTTTTCGGTAGTGCTATGGGAAGCTATCCTGTTCCGCACTATTTAAAACTGACAACCCTTTCCACCAAATACATAGACTTAAAGGTTGTAAGAACGGGGCAGGCAAGTATTATCGGAGTAGTGATGATGCTCTTCGGAATTTTAATACTGATTACAAACAGGCTCAGTATGAAATCCCGAAAAAATTATACGACAATTACGGGAAAGAGCGGACAGGTCAGCAAGGTAAATGTGGGAAAAATCGGGCAATATTTAATTCCTGCAATTTTAATTATCTTTACCTTATTTACCGGAATATATCCCGTTATTTCCTTTGCCTTTGAAACATTTTTGCCCAACCCGGGAGACTACAGTTTTTTTAGGACGGGTAATTTTGCAAACCTAACCTTAAAATGGTGGACGCATCACTCGGCAGAAGATGTCGGTATGTACGGACAATTCGGTATTTTATATAACCGTGCCTTTTGGATGAGTTTTAAAGGAACAATGATTGTTGCCTTTTTCTGCGCCTTTCTTGCAGGAACGATAGGGCTTTTGATAGGCTATTCGGTAAGCAAGCATAGAAGAAACAAGTTTGCAAATTATGTAAATGACATAGCTTTTTTGCCCTACCTTTTGCCTTCACTTGCAGTTGGTATAGCCTTCTTTATCTTCGGGTCTATGCTGGGAATCTATGATACATTTTTACTTTTAATAATAGTCGGAACAATTAAGTATATTCCTTTTTCGTCAAGGAGCTCTCTTAACTCGATGCTTCAAATCAGCAATGAAATAGAAGAATCGGCTTTGATACAGGATACGCCCTGGCATAAGCGTATGACAAGGATTATAATTCCCATTCAAAAGACGGCAATTTTAAGCGGCTATCTTTTGCCCTTTATAACCTGCGTTCGGGAATTAACCTTATTTATGCTTTTGTGCAGTCAGTCCAAGATAAGCACAACCATGCTTGACTATTATGATGAGATGGGCTTATACGCCTTTTCAAGCGCAATCAACTTAATTTTAATTATATTTATTTTGGCCGTAAATTTCGGATTAAACAAGCTTACAAAGGCCGGAATCGATACGGGTGTAGGAGGTCAATAATGCCTGAGATAATTTTACAAAACCTTACCAAAAGATGGGGAAAATTTTACGGAACGGATAATTTAAATTTAACTATAGAAAATAATTCGTTTATTACCCTGCTGGGGCCTTCAGGCTGCGGCAAAACGACAACGCTTAGAATGATTGCCGGTCTTGAAACTCCGACAAGCGGAAAGATAGTCATCGACGGGGAAACGTTTTTTGACAGCGAGAAAGGTATAAACATTCCTGCAAATAAAAGAAAGGTCGGCTTTTTGTTTCAAAACTATGCCCTTTGGCCGAATATGACCGTTTATGAAAACATAAGTTTCGGCTTAAAAAACATTAAAGAGCTCATGCCTCTCTGCGATTTTGAAATTAAAAGAATAGATGACTTAAAAAAGATTTTAAATGAATGTGAAAAAGCTGTAGAAATTATTATCGACTCGCAGACTAAAGACAAGAAAAAAGGTAATAAACTTGATGAAAAAACAGCCTTGATAAAGTTAATAGACAACTTTATTATTTCGGAATATACGGCAAAAACGATTTTGTCTTACGGGCTTGAAAAAGCTGAAAATCGTGAAGAAAAAGTAAGGTCAATAATTTCCGTTTTGGATGAAAAGAGGGCATCTCTTTTAGAGAAGCACAAGAAAAACGGGTTTTCGGTAAATGGCAACTACGAACTTGTAGATGAAAAAGGCGAAGTTATAAAAAAAATACGCAAGCTCGAAAACGAAGAAATAGACCTAATAGTCCGCCGTGTTTCCCGCATCGTAAAAATCGGAATGTTTATGGATCGGTATCCCAATGAACTTTCAGGCGGACAGCAGCAAAGGGTTGCCATTGCCCGAACCTTAGCCCCCGGGCCCAAGGTGCTTTTTATGGATGAGCCCCTTTCAAACCTTGATGCAAAGCTCCGGCTGGAAATGCGGAGCGAATTGCAGCGCCTTCATTTGGATACAAAATCGACCTTTATCTATGTTACCCATGATCAGCTGGAGGCTATGACTCTGGCTACAAAGATATGCTTGATGGATAACGGTCTTTTGCAGCAATATGATGCTCCCTTGGATATCTATGAAAAACCGGTAAACTTATTTACTGCAGACTTTATAGGAAATCCTTCGATAAACTTTATAGAAGCTGCGGGCGAAACTTCTGCAGACGGAGATTTTAATTTAAACTGTTTAGAAGGCTTGCAATTTAAGTTTAAACCCGCTCAAAAAATAGATTATAAAGAATGGCTTTTGCAAACGGAGGCTGAAATTAAAAAACAAAGAGAAGAAGAAGCCGAACGCACAAAAAATGCAGAAAAGGAAAATAAGATTTTGCCTTTTAAGTATCACATTGCAAAGGCCGATGAAGCAGAGTTTGATTTAAATTCTCCGGCACCTACTGAAAAAGATTTTATCATCGGAGTCCGCCCCGAGTTTATTAAAATACACGAAAACGGAAAACTGACAGGTTCTATATACAGCTCGATGCCCACAGGTATGGAAACTACTGTCAAAATTAAAGTGGGGAACTTCCTTTTAACGGGTGTCGTGTTTTTAAATATAACCTACAAAATAGGCGAAAAAATAAAATTCGATATTGAAGGCGATAGGATTATGCTCTTTTCAAGCCTTAATCAAAGATTGATTTCTTTGGGGTACTTGGAAAAAGAGGATGCATAATTAAATATCCGCGGCCGATAATCCTGAGTGCCGAATGAGTAAGGAGATATGATAAACAGTTCGGCAGAAATTCAGCCTCGCTGTTTATCTGCCGAGTTTTGTACCAAAAGTACAAAACTTCGTATTATGGGAGGTATGATAAAATAGTAAACAAACAAACGGTAATGTGATAAACTGAACTAAAAAGAAGTTCAGTGGAAACCAGGCAATAGTTCGTCATGTTTAGTGGAGGCAATGACCTCCGAATGGGAGAATGAAGAGCTTTTGCCGCATCATACAGTAGTCGTTAAAGACTGAATGGGAGATTGGAATATATTACCGAAAAGACTTTCCGCTGAAACACAAAGGGAGGGAGGTCGAAATGACATTTTTTATTGGTGTGGATTTGCACAAAACACAGTTTACAGTTCATGTAAGAACGGAAGAAAGGTCTGAAACCCTAAATCAGATAAGACAATATAAAACTGATGACAAAGGTTATGCCGACTTTATGACAAGAATAAAAGCTTACAAAGAAATCGGAGCTGTTGTAAAAATTGGAGTTGAATCAACAGGGAACACCCGTTTTTTCAAACACGAGGTAGAAAAGGCAGGAGCAGAAGTTACAGTCATAAATACTTTGAAGTTCAAGGTTATAACCGAATCTGCTAAAAAAACGGATAAGCATGATGCTTGTACAATTTCAGAGTTTCTATCAAAAGACATGCTGCCTGAAAGCTATCTTTGCAGTAAAGAGACTGAAAATATGAGGCGGCTTTTAAAGTCGAGGGAAAGGCTGGTTCGCTCGATAGTGGGACAAAAGAATGAAGTGCATGCTCTTTTGGTAAGCATGGGGCTAAAGATGAAAGCCGGAGCCTGCAAAGTAAAAAAGGACGCCAGAGAGTTCTGGACGTCCTTGAGTCGAATAACGACAACGTGCTCGAGGCACAATCAGTACAACTGATGTTTGAAATTATAAGGCAAATGGAAGAAAGTGTCAAGATAATAGAAAAACAACTTACAGAATTGACAAAGGATGATCAAATGGTAAATCGTCTTTTGAGTATACGAGGTTGTGGAAAGATAACGGCATGGACCATAAGAGCCTATACTGAGGATATGGGAAGGTTTGCAAGTGCAAAAAAATATGCAGCCTTTTGCGGACTTGTTCCATGGGTGTCTGATTCTAATGAAAGTATTAGGCATGGAAAAATTACGAAGCGAGGCCCGCAGGAATTAAGAGTGAGCTTTGTACAATTGGTAATGGGTATAAGACGTTGCAAAGATACTGCCTGTTGGCGTTTAATGCAGCGTTATGAATATATGAAAACACATAAGGGCAGCGGAAAGTCAATCATAGCCGCTGCGAGGAAGTTGGCAGAGATTGTATGGGCAATGCTCAGCAATAAAGAAGATTTTGACTGTGAAAAGATGAAAGGAACATACAACCGTATGAATCTTGCAGTTTAATTTTTATCTGCCATCTATTTTAATTTTTTTTAAGAAAGTCGATTTTGTTTGTTGACTTTTTATGGGAGAGATCGATGCTTTGCGTATTTCAGTACTCGGTATCGAAATAGTGGTTATATCTACTGCGCTGGTCATAGTCTTCTTTGTAGCCCTTGCGTTGATTAAACCTATAAGAGCTATCGTTAGCGTACTTAAAGACATCGCAGAGGGCGAAGGAGATTTAACTGTGCGTCTTCCCGTACACGGAAATGACGAGATAACCGACCTCTCCGAATATTTTAATCAAACTATTTCAAAGATAGGATCATCTATTAATCAAATAGGTCTTAACAGCAGCGATATGGAAAACATAGGGAATGAGCTTGCGTCGAATATGACCGAAACAGCCAGTGCCGTACACGAGATAAGTGCCAACATCAACGGGGTAAAACAGCAAGCTCTTACCCAAGCTGCAAGTGTTACAGAAACGGCTGCAACCATTGAAGAAATTGTCCGTACAATTAAACAATTAAACGGAAGTATCGAAAATCAGGCTGCCAGCGTCGCCGAATCTTCCGCTTCAATCGAGCAAATGGTTGCGAATATTGCATCCATCACACAAACACTAGGTAAAACCGATGATGTTATAAAAACACTCGCCTCCGCTACCGCCGACGGCAAAGAGACGATTTCAGGAGCGAACAACATTACTAAGAAAATAGCTGAAGAATCTGGAGGTCTATTGGAAGCCTCAAGTGTTATTCAGCACATAGCCTCGCAGACTAACCTTTTGGCGATGAATGCAGCCATCGAAGCAGCTCATGCAGGGGAAGCAGGTAAAGGCTTTGCTGTTGTAGCCGACGAAATCCGTAAGCTCGCAGAAGAGTCTTCCGCACAGGGTAAAACAATAACCGCAACTCTTAAAACTCTGTCAGGCGAAATAGAAGCTCTTTCCGATTCTTCAAAAACGGTAGAGGAAAAATTTAACGCTATTTTCAATTTGGCCGAGCAAGTTAAATCTATGAGTGACAGTCTTACCGAAGCTATGCATGAGCAAGAAAACGGAAGTAAGGAAGTGCTGTCTGTGATTAAGGGCATCAACACTGTAACGGTAGAAGTTCAGGCCGGCTCTGAAGAAATGCTGAGAGGAGGGGAGAGTGTCGCAGAGGAGATGAAAAAACTGGACGGTCTGACCCGCGTTATAACCGACAGCATGAATGAGATGGCCTCGGGTGCTGTGCAGATCAGCAATGCCGTGCAGGAAGTAAATGAGATAAGCCAAAAGAATAAGGCCAATATTCAAAAACTTACGGAGGAAGTTGGAAAATTTAAAGTTTAAAAAATTCCTTTTAAAGCTTGCAGTATACGGTAAGACATGATATACTTTATAGCGATGATAGAGAAGCACTTCAATAGCAGTTACAAACCTTCTCATAAAAAAAGTGCAAAAAGTTTTTAAAAAGTACGTGGTATGAAACGTGCGTGCCTAACAAAACTCATGACTCTTTAACAAAATATACATCATGTCTTGGATTGAGACCTGTCAATCTAAAAAAAGGAGTAATATAAATGAAAAAACGTTTTTCGATCCGCTACAAGCTGATCATAGTCTTCGGATTATTGATAGTCATCGCTTCTTCGACGGAAGGTTTTCTTGCAACCCGTATTGCTCGTAAGGCCGTTGCCGAAAAGGTCGAAACACACTTAATCGACAAGGCGACTGATGTCGCCGAAATTATTGACGGGCGCATTACCGCAGTTCAGCAATTCCTTGAAGGTATAGCGCGTATGCCTATGTTCAGCAATCCTTCCGTTTCAGATGAGGAAAAACTTGCTCTGCTTAAGGATCAGGTTGCATTTAATACGGCTATTCATGAGTTGGATTTCAGCGAGCTTGACGGCACGCTCCACAGCATCAACGGGAAGGCTCAAGTTGCCGATAGGGATTGGTTCAAGGCAGCACGAAGCGGAAAAGCATTTCTTTCCGAACCGCTTTTTTCACGAACGACACAAAGGCTAATCCAAGTTATTGCTGTTCCGATTTATGATGCTAATCGTCAAGTTATTGGAGTTCTAAGTGCAGATTTTGACGGGGCATGGCTTTCCGAACAGATTAAAGATATAGTTGTCGGTAAAACAGGTAATTGCTATATAATGGGAGACACCAGCAACATTGTTGCAGATAAAGATATCGAGCTCGTTAGAAATCAAGTGAGCATTATTGAGAAGGCAAAAACGGACAAAGAACTTGCCTCATGCGCCGATTTTTTGGAGTACGTTTGGGATACCGACGAAAGCGAGGTCGGTTACTACACATACCAAGGAGTATCTTATATAGCCTCTTTTGCCACCATGAAAACTACAGCTTGGTCTGTTATTATCCGCGCACCGGTAAATGAGTTTATGGGGGAGATTAATGCTTTGCGTATTTCCGTACTCGGAATCGGAGCGGTTGTTATATCCAGTGCACTGGTCATTGTTTTCTTTTTAGCCCTTGCATTGATTAAACCTATAACGGCTATTGTTAGTGCACTCAAAGACATAGCACAGGGTGAAGGAGATTTAACTGTGCGTCTTCCCGTACACGGTAACGATGAAATTACTGATTTATCGGAATACTTTAATCAAACTATTGAGAAGATAGGCACATCGATTAAACAGGTAAGCCTTAATAGCTCCGATATGGAAAATATCGGCAACGAACTTGCCTCGAATATGACCGAAACTGCCAGTGCCGTGCACGAGATAAGTGCCAATATCGACGGGGTAAAGCAGCAGGCTCTTACCCAAGCCGCAAGCGTTAGCGAAACGGCGGCGACAATCGAAGAGATTATCCGTACTATTAAGCAGCTGAACAGCAGTATAGAAAATCAGGCTGCAAGCGTCGCAGAATCTTCTTCGGCTATCGAGCAGATGGTAGGAAACATAGCATCCATCACACAGACTCTCGGTAAAACCGATGATGTTATAAAAACACTCGCCTCCGCTACCGCCGACGGTAAAGAGACAATTTCGGGAGCAAACAGCGTTACGCAGAAGATAACGGAAGAGTCTGGCAGTCTATTGGAAGCTTCAAGTGTTATTCAGCACATTGCAAGCCAAACTAACCTTTTGGCGATGAACGCTGCAATCGAAGCCGCCCATGCAGGAGAAGCAGGCAAAGGCTTTGCCGTCGTAGCCGACGAAATCCGTAAACTCGCAGAAGAGTCTTCTGCACAGGGCAAAACAATAACCGCAACTCTTAAAACGCTGTCAGGCGAAATAGAAGCTCTTTCAGATTCTTCAAAAACCGTAGAGGAAAAATTTAATGCTATTTTCAATTTGGCGGATCAAGTTAAATCGATGAGTGACCATCTTACCGAAGCTATGCATGAGCAAGAAAACGGAAGTAAGGAAGTTCTGTCTGCGATTAAGGGCATCAACACTGTAACGGTAGAAGTTCAGGCAGGTTCTGAAGAGATGCTGAAAGGAGGGGAAAGCGTTGCAGAGGAAATGCAAAAACTTGACGGTCTGACCCGTGTTATAACCGGCAGCATGAATGAGATGGCTTCCGGCGCTGTGCAGATCAGCAATGCCATACAGGAAGTAAATGAGATAAGCCAAAAGAATAAGGCCAGCATTCAAAAACTTGCAGGAGAAGTTTCTAAATTCAAGGTGTAATTATTTTATAATAGACAAACCCTTATTTTTTTGTTAGAATACGCCGGATATAAACCAATAAAAGGAGAATTGTATGAACTATTTGGTTTTAATAGGCGTTGCAATTATTATTGCCGGTTTTATTTTAAAACTCGATGTAGTTGCAGTTGTTTTGATTTCAGGCCTTGTAACAGGCTTGATTGCAAAGATGGGATTTGTTGAAGTCCTTAATGCAATAGGCACAGGTTTTGTCAACAACCGTTACATGAGCTTGTTTTTTATTTCTTTTCCTGTAATCGCTATTATGGAGCGTTACGGTTTAAAAGAGCGTGCTGCAGACTTTATTAAAAAGATTAAGGGAGCAAGTGCCGGTATGGTTATTTGGCTCTACATTCTTATACGAACAATTGCTTCGGCATTTTCGATCAGATTGGGCGGTCATGTTCAGTTTATCAGACCATTAATCCTCCCTATGGCTGAAGGAGCTGCTCAAAAACATGTAAAGCTTACCGAAGACGACATCGAAAAAATTAAGGGTCTCGCAGGAGCTTCCGAAAACTACGGAAACTTTTTCGGTCAAAATATTTTTCCCGTTGCATCAGGAGTTCTTTTAATTACAGGAACTTTAAAAGAACAGGGCTTGGATATAAGCAATATCGATGTTGCTAAATATTCAATCTTGGCAGGTGTTGCAATGGTTCTTATAGCCTTACTACAGTGCTGGCTCTTTGAAAAATCACTTAGAAAAGGAGAAAAGGCAGATGTTTAGTTTTATTCAAAATAATACAATGGTTATAGATGAAATCGTTTACGGCCTTTGCGGTCTTGTTTCAATTATCACAGCCGTAATCTCCTTAAAAGATAAAAAGAACCCTATCGGAACATTCTTGTTTTGGGGAATCTTAGGTCTTTTGTTTATGTTCGGTAAAGTTATCGTTCTTAATGTACCTTACGGAGGAGCCATTATCGGAGGCTTACTCTTTGTTTTGGGCGGTTTTACTCTTACAAAACAAGTAAAAGTTGCGGATATTAAGTCGGCAACAAAAGAAGAGATTACCGAAAATTCAAAAAAGGTCGGCAACAAGATTTTTATTCCTGCCGTTTTGATAGGTGTTGTTGCGATGTTATTGGCTCAAATGAAGAGCTTTAAAATTTCACTTGGAACAAATGCTGCCGGAAAAGAAATAATCTTCGGCTTTTCTACTGCACAAGTTGTAGGCCTTGCTTCGATAGTTGCCCTTATTTTTGCAATAATTTTAACTAAGCCGAAAATGAAAGATACAATCAACGATACTTCAAAGATGCTGATGCAGGTAGGCTCTTCAAGTTTACTTCCTCAGCTCCTCGGTGTTTTGGGTGCAATCTTTGCAACAGCCGGAATAGGTAAGATAATTGGCCATTTTGCAAGCGGTATTGTTCCTCAGGGTGTTCCCGTACTGGGTGTTATCGCTTATTGTCTTGGAATGGTAATCTTTACGATGATTATGGGAAATGCTTTTGCTGCCTTTACCGTTATCACAATCGGTGTAGGTGTTCCCTTTGTAATTGCACAAGGCGGAAATCCTGCTGTTGTAGGAGCCTTAGGTATGACTTGCGGATACTGCGGTACGCTTTTAACACCTATGGCTGCAAACTTTAACATTGTTCCTGCCGCAATTTTGGAAACTAAAAATAAATATACATTGATTAAGGCTCAAGCCCTTATGTCCTTTGCTTTGATTATTGTTCATATTATTTTGATGTTGATATTTGCTTTTTAAAATTAGTGAGGAGATAAATGAAAATTTTAGTTACCGGTTTTGATCCTTTCGGCGGTGAAAAGATTAATCCGGCCCTTGAAACAATTAAACTTCTTCCCAATGAAATTTTGGGAGCAAAAATTATAAAGCTGGAAATTCCGACGGTTATCGGAAAATCCGTAGCGAAGATAAAAGAAATGATCGAAAAAGAAAACCCTGATGTGGTTTTAAGTATCGGTCAAGCCGGAAACAGGGCGGATATTTCGGTTGAAAGAATCGGTATAAATATTGATGACTGCCGAATTCCCGATAACGAGGGTAATCAGCCCATTGATGAACCCGTTGTAAAAGACGGGCCTGCCGCCTATTTTGTTACTCTGCCCATCAAGGCCATTGTCGAAAAGATAAAAGCCGGTAAAATACCTGCTTCAATATCGAATACGGCAGGAACTTTTATTTGCAATCATGTCTGTTACGGCGTAGCTCATATTGCTGCGGAAAGAACGGCTCAGGGCAAACCGATGAAAAGCGGTTTTATTCATATTCCGTTTTTGCCCGAACAGGTTATCGGAAAGCCCGCCTTAACGCCTTCAATGAGTTTGGAGATGATTGTAAAAGGAATTGAGCTTGCAATCGAAGCTATTGTCGAAAATAATTCCGACATAAAAGTTTCGGGCGGTAAAATTTGCTAAATTTTTAAAAGGATTTCTTTACATTATTTAATTGTAGAGATGTATAAAATTTAAAACCGCCGGGCGAGAAGATTATGAGACCGGCGGTTTTAAGGGGCGGAGTGAATTTTGATATTTCATGTTAAAGATGGCCTATCTGACAATCAGAGGCGCATGACTGCCTTAATATTCAAATACTTAGAGTCTTTTAATCTAATATAGTGTTAACGGCATTTATAATTTTTGCTAAAAGCCTCGGATCAAGCGTTTCAGGATAAAAAATGTCTATGGTGTCTTTAACCGTTATTTTAGTTTTATAAGAAGTTCCCGAATGTTTATTCTCAATTTCAATATCGGCAAATTCTTCAGATCCGCCGGTATTTAAGTTAATCCATTTAAAAGATTCGGGTAGTACGGCCTTAATTTTATGAGAACCATTATTTTTTTCTTCGATAGCTTTTTTTAATGCTTCTCTCTGTGTTTGTGTTCCGTGATTTAAAAATACTGTTGCGGGAAAGATATTTTGTGTTCCACGTGTATTATTGAACCCGTGAACGTATTCAACGAGCTGTTCTTGGTCTGCATGCCCCGAATAGAATGCCGACATGTCTTCTATTTTACACTTTACTTCATACAAACGCATCTCAGTATTGTTTAATTTTATGTTAAATAAATCCTGCTCGTTATATACTCCTTGTCCTAATTTTTTAAGCAAAGCCCCATTTGTTCCTTCACCTTGATAACCGGTTAAAACAAGCGTGTTTTTCTCATCTTTTAGAAATTCAACTAATTTATTTATATTTTCGCTATTTAAAAAATTATTTGAAAATAAACAGACATCATTACGATAAAAGAATGTATCAAGTTTTTCATCCGGCCCTATTGGGGATAATCGTGAGTGTGAATAATCATTAGATAAAATATCATTAATGAGTTTTTTGCCTTCCTCTAATTTTTTTTCCGTTTCTGTAATTTGAGGTAAAAAAGTTTTAAAAAATTGAGGTGAGATATAGTTATATTTTATCTCTTTGTTTTTATTCATAGCACAGTCAAAGAGATTTTTTTGATAAATCTGATTTACTTCATCGGTTAAGGACGAATAATAGCCGTAATTGATATACATGCCGCTATAAAATCTTTTATACAGGGCATTTAATATATTAATTATTCCGATTTGAGCATGCTCAGGTATGCTGTTAAAAGGTGCGCCGTCAGTATATGTGATATAGTTTTTTATCCTATCAGGCTGTGGAAATTCTTTTAAATATAATGCATCCTGAAATTCCTGATTTTGTTCAGAAAAAGTAATATTTTGTTCAACTAAATCAAAATAGCTCAGCCATTCTTCTTCTGTTAGGTTTTCTTCGATAAAACTCTCTCGTGTAAACTGCATCGGCTTATTTTTGATGTAATATAAATCCGTTAAAATTTCTTGCATTCTGTTTAAAACAAATGCAGGAATTAAAACTTTCCCGCCCTCTTTTTTTGTTTTATTTATGATGCTCCAAAGCTTATAAATCTTTTTAAGAAAAAGATTTTTTTTATTGCGGACCCTGTCTCCGTATGTTGATTCTAAAACAATATAGCGGTTTGATTCACTGTAATAAGGTGTTGCAAAATCTTTTAGCAATATACTTTGAGCATCTCCGTTTTTTACTGAAAGCTCATCGCATGGACTGACATCACCCGAAAAACAAATTGCTTCCCAATGTTCATACTTATTGTTTTCGGGATGCTTAGAATTTTCTTTAATCCATGTAAACGTAAATGAGCAAGAGCCGAGTATATGTCCTGTTCTGAGCGGATACATACATAAACCATCATCAATGGATATAGGATTTTTTGCATTACCGAACAAAAATCCGGGCCTTTCATCTATCGGATCAAAATTCATTTGGTTTATGAATTGTTTTATGTTGCTATTTTCTTGTTCTTTTATATGTAGAGCATCTTCAAGCATAATCTTAGTCAGATCCATTGTTGCTTTAGTACAGTAAATCTTTCCTTTAAATCCGTTTTCAATTAGATCGGGTAAGAGCCCTATATGATCGGCATGAGCATGAGTTAAAAAGACTGCTTTAACCTTTTTTGCTAAGGAAAGGACTCTTTTTTTGTTACAGGTATAATTTTGATTTGTTTCTTGGTATTCTCCGCAATCTACCAGATAATAATTGCAAATGCCTTTTTCTGAATTACTATATTCCAGCAAGGTGCAGGAGCCTGATACGCAGTTGATTGCTCCCATAAATGCAATTCTCAGTTTGTTTTCTTTTTTTGTGTTATTCATATGATTCTCCTTATAATGCAGTGTTAGAACTGCATAATGCTATTGATTTATAAATTAAGATCTAAAATAAATAGATAGGACCTAATATGGTAAGTCAGGCATACTTGCAAGATTATTACAAGGAGATGCAAAATAACAAGAACTCTTATTATTCGCCTTTATACTACTTTATTTACCGGATATTGTCAAGTATTATCTTTTAAAAAAATCATTTAACTGCATATTTCCTAGACCTTTCCGTTTAAAAGTTGTATATTAGTAACATGAGTAAAAAAATAAAGTTCAATATTACGGGAATGACTTGCTCGGCTTGTTCTTCCCATGTTCAAAGGGCTGTCGAAAAACTTGAAGGAGCTGCCGAGGTACAGGTAAATCTTTTAACCAACAGCATGAGCGTCAATTACGATGAGACTTTCCTTAGTACGGATAAGATTATAGAGGCGGTTGAAAAAGCCGGATACGGAGCCTCGCTTGCCGATAGTTTAAAAAACTCTTCTTCAAATAAAAACTCGGCTGACGACAAGACTTCCGGTCCTCGCTCATTTCAAAACGATGCCGCCAAACTTGAAAGAGATAAGATAAAAAAAAGGCTGCTCTTATCTTTAGTCTTTATGATTCCTCTTTTTTATGTATCGATGGGGCACATGGCCTCTCTTCCGATTCCTCATTTTTTGCACGGAATAGAAAATGCTCTTATTTTTAGTTTTACTCAATTTCTGCTTGCTCTTCCCGTGCTGATTATAAATAAAAAATTCTTTACAGGGGGCTTTAAGGCTTTTTTAAACAAGGCACCCAATATGGACTCCCTCGTTGCGGTCGGTTCCGGTGCAGCCCTTATTTACGGCATCTTTGCTATTTATAAGATGGCCTACGGAATGGGGCACGGAGATATGGAAACGGTAAGGCTTTTTGCCGGAGACCTTTACTTTGAATCCGCTGCGATGATTTTAACCCTCGTAACCTTGGGGAAATTCCTTGAAGCCAATGCAAAGGGAAAAACTTCTCAAGCAATTACAAAGCTGATGAATCTTAAACCTAAAACCGCCCTTGTTATAAGGAACGGTAATGAAGATGAAATTCCGGTTGAAGAAATTGTAAAGGGAGATTTGATTTTAATCAAGCCCGGTTTTTCCATTCCAGTTGACGGTATTATAGTGAAAGGAAATTCTTCGGTAGATGAGGCGGCAATTACGGGCGAGAGCCTCCCTGTCGAAAAAACCGCAGGAGACAAGGTAGTAAGCGCCTCCATAAACTTATCGGGAACCTTTACCTTTAAGGCTGAAAGAGTAGGCGATGATACAACCCTTTCCCAGATAATTGCTCTTGTAGAAGAAGCCTCGGCCTCGAAGGCTCCCGTTTCTAAACTCGCAGATAAGATAAGCAACTACTTTGTGCCTGCGGTCATAGCTATTGCGGTGATTACGCTTTTTATCTGGCTGATTGCAGGCGAAGGCTTTGAATTCGCTCTTTCCAGAGCGATTTCGGTACTTGTAATTTCCTGCCCCTGTGCCCTAGGCCTTGCAACGCCTACAGCCATTATGGCCGGAACAGGCAAGGGTGCTCGGCTGGGTATCTTAATCCGCTCTGCAGAAGCTCTTGAAACGGCTCATAAAACAAGCACCGTAGTCTTGGATAAGACCGGTACAATAACCCAGGGCCGCCCCGATGTAATCGCAATTAAAAAAACCGAAACCTTTAGCGAGGACGAAGTCTTAAGCTTTGCCTATAGTCTTGAAGTGCTTTCCGAGCACCCCCTTGCAAATGCCGTTATAAAACGGGCAAAGGAAAAAAACTTAGAAGCTTTAAAAATTAAAGACTTTAGGGCTGAACACGGTTTCGGGATTTCGGGTATTGAAGAAGCTTCGGGTCTAAAAATCTTTGCAGGAAATGAAAAGCTCTTCCAAAAAAACAATATCGAAATTTCTCATGCCAGGGCCGAAATTGATGCCCTTGCGGAAAAGGGAGCGACACCTCTTTTGATTGGCGTAAGCGGCGGTACAGGCGGAAGCTCTTCGGAAACCGATACGGGTGCAAAGCTCATAGGAATTATAGCTGTTGCCGACAAAATTAAGGAAGGCAGCATTGAGTCAATAGCCGAATTTAAGGCTATGGGCATAAAGACCATAATGCTTACGGGCGACAACAAAAAAACTGCAAATGCCATAAAGGCTCAGACGGGAGTAGATGATTTTGCGGCCGAGCTCTTGCCTCAAAACAAAAAGAACGAAATCGAAAAATTGCACCAAGCCGGTCTTAAAACGGCTATGATAGGCGACGGCATAAACGATGCCCCAGCCCTTATGACTGCCGATGTGGGCATAGCCATAGGAAACGGAACCGATATAGCTATTGAAAGTGCCGATATTATTTTGATGAACGATAATTTACAAACGGCTGTAGATTCTATTCAGTTAAGCCGTGCCGTTATGCGGAATATAAAAGAAAATCTTTTTTGGGCTCTCTTTTATAATTCTCTTTGTATACCCTTGGCGGCAGGAGCTTTTTACCCTCTTTTCGGAATTGTTTTAAGCCCGATGATTGCCGCAGCTGCCATGAGTTTAAGCTCGGTATCTGTTGTAAGCAATGCCTTGCGCTTAAATTATTTTAAGCCCAAAAGAAAATATAAAATAAGCCGTGATGCAGGTTCCGTATCAAGCAGCTCAGCTGAATCTGAGTCAAGCTGTACTGTAAACACAGAATTTTGCGCAGCGGATAAAAATAAAATTAAGGAGAAAGAACTTATGAATACGGTATTAAAGGTAAACGGCATGCAGTGCCAACATTGTGTTTCCCATGTTAAGGAAGCTTTGACAAAGATTTCGGGTGTTTCAGCCGAAATAGACCTAGGTGCAAAAACCGCAACTATCACTCATCCCGAAACTGTTTCAGTGTCAGATCTAAAAAAAGCTATTGAAGATGCGGGTTATACGGTAGAATAGCTTAAAAAACTTTAGAGGGTTACCTTAGATTTTAGTAAAAGAAAAAAAAATCGGCCGAAGCTTAATTCCGGCCGATTTTCTCATAAGCTTATGAATATGCTTTTAGCTGTTATGGAAAAGGCTTATATTCGTTTACCATGCTTATTGCAGACGAAACCTTGCGGCCTCCGGACATTTCTTCGGCTACGGATACGGCTTTTTGGATAAGCCCTGCATTATCGGCTACACCGTGCAAAATAATTTCATCTTCCGAAATATCGGCTTCAAGGAAATATATTTGAAGTTTTAAGTCGAAAGAAACATGATTGACGATTTTTTGTGCTAATAAAAGCTCTTTTATTCGCTTATCTCCTATAGCTGTTTCTTTTTTACTTATAGTTTTCTCAAAACCGTATCTAATTATTTCTGCCGCTTGTAGAGGCGTGATATATCCTGTATTTATGACTAAATTATATTCTGAAGAATCTTCATTGGCTGTATTAAAAAAACTCTTATGGAACCCATCACGGTTATTATCGCTTTCTTCCATCAGTGCTCTTGCATCTTTTTCGGAGTAATTAAATTCCTTCATCAACCGTGAAATTCTTACATCATCAGCCGCGACTAAGCGTACCGAATAAAGACCGGGTACATTTCTCAAGATTGCGAAGCCTCCTCTGCCTATAAAAATGCAGTTGCCTGAAGAAGCGTGTTCATATACGGATTCTCGAAGATAGTCAAAATATGAGTCTCTTTCTCTTGAAAGGGATGCCCAAAAGCCGGGCTTGCGCTCATCATATTTTTTTAACTGTCCTTCCGAAATTCCCTTTGCAAGTAAATCTTTTTCTAAAGATTTGCGGTCAATAAAATTGTAATTTAAAAGCTTGGCCAGCTCCACCGCTGTTTCGTCGCCAAAGGAAGCGATCTTGCGTGAAATTGTTATAATTGCCATAAAAAACCTCCTATTGCAATTAAATTCTCTTTATAATAGAATAACCTGAAATCCTTGATATGTCAAATGGAGAATTGCAATTTTATGGAAAAGAATAACGAGATTGAATGGAAACCTGCTGATTCCAGAGAAATCTTAAAAACAAGGGTCTTTAGTGTCTGTGAGAAAGACAGCATTTCTCCTGAAGGAGAAAAAAAGACATTTATTTCTCTAAAAGCGCCTAGCTGGGTCATTGTTGTTCCCTTTTATAAAGATTCTTCAGGCGAAGATATTTTTGTGATGGTCCAACAATGGAGGCATGGTTCGGAAAGCGTCTGCATAGAATTTCCCGGAGGGGTTGTTGATAAAGGAGAAAAACCGGAAGAGGCAGCTTTAAGGGAGCTTTTGGAAGAAACCGGCCGCACACCTAAAAATATAAAATGCTTGTCGACACTGTCCCCCAATCCTGCGATAATGGAAAACTCTTGTACCGTTTTTTTAGCTGAGTTAGACAGTGTAGAAGGAAAGCAGCACCTTGATGAAGATGAATTTTTAAATATCCTTAAAATTCCCGTTAAAAAAGTTATTCAAAATATGGGTAATCCGCCCTATACCCATGCTATTATGAATGCAGCCCTTTTTCTATATCTAAAAGAAAAATATTTTCACTGATATATCAGTGCACTGTTATATCAGTGAAAATCACCGATATAACAGTGCAAATTTTGTCTAAAACACTCTATTTTTATCGGAATTCTAAGTATTTTAATACAAATCCCTGTATTTTTGTTAAAAATGTGTCTTATTTTAATTTTTTTATCTTTAGCATGGAATTTGCTTATATATAACTGAAAGATGCTAAAAAATCTTTAAAAATTACTAAAAGTTATTTAAAAAAGTTTGCTTTAAAATAATTTTTTAAGGAGAAAATTATGGAACAAATGACAATGAATATGCCTCTTTTAGGAGATGACTTTCCTCAGTTAGCGGTTTCAACAACACACGGACCTATGAAGCTTCCTTGTGATCTTAAAGGCAGTTGGTTTGTGCTTTTTAGCCATCCTGCCGATTTTACTCCCGTATGTACTACGGAATTTGTGGCTTTTCAAAAACTCATGCCTGAGTTTGAAAAACTCGGTGTAAAACTAATCGGTCTTTCAATAGATCAAATACAGAGCCATTTAAAATGGATTGAATGGATTAAGGAAAAGCTCGGTGTAGAGATTACCTTCCCTGTAATTGCTGCAAATGACAGCATTGCAAATAAGATCGGTCTCCTGCACCCCGGAAAAGGCACAAATACTGTCCGTGCAGTATTTATCGTAGACCCCAATGGAAAGGTAAGACTTGTCCTTTACTATCCTCAGGAAATCGGCCGAAACATGGAAGAAATCGTTAGAGCCGTTAAAGCTCTGCAAACCTCCGATAAGAATAAGGTTGCTTTGCCTGCCGATTGGCCTAATAACGGTCTTATCAAGGACAGAGCTATCGTTCCCCCGCCTCCCACAGAAGAGGAAGCTAAAAAACGCTTAAAGGAATATGACGGTTACGATTTCTGGTTCTGCTACAAATCTTTATAAAATTTAAATAGCCGATTAGTAATAATCGGCTATTTTTTTTATATTAAGGTCATTTTTGGGTGTATTTTTTTTAAATATATGGTATACTGTTACTAAGGAGGCGAGTATGCTTACATTTTTTATCTGTTTGGCAATACTTATTGTAGGACATTTTGTTTATGGAAAATATGTCCAAAAAGTATTTGGTATTTCTTCTGCGCCGACACCGGCAATATCTAAGCAGGACGGGGTAGACTATGTTCCTCTGTCGACAGGCCGCGTATTTTTGATTCAATTATTGAATATAGCGGGATTAGGGCCGATTTTTGGAGCAATTTCGGGGGCTCTTTGGGGAGCTTCTGCTTTCTTTTGGATCGGGCTTGGAACGATTTTTGCGGGAGGAGTGCATGATTACCTTTCGGGAATGATTTCCGAAAGACATGAGGGTGCTAGTATTTCAGAGCTTTCGGGCGTGTATTTGGGCCCGATTATGAAATTTATCATGAGAGTTTTTGCCGTTGTTTTACTTATATTTGTAGGTACGGTTTTTATGAAAGGGCCTGCAGATCTTTTAGCAAAACTCACACCGGAAAAATTCGGCTCGACATTTTGGCTGATTATTGTTCTTGCTTATTATTTCCTTGCTACAATTTTACCGGTAGACAAGATTATCGGAAAGATTTATCCGGTTTTCGGTATTGTTCTTATAATTATGGCCTTGGGTATCGGCGCCGGTATTCTTTTTAATGCTTTCCGCGGAACAATGACCATTCCCGAATTTTCATTGGCTAATGTTCATCCTTCCAATTTACCGCGTTGGCCATTGCTCTTTATTACCATTGCTTGCGGTGCTATTTCAGGATTCCATGCAACTCAGTCTCCTTTAATGGCCCGTTGTATTAAATCCGAAGCTGACGGACACAAGGTATTTTATGGTGCAATGGTAGGTGAAGGAATTATTGCCCTTGTTTGGGCTGCAGCCGGTATGACATTCTATTATGGAACGGGAGGACTGCAAGAAGCTCTTAACACATTGGGCGGCCCTGCAGGTGTTGTCTACGATATTTCATTTAAGTTATTGGGTGGTATCGGAGGTTTCTTGGCAGTATTGGGCGTTATTGCATGTCCTATAACATCAGGAGATACGGCATTTAGAAGTGCCCGTTTAACTCTTGCCGACTGGTTCAAGGTAGATCAAAAACCGATTAGTAAAAGACTTCTATTGGCTATTCCTCTTTTAGCTATAGGAGGTCTTCTGTCCCAAATAAACTTTAATATTATTTGGCGGTATTTTGCATGGTCAAATCAAACTTTGGCAATGATTGCATTATGGGTAGGAGCGATGTATCTATTCTTAAACAAGAAGAATTTTATCATTGCCTTGGTTCCGGCGACTTTTATGACAGCTGTTTCGGTTACATATATTTTAATGGCCCCTGAAGGATTTAGGCTTGATAAGATGATTTCTTATCCCATAGGAATTGCTGCTGCTCTTATCTGTTTGGGCTCCTTTATATTTGTAATTATGAGAAAAAAGAAAAACGGTACGGATGTGCCGCCTATACCGGCTCCATCAGTTTAAAAAAAAGCCCCGAGTTGAGCATCTCAATTCGGGGCTTCTCTTTATAATACGGTTATTATAATTACCTTATTTTAACCGTATTAAAACAACTCTGTTTATTCCAAACCGTTTTGCCTTTTTGCTGCGATAAGGGTATTTGCAACAAGCATGGCGATGGTCATGGGGCCTACTCCTTTTGGAACAGGCGTTATTGCAGAGGCAATTTCACAGGCAGGCTCAAAGTCAACATCGCCTACAAGCCTAAAGCCGCTTTTTTTGGTACTATCATCAATCCGGTTTACACCTACATCTATGACGACAGCTCCTTTTTTAATCATATCGGCTTTGATAAACTGGGGTTTTCCCATAGCTGCAACCAGTATATCAGCCTCTTTTGTAACTTCCGCCAAATTTTTTGTACCGCTGTGACAAACGGTTACTGTTGCGTTTACATCCTTATTCATCATCAAAACGGAAAGAGGTTTCCCAACGATATTGGAGCGGCCTACAATTACAACCTTTGCACCTTTTGTTTCAACTCCGGTTCTCTTTAAAAGATGAATTACACCGTGGGGGGTGCAAGGAATAAAGGTATCGTGTCCCAAAAGAAGTTTTCCGACATTTACAGGATGGAATCCGTCTACGTCTTTTTCGGGATTAATAGCTTCGATTACAGCATCGGGATCAATCTGTTTGGGTAAAGGTAACTGCACTAAAATACCGTTTATAAGTTTATCGGCATTCAGCTCTTTGATAAGTTTTAGTAATTCATCCTGTGTAGTAGTTTCCGGAAGCCTGAATGTCCTGTCATTCATTCCTACCTCGTGGAGAGCATTTGTCTTTCCCTTTACATAGGATTGGGATGCAGGGTCATTTCCTACCAAAATAACGGCTAAGGTGGGCTGAACTCCCTTTGCCTTTATTTTTTCAACGTCTTTTGCAATATCGGCCCTTAAGTCTGCCGCTATCCGGGCACCGTCAATAATTTTTGCACTCATTTTTTTCCTCCATTGTAGTAGATTAAGTAACTATTAATTTTTTTGTTTGTTCTACATCGTTATAACTATAGAACCTTTACTATGTTATAACATAATTAGGTTTTGTGCAAGACTTGCATATAGACATTTTTGTAAAAAATAATATATACTGATTTTATCAGCTTATGTCAGAGGGTTAACCAAAGGTGAAACGATTTATTTTCTGTATTTTTATTATCTGTGTTTTTTTTACTCATGTTACGGCTCAAGAAGAGAGTGAAAATTCTCCAAATAAGGGGATTGATGGGGCGGTTGTATTTCAGCCTGTACGGCAAGGCGATACATTTATGAAAATAGGCTTATCCTTAGGAGTTCCTTTATTTAATACTTCTAATACCAAGTTCGCCGTTAATCCCCGGATATATCCCGGAGGGTCGATAAATATCGGCTTTAGTTATTATGTACTGAACGGCTTCTCATTGGGCGGGAGTTTGAGCTTTCATTTTTATCCTACAATTGCAAAGAATTTATATTTTGCAGTTCCAATCACCTTTGATATGGCTTATACCTTTGCTAAAGGAAAATGGCGTTTCCCTTTAGGAGGAGGCGTGGGAGCTGCTTTTCAATCTTATAATGGGAACGGCGGTAGATATTTTGGAATGCTTTTTAAATTTGATGCGGGGGTATACTATCAATATTCGCCGGAATGGTCCTTTGGAGGAGATGTATCATGGAATGTTTTACCTCAATGGTATAAGGATACAACCCATAATAGAACCGGTAATATTCTAGGAATTAGTTTTGCTGCCCGGTATCACTTTTAATCTTTAGGAGTTTAATGTATGAAAACAAAAAAATACATTCTTATAGCTATCTTAGGTATACTGTTATTTGCTTCATGTCAAAACCAGCCTATTTTTTCGGCAATTGAGCAGGAAATACATTTAAAAAATTTTTCTGTTGATGGCAATATCATAGGCATTATAAATGTAGGGGCTAATGTATATGCTGCAAGCCCTGCAAAAATATATTCAAAAGGAAACGGTTCTGATGCGATTTGGAGTGAAATTTTAGATGCCGGAAGAATTACCGGTTTAGCTTCAGACGGAACAAATATCTTTGTATCATTTCAATCCGGGAAAGTCAAGTTTCTCGATACAAACAATGAATGGAAAGATATTCCGCATACTGAAAATATTCAACGTGTTTTTGGGAATAAAACGGTTTTCGGTTATGATTCAAGCAATAAAAAAGTATATAAAATATCTACAAGCAGTAGTCAAGAAATATTAGCTGACGATAATAGCATTATTTCTGCTGCAAATGACTATTTTTTAATAACCGGCAAATCTAAAACGGACAATGAAGCGGCTGTTTCGCCTAAGCTGTATAAGGGGGCGGCCTTACAAAACGGTCTGCCTGAAAAAGCAATTAATATTTGTGCTTTTGATAATGACAATATCTTTGTCTTGGCGGATTCAAGCCTATATTATTATACAGACAATGGGACTTGGAATAACAAAATAGAGATTAAAAAAGATAAAGTTCCATTTACTATCTCTTACTTTAAGGAAAGAAAAACAGTTTTGATCGGCTGTATAAAAGGATATACGGAGATAAAATTAGATAATGACAATCCTACGGATCTTTCAAAGGCAAAACAGCTTAATCCCGGTGAAGAAGGATCTACAACTCCTCCTGATTCTAATGCTCAATATCAATCTGCCATAGGTTTGTATGTTACTTCGCCTATCTTAGGCGTTGGTAGAGGAGACTCTACTTATGCTCTTTTTGTAGGCATACATGCAGGTGCCATCTATAGGAATACGGGCCTTTGGGGCTTTTATAGCGATAAAAAATGCGAATGGAACCGTGAGTAAGGATCTTTTTGAAGCTGCGGCTTCAAGTTCTAAACAAAATGAACCTCTTGCCTCCCGCATGAGGCCTGTCAGCTTGGACGAATATATAGGCCAAGAACACATAATCGGAAAGGGATGTCTTTTAAGGCGGGCAATCCAAGCTGATAGGCTTTCTTCACTTATTTTTTTCGGGCCCCCCGGAACAGGAAAAACAACCCTTGCCAGAGTTATCGCAAATACAACCAAAAGCAATTTTTTAAGTTTAAATGCCGTTTTAGCAGGTGTGCAGCAGATAAGGGAAGCCGTAACCAATGCTGAGGAAAACAAAAAGCTTTATAACCGTAAGACTATTCTTTTTGTGGACGAAGTTCACCGCTGGAATAAATCCCAACAGGACGCTCTCCTGCCATGGGTAGAAAACGGAACGATAATTTTAATCGGTGCCACAACGGAAAATCCTTATTTTGAGGTAAACAAGGCTCTTGTAAGCCGCAGCCGTGTTTTTGAATTAAAGCCTTTAACCGATGATGAGCTAAAAAAAGTTGCACAATTTGCTCTGACAAATAAAGAAAGGGGTTACGGTAATTGGAAAATAGAATTTGAAGCAGGTGCCTTGGAGCATCTTGTCGATACGGCATCCGGAGATGCGCGAAGTCTTTTAAATGCCCTTGAGCTTGCTGTTGAAACGAGTGTTGAACATTGGCCTCCTGAAGAGAATTTTAAAATCACGATTAGTCTAAAGGCAGCCGAAGAAAGCATCCAAAAGAAGGTTGTCTTATACGATAGGGACGGCGACTATCATTATGATGTCATAAGTGCCTTTATAAAGTCTATCAGAGGGAGCGATCCTGATGCCGCCATGTACTGGCTTGCCAGAATGATAGCGGCAGGAGAAGACCCGCGATTTATATTCCGGCGAATGTTAATTTCTGCCTGCGAAGATATAGGGCTTGCGTCCCCTGGGGCAGTCAGCGTGGTTGCAGGTGCGGCCGAAGCCTTTGACAGGGTCGGTATGCCTGAAGGCAGGTATCATCTTGCTCATGCTGCCCTCTATTTGGCGACCTGCCCTAAATCAAACAGTGCCGAAGCCTTTTTCAAAGCCCTTGATTGTGTTCAAAAAGAAAATAAAGAAGTGCCTAATCACTTAAAAGATTCAAATCGCGACGGAGAAGCTCTGGGTCATGGTGAAGGCTATTTGTATCCTCATGCTTTTGAGGGGCATTGGGTAAAGCAGCAATATCTTCCGGATGGGCTTGAGGGCACTCATTTTTATGAGCCGAGCGATCAAGGCTATGAGGGCAAGATAAAGCCTGAAATTTTAAAAAAGCGGCAAAGCTAAAGACTTACAGCCTTATAGGTTTACCGCTTTTAAACATTATCACTTTGATAATATTAAACTAAATTAAATCCTAAAAACCTATTCACTCATTAAATAAGCGTATAAGAGGTTTATAGTTTCTTTGTAGGAGTCTATATGGGTTCTTTCATAGTGGTGGGTAGCACTTACTCCCGGACCCATACAGGCAAAGTTTATATCGAATCCCTGCATTACATACATACTTGCATCCGAGCCGTATCTAAACATAACATCGGTTCTGTAGTTGATTTTATTTTGAATAGCAAGATCTTCAAGCCTATGTCTAAAGCCGAAATCGTAGGGTGTGCGTGAATCTTTAGCGATGATTGTTACTGCGTGTTCATCCGAATTTTGCTCGCCTCCGACTGTTCCGATATCCAGGGCTAGTACTTCAAAACATTCTTTAGGAATACCGTAAAAACCGTGCCCTATTTCTTCATAATTGCTTATAAAAAAGTGGGTGGTGTAGGCCGGTTTGTCTCCCTTTTCTTTAAGGGCCTTACAAGCGGCAAAAAGCATACCAACACAGGCCTTATCATCCAAATGACGGGATTTTATGTAGCCGTCCTCGGTTTCGATTGTGCGGGGTTCAAAGGCGACAAAGTCTCCTATGTTTATGCCGAGAGCCAGTGTTTCTTCCTTTGAGTGAGTTTCCGCATCAAGGCGCACTTCAAAGGTTTCTAAGTTTCTTTCTTCTTTTTCTATAGCTTCAAAAATATGAACAGAGGCTTTTTCGGGAAGACCTGTGCCGGTGATAACCTTTCCCGTTCTTGTAATTATGTAAAGATTTTCTCCCTCGATGCTGTTAAAGGCTATGCCTCCAATGGCAGCAAGCTTTAAGCAGCCGTTAGGCTTTATTTGGCGCACCATAGCGCCGAGGGTATCTGCGTGGGCTGAAACGACTCTATGCTTAGCCGTATTTTTTCCTTCGATAGTGCCGTAAATAGCACCCTTATTTGTTTCCGTATATTTTATGCCTAAAGAATCAAATTCTTTTTTTATTCGGTCTATGGCATTCTTTGTATAGCCTCCGGGACTGTGTATTTGTAAAAGTTCTTTTGAAAACTCGACAGCATATCTGACATTCATAAACTAAATTCTCCTATTTATTTATAAGTATTTTTTGCAAGGAATAAAAAAACTTCCTCCCGAGGGAGGAAGTTTGGTAAGATTAAAGCTCTTTAAGCCGTCGTCTTAAAGATTCTGCTACTCCGGATTTTCCTTCATCCTCATAAATTTTGATACATTTTTCAAACTCAGGTCTTGCAAGCATTTTTGAAGGCGAGTGTTTCATAAAAAGTTCAAAATCAGGGATTAAAAGCTTGGTCTTAGGTGCAAGTTTATCCGGATGTTTAACTATACCGGGGTTAATTGCCATAATTATGGGGAAGTAGTAAGCTTTTTCTCTTGTTCCGTAAAATTTTAAAGCAATTTCGGATAGAGTATCTCCTTGTACTACTACATATTCCTTTACAGGAACATCCCGAGGTTCTTCGACAACGGGTGCTGGTTCCGGTTCGGGGGTAGGTTCAGGTTTTACTTCCGGTGCAGGTTCTTCTACAACTACAGGTGCCGGTTTTTCTTTGGGAGGAGGAGCCGGAGGTGTTCCGCAGCTCGTAAAGATAAAAGAAAAAACAGTCAATAAGGTCAAAATTTTCAAAATGTTTTTCATTTTTTACTCCTTAAATAATATATAATTTATAAACTTGCCTTGCGGCAAGTTTATAAATAGCTATTCTAATATTATACAACATTATTCCCAAAAAATCAAATAAAATCGCAAATTTTATGATAAGCCTTCAATATTTCCGTTTACAAGGTCAATTCTGACGGCCTGCGGATCTTTCGGAAGCCCCGGCATTCTCATCATGTCTCCCATAATGGCTACAATCATTTCAGAACCGGAATTTAAAACGATGTCCCTGACATTCATTTCAAAGCCTGTAGGAACTCCGTAAAGTTTAGGGTCTGCCGAGAATGAATACTGTGTTTTTGCAACACAAACCGGGAAGTTTGCCATTCCGGCTTCTTCAATCTTTTTAATCATCTTATCGGCAGCTCCCGAATAAGTAACATCAGCGGCACCGTAGATTTCTTTACAGATTTTTCCTATCTTTGTTTTTATGGGATCCTTATCTTCGTAAACGAATTTTAAGGGCTTCGACGGATTAGTTTCGATTGTCTTTACAACAAGCTCGGCAAGTGCAACAGCGCCCTTTCCTCCTTCAACAAAGGCATTGTTGACAGCAAAGCCTACACCTTGGGCTTCACAGTGCTTTTTAACCAGATCCAATTCGGAGTCAATGTCGTATCCGTATCGGTTGAGGGCTACAACTACGGTTTGTCCGAATTTTTTCATATTTTCGATGTGCTTATCCAAGTTGGCGAGACCTTTTTTGAGGGCTTCTGCATTGGGCTTGGATATTTCCTTTTCGGGAACATCTCCGTGCATTTTTAAACCGCCTGTAGTAGCCGCAATTACAGTCAATTTCGGATTTAAACCTGCTTTTCGGCACTTGATATCGAAGAATTTTTCGGCACCGAGGTCTGCAGCGAAGCCTGCTTCGGTAATTACATATTCTCCGTAGGTAAGCGCTGTTTTTGTTGCAATTACCGAGTTACATCCGTGAGCGATGTTTGCAAAGGGGCCGCCGTGGATAAAGGCGGGGGTATTTTCCGTTGTTTGTACAAGGTTGGGGTTAATCGCATTCTTTAAAAGAACTACGATTGAACCTGCAATTCCTAAATCCTTTACGGTTACAGCCTTATCTTCCGTATCATAGCCCAGAATAATGTTTTCGATTCTTCGGCGAAGATCTTCAATATCCTTTGCAAGGCAGAAAATAGCCATAATTTCGGAAGCCGGGGTAATATCGAAGCCCGATTCCATAACCACGCCGTTCCCGTCTCCTAATCCGGTAACAATTTGGCGCAAGTTTCTGTCGTTTACGTCCAAGACCCTCTTCCAAAGGATTTTTTTAATAGCCTTTGGAGTCCCTTGAGTTCTGAAGATGTAGTTGTCAAAAAGGGCGCTTATCATGTTATGGGCCGAAGTGATAGCATGGAAGTCTCCGGTAAAGTGGAGGTTAATGTCTTCCATAGGCAAAACTTGGGCATAGCCCCCTCCTGCAGCACCTCCCTTCATACCGAAACAAGGTCCTAAAGAAGGTTCTCTCAAGGCTGCAACAGCCTTTTTCCCGATTTTGTTTAAGCCCAGGGCAAGACCGATTGATACGGTCGTTTTCCCGATTCCCGCCTTTGTAGGCGTGATGGCGGTAACAAGGATTAAATTATTCTTTTTTACCTTTGCATCATCTATAACGCTATAGGGAACCTTGGCTATGTACTTTCCATAGGGAATGACATTGTCGTCATGAATCCCTAAGCCGTCTGCAATTTCAGCGATTTTGTTTAGCTTCGCTTCTCTAGCTATTTCTATATCAGTTTTCATATAAATATTATGACATAGAAATAGAATATTTACAAGTTAAAATATACGGAAATCAGAAATGAATGCTAAAGAATTCTTTGAATTATGGTTTTATACTCCGCTATTGTTGAGGCTTGTACCAATTCTTGGCGGAGGCGAGAGCCGTCGGGTATTCCTTTGGTGTAGGCGGCAAAGCGTTTACGCATTTCGCGGCAGCCTTTTTCTTCTCCTTTTTCATCGCATAAAAAGACGAGCTCTTTAAAGCCGGTACGGATTTTTTGTTCCGTGCTTATTTCGCCGTATGTTCCATTGGTCAAGAGCTCCCTTGTTTGGGTAAAAATTAAAGGGTTGCCCATAGCACCGCGGGCAAACATTATGCCTGCACAACCTGTTTCTTCAAGCATTTTTTTTGCATCTTCAGGCGAAAACAAATCTCCCGATCCGAAAATCGGAATTTGATAAGGCTTTGCAAATTGAACCAGCTCAGCAAGGATGTTCCAATCGGCCTTGCCCGAATACACCTGTGAGCGGGTACGGGGATGAAGGGTGAGCATTTTAACCCCTGCATCTATGGCGGCTGAGGCTGCTTCTTTCCAGTTAAGTTTGTCGGCGGTAAAGCCTGAGCGTATTTTAAGGGTTACGGGGATCTTATAAGGGGTCATAGCATCGTTTACGGCCTTTACAATCCTGTACAAAAGAGGAATGTCCGTCATCAAAGCTGATCCGGCACCGTTTTTGGTAATCTTTGCCATGGGGCAGCCCGAATTTATGTCGATACATTCGGGAGAATATTTTTCGGCGATTATGACGGCTGTTTTTGCCATATATTCGGGGTTTGAGCCGAAAATCTGTACGGCATAAGCTTTTTCGTTAGGAGCTCTTCCTATGAGGCTTTCGGTTTTATCGGAATCCCTCACGAGGGCTTCCGAGGATACCATTTCGGTGTATGTAAAATCCGCACCGCAGTCCACGCAGATGGAACGGAATGCCTTGTCGGAGTAGCCTGCAACAGGGGCTAAAAAGATGTTCCCCGATAAAAGAAGCCCGCCTATTGAGACGGGCTTGTAAAGAAATTCTTCCATGTTTTATTCGGGCAGCCGGAAGAGCTTACAGCTGTTTTTCCAAAGTTGATCGGCAAGTTCTTCAATATCTTTACCCAGCATTTCCGCCATAAACTTCACGGTTTCGATGGTGTTGGCCGGCATATTTCTTTGGCCGCGATATACCGATGGGGGCATAAAAGGGCTTTCGGATTCGACTACGATACGGTCAAGGGGAAGGGCTAAAACCGTATCATGCAAATTTCTTGCATTGCGGTAAGTCAAATTTCCTGCAAAGGAGAAGTACAGAGGAAGCTTTAAGGCTTCTTTTGCATAAATATCGTCTTCTGAATAGCAATGTAAAACGCCTCCTTCTTTGGGAATCCTTTCCTTTAAGATATCAAGAAGATCTTTTCCGGCTTCTCTATTGTGAATAATTACCGGAAAACCTGCCTTTGAGGCAATGTCAAGCTGGGCTATAAAAAGCTCAATCTGGGAGCGTTTGTCTCCGTATTTTTTGCAATAATCAAGGCCTATTTCTCCTACAGCCACTACATTGGGTAATTTTAAGCTTTCTTCTATTGTTTTTTGCCAGTCTTTTCCGGGAGATGTAACTTCAGACGGAGATACACCTACGGCATGGTATACCGCCGGTGAAAACCTAAGAGTTTCATACACCTTGGAAAAGTCGTGTAAACTGTTACATATACTTACTATTCTCGTTACAGAGCCTTGGCGGGCTTCCTGCACAACGCGTAATTGCTCAATCGGATCGGAATAGATCAACCCGACATGAGCATGAGTATCAAAAATCTGCATATTATTCTTCCATGTAAAATTGATATAATAAATTTTTACCTATTAATTAAGGTAATATTACCGTCCTGTACAGGATAGCATAGAAATGCTTAATCGTCAACTTAAATTTTAAAAATATCTTGCTTTTTTGATGATTTCAGTATATGATTATTGTATAAGTATATTTTTGGAGGTATATATGTATAATGAATGTTTAGATCCTTTGTGTATTGCAGCCCTTGCTTTGTTTTTAGTTATTTCGATTATTCATTTAATCAAGTGCTTTCAGCAAAGACAAAAATGGGCTGATATGACAAAATTTATGCTGATGCCGGCCCTTCTTTTATTCTTTTTGGCCTTCAGCTTTGTAAGTATTAAAACATTTTCAATATTGAATGTTTTAATAATAATTGCTTTGGTTTTCAGTTTTTTGGGAGATGCAATACTTCTTTTTGATAGAGAAAAACAGAATTTTGCTCTTGGTATCTTATTTTTTGCAATTACACAAATATCTTATATAGTTTTTGCAATACTCGGTGCTAAGGTTGAATACATTCCCATTATCCCCGGAATCATAGCGGCAGTGATCTTTTTAGCGGCAATTGTTTATATTATAATGAGAACAAAAAAACACTTAAAAGGGCTTAAACCTATTGTAATAACTTATGGGCTTATAATCTCATCAATGAGCTGGCTATTTATAGTTTTTGCCTTTGCAAATCCGTCCTTAGGGCTTATATTGGCTGCTATAGGAAGTGTTTTGTTTCTTATATCGGATACTATGGTTTCAGCCAAATACTTTTTCGGCGGCAAGGCCGGAATGCGCTTTCTTATTATGAAAACCTATATTCTTGCCCAACTTTTAATCGTATTAGGAGCTATAGGAATTATAGGAGCCTAAGGGCTTAGTAAGAGCCTTTAGTAATTCAAACCAGTAAGCGGAAGCGGGTATTTATCTGCTGCCGCTTATTTTTTTGCAATGACAACAATTAGTCTGTTTTTAAAAAAAATTGGTATTGCTATTTGTAAGAATATATGGCATAATTCTATTTTAGAAAAATGCGGAAAGACGCAAAAATCTAAAATGAGGTAAGATGCTTATGAAAATAGCTGAAATAATCCCTACCGCCTGCTTGACAAAATCTTTATTTTAGCTTAATGTCTTTTTACTGAATTTTAAAACTTATGGGAGGTGCTCTATGATTACAGTATTATTTTTAACAAGCGGCAAAGACCTTACTCCCGGAAGTTCTTTATAGACCGCATTTTATCAAATCAATTTTATTTATAAGATTCTCACCTTAAATTCACTTGCTTGATTTTTATCTGTGCTCAAGTTTGAAGATTTTTAAATCCGAATTTTTTGTGATGTATATCCCGGGAGAAAATAATTCTCTATTGAAAGGAAGGCTTATTTTAGACAATGCTGACGGCATTGTCTAAAAACGCTGCGAGTTTGCCTTACGGCAAACATCGCTTTATCGTATGCACTTTTTCATTTCATTGCAAAAGTGCGGAAATTCATCAATCCTCGATTGTTTATACAATCTGCGGTTGATGAACTTAAAGGAAACATTATGGAAACAATTTTAAATTTCGGCTTTGAAGATTTTTTTAAAGGTAAAAAGATCGAAAAAGAGGTTGGGCGTATTATTTTTTTTGGCGGAAATACTTATAAAATAATATGTAAAGATGGCGAAAAAGAAGCCCGCTTAAAAGGCTCTTTTAAAAAAGAATGCGAGGTATCCGGTTCTTATCCTTCGGTAGGAGATTGGATAGGCTTTGAGTCTCAAGAAAATTCTTCGATTGCACTTATAGATTTTTTATATGAGCGCAAAAATAAGATTTCGCGAACGGATCCTAGGTCAGGTATTGAGCTTGAACAAATTATTGCGGCCAATATTGATACGGCTTTTATATGTATGTCCTTAAATAAGGATTTTAATTTAAACCGTTTGGCTAGATATGTTTTTGCCCTGCAAAATATTGAAACCGTTTTGCTTTTAACTAAGGCGGACTTATCCGAGACAAGGGAGGATGCTGAAAATTTGATAAAAAAGATTTATCCTCATTTAAAAGTCTATTGCATAAGTATTTTTGAACCTGAAAGTTTAAAAAATATAAAGCATTACTTTAAAAAGGGAAAGACTTCGGTATTGATAGGTTCTTCCGGTGTCGGAAAGTCAAGCCTCATAAACAGCCTGACGGGGAAAGAAATTTTACGCACAAGCGACATAAATAAAAAAATAGATAAGGGAGTTCATACTACAACGAACCGGCAGATAATTTCTTTAGGAGAAGATGCGGGGGTTATAATGGACACTCCCGGAATGAAGGTTCTGGGTATCTGGGATTCGGACAGCGGGGAAAATTCTTTTGCCGATATTACCGAGCTAAAATCCAAGTGTCTTTTTAGCGATTGTACACATACATGCGAAAAGGGCTGTGCCGTTTTGGAGGCTCTTAAAACGGGCTTACTGGATAAAAACAGGTATGAACTTTACCTGCAATTATTAAAGGAGGATAGAAAAAAAATAAGACGGGAAAAACGGCAGGAAAAATTCTTAATAAAGAAGGAAGAAAAGTCCAAGTCGGCAAAAAGGCGCTTTAAAGAAAAGGAAAACATAAAACAAACCTTTAAAAAAGATTTGGATGAACTGCTTTATGAATAAGTTTTTTTGATTTCTTTTCTTGTTTTTTTTAATAAGCACTTTTCTTTTATCTAAAATATGCTATAATGCTCTTAGGTGGTATGCATGATTACTGATAAACAGAAAATAGAAGCTTTAAGTAATACTCCCCTTTTTGCAGGATGGGATGAAATCTACTTAAAAGACATAGCCGATAAGGCAGGGGTAGACAGCTATCAAAAAGGGGATATTATTTTTAGGCAGAATACAAAAGGAGACCGCTTTTATATTATTGTAGAAGGAAATGTTATAATTTTATCTCCTGAAGATGAATCCGTTTTAGCCAGAATTTGTAAGCGGTGAAATGTTCGGTGAAACGGCTATGCTTACCCAAGATGAGCAAAAGGCCATAGCCTCTGCTAATGAAAATTCTATTATTCTTTCTTTTCCCAAAGACGGAGTTCCTATGGAAGAGGTTTTTAAAAACAATCCGGTAACTTATGCTCAACTTTTAAAGTCCTACTTGGTAATGGTTTCAAGAAGAACTAGAAAGGCTAACTCTTTAATAAAAGAAAATTCTCCTATTATGAAAGAATTACAAAAGCAGGTTTATGGGGACAAGCTGACAGGACTTTTTAACAAAGCCTATCTTGAAGAAAACATTGCGGACTTTATGAAAAGCTCTTTTTCTCTTATTATGATGAAGCCCGATAACTTTAAGGCTATTAATGACACATACGGCCACGAAAAGGGCGATGCCTGTCTTACCTTTATAGGTAATCACCTGAGCCATTTTTTAGATACGGATTCGGTTTTAATCCGTTATCAGGGAAACGAATTTGCCGTTTTAACGCCTGAGTTAGAGCGGGATGGGGCTGCAAGTTTAGCCGAAAAGATAAAGGCAGAGCTTGAAAACTTAGATATTTCTCCGGTCTTAAACAGTCCTTTTAAGTTGAGCATGAGTTTAGGCATTTTATTATATCCGGATACAAAGATTGAAAAGACGGAATTTATCAAACAATGTGCCGAAATGCCTCTTATCGGACGAGCCCGCGGAGGCTCTCAGATTCTCTTTGAGGAGGACATAAATGAATAGCTCAAAACAAAAATGGCTTGAAATTTTACAGAAGGCACGGCTCTTTGAACATCTTTCCATAGAAGAAATTAAAGTCTTAGCTGAAGCAATGTTTTATGCCGAATTTGAAGCGGGCCAAGCTTTAGTCTATGAAGGTGAGTCGGGTAATGAGCTTTTTATCATCGTAAAAGGAGTAATTTCCGTTTCTGTAAAATCGGAAGGAAAAGAAATAGAGCTTGTCCGTCTGGGTGCCGGAGACTTTTTCGGTGAAATGGCAATGCTGGAACAAGAACACCGCTCGGCAACATGCCAGGCCGTTGAACCTGTCTCTTGCCTCGTTTTAAAATCTCAAGATTTTTCTTCCCTTATTATAGATCAGCCGAAAATAGCATCAACTGTTTTGTTCAATATGCTTAAAATCACAGGCAGCCGATTAAGTAAGACGGACGGCCTTTTATCGCAGATAATTCAATGGGGTGATGATGCAAAAAAAAGAGCAATTACCGACGAATTTACAGGTTTATATAACCGTCGATATTTAGATGAATCATTTGAAAATCTCCTTAAACGATGTGTCCGCCAGCATATAGGGGTTAGTTTTGCAATGGTGGATATCGACCACTTTGGGCAGCTTAACAGAGACTACGGAGCCGTCTTTTGCGACAAGGTTCTATTAGCCATTGTCGAAGTTTTTAAACGTAATTTTGATACTGATGATATTTTAATCCGGTACGGCGGAGACGAGTTTTCGTTTATTATCAGAGGAATGTTGGAAAGAGCCGAATATCAGTGCAAAAGAGTCTGTACCGAAGTTAATGCTTTAACTTTTCAAGAGCATCCTGAATTACGGGTTTCATGTTCAATCGGACTTGCCGTATATGACGAAAAGATGACAACTCCTGAACTCTTAAAATTTTCCGATACGGCTCTTTATTCAGCTAAAGAAGGCGGCAGAAACAGGGTCTCTGTTTATCAAAAATAAACACGGCTTAAGATTACTATTGTTAAAATAGCCGCATCTTCCCCTATTGTAATTTTCCTTAACAAGTGATAAAGTAGGCCAAGTAAGATTTTTTTACATTCTTTTTGGAGGCAAAATGAATTATCTTGAATCAAATAACCTCGCGATTATTGCTTGCCCGGGGGGAGAAGACTTTGCAAATTTAACGATTAAAAACTTAAGGCATATCTATGCCCGTAAGCTGTACCAGCAAAGCGAAAAGTTAGCAAAAAGGTACAATACCTCCGCTGAGGATATGATTCAAAAGTTTAACTTTTATAATGACATATTTTCAAATAGGATGTCCGTAAACAAGGATATAAATCAAATACATGTGCCCAAATTCAAAGTGGATACCCGCTTTACATACTTTATGAACGGCGAGTTTAAAACCGAACTTCTTGAGACAGTACGGGGAAAAGATGTTTATATTTTTCAGGATGTTGAAAACAAGCAGGAAATTACAATTAATGAGGGAAAAAACAAGGAGGTCTTTTCGGTAAACGATCACCTTATGTCCCTCATCGTAACCATAGATGCTGTCCGCCATGCCGGCGCAGGAAGAATATCCTTAGTTCTTCCGGTTTATCCCTACAGCCGCCAGCATAAAAAGAAGGGAAGAGAAGGCTTGACTGCCAGCTTACTCGGACATATTTATGAAGACCTTGATGTAGAACAGATTATTACCCTTGATATCCACTCCAGAGAGATTGAAAATTCTTTCCATTCTGCACGCTTACAAAATCTTCATGCAAGTTACCAAATTATTAGGGAGCTTACAAGAATACTCGATTTAAGTGCCGACTCGAAAGAAGAATTTGTAGTTGTTTCTCCTGACTCAGGAGCTGTAGACCGAAATAAATTCTATTCATCGGGTTTACAAAAACCTCTTGCAATGATTTATAAAGAAAGAGATTATTCCGTTGTTACCCAAAATGCAAAGCAGTCGAATATCATAAGCATTAAGCTTTTGGGTGATGTAGAAGGAAAAAATGCCTTCCTCGCAGACGATATGCTGGGAACGGGCGGTACTCTTTTAAAGGCTATGGAATTTTTGAAGAGCAAGGGAGCAAAAAAAGTTATAGCTGCTGTAAGTCTTCCTTTCTTTACTGGAGATGCCATTCAGCAATTTGACGAAGCTTATTCTAAGGGCCTTTTTTATAGGGTTATAGGAACTAATGCGGTTTATCATACCCAGTTAAAACAAAAAGAATGGTATATTGAAACCGATGTATCGGGGCTCTTTGCTCAAGTTATCATGCGTCTTCATGAAAACCTCTCTCTTTCGAGTCTTCTTGACAACAGAGATATAATTGAAAAGCTGCTAAAAAACGCCTCAACTCAAAAAAAATGATTTTTTTGCTCCGTCTTTGATTATGGTATAGCCGTATTCAAAGATGGCGGTATAATTTAAATTCAGTTATAGAATGACAATGTTATTGACACTCAAATAAATTTTAGGTATAGTATTTTCATCATCCCGCTCAAGGAGGTTATTTATGAAAAACTATTCATTTAAACTCTCTGCATGACCTCAAGCTGATTTTACGGCAAGTGTTGCCTAAATTTGGTATTCTTAATTTAAAGCACTTAAAAATTTATATCAAAAGATTTTCCGGTTTATATCTATAAGTCTTAACCTTGAATTCTAATAACCGTAAAATTGAAAAAACTAAAAATTATTTGTAAAAGAATAAAGCCTCCGCTTGAAATCAGAGAATTTATTTTTTGCAAAAAGGAGTCTTATTGTATGTATAAAGAATTTAAAGATGAAATGACGCCGAAAGAAAGGATGGAGGCTTTTGCTTCCCATAAGCCAATTGACAGACTGCCTGTTGTACCTGATATGGGGGTTACGATGGCGGGCTTTACAGGTCATACGACGAACGATTATTATACCAGTTCCGATGTAATGGCGGAAACGGAAGTTGCTTTGTTTAACCGTTTCAGACACGAAGGTGTAGGTATTTCCACAACGCTTCGCGGAATGGCGGAAGCGATGGGGTCCGTATTAAATTATCCTTATGACAATATAACCAATTTAAAAGAACCTATAGTAAAAACTGAAGAAGACATAGATAAACTAAAACCGGTTAACCCGCATAAAGACGGAAAACTTCCCATTCTTTTGGAGGCACTTTGTAAAATACGCGACAAAATCGGAGACATTGCCGATATAGGAGCCTCGATGACCGCTCCGTTTACGGTTGCAGCTTCCGTACTTGGTACCGAAGTCCTCTTACGCTGGATCGTCAAAAAACCGGAAGCCTTGCACCGCCTTATGAAAATTATTACGGCGAATAACCGCGAATATATAAAAGCCTTAGGTAAATTGGGATTCGGTACCGGATTTTGCGACCCCGTTTCTTCTTCCAGCATTTTAAAATTGGAGCAGTACAGGGAATTCTCTCTTCCGTATTTTAAAGAAAATGTTCAGGATGTAATAAAATATTGCGGTTCCCATCCCACCGTGCATATCTGCGGCAAATCCCGCGAATTATGGGAAGATGTAATGGAAACAGGTATCGGGAATTTTTCGATTGATAATTGTGAAGACCTTGAAGAAGCAAAAGCCGTTATGGGACACAAGGTAATGATTACCGGAAATGTTCCGCCCGTCGATGTTATGTATCTGGGGAATGAAGAAGACATACGCAAGTCGGTTAAGGATTGCGTAAAAAAAGGCTGGGATAATACATGCGGATATATTCTTTCAACCGGCTGTCAAATTCCGAAAGGAACTAAAATTGAAAATATAGATGCCTTTATGAAATGGGGGCGGTATTACGCTCATATGCCGATGGATAAAAACAGATTTGATGAAGATTAGAAATTATATTTGCAATTATAAAGACGGGGAAACTAAAAGCTCTCTTCAAGATGAAATTGATGCATCGGTAGTTTTTTCGGATATAAACTCTTACAAAAAAGCAGCCGAAGATTTATCAAAAAACGGCTCTTTTGTTTTTTTTCCCATTACAAATACGCTCGAAGCAGAATTGCAAGGAGCTTTAATAAATGAAAACAGCCTAATAAGAGTAAAAAATCCTATTATAACGGATGTCGAAAAATTATTTTCCTTAAAAGAATTCAACTACACCATTTCTCATTATAAAATAATGAGCGAGTGTCTTAATTGTAAATATGATAAGCCTCTCGCTTATGAGATGACTGGCTTTTACACATTTTTATCGTTTATCATTCCCGCAGAAAAAATATTTAGAACCTTTAGAAAAAATCCTGAAACTGAAAAAGTTCTTGCAAACCTTTTTTTAAAAAAGTATTTTTCTTTTATAAATACATTAAATTGTTTTGATATAAAACTTATTTCTCTTGCAGATCCGGCAGCCTCCGTTGATATTATAGGCCCATCCGCTTTGGAAAATACAATCAATAATTTTTATGTACCTCTACTAGATTATATTTTACATTATACAAAGTTTTCAATTTATCTTTGTCCTAAATTAAGTTTTGTAATGGAAGACCTAGGTTTTTTAAAAGGCAAAACGATAGAGATAGAGAAAAAGAATGTTCAAGATGCTATTAAAGCTTTGACGGCCGAAAAAAACATATTCGGAAATATATGTATCAATTTAAACCCCGAAATAAACAGAATAAAAGTTTTTGAATTTACAAAAGGAGAAACGGATGAATAAAAAAGAGCGTCTTCTTGCTATCTTAAACGGAAACAAAACAGACCGGCCGCCCGTCATTTGTCCCGGCGGTATGATGAATCCTTGTGTTACGGAGTTAATTAAAAAATATAATATCGATTTTAAAAAAGCCAACTCCGACGGGAAAACTATGGCAGCTCTTTCAAAACTGGTTGTCGAGGAAAATCTTTTTGAAAATTACGCCGTTCCCTTTTGTATGAGCATAGAAGCTGAAGCTATGGGAGCCGAATGCGATATCGGCTCGGATACCTGCGAGCCCCATATAAAAGCATATGCCGCAGATACTATGGAGCTGACGCATTTCCATAAAATAGATTTTACCAAAGGAAGGCCTAGGGCTGTCTTGGAGGCGGTTTCTATTTTAAAAAAACGTCAGCATTCCGGTAATAGGAAATATTCCCGGTCCTTTTTCCGTCGGTACAAGCATTGTAGATCCGCTAAAAGTGTATACGGCATTAAAAAAAGATAAAGAAACCGCTCACGCCTTTTTTGATTTTATAAGCGAAGAAGTAGGACACTTTGCACTTGAGCAAACTAGGCGGGGTGCCGATTTGATTACCATTTCGGACCCGAGCGGTACGGGAGAAATATTAGGGCCTAAATATTTTGAAGAATATATGGTAACATATATGAATAAAATGATTTCGATAATTAGAACCGATAAAAATATTCCGATTATTGTTCATATATGCGGTCAAATGAAAAAAGTGTTTACCCCTTTAGCTAAAATAAATGCCGATGCTTTTTCTTTTGATGCAATAGTTTCGCTAAAAGAGGCAAAAGAAAAAATACAAAAAACCGGTAATGGGGAACATAAGCACTTATGCATTGGAGCATTCACGTCCCGAAGTTATAAAACAGATGGCTGTAAACAGGGTAAAGAAAAATATAGACATCATTGCCCCCGCCTGCGGGCTCGGTATGAA
The DNA here is from genome assembly GCF_024400535.1 of Treponema denticola. NCBI lineage: Bacteria > Pseudomonadati > Spirochaetota > Spirochaetia > Treponematales > Treponemataceae > Treponema > Treponema denticola. The sequence continues at coordinate 338,929 of NZ_CP038800.1, forward strand.
TTCAAAACTTGAAAACATAAAGAACATTTTAATAGGTGTGGAAAATGCCGAAAGCAGTAATTAAAATAAATGATTTTAAAAAGGAAACCGATTATACTCTAGGCGAAACTATTTTGGAAATAATAAAGCGCGAAAACATTTTTATCGATGCGCCGTGCGGAGGCAAGGGAAAATGCGGTAAGTGCAAAGTAAAATTTACCGGTGAAGATATTCCGTTGTTACCGGAAGAAAAAGAATTAAATTTATATCCATACCGGCTTTCCTGTATTATAAAGCCCTCAATAGATATTATAGTCGAGGTTCCGAATGCAGAAAAAGCGGAAGGCTTTTTAATAAGCGAAACACAATTCGATAAAAAAACGGAAGCTGCGATAAAAACAGTAACAAAAACAATAGAAGCTCCTGAAGCATATGAAAATAAAAGCTGGCTTAATAAATATGAGGATGCTTTCGGCGAAATCGATTTTGAAATTTTAAAATCCTTAAAACCAATAAGCGGTGATTACACCGGTGTATATTTGGATAAAAAATTAATTGCGGTATTGGATGGAGAAAAAAATTAAAAATACGCAATTGCAGCCGATATAGGCACGACAACGGTTGCAATGGTTTTAATCGATGTGGAAAATATGGAGGTTTCCGCAAAGCGTTCATTTATAAATCCGCAAATTGAATTCGGTTCCGATGTTTTAACCCGTATAAGTGCTGCGCTTGAATCTGAAGATAATCTTTTTAAAATGCAAAGCCTCATTACAGCTGCGGTAAAAAAAACTGCTTTTGAAATGATAGATGAATTGCAAGTAAATCCGGATTTTGTTTATGAAATAGTTTTTTCTGCAAATTCTGTTATGAACCATATTCTTTTAGGAATAAACCCTCGCGTTTTAGGAACGGCTCCGTATAAAAATGTTTTTGATAAAATGCTGAACTTTAAAGCTTCCGAAATCGGCTTACATATAGGAGCTCATACTCATGCTCTTATTTTACCTTCGGTTTCATCCTACATCGGAGCTGATATTGTTTCCGGAATAAATTTTATCGAAATGGAAAAGCTTAAAACAAACACTCTCTTTATAGATATCGGAACAAATACCGAACTTGTATTAAAACACGGCTCTTCTTTTTTTGCTACATCTTGTGCAGCAGGTCCTGCTCTTGAGGGCATGAATATTACCTGCGGATCCCGTGCGCAAAGCGGTGCTATCGAAGATATCCATTTTGATTTAATTTCAGGTAACATAGATTTAAAAGTAATAGGAAATATAAAACCGAAAACTATCTGCGGATCGGGAATTCTTGCTTTAATACGCGAAACTTTAAAAGCAAAACTTATCGATAAAAAAGGACGGCTGGTTTCTTGTTCTTCTCTTGATATTTCCGATGTGCGGAGAAAATTTTTATTGGACATAAATGGAGAAACTGTCATAAGGCTCTTTGATGAAGTGTATGTTTCAAAAAAAGATATACGGAACATCCAGCTTTCTAAAACGGCAATTCTTTCAGGCATCAATATTTTACTGGATAAATTTAATTTAACCGCTTCTCAGCTCGACGAAATAATTATTGCAGGACAGTTTGGAAATCATCTTACTGAAGATATGCTGATAAATACCGGCTTTCTTCCATTCATAGAAAAAGAAAAACTTTCGTATATGAAAAATACATCTCTCGATGGAGCGATAAGTGCGGTTTTAAATATAAATAAAAGAAACAATTTAATGGAGTTAAAAAATAAAATAGGTTTTAGCGATTTAAGTTTAGATTCTAAGTATCAAAAATTTTTTATGGAAAGTTCTTACTTTCCCGATTTATAAGGAGCCGATATGGAAAAAATCGAGTATTTGCAAAAACTTTCGGATTATGTGTTCGAATATGAAGATGAAAAAATTGCACAAGTTGCAAAGGATTATCTTAACGAGGGATATCCTGCACTCGATGCAATTATGGACGGACTTGTAGACGGAATGAAGCGTGCCGGCGATATGTTTCAAAAAGACGAATATTTTGTTACGGATATTCTTCTTTGTTCCGATGCAATGGAAAATGCGCTTGAGGTTTTGCGTCCCTGCTTGGAAAAAAAAGATATAAGTTCGGGTCATAAAATAGTTATAGGTGTAATTGAAGGAGATACTCATGACATCGGAAAAAATCTTGTAAAAACAATGCTGCAAACAGAAGGTTTTGAGGTTATCGATTTGGGCAGAGATGTTCCGGTTAATGAATTTGTAAACACGGCTGTTAAAGAAAATGCCGAAATAATTGCAATGTCTACTTTAATGACGACGACAATGCCCAATATGCGCCGTGTAATTGAAAAACTGGAAAACGAAAATATGCGCAGCAAGTTTAAAATAATGATAGGCGGCGGTCCAATTTCTCAAAACTTTGCGGATAAAATAAAAGCCGACGGATATTCTAAGGACGCTGTTGAAGCGGTAAAACTGGCAAAACGATTGGTAAATATGTCATAAATGGCTGACAGTACTTCCCTTTTTATTAAAAATAATATAATCTATAAGAAAGTCGGAGATTTATTATGAAAGGAAAATTAATCTTTTTTTTGCTTCTCGTGTTAAATTTCAGTTTAAACTCTCAAGAAATTTACGATAATTTTTATAAATTCAAAGCCGAACTGTATAACACGCCTTCGGAAAAAACGGCGGCTGCCATCGATGAACATAGGAATAAAATTGAAAAAATGCAAATTTCCGAAGAAGAAAAATTGACTCTTCAAAATTTTTTAGTTTTGGAAGAAATAAATCTTTTAAATCGAGATAAAAACAACAAAAAGAAAATATACCTTATGCTTAAAAAACAAAATGAAGAATCCGCCGCCTTTATGCAAGGCAAAAAGAATTCCAAAGCCGATAAATGGTTTTTGTTAAGTTGGGCGGATATAAAATCCAGATATATAGCTTTTTTATCGGGACAAGATATACAGAAGGAAGCTAATGATACAAAAATGCTTTATCTTGCTGCCTTAAAAAAAGATAAAAAATTTGCTCCGGCAAGTATCTCATTTGGGTTATGGCTATTCTTTGCTCCTCCTATAGTAGGCGGCGGTTATGAAAATTCTTTAAATGAAATATCAAAGGCCGTATCGAATGCAAAAAATAATTATGAAAAATACTTAGCCCTTATTTTCAGAGCTCAAGTCAACTTTGCACTTGAAAACTTTGAGCTGTCCCAAAAGGATTTAAAAGATGCTTCCATCTTAATACCTGATGAAACTTTTACCCTGTTTATTGAGGAGTTAAATAAAAATGGAAAAATATTCTTTTCAAAATAGAACGCATAAATTGATAGCGGAAATTTTTCTTTTTATCGGGATCTCATCATTTTGTTTTGCCCAAGAAATTCCTGTAAAATCATTAGATTCGGATAAGATAAAAATCTTTAGTTTGGATGAGTGCGATTCTATTTTTACCGAATATTATAGAAATAATACTATCGGCGATGAAGATTTGAAAATCTTAATAGACGGAATAAAGGCACTCACAGATTCTCTGGAAAAAATTCTTTTAGAGAATAAAAAAAACAGGGATATAAAAAAACAAAATGAACTTTTAATTTCATATCTTAAACATGCTGAGATTATTTCTACCATTTATAATTATGGCAGTATGAATCATCAAGCTAAGATAATAAAAAAAATAGATAAAGATTTAAAAAGATTTTTAAAATTATCCGATTTGGAAGGTGAGGTATATTTAAAATATGCAGACTACCTTTATACAAAACTTCCGCTTCCCGAAACAAAACGTTTCAATACAATTTTAACGCTTCCGGTTTTATACAGAATGGCTCTTTTAAAAGATAAAAACAATAAGGCTGCTTTTGTAAAACTGTCATGCTGGCATGTTTCTTCAGCTGATGAGACTACATCTAATTTTAATTCTCAAATTAAAGCAACGGAAGAATACATTGAAGAATTAAATGAGGTTGATAAATTTAATGCTTATATATGGTATTCCATATTTTATATGAAGATATATGATACAAAAAAAGGTTGGGAATGCTTTTACAAAGCAAAAAATATTTTTCCCAATCATCCGATTGTTTCCTTGCTTTATGAAAATTACAAAAAAGGAATTCTAAATTTATGATAAATCCTGAACTTAAAGTTAAAAACTTATATAAAACTTACAGCGTTAATAGTAAAAAAATTGAAGTTACAAAAAATATTTCATTTACTGCCGAACAGGGAAACTTGATTTGGATTTACGGCAATTCCGGAGCGGGAAAATCCACATTTTTAAATCTTATAACAGGAATAGATTATCCCGACGCAGGAGAAATAGAATGGGGAGATAAGAACATAAATAAAATGAGTAACGGTGAAAGAGCTAAATTTAGGCTTGAAAACTGCGGCCTTATTTTCCAATTTTTTGAATTAATAAAATCTCAAACTATTTTTGATAATGCTTCCATACCTTTAAAAATTCAAAAAAAATCCAAAAAAGAAATACGAGAAACGCTTACGCCTTTGTTTGAATATTTTGATTTAAAAGATTTGATTTATAAAAAACCTAATGAACTTTCAGGCGGAGAAAAACAAAGAGTTTCAATCGTCAGAGCTCTTTCCTGTAATCCTAAATACATTCTTGCAGATGAAATAACTTCCTCACTTGATTCGGACCGTTCAAATCAAGTTTATAAATATTTGCGCAAATACTTAAAAGAAAAAAACGGAGTAGGAATTTTTGTTTCGCATGATCCTATTATAAAAAATTATGCGGATAAAATTTATAAAATGGTCAGCGGTTCATTGAATGAAGCGGCCGGGGAATAAAAAAGTTTTGGAGAAAAAATGTTTTTATTAAAAAGTGCATGGGATAATATTAAATTTCACAAAAAAAGAAGTATTCTTTCCATATTGTTAATTACAATTGCATCTGCCGCAATCTTATTGTATAGAGGATTTGTAGAATATTCGGAACAAGGAATGGCTATAGGTTTTATACAAGAATCAGGCCATCTTCAAGTTGCGCTTAAAGATTTTTGGAATAACAAAAATACGGCAGATATGATACTTACAGCACACGATATAAATAAACTTAAAGATCTTTTTGATAAAATACCGGAAATAGTAAGCTCCGATGCGGTACTTAATTTTCAAGGGATAATAAGAACGCAAAATTCTTCTTCAATATTTTGCGGGGCAGGGTACGATGAACCTCACTCTCTGGGATCAACCGAAGGATGTCCTGTTTTTGAGGGAGATAACAGCCTTGTTCTCGATAAAACTTTATTTAATTCCCTCGGTTTGGATTTGGAAAATAATAATTATGTAAATATAATGTCGGCAATGGGAAAAAAGAAAATTGCGGCCGGTTCTTTTGAGGTTTCGGGAACTATAGATATCGGCACGCCTCAAAATGCCGCCGGCTTTTTAATTGCTTCCCGAAAAGGTATTCTTGATTTTTTTGGAATGGAAGATGCCGCTTCATATATAAGATTATATTTAAAAAATAATAAGGATATTGAAAAAATCGAAAATAAATTAAATTCTGTTTTTAAAGAAAATAATTTAAATTTTGAAGTTAAAAACTGGAAAACTCTTAATCCCTCATGGCAACAGGTAAGCAATTTATTTAATGCACAATTCATTGTAATAAGCAGCATCTTGTATGTTTTAATATTTACAGCACTGACACAAAGTCTTTCAGCAAGCTTTATGGAAAGAATCGGCGAATTCGGCACAATGGAAGCTATAGGCTTAAAAAAATCCCTGCTTATTTCGATTTTAATTTTGGAAGTGTGTATTTTATCTATTGCGGGGATTATCGGAGGCATTTTATTATCACAAGCAGGAAATATTATTACGCAAACATTTGATATAAAGATGAATCCTCCGGGCTCAACTTCTTATTACTTATTAAATTTTTTTATTACGGCAGAAGCGGTAATCAAAACCCAATTTTTTATATTTTTTACGGCTCTTATTTCGGTTATATATCCGATTTATACTATTAAAAAATATAGCAGTATAAAACTTATAAATTATAATATAAGTTAATCAAAGGACTTTTAAGATGAAAAAGATTTTATGTTTGTTTTTTTGTTTTATGATGACGGCAGGCTTTTCTCAAAGTAAAGAGGAACTTAAAAAAGCTGATGAAGAAGAATCTTTAAACATTTCCAAATTTAATATTCGTCCGCATTATTTCGGATTTCCTCTTTCGGTAAAATTCGGATGGCTTTACAGGCAAGATAATTTCAGTGTTTTCCCGAATACGGGCATCTTCTTTTCGGCAGACAACGGACTCGCTATAAGTTCTTCCATAGGAATGTTTGTTCAAAAAGATTTGTTTAAATGGGATATAAACGCTTTTTATGATTTTGTTCCGTTTACAATGCATAAAAAAGCTTCCGACCAAATTTTTTACGCAAGAAATAATTTTATCTTTGTTATAAACAGACTGAAAATTTCTTTTCCAGCCCGTGTGGGAAGAAGACTTGTTAATGAAATAAAACTTAAAGGCACACAAAAGGATTTGCTGCCGAAAACAATTACTGAAATATCGCAGGGAATCAGGTTTGATGTTTATCTTGCAGATTTAGGCTATCTTAAAGCAACAACTTCTTTTTCTTTTTTTACCGATTGGATTCCGGAAAGCCGTTTTGTTAATTACAGACTTAAATTCGATTTGCCGATAACATTTAAACTGTATTATGTTGACATAGGTTTTGTTTATACATTTTATAATACCGATAGGATAAATTCTAAAAATATAAATGCCGCCGCCGATTACCAAATAGAAAAATCTCAAGAAGCTATGACGCGGCGCTTTTCGTTTAAAGATGTTCAAAAATATTCTTCGATGCATATTTGGGGAACTGAAATTAGATGGTATGCAGCCCGAACGGGCGTTAATTCAAACGGATTTTTTATTTCAGCCTTTGCAGATGCCGGCTTCGGTTCTAACGAAGTAAAAAAATTAAATCTTATCGCCGAGTTCGGTCTAGGAGCAGGCTATACATTATTTGATAATGTTCCTTTTACATTCCAAGCCGGATTTAATCAAGACTTTAAACCGATCTTTTTTTTAGGTGTAGTATCCAGAATTATTCAGGGGGTTTGATGATAGAGTTTCTTGTCTAATAACTGAAAAAAGGAGCTCTTTAGGTCCCTCTTATTACAATTAAATAGCCGATAGACGGACGGCAGGTTTTGCACACGGGCACTTACCCGTGTGCTTTTTTGCTAATGCCATCGGCCGGTTCGTGACAGTTGCAGGTTTGCAAGTTCTTTAGGCAAATCGCTTCCTGTCAGTGTGAGCGTATCATCGGTTATTGAGTATTGGATTTTCCATGTTGCATTTATATTTTCGCGGACTTCTTTTTTTGCACCATTTATCCATGTTTCCGTTTCTTTTATTTTTACGGTAAAAGTGATTTCGGTATCCGTTGCCGTCCAAAACCCTTCCCATTCCGTTTCCGAATCAAATCCTTGATACCATTTGATTTCCATTGTACCATCGCGGTCGAACTCTACCTTTACGGCCTTATCGGTGCCGCGAAATACCCAATCTCCTATGAGTTGATATCCTGCCGTTCCAATCTCAGCCTTGTTGTCTGCCGATCTTTTATTATAGGTAAACCCTTTACCGTGACCGTGCTTTCCCTCTTTCGAATTCGGTTTATGCGAATCTGCAAAAACCGAGCCTCCCAACAAGAATAGTGCAATCGTAATTACCCTTGCTTTTTTTGCAATACCTTTATTCATCTGTATGCTCCTTAAAAATTGATACGGTTACTCTCACCGTCCGCAGTAAATATACCGATTTTTTTTATTTGTATCATGAAAGGTGGCTTGTAAAAAGATTAAAAAATTTTAATCTAAAATTACGACACAAGACGGCAAAAATATTGTATAATATGTTTATGGAAAAGAATAGAAAACGTATCGTCTTTATTGCGGCGGCACTTATATATTTTATGCTTTATGCGGCAGCCTTTGCAGAAAAACATGATGATGACTGCAAAACACTTCGGTATCGCGGAAAGCGTCTGCCCTCGGCCGCTGAGCTGTTTTATGTTACCAAAATAGAAAGCGAAATCGAGTCCGGCAATTATCTTGAAATAGAAATAAGATTCAATATCCCTGTCGAGCCGCGGACCCTGCAAAAAAAGTTTATCCGCATAAACGGAAATCCGCTGCCGGCCGCTGCAGTTCTTTCCTTTAATAAGGCCGGAAACAAAATGAAAATACTGGTGGATGTTTCCTTTGTTTTCGGTACAGAAAAAGATGCTCCATTTTACATCGATTTACCTGAAGCAAAAAGTTTTAACCATATTCCTTTGTATAGTTCTCATTTCGATGATATACACTGTAACAAAGAATACAGATTTGAATTTTTGAATATTCATTCTCATAAGGATAAAGAAAAACACGGCAAAATGACTCACAATCATTACAGTGAGTATATTCGTTTTGAGGAGGATGATTGATGAACAAAGTATTGATTGTGGAAGACGATGAAGGAATTGCTGATTTCTTACGGTTCGAATTGGAACACGAGGGCTACGGCGTTTTACACGCCGGCGACGGAAGAACAGCTCTTGAACTTTTTGAAAGCGATACTCCCGATATTCTTCTGCTTGACATTATGCTGCCTCAACTGAACGGGCTTGAAGTGCTCAGGCGTATTAGAAAGACATCGAGCGTGCCGGTCATTATGCTTACAGCACGTGGAGAAACATTTGATAAGGTCAGCAGGCTTGATTCCGGTGCTGACGATTATCTTGCAAAACCTTTTGAAATCGGAGCATCCAATCTCGGTGAAAGGCTGCCTGTTACGGACAAAGGGGATGATTTTGATGAACTTGCAAAGACGTTTAACAACCTGCTTTCCCGCCTGCAAACCGATTTTGCAAGAGAAAGGCAGTTTACAGCCGATGTTTCTCATGAGTTAAAAACGCCGATTGCCGTCATACTCGGTCATGCGAATATGCTTCGTCGTTGGGGAAAAGACGATCCCGATAGGCTGGAGCACTCGCTTTCTGTGCTGATCCGCGAAGCTCATTCTATGCAGTCGATCATCGAAAATCTGCTGCGTATTGCCCGTTTTGAAAACGGCAGTATCAAGATTAAGGCTGCGCCTCTTTCCATCCCAGCGCTGTTTGAAAGGCTCGTAGACAAAACAAAAACATATGCGCCCGGCGTAAGCTTCGATACTCATATAGAGGTTGAAACTATCCATACCGATGCGGAGCTGCTGCATCAGGCCTGTACAATAATTATTTCCAACAGCGTAAAATTTGCAGGAGAAAATGCACACATCACACTTTCGGCTGAATATAGGGATTCTTATATTATTTCTATTTCGGATAATGGTCCGGGAATCGCAGAAGATGCATTACCGCATATCTTTGATAGGTTTTACCGCGGAGATGCAGCTCATGTCCGCAGTGCAGGCGGGGCGGGATTGGGGCTTTCTATCGTTAAAAGTATTATGCAAGTGCTAGGCGGTTCAGTCTCTGCCGAAAGCGGAGAAGAAAAAGGTACAGTTATCATAATGCAGCTGCCGCAAAATAATATCTATGAATCCTTCCCTTAATTACACCTTCTTTCTCAAGAATTTCCTGCGCTTTAAAAAGGTTCTTCTGATATTTCTCCACTTCAAAACCGGGAAATTCCCAATCAATGATTCTCGCAAACCAGACAAGTGCACCTACGTCATAAAACTCTATCGGCCTATAGACTTCAGCTTCTTCTATAATATCAAATCCGTTATCGGTAAACTCCTGCCTTGCAATATTCAAATAAGCTTCCGGAAACGGAATGTCAATATTGCCAATTAAAAGCTCTACCAGGTCTCTGTCATTTTCAGCACCTACTTGCTGTGTAAGAAATACTCCTCCTTTTTTAAGAGTTCTTTTAATCTCATTTACATTGTATTTACCGTGTCTGTTAGTAATAATGTCAAAGTAATTATCTTCAAAAGGAAGGATATCTCCGCCGTCACATGCTTTAAAATTTATCCCTAAAGGAAGAAGTCTTTCTTCACATATTTTGATGTTTGGTTCATAGCCTTCAATTGCAGCAGTGTGTTTAGCATTGGCCATAAAAGATAAAAGAAATTCTCCGCCGCCTGTTTCCATATCCAATAAATAATCGGTATCACTCAGATAAGATTTTATGATTTTTCCAAAATCCCATGGAAGATCGTCCTCTTCTTTATACCTTCCTCTAATATGAGAGAAATCCCAACCTTTAATATGAGCTGTTTCTTGCTCATGCAGCCATTGATTTAAAAGTGCTTGTTTTTCCATGTTTTTTCTCCATACCGAACATCGCCGGTGTAACATTCACTTTATCCATGCGTACGGTTTCTTTTGCTCCAACTATCGGATATATAATTCTTTTGAATTATGCATTTGCTAATAACTGCATTACTTCTTTTTCTTTTACTGAAATCTCTTTCATCTTTTCTGAGGCTTTCAAAATATATTTCCTTTCTTTGATTTCAGATGTTTTTTTTAATAATACAATAACTTCCGACCAATTTTTAGCAATTGTTACAAATGATATGTAAGCTGTTTTAATATTATCATTGTTTGTTAAGGTGTATGCTTCTTTTAGAAAATCACGATATAAATTTCTAAATAGAGCGCCTCCTGTTCCCGCCTTTTCCATGAGCATGGCAGTCATTCCAAAATCTTCTTCAATAGTTTTTGAACTGTCAAACCATTTGATGATCTCTTCGCTTGCCCGGTAAATTCCCTTATATGTTAAATTCTTTATCGGAGGATTTAAATATATTGCTGCATTATTGTGTATGGCTGTCATTACGGCTTTTTTGATAGGTATCGGTTTATTATCTTTTTCAATTACATAAAACAAGTTTTTTGATGACATAGAGCCTTTTGCATTTCGTGCTAGTTCTAAACTCTTTAGCGAACTGCTCACTTCACATCCTTGCTGAGCAGTATCAACTAAGAATGCATTTTTATCATCATAACCGATTATGGCAACATAATGCCCTGCAAAGTGAATTGGATTTGTAAAGTATTCTAAATGATAACAATCTAATTTTAAGCCGACTGCTTTTCCTTTATCCAATAATTCTTTTACAGATTTCCAAGCTTTACTTTTTGAAGATGTTTCCTTGACATCAAGTCTTAATCCCAGATTTTTTACTATATTTTGTGTTAATAAATCAGGTTTAATTCTTCCTCCTATAAAAGGTATATTCATAGATTTCATTTTCCATATAATAAATCCCAGTCCTTCTCCAAGTCCGAATAGCATAGGTTCGCTCAATTCTGCTCCAAGCTGATTTAGAAGAGTTCCTGTTGCGGTTGATTCGCAATGCTGTCCTATAAAAGGTTTAATATTTAATTTCATTTTTTCAGTTCTCCTATTTCTTTATTTAACCATTCAAGTTCCGATAAAATTAACTTTTCACTTAAATGAAATAATCGTGTAGCAGGAAGAGAGGGTGAGTTTTCTTTATTTATCTTTTCTTTAAGATCTGCTAAATCCTGTTCTAATTGTATTTTTCTTTTAATTAATGATTGCAAGGTTTCGGCATTATTTAATATAGAGCTATTTGCCAGTCCTGTCATAAAATGAGTATTTGACGGCATTCGTTCTTCAATGCGTTTTTTTGTTTCCTCTTTTAATACATTTAAGCCCTGTTTTGTTATTGAAAATTCCTTTTTCTCTTTTCCTCTGGTTCTTTTACTGAAAGCCAAGCCTTTCTTCTCAAGTTTATCCAGTACATAATATATTGATGAAAAACCTATATCAGTCCACTTTCTCATACCTCGCATTTCAATAATTTTCTCAATATTGTATCCATGCGCTGAATGCTCTGCAAGAATTCCTAATATTAATTCTTCCGTTAATGATGTTTTCATAATTATATTATAGTTCTAGAATAGTCTTGTGTCAAGTAAAAAATTAAAAAAAATCAATTATTTTTTACAAAAAGTATTGACAGTAAAAAATTACAAACTTTACCATATCCCAATCTACCTTAGAACAGATACTCTTTTATCGACTAATTCTATAAAGGCTTCTTTCATATCTTGAGGCATTAGAGAATTACGGCACATGTCAATGAATATAGGCACCATAGATATTAATTGTTCAATCATTTTCTCCGCTGCAAGTTTTGCTATTCCACAACCGGCTGCAAAGATAAGAAAATCTTTACGATGAATATTTCTTTTTTTCCCATTTATCGGCAGAGCAAATTCTTCCTTGTCTTCAGGCATAATTACATTTACCGGAAGCAAATCATACGCAGGGGAAAGATGATATTCTCCTGAACCATATTCCGATTCAATCAAGGAAAAATTCTTTAAATGCATATCGGAATTTCCAACAATAAACGAAAATACCAGCCGATAAAATAGTTCAGTCATATCAAGGCCTGAACGGGATGAATACTTTTTAATTATATTTCCGCACCGTTCGCAAGAGCCTTTATATTTATCTTGAGTCAATCTTAAATCAAGCTGACAAAAATCTTCCATAGCAATCAGCTTTACATTGGAATCTTTTGAAAAAACACGATCGATTCTTTTTGTAATATACGCATAAGAGTCTTTGCTTTTTACAAGAGCGTGAGGAACGGTTCTAATCTTAGCTTTATCTGCCATAGACATAACAATATGTTCAGCCTCCGGCAATGCACGAAATTCTTTTACTTGAGGTTTTAAAATATATCCCGTCGGGTAATTCACAACAGTCAATCTGGGATAAACTTCCTTTGAAAGATGTAATGAAAGTTTTTTCTGAACACCCGGAATAGTATAGCCTTTATTGGTGCTTTCTTTTGCAAGTTCTTCCAGCACTGAGTCTGTTATTTCAATTTCCGGAATAACGGTTGTTGTGAAAAATTTTTTTATACATGTTTTATGCCAGCCGCTACTTTCATTATTGTCTTTTATCGGCTTTCCGCAACACATACAGTTCATATCTTTTCCTCTCTGATACTGACATTTCCGATAGGGTCTTTACAAGCAACTAAAAGCAATGCAAATCTGTCCTTGGTATCTATCTTCCAATTACGGCTTACAATATCAAGAAGCCAGCCTTCAGGAATCAGTCCGTCAAAAAAAGAAAATAATGTTTTTGATTTATAAGGTTCTTCACGTATCGAAAGTGTCAATGAAACCGGATGGTTACTTGCCTTGATATAGGTTTTATCGTAAGAAAAAGAATATCCTTCATCAGTCTCGCTCAGTTTTCCGGCAAAGTTATTATATACATAGACATCCGCAGTTCTGAATATGTTTTTCATTTATATTCCTTAAAATGGAACAGTTGAGAGAATATCAATTCTCGAAAACTGTTGCACTGGTGCGCGTAACGCGCACATTGTAATATGCGATGTTTGCGGTCAGCAAACTCGACGGTTAACGAGGCAATCTTATTTGGTTGCCGAAGTTACACCTTCCTTTTTTCCCGGGACGGCCTCCATACCGAACATCGCCAGTGCAACATTCACTTTATCCATGCGTACGGTTTCTTTTCCTTGCTCCAATTCACGGACAAAGCGAAGTCCAAGACCGGCTCTCATCGCAAAATCTTCTTGTGTCAAACCGGCAGATTTTCTGCTGGTCTTAATGAATTCCGCTATCCTATTCATATTGCCTCTTTTGAAGTTATTATAGGAAGAATATACACCCTTTAGGGTATAATGTCAAGCAATTAGCGCTAAAATACACCCTAACAGGTATAATTATTTAATCAGAAGCAATTATATACCCGGTAGGGTATATTTTAAAATAGTTAATATTTCTGTAACCTGTCTACATTATGTACACGGCTTTTTACTTTTTTGTAAGCAGACAGTTCCTCTATTGCAATATCCAAAGAAAGCTGCCTTCTTCTCTTTTCTTTTGTTTCTTTTACGGAGCCGACCAAAACTATTCTGTGTCTCGGTATTTTTAATACGTAAGTTTTATACCAATAAGGCTGCGGTTTGGGAATCTTAATATTTAATGCTCCCTTTTTGATGTGTAATTCTTTATTTTTCCAATATAAAACGGCATGATCTTCATATAGGTCAAGCTGTGCTTCTTCCTCCTTGCTGCTCCAACATTTTGCGGCAATCCATGCCGGCAGCGACATAGCAATAGGAATTAAGCCGAATATCAAATAAACAGCATGCATGGGATGTTCTCTAAAATATACCGGCCCATGTTCCGGTCCTTTTTCAATACCGGAAAACACAAGAAATGCATAAAAAGTCAAAAGCCCAAGAGTTACTCCGAATAACACCATAATATACAATACACCGGGTGAATATTTATTGCATTGAAATGTTATTCTTCTCATAATTTACAACTCCTTTTTCAACGCTTTATTCCATACAAGCACTGACTATTGATACATCTCGTCAAGTGATACTAATACCGTCTTTTCATCATGCAAAGAGTCGAACCATTCCGTATAACCTGATTGTACGAAAGCTTATATCTTGAATGCCTGCTAAAAATACATCCGTTACCTGTTTTGAGAATAACTCCAGATTTCTTTCTTTGCCCACTTTGGTTGCTGTATAAAAAATTACCTTTTTATCTTTCACAAATTCCGAAATAAGGGTAGATTTACCGATACGTCTGCGCCCGTATATAACAGTCATTCCGACTCCGGGTTTTTGATAAAATTCATTTAGATATGATAATTCTTTTTCTCTTCCAATGAACATATGTATATCCTCATTAATAGTTTGATTCAAATTAATTTTATTCAAATTGATTTGAATAAAATTATATCATATTCCATTCTATTTATTAAGTCAAATCAAACGTCAGAGAGTAGCTCCCGCTCTTATTTTCTTTACATTGCAGTTCATCAAATGCCTTCCTAAATGTTTGTAAGCAAAGGCTTTTATTCCTGACATTTCCTGATGATGATGTTTCAACAATTCATCCGGAGAATCCCATACTCCAAAATCCTGAGTAATTCCTTCGCTTTGTATGTACGTGTTGTTCCTGTCAAAATCAATTATCGGATGCCGGAAATCTTTTACCGCAACACCATAACCGCAGAAAGAACCGTTGCAGGTTGCAAATTGTTTTTGCAGCTTTGATAAATACTTTTGGTCCAGTATAAAGGCTTCAAGTTCATACCACTTATCTTCAAAATATACTTCAACCCAACTGTGAAATATATTCTTCGGTGCATTTTTATAAACAAATCCGCTCATTACTCCTTTCTGTAATTGTTTGTCTATGGTAAAACCATGAACTCGACAAGGAATTTCGCAGGCACGCAACAAAGCCATGAAGAGTGTTCCTTTTGTATTGCATTGACCGTATCCGTCCTTAAGAACTTTAGATGCGCTGATACCGTCATCTGTATTATACCCGAATGCGATATCATCTCTTACAAAGTTATAAATAGCTTTAAGGCAGTCAAATTTATTTTGTTCCTTCCAATGTTTCACTTCTATTAATTTTTGAATGTCCGGATTTGAAAAATCCAGCATTGCAGTTTCTTGCAAGTATTGATTCATATCCATATATTTTGTCGGCATTATCTTTTCTCCTTTGGGGAGCATTTATCATGATTATTATACTATTATGCTCCCCAAAATTCAATATAGAAAGAGCAACTTATCGTCATTATCTATTTATCACTCTATTTGAAATGCGATGTTGCATTTTGAGTTCTTTAAATTTGGAAAGCCATATTCCTCTAATCGATTTAGAGTTTTTTGAATAGATTCGGTTATATTGTTTTTGCTAATAGGTAAATTGCTTATGATATATATAATACCGCTAAGTTTTGCCGGATAAATAATCCCGCTCTTAGATTCATTATTTATAATACGGAGCAGGTAAACATCATATTTTGTTTTGACATAGAAATCAAACTCTTGATTATCATAAATCTCCTCCGGAATCAGATGGACCGGAGCTATGATACAGTCTTTCATTCGAAAACTATCACTCCCAAAATGTGCTTTACAATTGTGTTTTCGCTTTATTCTTTCTATCCATTCAGTAATCATTATCATACCCATCGTCACTGTCTATAATTTTTACACCGTCTATTGCCATTTATCATCTCTCCGTTCACAATTCTAATACATTTCTTAACAAGTGCTGCTTATTTAGTTTTGCTTACTTATAGAAAGGTTAATGTAATCCTTTTAACTTCTTTGTAATATTGATTCATTTCAAATAAAATCTTAATATTTTTATATTGTACACCTTCCATATTCTCTTTCTCTGTTTTTGGAGGAGCAACTCCTAGTATTTCATAAGGTTCTTTCCATTCTCTCCGTTTATCAAAAACAAGATCAATCCATACCGGTTCAATATATATTTCTTTTGCATCATCTATAATTGCTTTGATAATCGTTGCCTCAAGCAAAGAACATGGTGAATCCGATAAGTTTTTAGCTTGTAAAGTTATATTTGTAAACTCATATTGATTATCACTTTTAAAAACATAAGAGTTACTTATTTCCCCCGGTTGCAAAATGATGTTTTTTAATTCTTCAATCGTTCCTTGCTTTATAATAAGGTTTTTAAAGAAACAATCTTCAAATGTATCACTGCCTAAAATAAAAGACCTTCCAATATCTGCATGAAATGTAAATCCATTCGGATTATCCGAATGCGTTTTTAATTGCGGTTTCAATTCCTTATAAATATCTTCATAGGATTTTATGTTAAGCCCATCTTTTTTTACTTCAGAAATATCTTGATATATCATGCTATCATTATCGGCAACACCTTTCAGTCTGATGCCGTCAATATCCATTCGTATGTTTAGTAATCTCTCATCAATAAGCATCGGATGTTTTTCAGAAACGAATGCAATAAATTCCATCGCTCTATCATAAGGAATTTTCAATTCTTCAAGTGAATGTACTTTCGTATAGTATATAAAATTTATAGGGATTTCCCAAAAAATCTCATCATTACCAAGTTCATAATTTTTTTTGTATTCCTCAATGATATACTCGCCGAAAATCTCATCAAAATTCGTTCTTATAGATGGTGATGTCATGGAAAGAGGATCACGGGAAACAGTATAAAAAATGATGAGATCGGGATATTCATTTAATGTCACAAGCCAGCGGCGATAATATTTATCTTTCTTAATGGTATATGCATCCTTACCAAATCTATTATTCAAATATTTGATTATCATTTCACTATCTTCTTTAATATGAGAACAGGCATTTAAAAAAATTACACTGCACACAATACATAATAAAATGACTATTGGTTTAAAAATATTCATATACATTCTCCTTTTATGTTCGCATCAAAGTTGTTTTCTTTCTCTTGTTTTTCAATAAGATAATACGGCTTATTCCATCTTTTCCTATTGCTTATTTATAAGAGAACAAAAAATACTTGTGTGAGATTTCTCCGGTCATTTTGCCGCCTCAAAGAACTATTTTTATAAGTTTATATTCTCAATCATCTGTTATAATTTGTTTTGCCTAAAAGAATAAGAGTAGGATTTAACAATACCCAGAGAACCGAAAGTTCACGCAAACGCTCTGTTATAACTTCTTCATCCTCACCGTTTGCACGTATGCTTGAAATCAGCTCTTTGGTCTCTTTCAGTTCTTCCTCAGAAAGCGGTGTGCCTGAAGCAAAATAATTTGGCAGAGAATTAAGCATATTTCTATAATCTTTATCCCAGTTTACTCCGCCGTTTCTAAATAGCTCATCCTGCACCCTGCCTGTTATACGGATAATTTCTCCCTGTACTGTTTTTGCAGCTCCGCTTGAAGGAATCAGCTTCTCCCAAAGTTCATCGTATTGTTCTCTCCAAGAACCCGTCTTTACAATAATGGGAGAAACGCCGTCATGTGTCTTGCGTTTTGGAGCAGGCTTTACATCAAACAGTGCATAGAGTTTCTCAAGCCCTGCTTCTGTTTCAGCCAAGTAATCTTTATTAAAGTTTTCTCTGTGAAATTCAAAATCCTTACCGATTATTTCAACTCTTTCCGCCATTTCAGTCGTTACCTCAGCACCTGCCTTTATTAACATTTCTGCAATTTCTGCCGCCTGTGCAATATTAATATTTCTGCAAACAGCAAGGGTTTCGGCTAGCGGAGTTCGTCCCATATCATCTTTTGCATTAACATCTGCACCTTTTTCAATCAAAAAACTTACTATCTTAGGTCGGAAAAAACCTGCTGCCGTATGCAGAGGTGTACTCCCATATGTATCAGGTTTTTGTATATCTCCTCCTAATTCATACAGCAGTTTTACAGTATCTCTCCCCAGAGTGGCATGTTTATATAATGGTGTACGCCCATAATAATCAGGAGTATTTACATCTAAACCCTGTTCTACTAACCAGATAACAAGCTCATCAGGAACACCTCCAAAATGAAGTGCCGTATTGAGGCTGTATCTGCCGTTATGAGCGGTAAGCTTACATTTATCATAGACGGCTTTAAGAGCTTCAACATCTCCTGCTGTAATCAGTTCATCAAAATTTTTAGGTAAGGTAATTCTTTTCTTTGCCATTGTTCTTCTCCTTAGTTATAATTCAAAATTATTAAGTTTCCATTATACTATGTGGGTATCAAAAGTATTTGACACTTGTATATTTTACATTTCTAAACCCACTTAAGCCCATTAACATCTTTTAAAACCATAGATTTTCCGTCATAATCGTTTTTTAATTCAACTTCTTTTTCCTTAACCGATATGTTGTTGTACCAGTGTTCCAAACTTGCATATTTTCCTGTATGGATATTGATAAGCATGCTTGTTATGGGATCCCAAGTATCTTTTTTTACCGTTTCCGCCAATAAATAATACGCATCTAAAAATATCAGATTTCTTCCATATATCCAAAATGGAAGTTTAATATTTAACAGCGGTAATTTTGCAGAAAAAACATCATCTCCATGCGGCAGCACTGTTTCATAATGAAATTCTATCTCACTTCCATAATATGCTATCGTTGCCCCCTCACAACTGATGCTTTGAGGAACACCCTCCTCAGCTATGATAAATTCCATCGCTTCTCCTTATATTTTCTTACCCTTCCATATCAGCCGACATAATCCCTTTCTTTAAGCTTCCGCATACTGTTATACAATGCCCGAAGAAAAGGTCGTCATCATCAAAATAAGCAGAAAATGATCCGCCTGATGTCATACAAATTGAATTGAGGCTAATTCTTTTTGCAAAACTTTCTTCTGTAATTTCAGAAGTTTCATCATCAGATTCTGCCCATTCGCAGGCGAGTTTAGTAAGCTTTTTTGCAGCAAAACTACGCAGGTCTGCATCCCATTTTGCCTGTTCTGACACCATTGTTTTCAGAGCTTTTTTAGCCTTTGTTATTTCACCCTTATTATCCTTATCTACATCTAATGTAATATTTATTTTTCTATCCTGCCAAATAATACTTCCTTGAAAACTTTTAATTTGTTTATCATAAATCAGTTCACCTAATATATCATCTTGTAAAATTATAGTTTTTTTATACTCTGCAAGTATTTCTTCCAATTCCTTACAAGCCGCATTTTTTTCAAGAACTTCCACAACTAAAAAATGTTTTTTTGCCGGTAGTGCACCGTTTGGAACTTCCTCAGGAAGCTTTGCACGCACCTTTAATTTGTAAATAGTTTCGTCTTCAAATTGATATGGCAAATTTTCTTTATCTGTGACAGGAAATACTATACGCCCTTCTTCTTTATGCAGTTCACCTGTTTCACAGTCCACATAAGCTAAGAAATAAGCAGCCCAGTCCCAAAAACCGTTTCTCAAACTTCCGCCGCCGCCTTCGTGTCTTAGAACAATAATCTCTTTTTCCTTTTTCTCAAAAGAGTCTTCCCATTCTTTTTGTGTCATTTTATTTCTTAGCCGTATGTATTCAATTAATTCCATTAAGTTCTCCAATCAATCCCCTCACCTACATGTTTGACAAACTCATACACATCTGAGGCTATACGCTTAATTTCAATTGAACCCAAGGCTCCCAAATCATTCATATAAATAGTATCATCAGCATCTTTTTTTATAAAGAAAGCCAAGTCACCGTCCTGTCCAATCATAAAAAAATCCGGCTCCCATTCTTCTATCTGATAAGTAGTATTTCTTTCTACCAAATCCGCCTTTGAATATAAAATGATTCCGGTATCCTCTATTGTAAATTCTCCATCCTCTCCCATTTCTGATAAGAATTTATCATATAAAGTAGGCAGTACAAAATCCATCTGATTATTCATTGTAAACTTCTCCAAATATTTTCTGTCTTAATATTTTTATATCTCATTTTCGCTTAATTCTCTAAAATTTGAAATATGATACCCAAAATAACATTTTCCGGATTGACCTATAAAAATTCCATGTCCAGGCATATTAGCTATCTCGCCTAAGTAAACCATAGGCATGTCATCAGAAAACGGATATTCCAAATATATTTCATCTTTAAGAGTAACCAAAGTTTTTTCTTTCATTGATTTAAATTCCGATAAAGGACTGTTTTATTTCAGACAGCTCTTTTAATTTTCTTTCCAAAATCACTGCATTCATTCCGTTTTTGATTGCAATTTCATAATACTTATCAAATTCGGGATGATTATTTTGTTTTACAATCGCTAAAAGTTCTGCAAAATATCCCCAAACATTATTATAGCTTTTTGTTGAAGTATAATCTTCTCTTTTCGGCATCCACTTGAGTTTTACAAAGAATTTGTAAAGTATCTTACTCCAAGTTTCTACATCATCATCATAGCAAAAAAACTTGGTCTCAAACAGACTGCCGAAACGCCTGTCCCAAAATTTTACATTGTCTGGCAGATACCAACTATTACGTGTATCGCGGCATATCAATTCTGTTATTATTCTTTCAAGTATTTCGGATGGAAAACCTCCGGTACAACCGTAACTTCCGGCAACTGAAGTTTGTGCCGCTTCCTCTTTAAGTTCTTCATAGGCTGTACTGCTATCAAGCAACAACAAAGCAATTTGGGCACGGTGACCAAAAGCTTTTCCAGCACTCAATATTCTATATTTCTCAATCTCATTCATAGTTCCTCCAAAATTCCTACATATCTAATGGTTTGTCTGTTAATCGTTTATTGCCTTACCCCTGCCTTCTGTCTGTATTATTTATTCGTGCGGAGGGTTGTTGATTGTAATTTTCAATTTCTTCTCTGCTCATCCCCACAAGCTCCATTGTCCATACTCCTACAATATCCGAAAGTATAGAATCACAAATATACTCTTCTTTACCGTCAAGATACTTACAGGAAAATATCGGTTCTCTTGTTGCTGCTTTATAAAATTTCATTGTAACATTCTCTAATTTATCAGGAGAAAAAACAAGCGACAGACTGTTTGCAATATCGTTTCGCACCTTGTCCCAATCCTTATTTTGAGCCTTATATCTCTCCCTTATTTTTGATATATATCCATTACAATAAGTTTTTAACAGCTCTTTATTTTTATAAATATGTTTACAACTAAAATCGGAAATACAGCCGGTATAGATTAAAAATGTCAATAAGTCATCTAAGCTTTCTGCCGCTCGCCCAACTTCACCTTCACTTCCGATAAAGCCTATACTTCCGTCTTCAAGAAAAACATATTCTCCTCCGCTGCCATCTTGTGCAAATGACTTACATCCAAGAGAGTATTCTTCATTATTTTCCAAAAACTGAGTATCTCCTGTTTCCTTATAAAAATAAATATCACATTCATTCATAAGCAGAATATTTAACTGTTCATTTTCTCTGATATATTGTAGTTTATCCATTTTAATTCTTCTCCATAAAATCTTTTTTCTATTTTTAACATTTGACATTTTCCTTTCAACTATTTTCAAATCATAAAGTTAGCTTGTCTCAATTAATCTCTTCAATTATCCCATCAAGCAATTCCGTAATACTCGGCGCTGCATAAACCACTTTATCAGGATCATGGATATAGCAGACAATCTGACCTTCTTTTCCCGCTGTATCCGGATCAAAATCCAACATCAAAAAGCAGCTGTCACAGTACTCTGCAAAGGGAATCCATTTTTTATTAAAGAGATAGGGTTTAATCCTGCTGTCCTTCATATTTTCAATATCTTCGTTTGTAAAATAATCCGTAAATTCCGTTAAGAGCGCGTCTCGGTTTTGAAAATGTTCTTTTGCGTTTGTTACAGTCTGTAAGCTCATCAGATTAAACGGCATTTCTATTTCATCTATAACGCAGGGAAAAATGCTTAAATATTTGCTTCCATTTTTATATCGGTAAAGTTCTTTGAAGTCTTCCGGCAAAGTTATACCGAGCTTCTCCTCAAAGGCTGATATCTCTTCCTCTGAAGCTCCGGAAATTTCCTGATAGTCGTCCAGATATTCTTCTTCGACAGGATCATCCAAATCCCATTCTTCAAAATGCTCACATATATACTTTTCTATCTGTTTGATCTGATCAATTAGTTGCATAACTTTCTCCTCTTTTTACCGCTCCGAAGTTTATTCGTACGGATGGTTTAATATCTGATGTTCCTCGTCTATGCTCTGCGCCGGAGTATGTTGATTATCTACGGTTACGGATATATTCTTTTCGTAGCTTATCAGCAATGCCGCTATTTTGAATGTGATGAATAAGATGTGCATGCGGAAACGGTATAGTTCTAATATCTTTATCATATTCCGTAATTTTTCCTGTTTCATTAAAAAGAGTCCGGTCTTCCATTTTTCCCGTCCTTATAAATTCGATCCAGTCCTTCTGAATTGAAATAACTGCTTTTCTATTTTCATTGGTAATGGGTATATTCATTTTATCTATGGTTCCAAAGAAAAATGCCAGCTCCGCCCCATGATACGAACCTCGCAGTCCGTTATACAAATGAGGGATATAGTTCATTCTATAGCCGTATACAGGGCATTTTTTGCCTAACGTTTCCATAAGAAACAACGCACTTGAATGAAAGATCAGCAATTCCATTATTTGAATCTGTAAATCTACAATTCCATTTGCTTCCGATTTAAATTCGGATTCGAGCGTTTCTGCAAACTCACCGTATTTTTTTAAAAGAACATCTTTTAAATTTTTCTTTTTCTTTGTGATTCCGAGAGCCTTATAAAACATAGGTAATTCAATCATAGAAAATTCATCTTTGTTAGAGCCTATTAAAACGGGCATACAAGGGAATTTTCCCCGCTCTAATAATTTCATTGGGTGCTCTGCAAAGAATATACCGTCAACAATATCATTCTGTCCTCCTTTTAGTTTCATCAATTTTTTGGCTGACAGTTTTTTTAGTTCTTCAAGTCCTTTAAGATGATTTTTTGACAGCATTTTTGTATATTCGTTTTTTGCAAAATCAAATTCCGACAATATCGGGACATTCCCTGCACATAGGATTAATTTATGAAACAGTTTATTACTTACAGGATTTAAATAATGATACAGCGCTGCAACTGCACCGCCGCAATGCCCCATAAGCGTAATATTTGTATTATCCCCGCCGAAAGAACTTATAGTATTATAAATCCAATTTAAAGCTGTTTGCTGATCAAGATAAGCAAGAGAAGCTTTTATTTCTCCCTTATCGAAAACAGGCATATATCCGAAATTTCCTATTCGATAAGTAATTGTAACTGCTACAACACCTTGTTCGGCAATATGTTCCATTGTGTATATCGGAACTGTTCCCGACCCTTCGCCTCCGCCATGTAAAAATACAACTACCGGTTTTCTTTCCGTAAAATTCTCGGGTGCCCATATATTTACTACAAATGCATTTTCCGTTTGAGTATCTTTTAACGGTTGAAATTCCGGTCGTAACATATGGTGCTTCATAAAAATATTAAAAAACAGAGTATATTTCCTTTGTGGAAAACATACTGTTTCTTTACGATTAATTATCATATCCGGTGAATAGTCTTGTTTATCAAGAATTTTAGCATATTCAAATCTTTCTGCTCGTGCATAAGGCACACTCAATATAGAATACACAGGCGTACCTTCTTTCGTTTTTCCGACTACATTCGCATATGCTTTGCCAATCTCTGTCTGTAATATCTTCATTTTGCATCTCCTTTATTCTATGAAATCTCTCTAACTGTTTGCTAACATTATACCATTTTCAATGGTGTTTTTTCTACGGGTTATCAGCAATCTTATTTTTTGATATAATAGTACCGGTAAATAAAGGAGAATTATTATGTACATAAAACCTGAAGATCGGCGTGAAAAATCGAATGCAAAAATAAAGGGAATGGGCATTGCCTGTATGGAAGAACTACCTTTGCGGGAATCATCAAAAGAGTCGAAGCTTAAAAGCCTTGAAGAAATCTGCGACAGAGCCATCGCATGTCTTTTGTCGATTCAGTTGGCTGAAGATATTCATAATGAGCAAGGGTATGAAGAATCGAAGGAGCTTTTTTTAAGTTTGCTTGAAAAATATGAAGTATCGGACTGCCTTTTGGAAAAAGAAAAACGGCTTTTTGATGGAACATACAGCGAACAGGATGTCATCGATGTCTGTTGGACTTATGAAGCTTATTGGTCGCTTCTGTGGGCTTTGGGCCTGGTTGAAGATATTTCATATCCGAATGACATCTGTGATGTGGAGAGAGCGATAAAGCTGGTCGGCGACACCGATGGAAAAACTGCGTTTAAAGCACAATGTAAGTTACGCGGGATAGAGGAAATACTTGATATGCTTGATCTTCACTATCGTTACCACTGGGCAACGGAAGAAAAGCGGCTCCGCCCCGAAACGGAAATCAAAGACTTAAATCCCGATGTTTTAATGGAACGAAGGCGCGGACTTGAATGGCTTATTTCCGAAGAAAGCGATTGGTTCGATATTTCGATGGATACGTAGTCCTTTTTACTGCATCGCTATTTTTATCTGACGAAAATATATTCGATGACAAGCTCACAGATGGCATCGTTTTTATCGTAGCCGAAATATACCGGATATTTTCCGTCACCGAAACCGCTTTGTATCATGGGAACGGTCAAGTCCGTTCCTTCTAAAGGATAGTTAATCCAGTCCCCG
The DNA here is from genome assembly GCF_024400535.1 of Treponema denticola. Lineage (NCBI taxonomy): Bacteria > Pseudomonadati > Spirochaetota > Spirochaetia > Treponematales > Treponemataceae > Treponema > Treponema denticola. The sequence continues at coordinate 363,890 of NZ_CP038800.1, forward strand.
CCGTCGCGTTGAAAGCGTGGATTTGCGGAATAACTCTTTTCAAATTCTTTTGCAAAATAATCGTCGTATATATTTTTGTCGGGGTTTTCATTTACCCAACGGCTTTCAAAATCGCAATAGGCATCCCGTGCTTTTACATCGACAACCGTTGCAAGTCCTGCATCGACATTAAACCCGAAAAAACTTTCTTCATCGACGTCATCCAAATCTTCATTACCAATCAAGGCTTCACGATACACGGCAGCCTTTTCATCGGAGAACCTTACCCGTGTTGCAACATACCGGTAATGGTCTTCTTCTATTTCGGCAACTAAAGTTTCTAATGGAAAAATTCCTGTAGGTACTTTTTGCAGATACGGCTCCTCGTTTTTGTCAAGGTAGACAAGCGGATCACGCACCAGAATATTTCCCGTAGGAAAATGCACGGTTCCCATCGGCAATATAAATAACTTTTTCCCCTGTACTTCATCTTGAGAAAACAAGTTACCGTAATGCACAGGAGACTTAAGCAGCTCCTTCACTTTTTCATATTTTTCAACCCATTCTTTTTCCGGTATCATCGTATAGACCTCCATATAGTCATTGAATAGTATAATATTTATCATTATATGTCTATAGAAAAAAGTCTAATCTTTTGATATACTGAATAGATGGATGGGAGGTTAAACTATGAAAAAAATAGAACATAAATACTTCGGTCAGTTGAATCTTGCAACAACAGATGATGTGGAAGTAATTTGGGAAAAAGAGATTCAGGGGATAGACACATGGCTTTGGCTCGGCAAAAATGTAGAACCGTCTACCGGCATACTCGACCTTTATGCACAGTTTCTTGCGAATATAGACAATAAAATAAAAGATGCAAGAAAAGTGCTGATAACATATTTAAAAGATGACAGTTACTATATCGACTTTCATATTGAAGAATGCGGACTGGAAGATTTGCCGAGCGATATTACCGAGTTTGTAAGTAAAATGACGGTAACGAATGTAGACTTATGGATTGACAGTGAACAGCCGCACATCGCAATGGATTTTATGATTGCACCTGATGAAAGCGATGAAATACTCTGCGTAAAATTCGGTGAAGATGCAAAGATCATATCCATTGATTGGGAAAGTTAGCAGTAGGAAATATCAATGTAAAAAATTTTTTATTCGTGCGGAGGGTTTAATACCCCGACGCTTGCGTCGTAACAAAGGGTATTAAAGCCGACTGCAACCACCTTATGAGAACAACATACCCCGACGCTCGCGTCGGGGTTGTTGATTCGTGCCCCTGCAAAATCAAATATGGAGGTTTGTAGTAGAAGTCATTATGGAAACGAATAATATAATAAACGGGCTAAAACATTTATCTGAAGGACTATTCCTACCCGAAGAATGGATTGATTGGTGGAAACAAAATGAAAAATTTGCAAAACAATTTTTTGTCGCCGCGGTGGTATTTAAAGATAAAACCTAAGATGTCACAAGGTTTAATGGGTGCCGCACTAATATCTCAAAATGCGGCTCGTGAATACTTAAAATCTATAAATCAATCTTATAACGAAAATTCACAAGTCAATTATATGGAAGGATGGAGAAAGCAAATAGATGATATCTCCTTGAACTGTGACAAAGTTGCTATTATTGATTTTGACTTGAAATTTACCAAATTGAAGCAAGGTTACCCTAACTTGTTTGCCGTAATAAAAAAACACTTATTGAAAAGTGATGTTGTGGAAAATAATTTAACCGAAGAAAAATTAACCTCATCATTCTTTTATAAATTATTGCATAGTGATGTGATTACATTTTTTTATTGTATTTCGCAATTAAAAATGGAAGGTATTCTTATTGATTTTGATATGTTAGAATTACGGGAGGAATATATTAAAATTGGGGAATTGTGGTTGAATAGTGATGGGGATGAGTTATATATCAGACCATATGAAGCTTCTGTATATTGTCATGATATAGGGAAAAATCAAATACATATTATAAATAAATCATTTAACTTATTTATTGAAAATGATTTGAGCCGTTTTGTCTATGAAAATGCATTGCCTAATACTTTTTCAGGTTTTTCAAATCAACAGCCCCGATAAAAAATTAAACCATTATTTTTAAGGAAAGAACGAACTGTGATTTATGTTAAATTCTATAGCAAAACTAAAGATTGTTTTTTAGAGGACATCAACAGAAAACCAAGTGCCGAGATTGAAAAAATGATAAACCGGGAAGCTGACATTATCTATCAATCTCCTCATACAAATAAGATTATTTGGGCTGCAAAACGGCTGGACGAAAATTGTGTACGCATAATGGTATTCGATAAAGCTGCAAACAAAATTGCTTCTATAAAAATGGAAGATGAATTGAGCGATTCAGATATAGCTTTTACAAGTTTAAATGAAGAAAATCGTATAATAGTATCCTTTGCAGCGGGACAGGACGGCTCCCAAGATTATTGCATAGAATTAACTCAAAATGAGCTGAAAATAATATATAAGTTTCCTAAAAACTTATTGTATATGTTTAGCTTCGATAAGTATGCTTTGCTTGCTGATTTTTACAATTCAGCTTTTTTTAAAATTTTTTCCTCGGATTTTACACCGATTGCTGAAAAGACATATTCTTTATTTAAAGAAGATTCATTATCCAATGTACAGAAAATCAATGATAGTTTCGGAATATTTTGTACCACTGAAGGGAAATGCTATGTATTTAATTTATCCGCACTTGAATTAATTGATGAGCTTATTATTGATTGTAAAATAGATGATTTAGAAAAAAATTGGACTCTGAATGCGTTATTTCAAACAAGGGATGAGATGATATTCCAATATCGCAATTATAAAAATGGGAAAGAAAGCATTGAATGGATCAGCGTAGATAAATTATATTTGGATAGGATTATCAAAGAACAAATACTATGATATAATTAAAAAAGGATAAATATTATGAAGTTAGAAGAAATAGGTATGAGTGAGCTATGAATAAAATTGTAACTACAACAGTAATGGTAATTTTTACAGCCGATATAGTGTTAATCACAAGATTTTTCACACTGATAAAACAAAGAAGATATAATGATTCAGCTCCTCTTTGGGGCGGACTTCCCGATTTGTTTCCGAAAATTGAAAATAAATATCTTAAAACTTTTTTGAACTACATCATGCTAAATATTGCGGTGTATATCATCGGGTACTATTTCCCAAAGACAGGAGTTTTTACCGGAACTCTTAAATTTTCTTTTGATATTGTTATCGAGGGGTATAGATTTTTAGTATCGTTTATAATAACGAATTTGTTTTTAGCTATTAGTCAGCTCACAAGAAAAATAAAAATTTTTCAACAAAATACAATTTCGGTTAAAGTATACTACATTGAACTTATCATCATTCCCATTATTGTTATTTTTTCTCTTTATTTTTTTGACAGCGTTTTCAAAGTGTTTACAAAGTATTATTTTGAATTGTCTATGGAGTAACGATATGACAAAGTATTCAAAAGAAGCATTAGATGAAGCATTGCTGCAAGCGCAAAGCAACGATATTAGCATGAAAACAAAAGGAATAAAGTTTTTAAGACAAGCCTCTTGTTTGGAAACAGGTACGAAGAATACCTATCCGATAAGAGATTGGTTTTCTGAAACTACAAATTACACAAAGCTTTTTAAAATAGTAAAATCAGAAAAAGATCCGAAACTGTTATGGGAATATTTATTTTTGATTAAAACATATTGTGAGCGTTATATTGATTTAGCTTATTTGGTAAAAGATTCTCAAAACTTTATCTCAAAAAAAGAAAACACAGAATTCAAAATAAAGGCTTGTGAGCTCGGAGAATTATTTTTAGTGCATCAGGATGCCTCTGTACGGCAAGCTGCAGCAAGCCTGCTTTGGTATTTAAAGAAAACTTCCGAAGTTTGGTCTGTAATCATAGAGCTTATGCAGAAAAAACGGGATTATATAACACTTTCTCATATCGGCATAATGATTAGCAATTGTTATTCACTTTTGAATGATGATAAAATTATTACAGACTATTTTGGGAATGCTGTGGTGAAAGAAAATCTTATTTCACTAACGGATGCAGAAGCTTTAAAAGAAGCCGTATCATTTTCATTGGGAAAAACTCCTAAGGCTGCAAAAAAAGCCGGTTTTAATTCCGTATCTGAAACACTGGACAATATAATTACAGCACTTACAAAAACGGTAAAAAAATGATAAAATAAATATAAGGAGGTGCGATAAACAGTTCGGCAGAAATTCAGCCTCACTGTTTATCTTCGAGTTTGCCTTTCAGGCAAACATCGTATTATTATATATGTGTGCTTTTCGGCACACATTTGAAAAAACTCTTTTCAGGATTTAATAATCCTTGCAAAAAGTTTTTATAGGGGTAAAAAGATGAATGGAGAATTATATCTAAAAAAGGGTCTTCTTCAACTAGATAAAAAATTGTATGATGAAGCATTGGAGACTTTGAATAAGGTAATCGAACTCGATGATGATCTTGCCAGTGTTACATCTGCGAAATGTATTTTAGGTGAATATTATTTTATTCATCAAAACTATGAAAAAGCAAAAGAATTTTTATCATGGATTTGTGATAGACAAGATGAACTTGAAGAAGAGTTTGACGATTTACTTTCAGAAGAAATTGATACCGCGTCTGTGCTGATGGAGCTGATTGAAAAATATAAGCTGTAAAAGCGGCGGATGCTAAGGAGGACGATATCGTGGATAACGAAGTAAAGTTATTTGAAGATAATAAAATACGCTCCGTTTGGGATAACGAAAAAGAAGAGTGGTATTTTAGTGTTGTGGATGTTGTGGGAGCCTTAACGGACAGCCCTAATCCCAATAATTATTGGAAAGTTTTAAAAAAAAGGTTGAAAGATGAAGGAAATGAGTTGGTTACAATCTGTAACCAACTGAAAATGAAATCTCCCAAAGATGGGAAAATGTATAAAACCGATACAGCCGATATGCAAGGCATATTTAGGATTATACAATCTATTCCGTCACCTAAGGCAGAGCCCTTTAAGATGTGGCTCGCCGAGGTGGGAAAAGAAAGAGTTGATGAAATCATAGATCCGGAATTGACAATTGATAGAGCTTTAGAAACCTATCTTAAAAAAGGCTATACTAGGGAATGGATAAATCAGCGCCTGCAAGCTATTCAGGTAAGAAAGGAACTTACCGATACATGGCAAGACCATGGCGTAAAAGAAGGCAGGGAATATGCTATTTTGACAAACGAAATATCTAAAGCATGGAGCGGTATGACCGTTAGACAATATAAGGATTTTAAGAACCTCAAAAAAGAAAGCCTAAGAGACAATATGTCGACACTTGAGCTTGTTCTTAATATGCTTGCAGAGGCTACCGTTACTGAATTAACCAATACTACTAATCCTAAGGGGCTTGAAGAAAATAAAAAAACGGCACGGCGCGGCGGAAGCATCGCAGGAAATACACGAAAAGAAATAGAAAAAGAAACCGGAAAACCCGTAATTAATTCAAAAAACGCAATAGATTTTTCACGCCTTATAGACGGCGTGGTAAAAGATAAAACTAAAAATTAAATGAAGAGGTAAAGGCTAGGCCGTTGTACTGCTTAGTTAGTGTGTAAGTCATGTAACCCGAGATAATAAAAAATGTTTACCTATCAATATGAAACGATTTTTTTTTATTTTATGCACTTTGTTGTTCAACGCAAGTCTGCTCCTTGCTAGTCCGGATTTGGCAAAATATTTGGAAAATGATTTGGAACTGCAAAGACTCGCACTGGAAGTAAAAAAAGCAGAACTTTCCTCACAGGAAACCTCAATAGACAATGGCTTAAGCGTCAAACTTTCGACAGGTACGGCAACTTTTACGAGTCAAAACAACAGTGTTTCCGTTTCTTTTTCACCGTCGGTAACGGCCGCTCTGCCAGCCTTATCGAATTTAAAGTTAAATGTTTCTTCTTCAATAAAAATTACCGGCGGGCAAAATAACTCTGACAATACAAAGTTTTCTCTGTCAGCAGATATTATTTCAGGCAGCGCAATAGAGCGTCGGCTTAAACTTATGAAGGCTGAGCGGACTCTTTTAAGTGCAAAACGAATTCTGCAAAACAGAGCTTTGGAAGCTGAAAAGGAATTTTACTCGCAATTAAAGGCTCTCTTTACATGTGAAAACGACATTATTCAGGCACAAAAAACATTGTACGATAACACTTTGAAGTTTGAGGAAATAAAGGCGAAAGGCTATTCAAAATCGTCTTCGAATTACCGCCAAGCCGAACTGCAAGTACTTTCCGATAAGCACAATGTTGAAACAAAAATTCGTTCGCTTGAGCATAACTGTGCTGTTTTTGCGGCAAAATGCGGCTCTAGCTTTGAGCAAGGTCAAAAGGCAACTGATTTTTTGCCCAACAGCATTCAATCGGTGGAGGCCGTTGACATTATATCCTTAAAAAAAGAAGACTACAAAAAAATAGAAGAGGCCGAATGGATTCGTTCGTACAATTCTCTTGCGAGAAAGGCCGATAAAAACTTTACGCTCGGTGCAAATGCAGGTTATACGATACAGAATTCTCGAGCTCTTTCTTCTTCCGGTACAAAGGCTGACACGGTGGATGCCGGAGTAAGCGCAAGTTTATACGGATTGAGCCTAGATGCAGGTATATCGGTTCCTGTAGAAAAATCAAGTTCGCCTATTTACATACTTTCGGCAACTGTCGATCTGAACACATTTAGGAAGGCAAAGCTAAGTGCTGAGAAAAAAGAGTATTCACAGCAGCAGGAATTAATTGAGCTGCAATCGGCTTCCGACAAATATGATACATCGGTTGTAGAGCAAACACAATCGCTTAACGATATACGTTGGGCAAAACAAACAAACCTTCAAACCTACGATATGTATGTTCAGCTGGAAAAAGATATGAATGCGTATTTTAAAGCCGGAATCATTACAGAAAGCGAATATTTAACTTCGTACGCGAATAAAGAACTCTACCGCATTCGGCTGCTTATCAATGACATCGATTTAATTATTTACAACAATACGACAAAACTGCTGTTTTGCCGAGATGATGAAATCCAATAAGTAGAGGAATTTATTATGAAGAAAAAAAAGCTTTCTTGGAAAATGAAATTCTTAATCGGAAGCAGTATAGCGTTGCTGGTAATTATTGCATGTCTTGTCGGCGCAAAAACGCTTATCGATGCGTCTAAAAAAGATAACACCGTTTACACGGTAAAAAAAGAAACCTACGAAAATGTAATTGAAATTGCCGGTACTGTAGATGCTGCACAGCAGCAAACTCTGAAGGCTTTAAGTGCCGGCACCGTTTTGGGCGTTTATGTACAAAAAGGTGATAAGGTAAAAGAAGGTGATATTATTATTCAGCTTGATGATACGGAACAGGAATATAATCTTGCAAAGCTAGATTACAGCATGGCATCTTCAAGGGTTTCCGGCTCACAAATGGAGCTGGCACTGCAAAAAAAACAGCGTCTGTCGCTTTTGCAAAAAATAGAAGACCGCAAAGTAAAGGCCACATTCGACGGCATTATTGCTAACTTAAATGTTTCCGTGGGCGATTCGCTTGAAGCAAAAGATTCGGTCGGAGTACTGGTAAATGTCGATTATCTTACTGCAGAAGTTGAAATTGCTGAAAAAGACGTTTCGAAATTGAAGACAAACCAAAAGGTCGAATTTACCTTTCCGGCATACGAAGGTACGGTAGAAGGTTATGTGGTAAACTGGCCGGCAATCGGTGAAGTTACTAGCCGGGGTGCCACGGTTGTAAAGGTTAAAATCCGCATAGACGAATATCCTGAAGAGATCCTTCCCAACTTTTCGTTTACGGGAAAAATCCGAATTACTGATCCTGTCGAGAATCTTATCGTAGAATCTTATGCGGTTGCAAACGAAAATGGGCAGGCCTATGTGCAGCTTGCTTCGACAGGTGAAAAAATTAGCGTAAAGGTTTCTTCATATGGAAACGGATACGTAAAAATTGAAGAAGGGCTTTCCGGAGGAGAAGTTTTAAAAGCGCAAAGTTCTCCGAAAAATTCGGGCGGTTCACGTAACAGACCCGGCGGTTCCTCCGGCAGCAGGAGCTCTTCGGGCGGAGCTCCCGGAGGAGGCGGAGCACCAATGGGCGGCCCGCCTCCGATGTAATAGATGTAAAGCTTTAGCAATCGAAATTATATTATTAGGATCTGAAAAATGGGTGAAACTATTATCCGTATGGAAAACGTTACAAAATTATATGAAATGGGTGAAAGCGTCGTACATGCCCTACGCGGCATAAGCTTCAGTATAGATCAGGGAGAATTTGTTTCGATAATGGGACCCTCCGGTTCCGGAAAGTCTACCTGCATGAATATGATAGGCTGTCTTGACCGGCCGACAAGCGGTATATTGGAAATCGGCGGTAAAGAAACGGCAAAGATGACTGAAAAAGAACTTGCCATGCTGCGTAATAAAACGATCGGCTTTGTGTTTCAGCAGTACCATTTGCTTCCGAGCATGACGGTTTTAGAAAATGTTATGCTTCCTCTGCGTTATCAGGGTGTTGAAAGAGCAAGACGCATTGCACTTGCAAAAGAAGCTTTGGAGCTTGTCGATATGTGCAATAGGCTTTCTCACAGGCCTAACGAACTTTCCGGCGGGCAAAAGCAGCGTGTTGCCATTGCACGAGCAATGGTAACAAAACCGCATATTATCTTGGCCGACGAGCCGACCGGTGCTTTGGATAGTAAAACAGGTGCTCAGGTTCTTAACCTCTTTAAAAAGATAAATGAAAGCGGAACTACAATTGTCATTGTTACCCACGATCCGGGAATTGGAGCTAGTACTGATCGGTGCATAAAGATTTTTGACGGAAATATTCAGTCTGATGAACATCAGGTTCCCATTATGCCTTTTAGTGAAGTATCGGATGAATCGGACGAAAAGGAATAAAGCAATGTTTGAAGATTTTACTAACGCTCTCCAGAATTTTAGAAGGCAAAAAACGCGCACGATTCTTTCATTGCTCGGTGTTATTATCGGCGTCGCTTCGGTAATCGTTATTACCAGCATGGGAAGCAGTTCCACTCAAGAAATAAAAAACACCTTTGGAACATCAGGTCTCGATGTCGTAAGCATTTCATCCGGTTTTATGCGCCGAGGGGCAAGTTCCGCTTCGATTAACTTCAACGAAACATTTAGAAAGGATCTTTTTGATAACGTAAATCACATAAAAAAAATTTGGTATAAAAATTCTCTGAATGTATCGCTATCCTATGGCGAGACAAGCTCGACAACAAATTGTACTGCTATAGAACAAGGATATCTTGAAATGTACGGAATACAGCTTGAATCGGGAAGATTTTTTACGGTTACGGAAGATTATTACGGTATGCAAAAAATCATTCTCGGTAAAACGATTGCAGATGCCCTTTTCCCTTCAGGAGATGCCGTCGGCAAATATATTCTTGCAGCATCTAATAATATTTCCTTCAGTTTTGAAGTGATAGGCGTATTAAAAGAGCAAACATCCGGTATGGAACAGACGAGTAATGGGGCCTATATTCCGCGCGGATTTTATGCAAAAAAAATCGTGCCGAACCCAAGCGCCTCTACTGTCATAGTTCAGGCCGAAAGTTCCGAATATGCTACCGAACTTGCAAGCTCATTAGAGGAGTACTGCGCCGAATTAAGCGGCTCTACATACTCGGTAAACGTTATGTCTATGCAAACAATGATCGATCAGATGAACGAAATAATGACTACTATGAGCGTCATGCTCAGTGCTATTGCTGCAATTTCACTGCTCGTAGGAGGAATAGGTATAATGAACATTATGATTGTTACGGTTACAGAGCGGCGTCAGGAAATCGGCATACGAAAAGCTCTTGGTGCAAGTCCTGCAGACATAAGGCGGCAGTTTCTTGTAGAGTCCGCGGCAATTACACTCATCGGAGGAATATCGGGAATACTTACCGGCATCGCAATAAGCATAGCCGTAGAATACGTAAGGGGCCAATCATTCATCGTAAGCACGGGAGCATGCGCTATCTCATTTGTGTTTTCGGTGTTTGTGGGAATTTTTTTCGGCATGAATCCGGCTTCAAGAGCTGCAAAGCTCGATCCTGTTCTGGCTTTGGCCGGCGAATAAACAAAAATACGGCAAATGATTATACATTTCCATTCGGGATATATGACAATGAAACATCGGTCGGATTTTTGATGATCGGTTTTGATGTCCATGACTATTGGATTGATGTACCTGAAATAGCAAAATGTTGGATAATATTATATCGCTTTTAAGGCTTCTTTTCTACTGTTAGATTTCCATCTCTCCCCCTTAAAAATGATAAGGAAAAATGATACAATCAACATACCCCGACGCAGAGCGTTGCCGAAAAACGGCTGGTATTAAACCCTCCGCACGAATAAAAAAAGGAATGGAATATGAACGGAAAAAATATCGGCCGAACTGTATCGTGGGTGTACTACAAAGACGAAAAACTCATAGGCGGGTCGGCATTTGATATACAACTCTTTCGGCAGATATTGGAAAACAACGCAAAGTTTTCGAGTCAAGCTCAAGAAATGATGGAGACACAAATTAAAGCACAAAATATTTATGATTGTATTTCACTCAAAAGCTCAAAATACACCAATCGCTTTTACGAAAATGGCGGGCACAGAGCATTTATACCCGAAAGTATCTGTATGGTTGATTATTGTGAAGATGAGATCTTTGCCGTTGTGAGAATCGGAGATCGTTGTGAAATTGTTTCTTATGATTATGACATCACAGGCGAGGCAGGACAAGAGTGGTTCAATTTTATAGGGAAGAACAAGCCTATTTTTGATAAAAAAAACATTGAGAATATAAAAACGGTTTTAACACAATACGGACAACTGCAAATAAAAATACTTGAAGAAGAAGACAGACGTATTTGGGAGGAAAAAGGAAAACTTGCTTGCCGGAACAAAAGCTTACCTGCCGATACGGAACAAACTTTTTTATCGCTTTGCAAATTACTCGGCATATCTCCGCAAAAAGCCAAGAAAATATATCATACAGCATTGGAGCAAGAAGATATTTGTGTCTCTTTGATAAACGATTTTATAGATTTGAACTATTTGGCAATGTTCGATTGGAAGGCGGATGTGGGAGATATTGTATACGGTTACAATCTATTAGCAAAAAAGATAAAAGCGAATATGCTTCACTTGGATAAAGATACGGAATTTGAACCGCCGGAAGTTTTCCGTAGGCTTGCTGCGATGAGTGACAAGGTATTATATCTTATCGACACAAATAGCGATTGCTACATTTTAGGTTTGTCAGATAAAGAAAATAGAGAAAAAATCATAAATGCTTATAAACAACTGTTCAGCCTGCTTCAATCTGAGAATACGATTGAAATTGTGAACACTCTGTAATCAAGGGAAAAATGAAACAAGTAATTGCATTTTGTATATTTATATTAACTTCTTTTACACTATCTGCCGATGAAGAGGATCGAGTTATGACTATTTCAAAACAATGTATCATAAACCCTGACGGTATTGTGTCAATAGAGCTATTAAAGAAATATTATATGGTAAGGAGATATAAAATGAGTATTATAAAAAGCAAGGAATCGAACAAACAGGATAAACAACCGGCCATGCCGCAACAGAAACTTCATATCAATTTAACTAAAAACGGTTTGTATATTAATGATGAGTTTATTGAAAACCTATCAATAGATATTCTTGCGGAGAAATTCGGTGAATATAGAAAAGTATTGCGTAAGCCGCCTGATGGAACAGTAAGTAAAGATGATTTAGAGGAAATATATATCTGGGATAATATGGGAATAAAAAGTTTTGTTTCCAAAGGACGTATCAGCGAACTAGACATAAGAATATGTGAAGATAAGGAATGGGAGAAAAAAGTAAAATTTTCGTTTTTCGATGTAAATCCCAAGCAGGTGTTTCCCGGGATTTTTACGATAAACGGTAAAACTATTTTGGAAGCTATACCTCAAAAAACATTGAGAGAAGCTTATATATTTTTAGAAATGAAAGTGGGAAACTGGAAAATAAATTGCTCATTGTCGAGCAAATTAAACTCGGTTCTGGACGCAATATCTTTTCAGGAGCGTTTGAGAAAATCAAAAACCGATGAGATAGCCGATTTGGTACGTGCCGAACCTGAACCTATACGGGATATAAGTTTTTGGTATAAACCGCCGAGGGTGTCAAGCGGTAAATGGAAACAGCCAAAGGCAGAAGGTAAAGTACTGACATTTACAAACTTCAATTTTAAACTTGCTGTTATCCAAGAGTTGATGTATGAACAAGAACTGCTTAAACCGAAATTTGATGTATATGATTTTTGTAATGATTATGCAAAAAAAGAAATAGATCCCGATGATTACTACGATAAAATGATACCTGAAGTAAAAAGCTGGTTTCAGCAATTGGAAATTCCTGCTGAATTGGCTCCAAAGGTAACACAGCTGTTTCTTGATGGCGGAAATGAAATTAATATGCAGCTTATTCCGCAATGGGATGGCGAAGATAATTTATTTGATATTAAATCTATTTCTGATGAGGAGTTGGCACAGTTTCCAAACTTAAAACTTATTGACGGCACAGTTATTTATATTTCTGAAAAAGCAAAGAAAAAACTTATCGAGAAAGGAATTAATATTGCAGAATAAATTTAAGTCATAAAGGATATAGTATGCTTCATTTGGAAAAAGTAAACGGGAAAAACATTTGGGATATTCTGAAACTGCGGGTATCGAAAACACAGAAAAGCTTTGTTGCTGCCAACGATATAAGCATCATTGAAGCCTACATTACAATCACCGCAAATGGTTATGCATTTCCATTCGGGATATATGACAATGAAACACCGGTCGGATTTTTGATGATCGGTTTTGATGTTCATGACTATTGGATTGACGCACCTAAAATAGCAAAAGGAAATTATAATCTTTGGCGCTTGATGATTGATAAAGCGTATCAAAACAATGGATTTGGAAAAGAAGCAGTTAAATTGGCTCTAGATTTTATTAAGACTTTTCCTTGCGGAAAAGCTGAATATTGTTGGTTGTCTTATGAACCTGAAAATCAAGTTGCGCGTAAACTATATAGCTCATTCGGTTTTGTTGAAACAGGAGATATGGATGGAGAAGAACTTATCGCAGCGTTAAAGCTATGATATAAAAGAGATGTAAGATTATAAAATACATGGTTTATTATAACGACTGAGCGCTCTCATTCATTCCAATCACGTGCTATTTCGGTTGAAATCTCAAAGCCTGTCATACTATTGCTTTCATTAAAATGAATATAAGCAAAGTATTCATTCCAAAAGAGATGATCGCTTCCGGTTGACCATTTAATGCCGTAGTGCAGCTGAGTTATGTCTCTCGTATTTCTTGGCGGTACTAACCACAGTTTTTTATCGAATGTTTCTTGCAATGTTTCTTGTTGCAATGGAACGAGCAGCTCAACATCATCAAGACAATAACGAATTGAATTTTCTCTTGCATCGGAAATGCAGTATTCATCAAGTTTTAAATGAATGATTTTACAGTCTTCTAATACCGTATCCTTTTTTTTATGACCGTAAAGACCGATGCTCCCGATCACAAAGCCGTCTTTTACAAGAAGATAATTAGCATAAGGTATAGCAGTATTATTTCTTCGGAATCCTTTTTCAACGAGAATACTTCTATCGGCAGGATACTTTTTAAAAGCACCGCAAGAAAGCAGTTTTTTATAATCTCTGCCGGAAGGATTATCATGTTTTACATATATGTCGAATCCGTCTGCAACTATATCGGCAACAGTTGTATATGCCATCTTAATCTTTGTGTTGTTAATCGTAAAAACCGGAGCCCTCACCGGAACACTGATTATGATATATACCAAAAACATATAAAGTGAAAATATTGCGACAGCCATAAATATAAAAATACTTCTTCCGGTACGCTTTCGTGCATTAAAAAGAGCCATAACCGGAGGCAGGAGGATAGCTGTTGCCAAATTAGAAAATCCTGAGCCTCCCTTTTTTATCACCTGTAAGGCAAATAATACCGCCCCAAGTATGACAGATGCATATACCAAAAATTCACTGAATCTCATTTTTGTAGTATCGGTCTGTTTGTTTACAGGTTCTTCCATTAGTGATTTTCCACCGGAAACGGTTCGTTTCATATAAATATACATTCCGAAGATAACCGTTAAAAAAATAAGTCCTGAAACGGAAAGCAGTAAAATAAAAATTAATCTTCCCAATCTATCGTCTCCTTTTAGTTTATGATTTTCTACCAAACATTTTGTCGCAGAACGCATTCCAACATATTTCATATTCTTCTTGAGATACCAACTGCAAATCGGACGGGCGATAAATACATCTTTTTTCCGCCTCTTCAACAAATCGCCAAATCCAGTCATCTGTATCAGAGATTACGGCATAAACCGTTTCCCATCCTTGTTCATGTGCCAGATATATACGGGTATGCCCGTCCAATGAAATATAGCGGTCATTCATCCGAATTACCGGAACTACAATGTCTTCCGCTTTTTGAATAAAAGAACGGATAGCCTGAAGTTTTTGTCTGCTCACATAAAACTGCGAAGGGTGAATTAGATTCAACGGCAGGCTAAATTGTTTTTGTGGAAGAAATTTTAAAATCGTTGTTCCATCAGAATTTATGAACCGTGAAATGTGGGGAGCGTGAAAACGGAATTCCTCTGCTAAGGATAAATATTTTTCAGAGTCTTTTCCGCGAATTACCGCACATTCCGAATCTATAATCTCAACTTCGTACGGTTCGCTATCAATCTCATAGGCACCATGCTGAAACAATACAGTCTTTGAGAATCTTTTGTCATTATATCTATCTATGCGTTTTATGTTCATTGAGTTTTTTCTTTTTAGGTTTTGGGTCAGGCAGTTCATCAAACATAGCTTTGCTGTCCATATCATCGCAATATTTGCGCATAATTATTCTTATAGCCTTTCTATTCTCTCAGCTTGTTGATTTCTACTTTATACTCATCTTCAGATACGAATAAATTAAGAAAGTCAGAGAAACGACCCAATTCTTCAATCTCTCTAAAGAATACTTCGTGATCTGTAGTGTATACTTTGGGATTGCTAATATCTTTATCGCTTAGGCATATAAAGTAATAATTGGGATAAGAGTTGGATTCGCCAATAATTAAAAACTCTAAATCATCACAAGGAATTACTGAGCTTACATTTTCTTTATGAATAAACCCGGAGTATTCATCATAGTCGGCTGTTCCTTTTGTGAAAGGAGTAAATTTTTCAGTTTTGTATTGTATCCTTGGATATGGGATTTCCGATTCAGGTAATATCCCTTCTGCCTTTATTCTATCGAGTAAATCATTTTCTAAGTAATCGCTAAAGTCCTGCATAAGATAACTTTTAGGTAAGCTAATGCTTTCCATATTTCGTAGCAAGTTCTCGCTTTCAAAGGCAGATTTACCGCCCAGTTTAGTGATTCTATCAATTATTCTTTTGTCCATAGTCTCCTTATATTCTCCCTTTCAGATATATATTTATCAATCTCATTATCAGTTATTATTCCAAAATCCGGTTCATATACTTTGTCATATTTTCTATAAAATCATCAAAGCCTGCCAAATCGATGAGCTCTTCATGCTCCATATCATAGCTTGAAATCTTTTTTGTTTTCGGATTCCAGACAATATAAATATGACTGTAATCTCCGAGAGAGCGGGAAAGTCTTAATAATTTTTGTCTGCCGAATTTAAATGGAATAGTATCAATCAGCTTGAAGAACTCGATATATCCAAAGTCGGAATCCGCTAAATCAAAGTGTAGGTTTTCACTATTTAAAAATTCAATTATTTTCTTTGGCAATTTATATGGTTTTAATTCATCTAATTTATTTTGTGTTTGATGAAACTCAGGCGGCTCTAATGATTTAAAATATTCTGCCATTTCCTCATCGCCTTTTTCCAAAGCTATGCTATATGGACGCATTCCGTCTTTTTCGGCAATCGTAACATCCGCTCCATGCTTCACTAAAAATTTACACATTTCCAAATCAACATATCTTGCAGCTACACACAACGGAGTCGATTGATCGGAATATACCATATCGGACTTATTGTAATTAATATCTGCTCCGTGTTCAATTAGAAATTCCAGAATTTTATAATTACGGTCAGAGACTGCGTGACGCAAGAGCTGTCCGCCGTATTTAGCTGCGGTATGCCCAAGTTCTTGTATAATCGAAAGATTATCAAAACGTTTACCATAGTACGCTTCTAAAAAAGCTTCCGAACCTACGTTGTTCGTTACATCTATCTTTGCTCCATGGGAAACAAGAAACCTTATTACCTCTTCATTACAATATCTCACTGCGAGAAGAAAACTTGGATGCTCCTTTGCATTGAGGTCTGCTCCTTTTTCCGTCAGCCATTTTATAGATTGAAATTTTCTCATTATCAATGCAAAATACAAAGGAGAGAGTTCGGTGTATTTGCCGACTCTGATAGCTTTGTTAAGCTTCCACCCGTTTAATAGATGTTCTTCCAATGCAGAAATATTTTCATTTAGTACATCTTTTAAAATTTGCGGTATAGATTCAAATCTGCCGATGTTTCCGATTGTTATCATACTTAAATCCTTGTTTACCTGTTTCCCGAAGCGTATTCGCCCATATTAATGTCTATGACTTCTCTTATCGGCTGTATGAGGGAATTTTCGTATTGCACTTTCCATTTTATATCTGAATTCATATTGCCGTCCGTAATGCCTGCTATTGTATTTCCGTCTTCTATCGGATTATCATTATCATAAATGTAGGATAAAACATTATATGCGTGGTTTACAACGTCATTCGGGTTCAAGCCGTGAAAATGATATTGAACATCAGGTAAAAATAAGGTGCTCATACCGAGTGAATCGACCAGCATATCGTTTGTTCCTTGAATATTAAAAAAACGGATATTGACTGCATAATGGAGGAAGCGCATTTCTTTGGGCAATGTGCAGTTTAGAATATCTTCTCTCGTCAGCATTTTTTTAGATATTTCGAAAACTACTGCTTTGCAAGACGGATATATGTTTACTAATGCTTCAACATAAT
The DNA here is from genome assembly GCF_024400535.1 of Treponema denticola. Classification (NCBI taxonomy): domain Bacteria; kingdom Pseudomonadati; phylum Spirochaetota; class Spirochaetia; order Treponematales; family Treponemataceae; genus Treponema; species Treponema denticola. The sequence goes on from NZ_CP038800.1 coordinate 381,027, forward strand.
TTACCAGCATTTCCGCTCTTTCTTTATAATCTAAACCGGCAGCCAACATATCCGTTGCCATTACTTGATATTTACAAGTTTCCAGAATTTCGCTGCCGTTCGGGCAATTCCATAATTGTGTAGCTGAAACATCATCCATAATCGGTTTTTCAATTTCAGAACAGTTCATAATAATGAGCTGCGGAGGCACATTTAGTTTTTCCTTTTCATAGTGCACGGAATATTTTTGGGGAGCAAAACCCGCCATATTACCGTCATAACAAAAACAATCCGTTTCGCCTAAATGTTCACACATAATTTTATGTATATGCTCTTTTTCGGGCATTTCACATTTTTCTTCCATAAGTAAATGAATCATAAAAACCATACCCGGACGGTCGGCAGTTTGACTCATATCCTGTTTGAGAATCTTGTCTTCTCCATTTGATTTTTTTTCTTTCATAGTATTACCTCTCTTTTAATCTGAAATTGATTCATATATTTTTTCCCTCCACATAGTATGGGTATCGTGTGTCAAAAATTAATTTTTCAAACATCCTATAGGTACTATAAAAATACCATCTTCTCGTTTATATGCAAACTCGCCTATTCCAATAACTATCATCAAAAAAGAAGGAGCAGGCATTTTTGATGTATCAATTTTATTTGACAACGATTTTAAGTTTTCCGCTGCATCTTCAATAAATTTTTGGCCGCCCAGTTTAATTTCTGCTAAACCATATCTGCCGTTTTTTAGATGAATTACCGTATCACATTCCAAACCTGATTTATCCCTATAATGTAAAACATTACCTCCAATACTTTCTGCATATACTCGAAGATCTCTTACACACAGCGTTTCAAATAGCAGCCCCATTGTGTTTAAATCATTAGTCAAATCTTTTGGTCCAATTCCAAGAGCGGCGACCGCTATTGAAGGATCTACATAGTATCTTGTATCGGAAGTTCTGATTGATGTTTTTGATCTTAAATTAGGATTCCACGAAGGCATATCTTCGACCACAAAAATATTTTTTAGTGCGTTAATATAGGATGCAATAGTGTCTTCATTTAAAGATTCCGTATCATTTGAAATTATATCATCCCTCAGCATAGTGTTGGAAATTTGTGTTCCTTGATTTCTTGCAAAAGACCTCATCAATCTTTTTACTCTTTCCGGATTTTTACTCACACCATCAGCTCTATTAATATCGGATTTTATGACTGCTTCATAGTAATCTTCAGCTTGGAGTAATGCCGGTTTTTCCTTCATTCCAACGGCATAAGGCCACCCTCCTCTGCAAATTAAAAAAGCCAATTTTTCTATACTTAAATTATTCATACCGTCTATCACATTAGGATTTTCAAAAAGTTGATTTAAACTTACTTCTCCTGTTGAATCTCCTGATTCAAATAAAGACATGGGTCTCATCATTAACCATGTAAAGCGTCCTGTTCCCGAATGAGTTATTTCCCTTGATTCTATCGGTACTGCCGAACCTGTAAGTATAAATTGTCCTTCTTCACCTCTTGTATCAACCTCATATCTTGCTGCATCCCATAGCTTTGGTGCTATCTGCCATTCGTCAATAAGTCTTGGGGCCTTACCTTTTAGCAATCTTCCGGGGTCTATTTCAGACATTTGGATATTTGTTTCTCTTTTGCTTGGTTCATCCATTCTCAATATACTGCCTGCGACTTGCATTGCTGTTGTGGTTTTTCCGCACCATTTAGGGCCTTCAATAACAACAGCTCCTTTTGACTCAAGTTTGTCTTTTAACATATCGTCTACTATGCGGGCTCTATATTCTTTCATTAAGCTTTACCTCTGCATATATTATGTCATTTTTTCGGCGTTTTGGCAATATTTTTTTCGGCATTTTGGTTGAAAATTCTTCGGCGTTTTGGCAGTTATTTTGCATCCATTTCAAGTAACGGTGGTGGTGTTTTTCCTAATTTGAGCGATTCGGTTGTTTTATTTTACTACAATCCATTTTCCGTCACGTTTTGAACCGATCCTTTCTATTATGTTTTTTTCTTGTAAAGTTTTAAAAGTCCTTTCAATTGTTCTTTTGGAAACTTCTATTTTTTCTGCAAGATCAGCGGAAGTATAGCTTGGTTTTTCTATTAACAGTTCAATTACTCTTTTTTCTGTTTTATTCAAACCGACATTTTTATTTGTCAACACAGTCATAACTTCTTTTTCAAATGGAATTATGCAGCGGATATAGTTACTTTCAATTTCAAAAACCTTTTTTCCATACTTTTCAACAATTGTCGGGATTCCATGCCCCGTATGTTCTGTCAGACCCATAGTTAGAAAAATCCTCATCAATGTTGCATTCCTCGGTTTACTGATACCCGCGAAAAATTGTTTCTTAGTTAAGCCGTTTGGAAGACCTCCGTGTGACAATATTTCAAGTCTGTCGTTATACATAGATATTTGCGGTTACAAACGCGTTTAACTCCTTAATTTTAAATTATATTAAACATTTGAATGTACATTAAATTTATAAGTATCGTCTTCATTATCACATTTTGTCAAATTATTATTTATGTTGTTAATTCTCCGATATACTGCATTATCATCTCCTCCGTTATTTTTTTTCTCCGATAAAATCAATTACATCTGACCAACCGTCATTTTTTGCATCATAAGTCCAGCGTTTATCCGTCAAAGATTCAAGGTCATCAATGCTTTTATGCAAAGCCTCGGACATTTCTTTTCTCTTATCTGCAGGAACCGAATTTAAATATGTATCGCTTATTTTGAATCTGACATTTTGAAGAAAATTGACCGTATCTACATAGGTACTCGAATCTTCAAAAACCGTATTTTCAGGGAAACATTTTATCACATTTTCAAAGGCTGTTTTCATATCGGATAATTTTAATGCTGCCAATGTGCCGGGAACATAACGGATAAGCTGAGGATAATTACAGATAAATTCCCACCAACCGTCACCCTTCCAATTTCCTATGATGTTAACGGCAATATGAAAAAGAAATAAGTCTTCATCGGTTTGATTTTTAATTTCTTCTATTTCTCCGATTTCCCATAGTTTATCCGACACTTCTGCAAAGAAGCTTTCATTAAAATTTTTTTGACTTTTAATCAATTCTTTCAGTGTAAGCATTTTATTTCTCCTGTTTTAATATTTCAAAACATCAAATCCTAGTTTCTTTAAATTGCTCATTTGTTTTTGTTGATGTTCTGCGGTGCCGGTTAGAACATCACTGTAAATTTCACTTGCGGGCCAATCATCGTAATAATTATTGAGGAACTGAGGGATTTTTTCATACATAGGTTGAATGATTGAAATAAAGCCCTGTTTAAGGCATTGAATATAAGTTTTTTTCATCAAGTATTTCAGTATGGCCGTATTTGTCAAATGAAGTTCGGCGCTTGAGGGCTCCTTCAATGTCCCAAGGTGTAAATACAACTAAATGCAGAGGACGGCTCCAGCGTTCAATATCCGTTTTATCGGGCGAAGGAAAAAGCTTTTTCCAAAAGCCTCGTTTTACTGCATAACTACCGGTAGAAATATACAGACGGTACGGTGTATCCTCAAATGCTTCTTCTGATATTTCACCGGAAAGGGGGGCGAATACTCCGTATAAATCGCAATTTAAAAGGCGGGCATAATAGGATTTTTCGCCTGCATCTATTTCGTAAATTGCGCCAAGTTCGTATCGTGCCATTTCATACCTCCCATAAAAACTTTTTGCAAGGATTAGCAAATCTTGAAAAAAGCTTAACTTTCCCCGAATATTCGGGAAAAGAGTTTTTTCATTTCTCTTGCATATTTGACCGCACCCGGAATACGCAGCCTTTTATAATAATCTGCTAAAATTTCAGGATGATTTTTTTAATATATCGAATTCCACCATATACATGGCTAAACATGACTTTGTATATTTGCCGACTGAAATAAGTTTTGATTTTTCATCTTCATCAAGTTCTTCTTCCGGAGCAAATTCGCCGTCAGGATATTCATCCGGCGTATCATTACTGTACTTCCAAAATTCTTTTGTCCAAAGAACAATATCGCTTTTATTTTCTTTGATTAGATGCAAATACCATTCGGCCAGTTCTTTTTCGGTAGATAATTTACAAGTAAAACCTTCCAATAAAAATTGACGTTGTTTTAATCTATCATGTAATCGGAAAATTTCAATATCCTTGATTTTTTCTTCAATACTTGCCGGGTCCGTAAGCCGAATCAGCTCCGAATCATGGAAATCAATTTTGTAATATTTTTTTGATAAAAGATATATCCATGAGAGCTTTAAACATAATGTGTGACAAAGAAGATTTAGGTGCATTTTTTTGTTTGTATCGCGAGACCAAATTTAACGCCACTTTCCGTCCTATGTTCAAGGCTTGTTGTAGATTTTTATCTAAAAGCCGACAAAAGTCTTCTCTAAAATGAACATCTAATAACCAATGCATGGTTTCTACAACCCATTCTTTTCTTGCTATATCCAATAGCTGTTGAGCTGTAAGTTTTCTGCTCGAAATATAATAATGCCATTCATCACTCTTTCCTTTCTTACTCTTAAACTCTGAATGAATAGCTCCAATACAGCTTAACCCCTCCCATTCATCTGTATTATCCATCCAACCTAAATTAGTTGTGCAAAAGGCTGTTTGCTTTTCAACTCTTTCACGATTTTTTTCACTTTTACAAGCCGTGTCCATTTGTTTTCTTAGAATTTCATCTTGAACATATTCTTCAATATCCGCTTTTAATAAAGGCTGGTTCCCTTTTACCGACAGTAAATAGTCCCCTTTTCCTTCTTTTATGATTTTTGCCGTTTCTTTTTGACAATTTAAGGCATCTGCAACGATTATATGCCCTTTTATATTAAGATTTTTTATAAGAGCTTGAACGGTTGGTATCTCGTTTGTCTTTCCTTTAACACATTTTTGTGCCAATGTTATACCGAATTCTGCAACTTGTGCAGAGACTATGTGCAGCGGACTTTCATAGCTGCTCATTTTATCTGTTGAACGGATAGTTTTTCCGTCTATCGCTATTGTAAGAGGTTTTTCTGTACCGTATTCTTTAATAAGAGCTTCAGCCATATTCATAAAACATTCGTTTAATGAGTCTATGTTTATCAATTTAAGTAGACAGGTTAGCCAATAATAGCAAGGTATTTTCTCTATTCCGAATTCTTTACGAAGTTTTTCTTTTATAATATCTTCAGTTGCCCACTCGTGTATCTCTCTAATATTTTTACGTCCACAAAGAAGTCCAAGTAGTAATATTTTTAAAGCTTCCTTTACGCTGTAAAAATATCCGTCGTGATTGCTAATTATTTTGATGTCGTTAAAGTAATCAAATATATTTTCTATTTCCATACCTACATTATCGGCAGTTTTTAGTAAAATTGATTTCCGTGGCTCCGAATAGATTTCGCTATCTAAAAATTCTTTTAAAGTATTTGTTTCTTTTGCCATGTAAAAGCCCTTCACCAATTAAATATTGTTTATATTATATCATTTTTAATCGGGATTTTCTATATATCAGAGTAGTTGTTTTTATATTTTTACTATATAGAAAAATACCGTAAAATCATGTATAATTTGATAAAGTAAAACCGGATATGACTTATGTTCGGATTAGGAGAGAGGAAATAAATGACCACTAAAAAATTTGCTCAATATATAGAAAAACAATGCAAGGGAATAAATAATTTTTCACTGGAAGCCATTTTTGAAGAGTATATTGTACTTGTCTCAGGGAAACGAATCGGAGTACTGTATCAGGAAAAATTTTATGTCCTTTATGCACCGACTTTTGAAAAAACTGAAAATATATTGTCTTGTTTTAAACCGATAAATTTATTTAATTGGAAGTATTATCAATTTATTGGAGTTACAAATCTTGAAGATAAGGAGAACCTTGAAAAAATCATAAATTATGTCTACCATGAATTATATTTTCTAAAAGAAGTTGTCATTGATATAGGATTTTTATTTCAAAGTTATAGAGGCTATCCCGAAACTATTTATAAACTATATGAAGAAAATCTTACATTTCTTAATTTTGCCTATGAAAAAAAGCTGATAAAGGAAAATCCTGTAGACAGAGGAGGCCGAATTATAAAACTCTTATATACGAATCTCGATTTAACCGAAGCCGGACAGAAAATTTTATATGGCTTATATAATAAATGGCTGACCTATACGGATAAAAATGATGCCGATTCTTTAAAAAGAGCACGGAATATAAAACAATTGGAGAAATATTATCAAAAACTGGTTGGATAAAAATAGATAGATGAACGCGATAATGGATAACTCAAATTTTAATATTCAAGAATGGGTAAATTTAAATTCTTATACCGACAGTAAAGGCTGGAAAGGATATTGCAAAAGAAATAAGCCTTTTACTATTTTTCGCGCAAATAAAATAGTCGATTATTTTATGCATTTTTTTAGAAAACATACAAATAATATAATAATAGTTTCTAATGTTTTCAAAGTAAAAGAATATAATCGAAATAACAGCAACATAAACAATTACATAAAATACATAGAAAAATATCTGATTGATTTTGGATATATAAAAACAATGAGTGCTTCTATTTACGATAATGCTAATTGCCTATCTTTAGGCTTCAAAAAATTTCTCACTACGGATTATGATGTTATAGCTATGTTCTCTTTATTAATGATGATGGATGAAGGAATTGACGGGCATTGTTTTTTTGTGTTTGATGAATTAGGATTTATTGCTTATCCTCATGATGATACAGGTTTTGGATTTATACGCATCAAAAATACGACAGTTCACTATGAGGATATATTTCTTAAAAATGTATCTCAATTTTCTGATTTTACGAGCATTTGGTGATTATTCTAATTAAAACCGGTAATGTTTTAGATGTGTTGTTGAGTATGGTGCAAGACATGGTGCATATATAATTAGGTCATTACCGATATTTATGCGGGTAATTTTTGTTCGTGCCAGCTCCAAGTATTCCATTTCTTAATCTTCTCGATTGACATTATCTTAATAATGGAGTACAAAAGACAAGAGTATTCACAAGAATGATAATTTAGATAACAGCTAAGGAGAATTTGATATGGGAATGATTGCAAACTATCAACTCATAAGTGATATGGACTTAAAAAAACTTATGACCGAAAAAGATATTGCGGATTTTACGGAAGAACTGCAAGAAGCCGAAGACTGTATTTTATTCGACATGGATAAAATGTGGGACGTTTTACATTTTGTACTTACCGGTGTTTCAGCAGGAAAGCCGATAGAGGGTAACCCGCTCAGTGAAGCAATTGTCGGAGTAAATTCTTTCGAAGAATGCGAAGATTTTATCGGATATACAAAAAAGGAAACCATACCATTAATCGTGAAAAAATTAAATGAAACCGATATTGATTCTCTTTTGGAAAACTTCAGTATGCAAAAATGTAAGGAAAATAAACTGTATCCGAATATCTGGGATTATGAAGATGAAAAAGAAGAAATTATAGATGAACTTAAATGTGCATTTGCCGGACTTAAAGATTTTTATAACGAAGCAGCCCAAGCAGGTCAAAATGTTTTGGTTTCCATTTATTAAAACAAGAAGCTCAATAACAAATACAAAAACGGCACTATACCGCCGCAGCTATCAAAGCAGCGTGAGAAGCAATCGAGCTACGATATCCGTACATGGAATGAAGATCATACCGAATGGAAAGAAGGCGCCGTTATTACCCATAATGAAATGTTTAAATTTCAAAAACTGTTAACGGATTATCTTAAAAAGAGATTGGGATAAAATTACCGCATTTGACTGTGAAGATTTTGAAATATTAGAATTTTGGAAATAAGTTTTAGGAAGAAGTTATGAAACCAAGAGAACTTTGCGAAAAAGCATGGCAAGAAATAGCATGCAATTTCCCCGACTTTAAAGTGGTAGGTAAAGGAAAGACTTTACGAAAAATTGCAAATAACAAAGACATTATTTTTGAAATATATTTTCAAGCCAATAGATACAACTGTGAATCTAGTGTTGAGTTTATCCCGCATATCAACATTTATTCAAAGGCTATGAAAAAAGCATGCATAACCAGTGAAGGAATTATTTACGGCGGAGAGCTTAGTTCTTTAGCCGGAAGAAAAGCGGGTGCTTGGTGGCAGTTGACCGGTGCAAGCTATAAAGATACCGTAACGCAAATTACGGGATTATTACATAAACACATTATGCCTTTATTTGCAGACTTTGAAGATACAAATAAAAATATTGAAAGAATTTTAAACGGCTCATTAAAAGGGTATGCTTTGCTCTACTATATCTACTATTTTGGCGGCAAAGAGCCGGCTGAAAGATATTTTAATAAAGTCATCAAAGAAGATAAGTTAAAGAAAAAATATATTTCGTTTTATAACTCATTAAAAGAAATTCCAAAAGAAAATATCGATTTACATTTTGAGGACTTTTACGGCGCAAGTTTAATCAAATTTGCATATTTACATGGTTTAGAAATTATTCAATAATCTTTAAAAAAATGGGACAGGAGGAGATAAACTATGGACGAGCGTATTGAGCATTGGGATTGGCTGTATTCGCCGGACGCACACTATCAAAGTAAATGGGGAATGGGGCAGATAAGCCGTTATTTGGGCCGTCCTGTTGTCCGCATAATAGGTTTTGCAGGCGGTATTTTCTTCGCTGTTGTCGGCGGTGTTTTTATTTATGGTGTGTTTAAATAAAAATGAAAAAAGCGTCGCTAAAAGGAGTATAACAATGAAACAATTTCCGGATTTTCTAAGAGAAAATGATAGATACTATATTTATGCATTGCAAGCCTTAAAGCAATTGTTTACCGAAACGTCCTGTACTTGGCAAAAATGGATTGAAACCGATATTGAAGAATACTTAAGCACAGGCAGTGTTGAGCATCATCTTGGGGCTTACGGAGGAATGGGCAGTATAAATGATATTTGGATTTGCAAGGTAAATAATCATACTATAAACGACGAGGCTGAACCATGGGCAAATGAGTTGATGGAATATCTTAAATGCCTTTCTTACGGAATTGCAAATATAATAAAAGCAGGAAAAAAAATTAATATTGAAAAAATATTCGCAGAAAGCCGGACACGGGAAATCTTAACCGGCATTCAGTGTGACTCTTGCGGTTTTTCACAAATACACAAAAGAGAAACGGATTCGTATTTGGCTTCACTTCTTTTACCTAAAATGGTAAAAGAAGCTGTCTTACAAAACCAAATGGGAGAATTGATTTCCGCTTGCCTCATACCGGATATTCCGGACTTGGTTGAAGAAAGAGAGCGGATTATAAAACTTGCGGAACAAAGCGGAATCGGTTTTTCGGCATCTAAAAATTCTCGCTGCAAAAAATGCGGCGGCGATACAAAAATCAAATATTGGAAATTAGACGGTAATATTTTTAAACCGTCTTAAGGTAATATGAGTGAAATTGGGATTGCTGTTAAACAAATTTTAGAGCATCTCTGTTTATTTTATATCTTAATTTTGAACTTGACTCAAACGGTGTAACTTGCTCTTTCGATCTTGATGCAAAACCTGATTATCTTTTGGGGCATTTAGCTTTTATGACAATGGATAAAGAATATAATATCAAAAATGACGGTATAAACGGATAAATTATAATTTGAATAATAGATAAGGAGAAAAAGAGAAGAAACCGGCTATGAACGAAATTTATGCAATTAACGACTTATCGGAACTGGAAGATTTTTTACATTCTCAAAACTCCATTGAAAACATGCGTGAAAAACTTTTTGCGGAATTTTTAAAATATGCGGATTATAAAAGCGTATCGGGGTGGAACAAGGCGGTGCGGCTTTGCGAATGTCTTGCCGTAATCGGTTGGGGAAACCATGAACCATTGGAAGCGTCAAGAGGTGTGTTTTTTAACGGTAATCCCCGCACCTTTTTTTGCAACAGATTCGGAGAGCTTCGTTTTGTCGAGGCAATATGGTCAAAAAGAAAAACCGGATTTACGATGGAGCAGTGCAGAACTTCCTATTATTCCGCTCCCGACTGCAAAGACAAAAAACAACCGGTGTGTTGGGATTACCCCGTAACCGAAAATATAGAAGACATAAAAATTGAAAGTCAACGCAATTGGATTCCTAAAAATCCTGTTTGGATTGTGCGTACAATATCCAACTGTTATGAAAATTCAAAACCGGTTATAGAAAGCATTGAGGAAAAACTTCAGAACGAATTGAATAAAAAGATGCGTCCCGAAAAATACGGCAAAGCCGTAAATTGTATTTTATTGAAATGTGCTTTCAGCTATTATGATAATGCTCATTGTAAAACAAACTATATCATCGATGAATCGGGACGCAAATTATCAAGTCAAGAAGCCGCAAAAGAATTACAGAAACTATACACAAAAGAAGAGATTTCCGAAAACGGATATTACTTGCGCCCTAGATTTCAATACGGGCCTTTTAAAGCAGATACGGGCAAGATAGAGGTAGTCATTCATTTTGAAAAAGAATTCAGCCTATTAACACATAGTCAGCAAAAAGAAAAACTGTCAGAGTATTTTTTAATTGCTCTTAAAACCATTGCAGAAAAACAAAAAAAGAAAACACCGAATTATGATTTCAATTTAATGATTTCAGATTTTACCGAAATAATCAACAACCCCGATGCAGAGCATCGGGGTATTAACTCTCGGCACAAATAAAAAAAATGGCTGTATACCTAGCTGATTAAGCTTCTTTGCTTAGCATATAGTAAAGACTTTTTACTAAAGTTCCTGTGGCGTTTTCTTTTAGGTAGCCGAATTTTTCGGTAATGTAGGCAGTTCCGGCTATATCAATATGAATCCATGGGATATCTTCTTTTGCAATGAAGGAACCGACGAATAGACCGGCCGTCATCATTCCGCCTAACTTTCCGCCCGAGTTTTTTAGATCTGCGACTTTCGATTCATTCATTTTTTTATAATACTCGATAGTAGGCATTCTCCATACAATTTCGCCTGCTCTTTCATTTGCCTTAACAAGCTCTGCAAAGAACTCATCATTGTTTGTAACGGCACCGCTTACCTGTTCTCCAAGAGCTGACACACAGGCACCGGTGAGGGTTGCAAGGTCAATCAGCTTAGTCGCTCCCAAATTATTGGTAGCATAATAAACGGCATCGGCTAATGTTAATCGGCCTTCGGCATCGGTGTTAATAATTTCGATAGTTTTACCGCTCATTGAGCCGATAATATCGCCATTTCTATAGCCGTCTCCCGAAATCATATTTTCGCAAGAAGCAACAACAGCGACAACATTTACCTTTGCTTTGAGGTCAGCCAGTGCGTGCATTGCTCCGATAACCGTACCTGAGCCTCCCATATCCGTAAACATATTAACCATGCTTGTAGCAGGTTTAATCGCATATCCGCCGCTGTCATAGGTTAAGCCCTTACCGACAAGGGCGATTTTTTCATTGGAGCCGGGATTATTGTAGTATTCCATAACGATGAGTTTAGGCTCCTTGGTGCTTGCTCTGGCTACATTGAGGAAGGCTTCCATTTTGAGGTCTTCAATTTCTTTTTTGCCGTGGACTGTAACCTTGACTCCCTTTGCTTCAAGTTTTTCTTTGGCTATTTTAGCAAGAGTTTCAGGATAGATGACATTTGCCGGCTGATTTACCAAGTCTCTGGTTAAGAAAACCGCTTCCATAAGCTTGACAGCTTCGTTTATACCTTTTTCAGCCCTGTCTTCTTTGCCTTTTTCAGGGTTATAATTAACCGTAATTTCGGTTTGCTCTTTACGATCGCTTTTAAACTTATCGTATTTGTAGGTGGCATGGAGCATACCTTCTGCAATAGCCTCAGCCATCTTATAATTACATAGATTGTTAAGTTTAGGGATATTGAGCTCGACTTCTTCTACCTTGTTCTTTAAAAGCTCACTTGCTGCCTTAAAAAAGGTTTTTCTTAAAACTTCCAAGTCAATTTTTTCTTCTTTACCTAGACCGATAAAAAGCTGGGCTTTAAGATTGGAGTCGAGAGTATAATAAACCTCTTCCGCCTTTCCGGAAAATAATTCTTTTTCCTTCAAATGATTAAGATAGCCGCCTTCTATTTTGTCTTCAAAAACCAACTGAGCAGCTACACCGCCTTGTTTTGCAATATTAAATTTCATAATTCCTCCGAAATTATATTAAAGTTATGCTTACTTTACAATTAGAGTATACATCTTTTGTCGATTAACGGCAAGATGCGGCATTACCGGATATACAAATAAAAAATGAATTACTTCTGACAAAATCCGATCATTCAAAAAAATCTCTTATTCTCTATCGATAGTTTCATCTTCTTGTTTAAATAAGTCCTGATTTTTTTCAGCTGCGATTATGGCATCAAATTCTTCGCTCTCTATGGTTTCTTTTTCTAAAAGAGTTAAAGCTATTTTTTCCAAAAGATGTTTTTTGCTGTTGAGCATCTTTAGAACTATTTCATACCGTTCATCTATTATTTTTGCTATTTCTTCATCAATATATTGCTGGGTTGTTTCTGCATATTCCCTGACGAGTTGGGGCTCATTGTTTCCAAGGTATCCTGCCCCCCTCTTGCCGAAAGCGACATTCTTGAATTTCGGACTCATACCGTATTCCATTATCATACTTCGGGCTATGTCGGTTGCTCTTGACAAATCGTTTGCAGCTCCTGTTGAAACCATTCCGAAAGTAACTTGTTCGGCTCCGCGTCCTCCTAGGAGAACATCTATTTCTGCCAAAAGCTGTTTTTCGGTTACAATATGCTTGTCATCTTCAGGTATGTGGAATGTGTATCCTAATGTAGATGTTCCTCGAGGAACAATGGTTACTTTGTGTACCTTATCCGCACCTTCGGTAAAGCTTCCTATGATGGCATGGCCTGTCTCGTGATAAGCTATTACTTTTCTTTCTTCTTCACGGATTACGCGGGATTTTTTCTGTAAACCTATCATAGCTTTTTCTACAGCTTCATCCAAGTCGGTCATTACAACTTTTTTTCGCTTGCCTCTAACAGCCAAAAGAGCGGCCTCATTGATAATATTTGCCAGGTCGGCGCCCGAACATCCGGCAGTAATACGAGCTATTGAAGCTAAATCGGCATCTGAATCAAGTTTTACACTTTCCGCGTGGAGTTTTAAAATCTGCTCTCTGCCTTTTAAATCGGGGCGGTCAACTACAACCTGTCTGTCAAATCTTCCGGGGCGTAATAGAGCGGGATCCAAAACATCAGGCCTGTTTGTTGCAGCTAACAGTATTAGTCCTGTTTTATTGTCAAAGCCGTCCATCTCTACCAAAAGCTGGTTTAGGGTCTGCTCCCTTTCATCGTTTGAACTGTAAGAATTATGACGCGATTTTCCTATTGCATCCAATTCATCTATAAAGATAATACATGGGGCTTTTTCTCTGGCCTGTCTAAATAAGTCTCTAACTCTGGAAGCTCCTACTCCTACAAACATCTCTACAAAATCAGAACCGCTTATCCTAAAAAACGGAACACCGGCTTCACCGGCTACGGCTCTTGCAAGCAGGGTCTTACCTGTTCCCGGAGGTCCGACCAATAGAACGCCTCTTGGAATTTTTCCTCCAATTTCGGTATACTTTTGAGGATATTTTAAGAAGTCGACAACCTCCATAAGCTCCTCTTTGGCTTCATCAACGCCTGCAACATCCTTAAAGCGGGTCTCGACTTTTCCCTCATCTATTGCAGCACTTCTAGTCTGCCCGGGAGAAAAAAAGCTACCTCCCAGTCCTCCCATACTTCTAGTCATGCGTTTCATAATTGCACGCCATATAATAAAAATTATTCCAAAAGGAATGACCCATTGCAAGAGCACTTCCATAAAATAACCGCGCTCCTTGGGCTTAACATTATATACAACATGGTGTTCATCTAAAAGGTTTATAAATTCCGAGGTATATATGCCTACTGTAGTATATTCGTTTGTATTTTTCTGCACGGATAAAAAAGAAAATACGGAAGAGCTTGATTCATTTTCATCTTGGATGCTTGTATAACCCGTAAAATAAACAGGGCCTAACACAACCTTTTTTATCTGGCCTGAGGTAATTCGGTCTTTGAATTCCGAAAAAGGAATCAAGGCTGAACTATTGAGAATCATTAATTGATTAACTAAAACAAAAAGAACAATTACAAGCGGCGCTAAAAGCCATAAAGAAAAGAAAGGTTTTTTTGGGGACTTTTTATTATCCCCGTCAGAGTCCGGCTCGAAATTAAAAAAATTAAACGGATCATTTTGGTTTTTATCGTCGTTATTTTTACTCATACATTCTCCATTATATTTTACTATAATACACAAAAAATAATAAAAAGTCGATAGGAAATCAAGAAATAAATTTTATACTAAGGTAAATATAGTTTTTCTAAGCCTTGCACCTAAGGCTAAAAAAATGTATAATAAGCCCCTTAATAAACTTGACATTATCTATAACAGTTAGGAGGTTTTGTAACTATGCAAGTTAAAGTCAGATATGCTCCCTCTCCCACCGGCTTTCAGCACATAGGCGGAGTCCGTACAGCCTTGTTTAATTATCTTTTTGCCCGCTCAAAAGGCGGAAAATTCGTTTTACGCATTGAAGATACCGACAGAACAAGATACAGCGAAGAATATGAACAGAACCTTTATGATACCCTTGAATGGCTCGGCCTTGAATGGGATGAAGGCGGACCAAAGGGAGGCCCCTGTGCACCCTACATTCAGTCTCAAAGGTTCGATATTTACCGAAAATATGCCCAAGAGCTTGTCGATAAGGGCTTTGCTTACTATTGCTTTTGCGATTCGGAAAGGCTCGACAGAATCCGAAAAATTCAAACAATGAACAAGATGCCTCCGGGCTATGACAGGGCTTGCCGCAATTTAACCGATGAAGAAATTAAGGCTAAAATGGACGAAGGCGTTCCCTATGTTATCCGCTTAAAGGTTCCGCTTGAAGGCAGCACCAAATTTACAGATGCCCTTTTAGGCGATATTGAATGGAAAAATGAAGATATAAACCCCGACCAAATCCTTTTAAAAAGCGACGGGTTCCCGACATATCACTTGGCAAACATCGTAGATGACCACCTCATGGGCATAACCCACGTTATGCGTGCCCAAGAATGGCTCCCATCTACCCCCATGCATGTTATAATGTACAAGGCCTTCGGCTGGGAACCGCCCCAATTTTGCCACTTGCCCATGGTTATGGGAAATGACGGACAAAAGCTTTCAAAACGGCACGGAGCCACCAGCTGCAACGAATTCAGAAACAAGGGCTATCTAAAAGAAGCTATTATCAATTATGTCGCTATGCTGGGCTGCTCTTATGAAGACGGCCGTGATATGTACAGCCTTTTAGACTTGGAAAAACTCTTTGATATTAAGCACTTAAACAAGGCCCCGGCCGTATTCGACTATAAAAAGCTGGAGTGGTTTAACGGTCAGTATATGCGGGAAAAAACCGATGAAGAACTCTTTGCTCTTACATGGCCCTATATTGCAAATTCAGGCCTTTTCGGAAAGATAAATGAAGAAGATCTGAAAAAAGCCGGATGCCGTTTTGAAAATCAAACCTATTTAAAACCCTCTCAAGAACAAAAAGAAGTTTTAATGAAGGTAATGCCTTTGGTAAAAGAGAGACTTCACCTTTTAAGCGAAATAACCGAAATGGTTCGCTTTCTCTTTGAAGAACCGGCAGTTCCTCCGGCAGAAGAAATAATACCGAAAAAACTTGATGCCAAAACTACAAAAAAAGTTCTCCAAAAGGCAATCGAAGTAATGCCTAAAATTGTAGGCCTTGACGACCATGCTGGCGGAGAAGTCTTTAGGGCGGAAGCCGATGCTATGGGTATTAAGATGGGAGACTTTATGATGCCTGTCCGAATGACCGTTACCGGCAGCAGAATAAGCCCTCCCCTTGTAGGCTCAATCCAAATTTTAGGGATAGAAAAAGCTGTTAAGCGCATCGAAAAAGCCATAGCGGAAAGGTTTTAAATTTTAATATCAAAAGGCTGAGGTATTTACAAAAGTCTTTTCTTATTATATAATAAGTTGTCGGTTGTGTGCTAAATAATTTGACTAAAAGAGCCGATAAATTATCGGAGAATTCCGATAATTATTAAAAATTAAGGTTTTAATAATTTATATTGGTATAATCACAATGCGATTTATAAATTAAAGGGGTTGTGCAGTGTCAAGAACACGAACATATAAAAAAGCAGAAAATAATTTAGTGCGGGCTTTTAGTGATTTTTTTAAAATTTGCTGTAGTGCCGTATCTAAAGGTATAATGAAATTTATTAATGGCGGAAGAAAAAAGCTGACCATAATGGTAGTTCCGCATTCACAAAGAAAAGTTGTAAATTTTCAAGCAAGCATCTTTTCAATTTTTTTTGTTACTGTTTTGCTTGTCGGTATTTTAGCTTCATTTTTTTGGTTTACGACCGAATCCATAGCTTCTGCGCGTAAACTTGCAAACTTAAAAGAAGAAACCAGAAAAACCCAAGCAAGTCTCAATGTTTTAAAAAATGAAACAAATGATTTGTTAAAAAATGCAAAGAATTTTCAATCAACTCTTTCTTCTACCTTAACATCCTTAGGTTTGCAGTCTATCATGGAAACCGGAGCTGAAGCCGATGACTCAAGCGATCTTTCGCTTTTGTTCAATGTGCAAGAGATGGCCCAAGGAACGGCTAGAGAAGTGAGTGAGCTAAAAAAACTCTCGGCCTATTTGCAGGACACAATTCAGCCTGTACAAGAAATGGCTAAGCTTATGGACACTCAAACCGCTCTTTTTTCCGATATTCCCAGCCTATGGCCGATCAAGGGCGGCATAGGGCATATCACAATGGCTTTCGGTCAAAACCGTCATCCTTTTACAGGACAATGGTATATTCATACAGGTATAGACCTTGCTACCGGCCGTTCAGGAGACCCTATAATGGCTACAGCCGACGGACAAGTTATTAACGTAGAAACTGATCCGGGATGGGGAAATTACATTCTTATCAAACATAAACACGGTTTTTTTACAAGGTATGCCCACCTAAGCTCGTTTAGAGTTACAAGAGGTCAGCATGTACAAAAAGGGCAGGTTATAGGCTATGTAGGAAATACCGGTATATCTACCGGACCGCACTTACACTATGAAGTTCATATCGGCTCGGATGTTGTTGACCCGATGAAATATCTAAACATCAAAAATACCGGAAGAAAAAAATAGCTATGGCAGATCTTACTGACGATATTTCCATTAATACGCTTATAGGGCCTGGGAGTTTTGTAAATGGCAGTTTAAGTATTCCCGGCTTTTTGCGGGTAGATGGAGATATAAACGGCGATATAAATACTCCGGGGAAGGTCATCATTGCAGAAAATGCAAGGGTAAGAGGAAATATACACGCTAAATCAATAACCATAGGCGGGATGGTTCAAGGCGATGTTATAGCTCCGGAAAGTGTAGTAGTTTTGTCTACAGGGCTTATCTTAGGCTCAGTTTTAACAAAAAAAATACGGATAGATGATAATGTTTTTTTACACGGCTATTGTTTTGCCGTTGATAATCAAAACGAATTTGAAAAGGCTGAAAAAGAATATAAAAACAGACAGGGACTCGCAGCTTCAGCTCTTGTTCATTCAAGATGAGGTAAGCTTATGGGAAACTCCGTGGATACAAGCAGCTATGTTTCCGCTCTTAATACGGCTGCTCCGCTAATAGCACAGAACTCCCAGCTCCAAAGAAAACAAACCGGTAAACCGGAAGGCCCCAAATCAAAAAAACAAAAAACCTTTTTAGACACTATCTTGGATGCAGGTATTCAGGATTCTGAAGAGCTATATTATGAAAAAAAGCTTCAAGGACTTAGCCCGGAAGAAAGAAAAAAAGCTGTAGACGATATTTTGGCCGTCTTACAGGATGATGTGTATTCAAGCGGCGCTAATTTAGCTGATAATGTAAATACCGAAACAATTAATAAATATAAAAAAGCTGTAAAAAATTTTGTCCGTTTTGCTGTAGCTCACTCTCTTGATGCAAAGGCGGTAACTTCAGGAGGCCTCAACCCTCTAAAACAGCGCAATTATGTAATTGTAAAGATTATTGATGAAAAAATCGAAAATTTAGCAAAAGAGCTTTTGTTTAATCAACTTGAAAAACTTCAAATTTTGGCTAGACTTGACGAGGTAAAAGGACTTTTGGTCGATTTGACTACATAGAGGTATAAGTATGGATTACGATATTAATGAAAATTACGATATTGAGTCTCTTGAAGATAAGGACCAAAAGCCTGTAAAACGGAGTTCAAATCCTGAGGACTTTCCTCATCCGTTATATGAGCTCAGCTTAGATTATTCAAAAGAAAGTTTCTATGCAACAGCTCCTGAGCATGAAGTATTTAAAAGCGGTGATTTTGTTCTTGTTCCTACAAGATATGGAAATGATGTTGCAAGGCTTTGCGGTATAGTAAAAACTCCTATAAATGCCTGTCCTGATGAAGTTGTAACAATTATCAGAAAAATAAATCCTGAAGAAGAAATTCTTTTAAATGAAAATTGTAAAAAAGAAAAAGATGCCGCTAAGATTTTTAAAGAAAAAGTTGTCTTGAATAACTTAGAAATGAAGTTTATAGGCTGTCATTTTTTGTTTGATGAACCTAAGGTTTTATTCTTTTTCAGTGCCGATACAAGGATTGATTTTAGACGATTGGTTAAAGATCTGGTTGCTGTTTTTAAAATTCGCGTAGAATTGAGACAGATCGGTGTAAGAGATGAGTCTCGCATTGTAGGCGGACTGGGTTGCTGCGGACGCCCTTATTGCTGCCATAGTGTAACCGATAAGCTTAAGCCTGTATCGATAAAAATGGCAAAAGAGCAAAATCTCTCCCTTAACTCCTCAAAGATATCCGGACAATGCGGAAGGCTTTTATGCTGTCTTTCATACGAATATGATTGGTATACGGAAGCACGAAAATCCATGCCCCCCGAAGGAGCCCGTTTTTTCTATGACGGTACAACATTTAAGATTACAGAGGTAAACTTATTAACCCATATGGTATCTCTTCTAGGCGAGGACGGACGAATCCTATCTCTCCCTGCTAAGCGTATGGTTAATTCCGGCGGAAAGTGGCAAGTACAATAAATAATTATTTGGAGGTTTCTTTTGAAGCTATCCCAAGGTCTTTTAAATAGGCATAGAGCCTGTCTGCCGTGTGTTTGCTTATTGCATGTTCCATTTCACAGGCATCTATATCTGCAATTTCATAATCTACCTTAAGTACTTCAGTTAAAAATGCCCTTAAAGCATTATGTCTAGTGCGCACTTCTTTTGCAATAGCTCTGCCTTTTTTTGTCAAAGTAATCGTTCCATAAGGCTCTTGTTCAATGTAGCCTTCATCTTTTAGCCCTCCAAGGGATTTGTTTACACTCGCCCGTGAAACATTTAAAGCTCTGGCAACATCTATAGACCTTACATGTTCATCAATCAAAGATAAGTCGTAAATTCTTTCAAGATAGTCTTCTTGAGATGAGGTAATAGTTCCTGCAGTATGTCTTCTTTTATTCATAAGCATATTATACACTATTTTCTTTGATAAAACAAGAAGTTTTTTGTATCATATCATAACAATATTTGTTCTATTTTTATACGGAACTATGTTGATAAAATTAAAAAAAAGTGTACAGGTTATAATATTCTTTTTCCTAATAGGCTTTCCTGCTTTTTCTCATCCTCATATGTGGTTTACAAGCTCTATTGAAGTTGTTTTTTCAGAAAAAAAATTGGCAGGAGCTTATGTAACATGGACTTTTGACAGGTTTTTTAGTGCCGATATAATAAACGGTTATGATTTAAATGGAGACGGCCTTTTTAGTAAGGTTGAAGCCGCCGATGTCTATGAAAATGCCTTTCGTTATACGGAAAATTACTATTATTTTATTTTTATAAGAGAAGGGAATAAACGCACTACACCTGAAAATATTGAAAAATCTTCATTTTCCGTTTGGCAAAAAAACGGCATCGTTAGTTATAGATTTTTTCTTGATTTAAAAGAGTTTAAAAATAGGGAGGTATTTTTAGCTTGCTATGATTATACTTTTTATTGCGACATAACCTATCCCGATAAAAATGCCGTAAAGTTTATTTTTGACCCTAAACTTATACGCCCCTCATATGAAATTATAGAAAATAAAGATTATCCTGTCTATTATAATCCGCTGGGTGCAATTGACGATAATAGAATATATTATAAATGGGCTCCGGGGCTGAACACCTACTATCCTAAAGAAATTAGAATCCGGTTTTAGATAATATTATGAAAACAAAATATATATTTTTTATATTTTTTATTTTTCAATTTTTCTTTTTATATGCAAACCCATTTACCGGCAAAAAAAATTCCCCTTCTCCTGTATACCAGAGCCGGCCTTCCGAAAATATTTTAAAATATCAAAGAGTTTTAAGCCAAAAACTTGGCGATTATATCGCAGATTGGAAAGAAAATCAAAGCTTAAGTATTTTAATCCCAATATTGGGACTTTCTTTTCTTTATGGATTAGTGCATGCTGCAGGCCCCGGTCATCGTAAAAGTATTGTTTTTTCGTTTTATCTTACAAGGGAGGCAAATAAACTAGAACCTCTTTTTACAAGTATCGGCCTTGCCGGAATGCATGGAGGCGCTGCATTGGTCTTGATGCTTATATTTAAAGGCCTATCGGGAGCTATCTTATCCCATTCAAATGATGCAATGGTATATATGGAAGGTATTTCTTTTTTGATATTAATAGTTTTATCCATTTACGGCATAATCGATGCTGTGAGGGATATTTGCATAAAAAAACATTCAAATAATAAAAAGCTTACATTAGGTGCAATATTACTTAGCGGGATTTATCCTTGTCCGGCAGCGATGCTTGTTCTTGTTTTAACTTTAAGCTTAGATGCCTTGGGTTTAGGAGTCCTTTCCGTAATTTCTATGTCGCTTGGCATGAGTATTCCAATAATTATTGCGGCTTATTTGGCTTGGGCCGGAAGAACCGGTCTTTTTTATAGACTAAAAAATAAAGAAAACCTTATGGCCCTAATAGCTTCTATTCTTCAGATAGGAGTATATATTTTTTTATTGTATATTTCGGTCACAACATCCTTGCCTTTTATTCTTAGTTTGTTTAGAATGTTAAAATAAGTTTTAGGGAGTTAATATGAGAAGTATTGGAATTATACATGTTTTATTGTTTGTCTTTTTTGCAGTGATTATGTCAAGCTGTTCGAGTGTTCAAAAAGGGTGGAATACCGACGGCTCTACTATTGAAAAAGACCTTCTTTTATCAAAAAAGAATGGTTTAATGCTTTTTACCGTTTCAGATACGGATCCGCAAAGTAAAGATATTTTAAATAATGTTTTTACCGATACTTTGTTTTCAAATATAAGTAAAGAATTTATGTTTTATAATATAGACATAGTTAAGGATGAAAAATCAGCCGACACTGTTCAATTAGAAAAAAATTATGTTCTTTTTTCCGATTATAATATTACGGAAGTGCCATACCTTTGTCTGATGAATAAGTATGGAGATATTTATCATTCCGCCGTAGTTCCGCAAAATATTAAAACCCCTTCGGATTTTTTAACTTATCTAAGAGGGCTAAAAGAAAAAGGAAAAAATGTTGAAAATTTGAGGGAGGGTCTGACAGCAATAAACGGACCTGATAAAACAAAGGCGATAAAGACTTTTTTTGATCAAGTTTACCTTGTAGATTCCGAAAAATATAGAAGTCTTTTTGAAGACGGCATAAACAATGATCCTCAAAACGAAAGCGGTCTATTAGGCGCCTTTGTAATAGGAAGAATGCAATTAAATATAGAGCCTCTGCTGAAGCAAAAAAAATACAATGAAATTATCGCCGAATTAAATAATGTTTTAGAAACGAAATTGTTAAGTCCTGATGAGGAGCAAGGTGTTTTATGTAATATTGCATATTTTTCTTCTTATCTTCCCAATATTAAGGCTGCACATATAATAAAATACTTAGAAGATGCTCTAAAAAGGGCTCCTGACTCTTTTAGGGCTCAATCTATAAAAGAAGACATTGAATACCTAAAGAGTAAAAATTAAATGCTGATATCAACTAAGCCTGCACGGCTCTCCTGCTTGATAAATGTTTTTGCTGCATAGCTATAATTTGGGCTTATAGCTATTATCTCTTGCCGCAAGTTATCCATACGGGATTCCAATAGCTGCCGGTTTTTTTTGTTTTGGTCTATAACTTGTTCTTGAAGTTTTTCAAGATCAGCTTTAAGTCTTACAACCTCAGAGTCATCTTTATCCGGCATACCGAAACGGTACATCTCCTCTATCGGATCTATAACTTTCTGAATCGTAAAGATATCTCCAATTATAGATTGCTCCAATTCAGTATGATGAACTATTGCATCTATGTTTTCTTCGTGAATACTTCTTTCTTGAGTTTCCAGAACAATGAGGTAATCGCTGAATTTTTTTCGTTGCTCCTGTAAAAGAGCTTTAAACCGTTTTAATACAGCAACCCTTTGGTCAATTTCTTGGCGGCTTAATGAATTTCTCATAATTTTCTCCATTAACCTGCTATGTTTACGCCGACAGATAGGGGTGTTCTTTGAGGTGCCGGCTGGGCTACGATAATTTGCTTCCATACATCATGTAGCTCCTGCATCATAGAGCTTACATCCAATAAGGGCTTATAGTCTTTTTTTAAATTTGCAGTTAAAAGCTGTTGATTAAAATACGAGTAAATAGAAAGAAGATTTGCTGCTATTTCTCCCCCAATATCCATATCCAAAGCAGCCATAAGTTCCGTAATAATTTCTTGGGCCTTTATTATATGATTATTTATGGATTCTATGTCTTTTGCAGGAATTTTCGGCACATTCATCTTAGAAATTGCCAGATTAATCTCCTTTATACCTTCGGTATAAAGCATAAGAATAAGAGAACCCGGACTTGCTGTTTTAACGCTTGTTTCTTTATAGGCTGCAACAGCCTGACTATTGTAACTCATACCCCCTCCAAAACTAAATATACATCTTCTAACCTTATCGGTATTTAAAATAAGGCCTTTAGTAAAATGTTTTTATTGAATATAATTAAAAAACTATGATTATTCTTTATAGAAATCCAATTCTACTAGTTCGTTGTTTTCCATGATAAAAGGTTTTGCCGTATCTTCGTCTTGGTAATGTTTATATTTTAAAAAGAGGTAATTATAGCAATCTTCTTTTCGGGCAAATTTTACGGCTTGAAATGGCTCGGAAAAAGAAAGTTTTTCTACAAACAGGAATGTGTCCTTGTTTTGCAGCAATACGCCCGTGTGTCCTATAAAAAGAAAGTCACCGTCCAAATTATCATGCAGAACAACCGAAAGCATTTTTGCATTTTCATCGAAACCTATGTTTGTAAAATGTTCTTTCATCTTTTGGGCATGAATGAGGATATCCTTTGTATTTTCTGTTTTTACCCTCGAAAATAATTGTTTAAATCTTTCAGTATCGTTATCATTAAATATTTTTCCTATGGAGATAGCTTCATTATCCATAAACAAAAGAGCATCATCGATAGGGGCTTTTTTAATTTCAATATTATCCTTTAAAAGCATAAAGGCGTTTATCCTGCAATTTGTTCCGATAAAATTGCCTTTTTTAGATTTCCATAATTCGTCTATTTTTTGCTCATCATATTCAGGGGGCTCTTTTTGAAAACCCTTTGTCAAGCCGGTTTTTTCTATTGTTTCATTATAGTCGATAACTCCTTTAAGAAAGGCTTCCGCATTTTCGTTTTTCAAATGCGAATTCAAAACAGCTTGAACTTCTTTTATACTTTCACCGTCACTCATGTTCGAAAATAAGGGCTTTTCGTCTTGTACCTCATTTTGAGTTATAAGAGCTTCTTTTGTATCACTATTCTTTTGGCATGATATAAATACGATAAGCATTAGTATAAGTACCGTTAATATTCTTTTCATTATTGTCTCCTGAATTTTATAAAATTTCATGTTTATTTAAGTTTAATTATTGCTTTAGCCGTATTCTATCATAAATTATTATTTTAATAAACTTGGTAGAAATTTGCAAATAAATTTGAAAAAACTCTTGACAAAATGACATGCTGTCATTATATTGTTATGTAAAAAAAATGACAATACGTCATTATGTTTGATTCTATAAGGAGTTTTTATGTACATCGTTGAATCTATTTTTGATTTGAGTTACTTGGTTTTGGTTATGGCCCTAAGCATAAAGCTTTTGTTACAAAAGGATAGAACGGCAAAGCTGTTCGGGCTTATGGCTCTTCTTTTAGGTTCAGGGGATTCTTTTCACCTCCTCCCGCGTGTAATTTCTATGTGGCACAAGGGCGGTTTTGAGGCAAATGCTTTCTACCTTTCAATCGGAGTTTTAATAACTTCCATTACAATGACTATTTTTTATCTTATGTTCTACCATTATTATAAGGTAAAAACAAATACAAGCAGCAAGTCAAAAGATATTCTTATATACGGTTTAGCACTGATAAGATTGCTGCTTACCCTTATGCCTCAAAACGAGTGGGGTATGGCTGATGCAAGCTATACTTGGAGCATTATCCGAAACATTCCCTTTGCAGCCCTTGGAGCAGTTTTGATTTACTTCTTTTACAAGGCTAGAAAAACCCCGGGTTTGGAGCACATGGCTTTATTAACAGCCTTAAGCTTTTTGTTCTATCTGCCTGTTGTCTTGTTTTCAAAAACCGTGCCTCTAGTAGGGGCTCTTATGATGCCCAAGACTGTGGCTTATGTGGGAATCGTATATGTAGGGTTTAAGCATTTTATACCTAAATTCAGCTTAAAAAGTATCTTGGAAAATTCTTTTGTGTACTTGGTTTTAGGCTTGGCTGCAGGCGTCTTTTTTAGGGAATTTACAAAATTCAATGCCTTTGACGGTACCTCATATCTAAGCCTGATGCATGCCCATGTTTTGATTTTGGGTACTGTGCTTTCCTTAGTTTCCTACCTTGCATTTAAGCAGGTCCCTGCCCTTAGCGAAAAAAGACTTGCCTGTGTCAGAAGGGCTAACCATTTTTGGAATACGGGAGTTCTTATTACTGTGGTTCTCATGCTTTTAAGAGGCATTATTACAATTTTAGGAAATAATTATACATCAAAGGCCCAAGATGCAGCCTTTTCAGGTATAGCCGGAATAGGACACATTCTTTTAGCCCTCGGCCTTATATATACATTTTTGATGATTCTTAAAACAAGAGAAGATTAAAAGATTCTCTATCATTTTATTAAATTTAACCGCAGAGGCCGCGAAGATCGCAAAGAATTTTTTATACTTTACTAAATAATATAATCCTATATTCATCTTTGCGGAGTTGAGCGTAAGCTCAACGCTTTGCGTCCCTTGCGGTTTATTTCTAGATATTTTCTTTAGCTTTAAGCTCTCTTTTTTCCTAAACCCGCCTTAAAAATAAGCCGAAAATTTATTGAAGTAACATATAGGATTAATGTATAGGAGGTTCATATGCAAGCACTTGATGTTCGTATGCAGGCTTTGCCGGTACAAGAACCGGAAAGGAAAGCTTCTGAGGACTTGAAAAGAGCTGATGCGGAACCTGTAAGAAATGGAGATTCATTCCTGGCAATGATCAAAAAGATGATTGCCGCCGCCAAGGATGGAAGCAAGGAGACTGATGAAGCCCAATTTAAAGATGCCCGTTTTAGGGAAGACAAAATTAGGGATTTATCGCTTCAAAAGGAAACAGGAAGGCAGAATAAGGATCTATCATCTGAAGACCCTAAGTCTAAGAAAATAGATGCTGAAAATCTGCTTAATTCCAAAGAAGCTTATCTAAAAGAGGCCAAAGACTTAACGAAAAAGCCTAAAAACGAAACCCGTAAGCTGCACTCAGAAAATTTAGATACCCAAAAGGTACAAAAAAACATGCCTGAGCTGGAGCTTAAAATTCTCAATGAGGATTTTAATGATGAAATTAAAGATTTTTTGCCGCAAGATGTAAAAGAAGATGAAACTATTTCTCTTTTTTCCGATGAGGCTTTAAAAAAATTCGAGAAAACGGAAAAGAAAAAGCTTTTTTCAGATGATGAAAATGCGGCACAAGCCGGAAAGTTGGGGCTTTTATCCAAGGCCGATAAAAAAGACTTATCAAAAAAACTTTCTTCGCAAACCGAGGCAGCACAGGAAAATTTAAACAAAAAGCCGGTTTCCAAGTCTAAACTGAAGATTTCCGTAGAAGATTTACGCTCAATGCCTTCTGCCCAATCGGATGCTGCCATTCATACCACAGCTTCCGAGTCTCGGGTTGAAACGGACAATTCCGTCGATATGGTAATCGATTTTAGCGGCAAAGCTCAAAATACATCACAGGGCGGAGATCTTCAAAACAGTCAAAACGGAAGCGAAGCTCAAAAAACAAACCAAACTTTTTCTGCTATGTTGACTCAAGAAATACGGGAAGCTGCAGCAGACTTTGTACAAGCCGGAAAAATAGTTCTCCGCGACAATAATGCAGGAGAAATAAGGCTCCATCTAAGACCTGAAAATCTGGGAGCCGTAAAAATCAATTTAGAGTTGAGCGAGGGAAAAAGGGTTACCGGAACAGTAACTGTTGCCTCGAAAGAAGCTTACGATGCCTTTGAAAAAAATTTGGATAATTTGGCTAAAGAATTTAAACAAAACGGATTTGAATTTGCCGAATTTAATTTAAATTGGTCGGGCTTTTCGGGTCAAGAGGGTTTTGCCGAAAATTTTGAATCTTTTGCAGGATTTGCCTATAAAAATCAAGAACAAGATTTAAGGCAGCTTGAAAAAACGGCCGATAATCTGAGTACCTACAGTTACATCTACGGTTCGACTGTAGATCTTTTGGCTTAAAGAGGTAGTTTATGCAGGTAAACAATGTTAATAACAGTATGATAAATACCGCTCTTGAACAGGCGGAAATGATGAAGGGTTTTAAATCCGAGATGAGTCCTGAAGAAAAAGCTCTTTTAGGTATGCAGGTTGACACCTTAAATAAGCAGAATTTTGCAGAAACAAGGGTTCCGAAACAGCAGCTTGGAAAAGACGATTTTCTTCAGCTTTTAATTGCCCAGCTAACCCATCAAGATCCTACATCTCCGATGGAAGACACTCAATTTATAGGGCAAATGGCTCAATTTTCATCCCTTGAGCAGATGACCAATATGAACAAAAACTTTGCAGCCTTAAATGAGCTTATGACAGGCTCATCGGCAGTAAATGCCGTCGGCAAAAAAGTTGACTTAGACCTAGGGTCTTCACAGGTTTCCGGTTATATTTCAGCGGCAACACGCGGTATAAATCCGGAAGTTATGGTAAACGGAAACTGGTATAACTGGTCAGCCGTTAAAACAGTTTATGCAGAAAACAATTAGGAGGCAATAATTATGATGAGATCATTATTTTCGGGCGTAACCGGAATGCAAAACCACCAAACAAGAATGGATGTTATCGGAAATAACGTAGCCAATGTAAATACAACAGGTTTTAAGAGGGGAAGAGTAAACTTTCAAGACTTAATTTCACAGCAGCTAAGCGGGGCATCCCGTCCTACCGAGGAGCTTGGCGGTGTAAACCCTAAAGAAGTCGGCTTGGGAATGATGGTTGCAAGCATTGATACAATCTTTACACAGGGAGCCTTGCAGACAACAGGCGTCAATACCGATCTTGCAATACAGGGAAACGGCTTTTTTATTCTTAAAGACGGAGAAAAAACCTTTTACACAAGGGCCGGTGCCTTCGGTCTTGATAGAGACGGAACCTTGGTAAATCCCGCAAACGGAATGAGAGTGCAAGGCTGGATGGCTGAAGAAGCTGACGGTCTTAGACTTATCAATACCTCAGGTCAAACTGAAGACTTAACTATTCCGATCGGTCAAAAAATAGATGCAAAGGCAACAACGAGTGTAGACTATGCTTGTAACCTTGATAAAAGATTACCGGAGTTACCCGAAAATGCAAATAGAGCCCAGATTTTGGAATCTACTTGGTCTACCGAATTTAAGGTTTATGATAGCTTCGGAGAAGCCCATGAACTTCAGATCGATTTTGCCAGAGTACCCGGAGAAGTTAATGCTTGGAGGGCTACGGTAAATGTCGATCCTACAAATGCTGAAGCTGCGGCAACCAGATCGGGAATCGGAACAACCGATGGTGTTGAAAACAGCTTTATAGTCCGCTTTGACAATAACGGTCATCTTGCTTCGGTTACAGACACGGCAGGAAATGTAAGCGCTCCCGCAGGTAAGGTTTCCGTTCAAGTTTCTTTTAATGTTTTAGGAGCAAACCCCGGAGAAGGCGGAGCTCCGACCAGACAAACCTTGGATGTAAATTTAGGAGAAATAGGTACATCAAAAAATACCATTACACAGTTTTCCGATAAGAGTACTACAAAGGCTTATCAACAGGACGGATACGGCATGGGCTATCTTGAAAACTTTAGAATCGACCAAAGCGGTGTTATCACAGGTGTCTATTCAAACGGGGTAAGGCAGGAACTGGGTCAAATAGCTATGGCCGGTTTTGCCAATCAGGGCGGTCTTGAAAAAGCCGGACAAAATACCTATGTTCAGTCAAATAACTCCGGTATTGCAAATGTTTCTACATCGGGCACAGTCGGAAAGGGCTCTTTGATAGGCGGTACTCTCGAAATGAGTAATGTAGATTTAACCGACCAATTTGTAGACATGATCGTAACTCAAAAAGGCTTTCAGGCAGGAGCTAAAACAATACAAACTTCAGATACAATGCTTGAAACAGTCTTGAACTTGAAACGATAGTATGGTATAATATAGGGTATTATTTATGATACAGGTAACGCGGCTAAACGGAACAAAGTATTGGATTAATCCTCATCAAATTGAAACGATAGAGTGTAATCCGGATGTTACTTTGCAGATGCTTTCAGGAAAATATTATGTAATTAAGGAAAGGCCTGAAGAAATTTTGGAGTCCATAGTCGCTTACCGCCGTAAAATCGGCGTATTTAAAAATGAGTTGTAGTAGAAGCAAAAAGGGGTAGATATGGATATAGCGTCGTTTATAGGAATATTCGGAGGTATAGCGGTTGTTGCATTCGGTGCCATCCTCGGAGGTTCGGCCGGAGGACTTATTCACCCGGCTTCAATGTTCATTACAATTGGCGGCTCCTACATGTGTCTTTTTTTAACCTATCCTTTATCCTATACGATAGGAATCTTCAAGGTTGTTGCGAGAGTTTTTAAGGTAACCGATTACGGTGAAAAAGCTCTGGTTCAACGTTTTGTTGCATTATCCGAAAAAAGCCGCCGTGCAGGTCTTCTTGCCTTGGAAGAAGAAATTGAAGACTTTGAAGATCCCTTTATGCGCTCCGGTTTAAGGAACGTAGTTGACGGTATTGACGGAGAGGCTATCCGCTCCCTTATGGAAAATGAGCTTAATCAAATGGAAGAGCGCCATAACACATGGATATCCTTAGTAAACGCTTGGGCAACCCTCGCCCCCGGTTTTGGTATGTTGGGAACGGTTATAGGTCTTATCGGTATGTTGTTAAACTTGGATGATAAAAGTGCTCTTGGTCCTAACATGGCTACGGCTCTTGTTACAACCTTTTACGGTTCTCTTATGCAGAACTGGCTTTTAGTTCCTATAGCAACAAAGCTTATGTATCAAAACAATATGGAAGTTAAATCCAAAGAAATGATTATAGAAGGCGTACTTGGAATTCAAGCCGGAGATAACCCTCGAATCTTGGCTCAAAGGCTTGTTACATATTTGACGCCTTCCGATCGAAAATCTATTGAGGCGGAAGTATTAAAGGATTAAAATGGCAAGGAAAAAGAAACACGGTGCAAGCTCCGCGGGAAGCGGATGGCTTACCACTTATGCAGATATGGTTACACTCATGCTTTGCTTTTTCGTAATGCTTTTTGAGCCGTCTGAGGTCGATGTAACTCAGCTCATGGCTCTTTCCGCATCAATAAGCGGTGACCCGACAGGAGGCGGCCTTTCTGTTTCTGCAGGCAGGCTTTCAGACCTCGGAAACACAATAAGCTCCATGCCCTCAATGGAAAAAGGGAAGATGCTTGCAAGTGCCTTAAAAAAAGCTGTTTCACTTTTTGCTCCCGAAATCAAAACAAACAAAATCGCAGTTACAAGCGATGAGAGGGGGATAGTAATAAGCTTGGCATCGGACGTTTTCTTTTATCCCGGAAGTGCGGAGCTTAATATTGCCGAATCCAGAGATACGCTTTTAAACCTTGCTCAGTTTTTATCTTCACAAGATTTGGCTTCTCATAGATTTAGGGTTGAAGGGCATACCGATTCCGGTGTGACGGATCCGGATGTATGGAAAAGTAATTGGGAGCTTTCATCTGCAAGGGCAATAAATATTTTGCACAGCCTTACGGACTTCGGAGCTCAAGAATCCAGATTTTCCGTAGCAGGCTACGCAGACACCCGCCCTATCTTTTCAAATGATACGGCAGAAGGAAGAGCCTACAATAGGCGGGTCGATATAATTATTCTTGATGATGCACACTTTTAGTAAAAATAAAAATGTGCCGATTATAATAGTAAGGAGAAAATTATGGCTGATAATGACTTAATGGATGACGATGATATTCAGGAAAACATGACTTCATCAGTAGATACCAAAAAAAGAGGGGCCGGTCTTATACCGATGTTAATAAAATGGGTAGCAATTGTATTGGTCGCTTTAATATTCATTGTTACCGTTGTAGTTATTACTATGAATATAAGAGATAAAAAAGGTTCTTCTCATTCTATTTCACCGGTTTCCGAAGAGTACAGGGAAACAAGGGATGTTCTGCAATGGTATCAGGCAATCGGTATCCTAAAAGTACATACTGCAGACAGGATTCCCGCAACCGTGATAGTTGACGTTGCATTAGGCTATACAAATAATGATAAAACTACTCCTCAGGAGCTGTCTGCAAGAAAAATAGAAATAATAGACTTTCTACGCTCCTATTTTAAGAGCAAAACTACTGCGGAATTAAGACAGGAAGAAAAAATAAAGATTGAAATAAAACACGAAATAAACGATAATGTACTTACAAAAAATAAAATAAAGGATGTTCGCTTCACGCAATACGATATTGTTGAACAATAAAGGATAGGAGAGCCATGACAGAAGTTCTTTCGCAGGATGAAATAGATCAGCTTCTCACCGCAATAAGCTCAGGAGATACGGATACAGAGGACTTTCGAGCCGTTAACGACACTCGTAAAATAAAAATTTACGACTTTAAGCGTCCCGATAAATTCTCTAAGGAGCAGATGAGGACGGTACAGATGATGCATGAAACCTTTGCCCGTCTTACAACGACTTCTCTTTCCGCTCAGCTGCGAAGCATGGCTCATGTTCACGTAGCAACTGTAGAACAGCTTACGTATGAAGAATTTATAAGATCAATACCTACGCCGACTACCTTGGCGATTATAAACATGGACCCTTTAAGGGCCAGCGCTCTTTTGGAGATAGACCCCTCGGTTACCTTTTCAATTATAGACCGCTTATTCGGCGGCAAGGGGCAAGGGGCAAAGGTTCAGAGGGACTTGACCGAAATAGAAAGTGCGGTTATGGAAGGCGTTATAGTACGTATTCTCGCAAATATGAGGGAAGCTTGGACAACTGTAGTCGATTTACGTCCCCGTTTGGGAAATATAGATACCAACCCTCAGTTTGTTCAGATTGTAACCCCCTCTGAAATGGTGCTTTTGGTAACTTTGGAAACCAAGGTTGGAGAAGAAGAAGGTATGATGAATATCTGTCTTCCCTACATTACCCTTGAACCGATTATCTCAAAGTTATCGACACAGTTTTGGTTTTCTTCGGTTAGAAGGGCTTCTACGGGACAGTATGCGGCTGCAATTAAGGATAAACTTTCTTCGGTTGAAGTGGATATGGTTGCCGAGGTAGGCTCATTGGATGTTTCAATCAAAGATGTTCTTAATTTAAGGGCCGGAGATGTTGTGCGCTTACCCAATGTCAGAGTAGGAGACCCCTTTAAGCTGACTGTAGGGAATAGACCTAAGTTTTTCTGTCAGCCCGGTGTAAAGGGTAAAAAATTGGCAGTTCAGATTTTGGAAAAAATAGAAGATATTAGCGGTGATGAATTCGAAGAATTAACATCGGAAGGAGATGAGTTGTATGAGTGATGGTTCAATTTCTCAAGACGAAATAGATGCTTTGTTATCCGGAGTCGGCGGAGGAGGAATTGCTCCTGCTCCTGCGGCAGGTATGGGCGATGATTTGACAAGTTTTAAAAAGAATGCCTTACTTCAATTTGTAAAAGAAAATATTCCGGGGCTGTCTTCGAATTTGGAGTCAATGACCGGAAAAACGGTTGAAATTTCTGAGCCGATAATAGAATTTTCGGATAGAGAAACTTTCTTAAAAAAAGTTTCTGAAATGGTTGTCGCTACTATTGTAGACTTTTCCGGTTCTATGGTTGGCGACCATGCCTTTATGATGAGCCCTGAACTTGCAAAAAAAATAGTCAGTTTGGTCAATCATGAAGACAATGTAGAAATAGATGATATGGCTCTTTCCGTTATAAGTGAGACAGTTGCCCAATATGTAGGTACTGAGCTGAGTTATCTTGAACGTTCAGGTCTTGCCGGTGTTACTTCATTACCTTCAGAATCTTCACATGTTCCAAAGGCTATGATGAGATTACCCCAGCGTAACTTTGTAAGCATAACATATAATATAAAAATAGATAATTCTGTATACCAGTTATGGGAAATTCTTCCTGAAGATGTTGTGGATAAGATTGCATCTGCAATTGCAGGACCTGATCCTGCAGCTCAAGGGATGGGTATGGATGCAGGAATGCAGAATATGACAGGTATGCAAAATGCGGGAGCAATGCAAAACGGAATGATGGGTGGAATGCAAATGGGCACTATTCAGAATATGGGCGGCTCTGCACAGCAAATGTTCGGTTCCGGTATGCCCCAAGGATCGCCTCAGCAAGGAGGGAATATGCAAGCTATGGGCAATATGGGTATGATGCCTCAAATGGGAATGGGTGCTAATGTTCAGCCCGTTCAATTTCCGCCTCTTCAAGGTTTTGTAAGTCAAGAGGAGCAGGGTAATATCGGTCTTATCATGGATGTTTACATGGAAATGACCGTAGAATTAGGCCGAACAAAACGTATGATTAAAGAAATCCTCGGAATGGGAGAAGGCCATATTATTGAGCTTGATAAACTTGCCGGTGAACCTGTAGATGTTCTTGTAAACCATAAACCGATAGCTAAGGGCGAAGTTGTAGTTATAGAAGAAAGTTTCGGTGTGCGTATAACTGAAATTCTATCTCCGGCTGAGCGGATAACAGACATGTAAGATTGACGGGGACATTGATGAGGTGGGGAAAAAAGATTTTTTTTAATTTTTTCTTTCTTTTTGTATTTTTTTTGTTTGCAGACAATGAGGGCGAATCTAAGACTGATATACCCGATGAGTCAAGGATTTTATTGGATGCAACAAGGGATCAAAATACGGCAAATCCTCAAGATGGTGCATTTCAACCTAATTCAGGATTTGATTTAAGTACTGCAGAAAGAACTCAATCTCAAGTATCAAGCCTTTTGAGAATTTTGATTTCTTTATTTGTGGTATGTATTTTAGCCTATGTTGTGTTAAAATTTTTAAAAAAATCTTCCAATGTTTTTCCTGCAAACGATCCGTATCTTAAAACTGTAGCATCAATCAATCTTGCACAAGGTAAAAGCGTGCATGTAATAACTCTTGGCGAAAAAGCATATATCGTCGGGGTCAGTGATTCTTCTATAAATAAGATAGGAGAAGTTGAAGATAAAACATTAATTGATACGATGAATTTTGAAGCAGAACGCCGAAATTCTTCTCCTAAACAAGATTTCGCTTCAATGCTTGCTTCGGTTTTTAAAAATTCAAAGATTAATAAGCCTCAAACAATTGATACGGATTTTTTTGCTGCACAAAGAGAAAGATTAAGCAATGCCGGCCGGACTCCGTCAACGGAGGAAGAGGAATGAAAAGAAAGGTCTTGATTTTTGTATTTTTTGGGATGATTCTTTTTACACCCTTGGCGGTTTTCTCGCAGGCAAATAATTTTCCTGAAGGAACTACAGCCGGAAGAACAAATGCCGATCCTAATAGGCAGGCAGGACGCATTCCTTTTATAGATTTTTCGATAAGAGAGCCTTCGACAAGTCAGGAGGTCGCTTTTTCTGTCCAATTATTGCTGTTTATAACCCTTATTTCTCTAGCTCCTAGTATTCTATTGTTGATGACGAGTTTTTTGCGTTTAAGTATCGTCTTAGACTTTGTAAAAAGAGCTCTATCTCTTCAGCAGGTTCCTCCAACTCAAGTTTTAAACGGACTGGCCTTTTTCTTGACCCTTTTTATAATGTGGCCTACCTTTACACAAATATATAATAATGCTTATAAACCTATGAGCGAAGGTAAAATAGGTATAGAAGAAGCTTATCGAGAGGCTGAAAAGCCGATTAGGCTCTTTATGTATAAGCAGATGCAAAAAAATCCTGAACATATCCGAACTTTTATGTCTATGGCAAAACTGCCGAAACCTAGTACCCTTGCAGATGTTCCGACCTATGTTCTTATTGCAGCTTTTATTCTGCATGAACTTACGATAGCTTTTCAGATAGGTATATTTTTATACCTGCCCTTTATCATAATAGATATGATTGTAGCTAGTATACTTATGTCGATGGGTATGATAATGCTGCCTCCTATTCAAATTTCCATGCCGTTTAAATTAATCCTTTTTGTTATGGTGGACGGCTGGGGACTTCTTTTCGGTAAATTATTTGAATCCTTTTTATAAATTTTGAGAAAATGTCTTGATATTTTATACATTTTGTATGTATATTATATAATAATTAATTACCCATCTAATTTTTATACGTGTTTATAGATATATTAAAGATTTTAGTTATATTTACCGATAATGATGCGGTTGTTATATAAGATTTTTTAGGAGACTTATTTATGAAAAAAAATGTACTATTTTTTGTAATTATGACTTGCTTATTCGGAAGCATCTATGCCGGCGGATCAAAAGATATAGACGAACTGGAGATGACTTCAAAAGAGAGTTGGCAGCAATCGATTGATATTTCATCAAAAAAAGCGGGTAAGTACAATATTATAATAACGGCTACCGATATCGCAGGAAATGAAGGTTATGTAGGCCCTTTTAATATGTATATTGACCCTAATTCCGATCTTCCTGTTGTTAGGATAAGTAATCCGAGAAGTGAAGATATCGTTTCAAGTAATTTAAATGTGGTTGGAACATGTGTAGACGATGATGCCGTAGATTATGTCGAATTAAGTATTGACGGCGGAGAAAATATTTACAGAGCAAAGGGAAAAGAATTCTGGTCATATTTTATAAATACGGAAAATTTTGAAGAAGGTGCTCATACCATAGAAGCATGGGGCGTTGATGTTAACGGTGTAAAAGGAAAACCTGCAAAAAGCGTCTTCTATTTAAACCGGCTTCTTCCGCAAACAGAAATTTCCAATAAAGCTGTAGGTGAGCTCGTTTCAGGAAAAATAACTATCGAGGGAAAAGTCCAAGATGGAAACGGGATAGAAAGGCTTTTATACTCCTTAGATGACGGTGAGCATTTTGAAGAAGTTAAGCTTTACTACAATAAGAAAACAAAGCAATCTGATTTTTATTTAAAATTAGACACATACGATATACCGGATGGACCTAAGGTAATCTGGTTTAAGGCCGTAGATAAACAGGGTTCTGTGGGAATTTATACATTTTTCTTCTTTGTAGACAATACGGCTCCTATAGTTGAGTTTATATATCCCGATTCCACAGATGCATTGCCTCCCGTTTTTTCATTTGCAGGAAAGGTAATAGATTCTGCAGGGCTATCCTCTCTTTCATGGCAGTGTAATAATGAAAAAGGAGAATTTGAACTTGTCCCCGGAAATAATTATTGGATTAAGGAATTTGATGTAAGCAAGACCGGAGCAAAATCCGCAGTAATTGAAATTACGGCAAAAGACATTGCAGGAAATATTGTCCGCGCTAAAAAAACCGTTACGATAGATCAGTCTAAGGGCAAGCCTGTGCTTGAAATGCTTAATCCCGTAATTGATAATAGGATTAGCGGAGATTTGTTCATTGCAGGCGTAGTACATGACTTATATGGGGCTTCTGAAATAAGATATAGAATAGACAAAGGGGAAGAAAAATCGATCTCTCCCTCAGATGCAGGATTCGGAGTGCTTGAAAGCGGTATAAGTGCAGGTTCTCACAGTTTAACAATATATGCAATAAATAAAAAAGGAATTGCAGGAGACTCTATTACTATAAAATTTACGGCTGATGGAGCTGCTCCTTCAATCTTATTTGATAATAATGATACCGTTATACCCATGTACAATGCACAATCCAGAGGCTCAACATCGGTTTTTGTAAGAGCTTCTGCAGGTTTAAAATCTCTTTCAGCAGGCTTTAACGGAGCTGAAGAAACTGAAATCCCCTTGAAGGCAGGCCAGACTGAATATGTGATTAAGCCGAATGTACATGCAAAATCGGAGCCTGGGCTTTATACAATCTCAGTTACGGCTACGGATATGTATGAAAGGACTACAAAACAAACCTTGGTTGTAAGAGTTGTAAACCTTTCAGGCGGAGGCGGTGAAGAAGGTTTTGTTTGGGCAAGCGGTAACATAACTGAAAGCAATCAAATTCTTTTAACGGGTGAAAAACCCTTATCTGCTGTTTATCAGCCTAAGGATGGGACAGAGATAGCATCGGTAGAAATTATAGGCAATAAGAACTTTGAAGCCGAATTTGAAGGAAGTTTAATTAGATTAAGGGCAAAAGTTGATGGAGCCTATAAGGGTGCCGGGCTTAAAATTACCGATAGCGAAGGAAATGCCTATAATTCGCCTTTAATAGATATTCTTTCGGATATTTCTTCACCTTCAATTAGTCTTGACGCTGCTGAATCTCCTTCTTTTGTAAGAAATTCTATAATTTTAAAAGGAAAGGTTTCTGACGGTGCGGGAATTAAATCTGTAGAATACATCCTTGACGGTAATTCTGCACCCGTTAAACTCGCTGCTTCATTTAATGAGATCATAAATATCAGCAATGAGCCTGATGGACCTATTTTACTTACGGTAAAAGCCATAGATATGGCAGGAAGGGAAAGCTTGGCTTACAGGGTTTTTTATAAAGATAGTGAAGCCCCCGAAACGGTAATGGTATTGCCTGCAAATGGAGATAAGGTTAACGGTTCAATCTATTCTGCATTTAAGGTAAGCGACAGATTCCCCGGAGTAAAGGCCGAATACAAGGGTGCCGGAAGAGGTGCTGAATGGCAAAGTTTTGAATACAGTACCCTACCTCATATCGTTATAGGTTCGGCAAAAGAACCTTTAAGTAAGGATATGCAGTTTAGGTTTACGGACTTAGCCGGAAACTCCAAAACATTTAGCAATTATAATTTTGAAATAGATAATTCGGTTGATGCACCTAGGGTTGATCTTCATTTACCTGCTGAAAATGAAATAATTCTAAACGACTTTGAAATTTCGGGTATGGTATATGATGATGATGCACCTGCAAAAATTTACTACAAAATAGATAACGGGGCTTATAAATCTATGGATATAAAGAACAGCTTCTCGATTCCTATTTTGTTAAAAGACCTAACCGATAATGAGCATACGATTACGCTTTACGGAGAAGATATATACGGTGTTACAAGCGAGCCTGTTACACGAAAAATAAGGGTATCACTTGAAAACCCTGCTGTTAGTGTCAGTAGTCCTGTTATTTCGGATACAGTAAAAGATGTAGCTGTAATTTCCGGAACAGCTCTTGATAAAAACGGAATAAAGCAAATAGAGGTATCTTTGGATAACGGTTCGACTTTTAATTTTGCAACAGGAAAAGAAAATTGGAACTACAGCGTAAATACCAATGTTATAAATGACGGTTCTCATGTTGTATTTGTTAGGGCTACCGATAATTATGATCAGACTTCTTTGTTTTCTACATTGATAAATATAGATAATACACCTCCGGTATTAAAGCTTGAATATCCTTTGGCAAGCTCAAAGCTGGACGCAAATCTTTTTGTGTCAGGCCATGTTTATGATAATATTTCACTCGAGGGTGTTACGCTTAAAATTAAGAGCCTTGACGGAACTGCAGTGCCTAAAAAACTTGCAGAAATAAAGCTTGAAAAAGACATTATTCTTGCAAAAGATATAGATATCAGCTCTTTACCTGAAGGAAGATATAACTTGGAGATAAGCGGGGTTGATAAGGCTAACAATACTAATGATGTTTCGATAAATTTCGATGTTTACCGCAAAAAAGATAAAAATAGAATTGAACTATTATATCCTCTAAACGGAGAGACGGTGAGGGGCGAGTTTAATATTTATGGAAGATTAATCCTTGACAAAAAAGTTGAAGAAGCTTCTTTATTTATTGATGGAAAAGAAATTGAAAAAGCTCCCGTATCGAAAACAGGTTATGTAGCATTTAAGTTGAATTCCGAAAAGATCTCTCAAGGAAAGTATAACCTTGAGTTAAGAGCTAATCAGCCTGGAAGAGGTGTGCTCTCGTCAAATATACATACTATAAATTATGAAACATCAGGTCCTTGGATTACTATTGATAATTTTGCAATGGGTGACTTTGCGATTGAAAGACCCTACCTTAGAGGCCGTGCAGGTTACACCGTTTCTGAGGAAGAACAAAATCATGTTTCCTCAAAAGAAGCAACATCTGAGGATAAGAGGGCTTTTAAAGAAAAGAAACTTAAGCAAATAGAAATAAGCTTTGATAACGGAAAAACATTTATTCCCATTAATTCTAAGGCTAACTGGAAGTATAGGCTTGAAACTGAAGATTTGGCTCAAGGAAATCACTTCCTATTAGTAAGAGCTATTATGGAAAATAAGGAGATTGCAGTCTGCCGTACAATAGTTAAAATAGATAAGACGATTCCCAATGTAACCCTTATCTCACCCGGTGCAGGAGGCCGCTATAATAATTCGATTGAATTCAGCGGGTTATCCTCGGATGATATAGAGCTTGAAAGCGTTCATGCTCTTTTGAGAAAAGGTGATAAGGCAAGGTATGAATTACCAAAATTTATTCAAGGCTTACATTTTGAAACGGCTTTTTGGGGTGCATCTCTTTGGAATGTGGGTATGGGTTTGAGCTTCTTTGATGATAATGTAAAACTTCAAGTTCATTATGGACAGTTTTTACAAAGTCAATTTAATGTAATATACGGTAACCAGAGAATCAGATATGGCGGTCATATAGTTTCATTAAAGCTTTTGGCAAATGTATTTGAAATGCCCTTCGGTTATTATTTTGGACCCGATTGGAAATGGCTATACATGGATGTAGCTCTAGGTGCTGAGTTTTCTCTTTTTACAGACACACAGAGCGGAAGACCTCAAGTATTATCGGCCTTGCTTATGCAGCTTGAGTTTCCACGTGTAAAATTCTATAAGCAAAAGTACTTTAGTTCACTTTCGTTTTTTACTGAAGGACAGTTATGGTTTATACCTACGGATGTGGACTCAAGCAATTTATCTGTAATCAAGTCGATTACCCCCCACATCTCGGCCGGTATAAGAGTTGATATATTTTAGTATAAACATTAAACG
The DNA here is from genome assembly GCF_024400535.1 of Treponema denticola. Classification (NCBI taxonomy): domain Bacteria; kingdom Pseudomonadati; phylum Spirochaetota; class Spirochaetia; order Treponematales; family Treponemataceae; genus Treponema; species Treponema denticola. The sequence goes on from NZ_CP038800.1 coordinate 420,758, forward strand.
CTGATAAAGTAAAATCAAATAAAACCTCGAAAAGCGGAAGTTTTTCGAGGTTTTTTATTGTTAAACATCTTTGCTTAAATCGGCAATAGTTGTTTTGCTAAGCGAATCCTTCATTGCTTTTTGGGCATCATCTAACTTATCATCAAGCACAAGATGAATTTTGCTTCCCACAGGACATTTAGGATTGGGCTTAGGATGAAAATTAAAAATATCCCTTTCTTCCTCGCCCTCATTGATTGCATTGTAAACATCGAGAAGCGTTATTTTATCTGCAGCTTGAGCCAAGTGCGATCCGCCAATACCTGCGGCAGTTTCTACAAGTCCCGCTTTTTGTAACTGAAGCAAAATTTTTCTTATGATAACGGCATTTACACCCGTACTTGCAGAAATAAAATCCGAAGTAACGCGCATATCTTTTTCAAAATACCGGATACACAAAAGAGTATGGACCGCTGCCGTAAAACGAACACTTATTTTCATATTTCCAATTATACCATTTTCTTCAAGACTTCGCCAATATCATCATTGATACAGATAGATCTCTTTTCTATTTTAAGCGGCACGGCGGCTTCTCCAAAATTGATGCAGGCATAACCTGCATTCGGATTTTTTTCAGTCATCTGCCAAAACGGATACTTTATAATTCCGGGTGTGTTTCCGCCGAAGTTTTCCTTCTCCTGTTTTATAACAGTGCTAGGGCCTTCGGACTTCTCATTTTAGACGAATTCACTTCTGTCGACAAGTCCCATTCCTCCTCATCTGGCACTTCCTAAAATTTTTTGTTATAATGATGATATGCAAATAAGCTTAGAAAATATAAAGAATAAAAAAGTAACCGTTATGGGGCTTGGACTAAATGGGGGCGGGCTTGCGACTGCTCAATTTTTTGCCCGATATGGAGCCGAGGTTACAGTAACCGATTTAAAAACTTCGGAAGAATTAAGGCCGTCAATCGAAAAACTTTCCGCTTTTAAGAATATTCGATTTGTGTTGGGTGAACATAGAATAGAGGATTTTAGGGAAGCCGATCTTGTCATCAAAAATCCAGGCGTAAAACTTGAAGGAAATGTTTTTTTAGAAGCCGCAAAACAAATAGAGTCGGATGTTTCGATTTTTCTTTCCCTTTCAAAGGCTCCGATTTTGGCGGTAACGGGAAGCAAGGGAAAGTCCTCTACGGTAAGCGCTCTTTATTACGGACTTAAAAAGTTAGGATACAATGCTTTTTTGGGCGGGAATATTACGGTCAGTCCTTTAAGTTTTTTTGAAGAAACTTCTTGCGATACGCCTGTAGTTCTGGAGCTTTCCAGTTGGCAGCTTGCCGATTTAAAAAATTAAAAACTGCTTAAGCCTAAGATTGCGATTATCACGCCAATAATGCCCGACCACTTAAACTGGTACGGCACAATGGAAAAATATGTTGACGATAAAAAAATAATCTATGAAAATATGGATGAAGCGGATTATCTAATCTGTAATTTTGATGACGGCTGGGGGAAAATTTTTGCAGAAGAAACAAGGGCAAATGTTTTTTGGTACAGTGAAAAAAAGCCGGCTAAAAAATATCGAGGTGTTTTTTTTAATAAGAACCAAGAAGGCCTTTGCAATTTAAGTGATGGAGAAAGGCTTTTACTTTCAAAGGATGCAAAAGTTCCCGGGCTTAAACTTAAACAAAATGTCTTGAATGCAGGTCTTGCTCTTCTGCTTTATCAAAAAATTCATAAGCCTGAAAATTTAAAAGGCAACGACATCTTAAAAGATAATAACATCAAAGAGCAATCCGAATTTATCCGTAAATTTATGGACGAGTATTCGGGTATTGAACATCGATTGGAATTCTTTTATGAAAAAAACGGAATAAAATTTTATAATGATACGGCCGCTACAATTCCCGAAGCATCTGCTGCCGCCTTAGAAGCCTTTGATAAGCCTCCCGTCTTAATTTGCGGCGGAACAAATAAAAACTTAAATTTTATTCCGCTTGCCGAAAAAGCAAATCTTGCCAAAAGCCTATATCTTCTTGCAGGAACCGGAACGGACCTTTTAATTCCTCTCCTTAAAGAAAAGGTTATTGGATATAATGGCCCCTTTGACAGCTTGGATTCTCTTTTGTTTTCATTAAAAGAAAATGCAGAAAAAGGCGATGTCGTAATTCTATCGCCGGGTGCGGCCTCCTTCGGCATGTTTAAAAACGAATTCGACCGAGGAAATAAATTTAAAGAAAAGGTAAAAGAAGTATTTTGCTGATAGCTTTGATTAAGCCTTGATACCGAGAAATGAAGATTATATACTAAAAGGTAGAATAGGCTATGGAACGGTTTTATTTTTAAATTTAGTAAACAATAGTTGACATTATTTGAAATTTGTGCTTAAATATCTTTATGTTGAATATTGCTAACATCGAGTACAATTTAGCTTATTCTTGCGCCCCTTGTTTGGCCGGTCTTAAACCTTCTAATTTGATTTCAGTATCTGCGGAAGATTTTAAGCAATTTTTTTTGCTTGATAAGGATTTACTTGAATCTAAGGGGTTCTATCTTAAAGTTGTGTGTGCTTGTGAGCGAGGTGCACAGATTCTTTTATATAAAAAAGATATTCTCGAAGCTTTGATTAGAAGTGAAGAAGTAAAAAGGGCTCTTTTAATGTTCGGTTATGCGCCGGAGATGAGTTTAGAAGATATGCTGGCTCTTTTAGCATCCAGAATGTACAGTTCACAGACAGACAGGCATTGTAAAAGATGCTGTACTTTTCCGCATGAGATAGGACTTTTTTTAGGTTATCCCGTATACGATGTTTTGGAGTATTATAGACGGAATGGAGAGGGCTGTATTTTTTCGGGTTACTGGAAGGTTTATTCAGATGCTGAAAAGGCGGCTGAAACCTTTGAGCAATATAATGAATGCAAAAAGCATTTTGCTTTGCAGATAGAAAAGGGTTTAAGGCTTTACGATTTGTTGAGTGCTTAAGCCTTGATTAATTTTTTAACCATTGGAGGTTTTTTATGGCAAAAATTGCTGTTATTTATTGGAGCGGAACTGGAAACACCCAGTCTATGGCAGAGTCCATTATGGAAGGCTTAAAAGCCGGCGGAGCAGAGGCTTCTCTTTTTACCGTTTCGGAATTCGGATCGAAGAGTATTGATGATTATGACAAGATTGCATTCGGATGCCCTGCAATGGGTTCCGAAGAGCTTGAACCGGATGAATTTGAGCCCTTCTTTGCTTCTATTGAAGGAAAACTGTCCGGTAAAAAAATTGCCTTGTTCGGTTCGTATGAATGGGCCGGTGAAGGTTCGGGCGGAGAATGGATGAGAAATTGGGAAGCAAGGTCTAAAGATAAGGGGGCCGACTTATTTGAAGAAGGCTTGATTATCTATGATGCTCCTACTGCCGCCGGAAAAGACAAATGCAAAGAATTCGGCGAGAGATTTGCAAAGTAAAGATTGATATGTTTTAGAATTTAATATAAACATCAATTTAAAATTAAAAAGGCTTGATACATAATGTTTAATTATGGCATTAAGCCTTTTTAAGAATATTTACAGCCTTAAAGTCTACGGGGTTCTCGTCCGTCTTGTCTTGTTTTTTATTTTTTTGTATACTGCTTTTATAGTTTGAAGACCTATCATGGAGTATGCAATTATGGATGATTTACCCGAATCGGAACTGCCGTATGAAAAAGAACCTTTTCAATTAAAACCTAAAAAAATATCAAAAAATTTATGGAAGCTGGCCTATCCTACGATGATTTCTGCAGGCTTGCAAAACTTTTATGACATTGTCGATATGGTTTGGGTAGGACAGATATCCAAAACGGCTCTTTCAGGTGTTACCCTTTTTTCTTCCATATACATGCTTTTTACCATTTTAAATGAGGTCGCAGGGGCCAGTTCCGTGTCGATGATTTCGCAAAACTACGGCCGAGGCGATATGGAAAAGACTCAGCGTATTGCCGAACAGACTATCAGTTTTAAAATTGTGCTTGCAATAATGTCTGCTTTCCTTTTAGCCATTTTTTTAAAACCGATTTTATGGTTTTTTCTTCCGGATCAAAAAGTTTTAAATTCCGCTTTAGAATACGGATGGCTGAGAATCTTTTTTATTCCTGTAATGTTTTCTTCATATTCGGTAAATACGATTTTTAGATGTACCGGAGATGCAAAAACTCCCTTGCACATTATGATAATATCCACCATCATAAACTTGGTTTTAGATCCTGTTTTTATGTTCGATATAATTCCCGGAACAAATATCCCGGGCCTAGGTATGGGTGTTTTTGGTGCAGCCCTTGCAACGGTAACAGCCCGAACTATAAGTTTCTTATACGGATTTTTGATTCTCTTAAGCGGAAGGCGCAAGGTAAAAATAAGCTTTAAAGGTCTTTTTAGACTTGACAAAAAAATAGATACCGACCTTTTACTCATAGGTCTTCCTTCAGGCATTAACTCACTTGTCCGCAGCTTTGCTCAGGTAACGATTATGAAATTCGTAACGGTATACGGTGCCGATGCAGTTGCTCTTGCAGGCGTCGGCGGAAAGCTTTCACAGTTTGCCTTTATGCCTATTTTCGGATTTAATATGGGAGGAGCAACTTTGGTTGGGCAAAGCCTTGGCCGAGATAATGTTAAGGAAGCAAGGCTTACTTCTAAGATAAATGCTTTTATGTCAGCCTCTGTGGTAGGAATCTTTGCAGTCATAATTATGGGAACGCCGCAAACTTTTTTGCGGTCTTTCTTCCCAAATGATCCGTCAATGCTTTTACAGGGAAGTTTAATGCTCCGCATATTTTATCCGTCCTTTATAATTTTATCTATGGGATTGGGGCTAGCTGTGGTCTTTTCGGGTTCGGGGCATACAAGGCCAATACTTTACTCCAGCTTGGGTTCCCGCTGGTTTGTACAAATCCCGTTTTTGTTTTTGGTTGTAAATATTTTACACCTTCCCTTATTTGCCGTTTGGGCCTCTTATATTTTTGCGGAGGCATCCGAATTTATGGTTATTCTATATCACTACCGCAAAGGGGCTTGGTGTAATAAGAGGGTTTAAAATTTGTTGAGTTATCGTCACGGCTTTCATGCAGGAAATCAGGCCGATGTTTTTAAGCACTCGGCTCTCTTTTCTTTTTTAAAACTCTACACCCAAAAGCAAAAGCCGTTTACTGCCTTCGATTTAAATGCAGGAAGTGCTTCCTATAATCTTTTAAGCGAATGGAGTTTAAAAACCGGCGAAGCGGAAGAAGGGATAATCCGGTTTTTAGATTTATATAAAAAAGAAAAACTGCCTCTTCCAATACCTGAGGACCTTAAGGTCTATCTGGATTTTTGCCTAAAAAATTATGATGAAAATTCCTCTTATGCCGGCTCTCCTGAAATCATCCGTTCATTTTTACAAAAAGAATCCAATTTGATTTTATGCGATTTACATTCTGCCGAAGCTGAAAAATTAAAAGAACTTTATAAGCGTGCAGAAAATGTTCATGTACACAAAAGGGATTGCTATGAGGCTGTCAAGGCACTTACGCCGCCTATTCCTATCCGGGGCTTTGCCTTATTTGATCCCAGCTACGAAGTCGATTCTGACTATACAGCGATTGCAGAGGCTGTCGAAAAGGTCTGTAAAAAATGGCCTATAGGCATCTTTATAATTTGGTACCCTATATTGAATCACAAAACCGAAGAGTGCCGAACTTTAAAAAGCCGAATCAGTAAGGTCATGAACAATAAAATATTAAACATTGAAGTCAAGCATTTTTCAAACAAGATAGATTCTGAAAGTGAGTACGGCCTGCAAGGTTCAGGCTTTTTAATCACAAATCCGCCATGGGGTTTGGAAGAAAAACTGAAAGAAATATGCGGATATATTGAGAAAGTGAGTGCCGGCTTAGATTGAAGAACTATAAGTTTTAATTTTTCTCCCTATGATTATGTGAAAATTCATAGTGAAATAAAAAAGTATTTACTATAGGCATAAAGGTATCATTATGGTATAATGATACCTTTAGGAGGTGTTTATGCCGCAAATACTACCAATTCGCGACTTAAAAAATACGAGTGCGATTTCAAATCTTTGTCATAAAACAAATGAGCCGATTTTTATAACAAAAAATGGCTATGGTGATATGGTTATTATGAGTATGGAAACATATGAAGGAAATGCTTTTTTAAATAATCTTTATGGTAATTTGGAAGAAGCAGAAATGGATTTACAAAACGGCAGGGTGTCCGGTATTGATGAGGCTATAGAGGAAATAAAAAGTCGATATGATTTATAATGTTCAAATCACTGATAAGGCAAGATGATAATAAAAAAATAGTTACTATAATGCATATATTTTATGCAAAATGTGATTATGGAAAATTATTATAACCGTTAATGCATACAGTTACACAATAATTACTGCACATAAGCAAAAGATTCTATGACAATAAAAGAATTTGAGAATAAATATTGGTATATGAGTGAACTCAAAGCACTAGCAAAGTCGCTTAAAATTCCTTTTGATTCAAGAACACGAAAGGATCAGCTTGAAGACATGATTATTCAATTTTTGGAAATCGGAACGGTAAATAAAAAGAATAGTTTTCGGATTAAAAACCGGAATATAGACATATTGAATAATCATAGTTATGTTAAAAATTTTAGAAACAAAAAAGAAACATGGGAATTCATCAATAGTGAAATGGATAAACGAGTTCCGGGATTAAAACCGAAATCAGGCGCAAAATATTGGCTTAATCGTTGGATTGAAAATAAGCTTTCTAATGGCGAAAAAATAACTTATAATGATGTCGTTTGCGAATATATTCGATTAAATAAAACTGAAGAAAAACTTCCGCAAATTCCATCCTGTAAATTTAATAACTTTATAAGCGATTATCTGGCAAATGAAAAAAATGCAACAAGAAAAAACGCTTTGGAAGCATGGACTATGCTAAAAGATATGAAGGTAAAAAAAGATTATATAACATGGAAAAAAATAAACATCCATAAATAAATTTGTCAGATACAAGAATTATAATAACTTAGGGAGTTGAACTTATAAATATAACTTGACAATATATATATATATATATATATAATAGAATAATAAGTGTAGTAATTATATAAGGAGGTTTTAATGTCAAATAAACCAAAGTTAAAAGTTTTCTCTTTTTATATGTGTTTTGTTTTTCTTGTTTTACTCGGGGTTCAATATATTCTTTTAGATTTATATTCTTCCCGCTTATTTGCATTTCAAGAAAATTTATTAAACCTTAAAACTATTCAAGCAAGACCGCTTGTAGAAACTCTTGTTTTAATTGCAGGTCTTTTACTTATCAATATACTTGCGCGCTTTGTAATTATCCGTTTTGGGCGTAGAAGATTGCAGATAAAAAAAGATATGGTAGAAAAATATTTAAGACTTCCCTTTACTTATTATTATGATGTAAACTATGCTCAGGTTTTAGATTCATTACAAAGTTATCCCGAGTTTTTTATAAATGATGTTTTAAAAATATACAGGCTTTTTTTTAATGCTGTAATTTGTGTTTTGATTTTTATAAAACTTTTTTATGTAAGTGCGATGCTGTCTGTCTTATCACTGGGATTATTATTTATATTTTTCTTAATAGATAGGTTCTTTTTACGCCTTATTCGGAACATAGATAAGCTGAGAATAAAAACCGCTCCCTCCTTGTACAAGGAACTCGGAGATTCCGTTTCCGGACGATTGGATATCCGCTCGGTAAACTCGCATAAATATTTTGAACAAGGTATCTTTTCAAAAATGGATAAACTTTGTAACGAGTTTTTTAAAAAGAAGGAAGGTATAGCGATAAGCCGGAATAATTTGGAACGCATTATTCAAAAAGTTTTACCTCTTTTTTCTCTTCTGATTGCCTTGTTTCTTTTTAAAAATAAGAGCGTAGGGAACACGATAATGCCTTTCTATATGCTTTTTATTTTATTGCCGAATCCTTTGAGTACGATTTCCATATTTGAACATATTAAAAATCTAAAAACAATGATTGAACCCATTGAAGAGCTTTTACAAAAAGAAGAAGCTAAAAGAGGAAATGCTTTATTTAATTATGATGTTATCAATGTTAATTCATTAACCGTGAACTTACGCAACCAATATCTTCTTAATAATATCAATCTAAATATTAAACAATGTGAAAAAGTTTTAATCATAGGAGACTCCGGCTCGGGAAAATCCGTATTTTTAAACTGTCTTATGGGTGCAGACTATAATCAAAGAGGGCAAGTAAACTACGGCACTACGGAAGTAAAAGAATTCTCTTCTGAAAGTTTTTTGCAAAACACTTCATTCCTTGATCTAAAAGGATTGGTTTTGCCCGGTACATTAAGATACAACCTGCTTTTAAATAGTCTTGAAAAAATTAGCGATGATACCTTAAAGTTTCTTATTCGTTCTGTGGGTATTGCAGAATTTATTCCGTTTTTACATGACCTTGATACGGTTCTTGATCCCGATACTTTATCTGACGGGGAAAGAGTTACGGTTTCGCTTTTAAGAGAGCTTATTAAAAAGCCTCAAATATTTTTTCTTGATGAAACTTTCAGCTCTCTGGATGTTGCGGTTGAAGACAGCTTTTTAAAATACCTAATGTCAACCGATAGTACAGTAATTATGATTTCTCATAAAAAAGAACATGTTCAATACTTTGAACGGGTGCTTTATTTTCAAGCCGGAAATATTCGTGTAGATATAAAAGCAAAATATGCTTTAACGAATCCGCCGATAAAAGATTTTTACAATTCGGTATATCAGAATATGCAAAAAGGAGAGAACTTATGAAAACCGTTTATACTTTATACAAAAAATTTTATAAGAGTTTAACATTTCTTCTTATTTTTTTACTTGCTCTAAATGTGTGTAATTCCATATTTCTTGTTTTAGGAAGGATGAATCTTAATAAAATATTGGACGGATTTCCCTTTGCTTCTCTTTTAGCTATGTCGATATCCGTTGTAGTGTATGCTATAGTCCAAAGTATTTATGAGCTCATTTTAAATAATTCCATTACTTATCGTGCATTGCCGCCTATGATGAAAACTGCCTTTCATCATAGTTTGGTAAACAGTAACCGTAAGGCAGAGGAAGAGGGCTTTTATACAATGTCCTATACTCAAGACATAAATGTTCTTATTCCTTTTTGTTTTCAATTTACGGCTGCTTGTTTTAATATTATTATTCTTAATGCTTTTTTATTGTCAATATCCATATTTCTTCCGGTTATTCTATTGGTAATAATTATATCGGCTAATATCTTTATTACTTACTTGGATAAGCAAATAAACGGAGCTTACGACTTACTTGATGATGAGGGCATAAGTTACGGCGGTATTGTTAAAACTACATTTCAATCTATTTTTTTAACATTAAATAATTCGATTAAATCGGAATGCGAAAAATCTATTTTACAAAAAGACGAAGAGCTTTTAAAAATCGGAAATAGGATTCAAAAACTGGAAGCCGTAAAAAATATTTTTTTTGAAGGCCAAAATTATTTTATTCCTATTGTCATAAGTGTTTTCTGCCTTTTTACATTGCCCGGTGTTAATTTGGCAAATCTTTTATACATAATCTTTATTATTTCGTTGGCTAATCAAAACATGTCAACTATTTTTTTAGCGGCAAGACAAATAAAAAGATCGGTTCCTATAGCAAAAAAATATTTTAATTATATTGAAGAATGTGAAAACAATCACAAGAAAAACATTCATGGCGATGGAGCTCTGATTAACGCAAAGAATGTTTCGCTTGCTAAAAATGATAAACTTATATTTAATAATATTGATTTTAAACTAAATGAAGGGGATAGAATTGCCGTTGTAGGACAAAACGGTTCGGGAAAGACAAGCTTATTACGAATCCTTACTATGAATGAAGCGGAGTTTTCAGGTTCGCTTACATATAATTTAAAAGCCTTAGGTGCAAATACAATTCCTTGTCTTTGGAGTCATCCACATATTTTTAATATTTCATTGCGGGACAATCTTGTATTCGGCAAAGCTATTCCCGATTCCGATATAATGGAAATATTGAATGCACTTAAATTATCTCATTTTGTAAACTCCTTACCGGAGGGATTGGATACTGTTATGGATATGAATAACTTAACCGTATCGGATGGAGAACGCAGCAGAATTGCATTAGCTAGAATTTTGCTTTTGACTTCCGATTGTCCCGTTGTTCTTTTGGATGAGTTTTCCCGTAATGTGAATACGGAAATAGAAGACTTGATGTTTAATTTAATTTTTACTAAAAAGTCTGCAATCGCTGCCGTTACAAATAATATCTCGACTGCAAAACGCTTTCAGAAAATTTTATTCGTTTCAAAACAGGATGGAAGTATCACTGAAATCGATGAAGACGAAATAGAGGAAAGAATAAAAGATACAAGGTAGTAATTGTAGACAAGTTTAAAATTTAAAAATAACTTTAAGAAAAACCTCTAAAAAGCTGAAGTTTTTAGAGGTTCCCTATAATGTTTTTTAAACGCCTTCCTCCCAAGTTTTTCCGGCGTATTTAGGTTTTCTCTTTTGGTCTTCCGTCATATCGAGGCCAAGGGTTCCGCCCGGATTCATTATATTGTTCGGGTCGAAGTGTTTTTTTAAGGCCTTAAAGATTTCAAAATTGGTTTGTCCTATGGATTCTTCCACCCAAGCTGCCGTCATCTTGCCGACACCGTGGTGGTGGCTCATGGCCGCTCCTGCCTTCATTATATTATCGAAGATGCCGTACTGGTATTCCACATATTCTTCCTTGTTTTTAAAAAGGCCTATAAAGATAAAGTACAGGTTTGCCCCTTGCGGATAGGCATGAGAAAGATGGGTCATGCATACCGTGTGAGGGCGGGATTTTGCAAATCTTCTTACCTCTTCGTGAACTCTCGGCATCATATCCCATGTTACGCTGCATTCCATTGTGTCTATTATTACTCCGTAATCTTGTAATGATTCCCTTAGATACGGATCCGTAAAGCGGCCGTGCTCCCAGCCGTCTACAGGCTTGCCCGTTAAAAAAAGTCCGCCGTTTTGTTTACATATCCGCTTTACCTTTTTGTAAAGCTGCTTTGAAAATTCTTTAGCTCCTTCGCTCCAGCCTAAAAAGAGGCAGCGTTTCATCGGTTTATATCCCATTAGGTTCATCGCAGTTTCGGCTATTGTGCCTTCAACTCCGTAGAGCTTTAAAGCCATGTCGGTTTCTTCCGCATCCGAAAGTCTAAACACCGAGGGAAAGCCCGATTCGTTTTGCATAATCTCACGGCATGCCTTCATTCCGTCTTCCCAAGTTTTAAATATAAAGCTGAACTTTTTGCGGGTTTCCGGCCTGTATTTAAAGAAGCGCAAGGTAACATTTGTAAGAATTCCAAAAGAGCCCTCGCTCCCCATCATAAGCTCGTCGATGTCCGGTCCGACCGCATGGGCGGGAAGCCCGTAGCTTTTAACGATGCCCGCAGGAGTTACATAAGTTTGTTGAAAAACTATGTCTTTTATGTTCCCGTAGTATGTGGAATTTTGGCCTGCGCCTCTGGTAACTACCCAGCCTCCCACGGAGGAATATTCAAAGGATTGCGGGAAGTGTCCGCAAGTGTAGGCCATCTTTGCATCGAATTCTTTTTGAGCATTGTTTAAGTGAGCTTCAAGTTGGGGCCCCGACATTCCGGCTTGAACCGTAATTGTCTGGTCAGTTTCGTTAAAGGCTAAAACCTTGTTAAAGTTTTTACGCATATCGAGGGATATGCCGCCCCTTACGGCCTCAACGCCTCTGGTAACGGAAGAACCGCCTCCGTACACATAGAGGGGAATTATATGCTCATTTGCGTATGTTACGAGTTTAACTATTTGGTCATGGCTTGAGGGGTATACTACAACATCGGCTATGTTTTCTAAGATGCCCTCACGGAGGCGGTAGGCATCGTACATGGTTTTTCCGTAAGCAACCGATACCCTGTCCTTAACGGCTGTGCTGACATCCGTCTCTCCGAAAATTTCTTTTAAGGCCTCAATGTGTTTTTGGTCAAGGTTTACGGGAAGGCTTTCAGGCAAAGCTTCAAGTCCTTCAAACCTCTTTTGTTTAAAAATCTCATCCCCTATTCCGAAGACCGTTTTCATATATTTATAAAGTCTTTCGTTAGGCTCCTTAAATTCATTTGGGTCTCCCCACTTCGCAGCTTCTCTAAAAGAGTCCTTTGGAGGCGGTACCTGTTCCCAAACCGGTTTAAAATCCTTGTACTCATATCTTTTTCCCATAAGTCTATTCTTCCTTTATAAAGCTATATTAAACCTATTTGAAAAATAATGCAAGTCAAATTACACCTTGAAATTTCCTACCTCTTTAGAAAGGTTTTCAATGCTGTGTTTATTCTTTTGACTTATTGCGTTTACTTCTTGTACGGCATTGCTGATTTGCACGGCACCGGAAGCCATCTCATTCATACTGTCGGTGATGACGCGCGTAAGCTCATCGAGCTTTTGCATTTCTTGTGCAACATTTTCGCCGCCGCGAAGCATTTCGGCAGAGCCGTCGTTTACTTGGTTGGTTACCATGTTGATGTCGCGGATAGCGGTGAGTACTTCCTTACTGCCGTTTTCCTGTTCATGCATGGCTTCCATCAGGTTTTGGCTCATCATTTTTACCTGCTCGGAAAGGGCGAAAATGGCGTTAAACTTTTCTTCTGCGGTTTTTGAAGAGGCTGAAAGAGCCTCAATCTCGCCCGACAATACTTTGAGTGTTGAAGTGATGGTTTTACCCTGAGTGCTTGATTCTTCTGCGAGCTTACGGATTTCGTCGGCAACAACGGCAAAACCTTTGCCCGCTTCTCCTGCGTGGGCGGCTTCTATGGCGGCGTTCATTGCGAGCAAGTTGGTCTGGCTGGCGATGTGCTGAATAACATTTGAGGCTTCTAAAAGGCCGTCTGAGTCTTCAGCTACTTTTTGCGTAACAGCACCGGCCGAAGCTATAGTCTCCTTGCCTTCGGCGGTAGCACTTGCAAGATCTTTTACTACATTGTTTGTTTTACCCAAAGTTTGAGTGATTGAAGCGATATTGCCGACCATTTGCTCGATAGCTGAAGAAGACTCGGCAACGGAAGCTGCTTGATTTTCGATACTGCCGTTAAGCTGTTTTATTGTGCGGATAATTTCTTCTACTGTTGCAGCCGTTTCGGTAACACTTGCAGCTTGGGTCAAAGCCTGCTGTTTGACACCGTCGATGTTGGCACTTATTTGGTGTACGGCACTGGCGGTTTCGGTCATATTGGAAGCAAGCTCGTTACCGATATTAGTCATATCTTCACTGCTTCCACCGACGGATTTAATCGAAGAGCCGATTTTGGCAATGGTTTGATTGAAGTAGTTGGAGAGGTCGGTTACCTCGTCGTTGCCGTGCACGGGAAGGCGCACGGTTAAGTCTCCCTCGCCTTGTGCGATGTCTTTAAGCGCGGTAACGACAATCTTTATCGGTTTGACCATGGCGCGGGCAACAAAGTAGACGATGATGAGGCTTATCGCCAGGATGATTACCCCGATAATAATCATTGTAGTGCGAAGGGAGTTGACCGTCCCCATAAATTCAACGGATGGGGCAGAAATTATGACTAGCCAACCGGTAGACTTTATTGGAGCAAAAGCTGCTATATCAAGCCGCTTGTACCAATAAAAATATCCCGTATCGGGTTCTACTTCCGTCATTGCCCGTTTTTCAAATGCCGCAATACTCGAATATGAAGCATCTGTTTGTGCTTTTTCCGTGCTATTTTCTTGGGTTTTTACGACTTCAGGGTCGGGATCGGCAATCGTTATGCCGGTTAAACCTATGATATAGCATTCTCCCGTTTCCCCGACAACAAGGTCTTTAATTTGCTCGGAAAGCCATAAACCATCAACATCGGCGGATAAAACCCCGACGACGGTATGGGTGGAATCGAAAACGGGAACTGCAAAAGTTATTACAAGTGTTCCAGTCGCTCTTTCTATGTACGGTTCGGTAACGAATTTTTCTCCGGAAAGAGCCTTTTGAAACCATTCCCTGTCACTTACTTGAACGGAACCTCCTGCATAGTAAAAGTTTCCGTTTTTATCGGTTATATCCAGTTCTTTTATTCTTTCATTAAAAGCCGCTTCTTTCATCAAATACGCCGTTTTCTCTTGATATGAAAGAGTGCTGTCTCGGAGTATCGGCATACGGGCAATACCTTCAAGAAACTGCCAAAAAGCAGTTACGCGTCCGTCAATAATCTCCGCCGTATCGGTAGCCTTGTCTATTAGGTGCGCCTCGACCTTTTCGGTTACGGCTTTGCGGGCGGTTCTGATTGCTAAAACGCTGAGTATAAGACCGACCGTAAGAATAAGAAGGCCGAACACAATCATCAATTTGTTTCGTAGTGAAAAACGTTTTTTCATATTAATCTCCTGTAGTTTAAGGGGGATGTCCCCCTTAAAAATCCTCCCAATTAGGGGTGCTTTTTTCTTTTTTCCGACAAAAGAAAGAAGCACCCCTATGACCCCGAAAAAAGAAAAGTGCGGCTTAGGGGCTTACGCCCCTAAGAACCCCGGTTTTCAAAGGGAAGGGTTTAGTTTTGTTTGGATTGGCGAGTCCCAATCCGAAAAGGACATTTTGGTATATAAAACGGAATATCTTTTTCCGTGTTTTATGAGATAGTTGATTGTTTGTAAAAAAGTTGTGCTGTTTGCCAAATGTAACCAGCCTTTTTGCAAATAGGTGAGGTAGATGCTAGGAGCATACAAAAAACATCCGCAGGCCTCTTAATGGTGCTTTTTAAGGAGGCTTTTTGTTTCTTCTATCGAAGTTTGAATAGCCTTAACGGTTAGGTCAATCAGATCGGTTAAGACCTTTGTTTTGTGCCTTCCCGTAAGGTTTGTTTTAAGTTTCTTTTTCTTCATAATCCTAACTTACACCTTAAATTTAGAAACCTCGTTTGCCAAATTCTCAATACTTTGCTTATTTTTTTGACTTATTGCGTTTACTTCTTGTACGGCATTGCTGATTTGCACGGCACCGGAAGCCATCTCATTCATGCTGTCGGTGATGACGCGCGTAAGCTCATCGAGCTTTTGCATCTCCTGAGCTACATTTTCGCCGCCGCGGAGCATCTCGGCGGAGCCGTCGTTTACTTGGTTCGTTACCATGTTTATGTCGCGGATAGCTGATAAAACTTCCTTACTGCCGTTTTCTTGTTCACGCATAGCGTCCATTAGGTTTTGGCTCATCGTTTTTACCTGCTCGGAAAGAGCGAAAATGGCATTGAACTTTTCTTCTGCCGTTTTTGAAGAGGCAGAAAGAGCCTCAATCTCGCCCGAAAGAACTTTTAGGGTCGCCGTGATTGTTTTGCCTTGAGTGCTTGATTCTTCTGCGAGCTTACGGATTTCGTCGGCAACAACGGCAAAACCTTTGCCCGCTTCTCCTGCGTGGGCGGCTTCTATGGCGGCGTTCATTGCGAGCAAGTTGGTCTGGCTGGCGATGTGCTGAATAACACTTGAAGCCTCCAATAGACCGCCGGACTCTTCTGCAATGCGCTGGGTTGCGCTGTTTGCACTGGTTACCGTTTCCTTACCGTCGGCGGTAGCACTTGCAAGATCTTTTACTACATTGTTTGTTTTACCCAAAGTTTGAGTGATTGAAGCGATATTGCCGACCATCTGCTCGATAGCTGAAGAAGACTCGGCAACGGAAGCTGCTTGATTTTCGATACTGCCGTTAAGCTGTTTTATTGTGCGGATAATTTCTTCTACTGTTGCAGCCGTTTCGGTAACACTTGCAGCTTGGGTCAAAGCCTGCTGTTTGACACCGTCGATGTTGGCACTTATTTGGTGTACGGCACTGGCGGTTTCGGTCATATTGGAAGCAAGCTCGTTGCCGATATTTTCCATATCGATGCTGTTAAGACTTACTTGCTTAATCGACGAACCTATTTTGGAAATGGTTTCATTGAAGTATTCCGATAAATCGGTTACTTCGTCATTGCCGTGTACGGGAAGACGAACGGTAAGGTCTCCTTCGCCTTGGGCAATGTCCTTTAAAGCGTTTACAACAACTTTTATCGGCTTTATCATTTGGCGGGTAACAAAGAAAACGATAACCAAACCGGCGGCTAAAATAATTAACCCGATGATAATCATTTTAAGGTGCAGTTCATCAACCGTATTCATAAATTCTTCAACGGGTGCTTTAATGATAACCTTCCAACGAGTAGTTTTCATTGCGGCATAAGAAGCGATGAAGGATTCGCCTTTATAAGTATAGTATCTGATTTCACTTTTATCGGTTGCAAGGGCATGTTCCAAGAATTTACTTAAAGAAGCAAGACTTTTTTCCTTTTTGCCTTCTTCTATCATATTCAGCTGTTTTTCTACGGCTTCAAAATTTTTATGGGCAATCGTAGTTCCTGTCAAACCGAGAATATAACATTCTCCCGTTTTTCCGACTACAATATCACTGATGTCGTTGGAAAGTTCTTTTGCAGCAATATCTGCTCCCAATACGCCTATTATATTTTTGTTGTCATCATAAACAGGCAAAGAAAATGTTATGAATAATTTATTATCTGCCGTTTCGTCGACATACGGCTCTGATGCATCTCTTTTTCCCTGCATCGCATCTTTAAACCATTCTTTGTTGGAATAATTATCGCTGGTACCGTCAGAATAGTATTGGATACCATCCGTATCAACAAGATATAACTCTTCCAGAATAGAATTAAATTTTGCTTCATTGATGAGAATATCCATTTTTTGTTGATAAGAAACCGATGCATCCCGAATTTGAGGTATTCGTGCAATACCTTCCAAAACCTGAAAAAAGGTATTAACGCGTCCGTCGATAATTTCAGCCGTATCGGTTGCCTTGTCGATAAGGTGTGCCGCTACCTTTTCGGTTACGGCTTTACGTGCGGTACGTACCGCTATGAGGGCAAGAGTAAATCCGACTGCAAGAATAAGCAGTCCGAATACAATCATCAGTTTGTTGCGCATTGAAAAACGTTTTATTTTGTTCATGTTAAAAAAAATCTCCTTTTGTGTAATGTGTAATCAAATTACCTGCTATCTATTACACATTTTAGTTTAAAGAATGAACCTTTTATCCTTATCGGAGTGAAGAGTTCACTCTTATGTGTGTGAACAGCTCATTATTATGTGTGTGAGCGGCTCATCCTTATGGGAGTGAGCCGCTCATCCTTGTCGGAGTGAGCCGCTCATCCTTGTCGGAGTGAGCTTCTCATCCTTATATGTATGAGCTTCTCACTCTTACAGGTGTGAACCGGCCGTATTTATATTGTCCGTGTAAGCGGTTTTGTAAATCTTCCGATTTTAGCTTTTTTAAGGGGCTTGCCGCCTACAGTATATTTTGTTCGAACTTCTACATACCGGTTACCTGCCGGTAAATCTGCAGGGATTATTGCCATAAGGCGGGCGGGCTTGTTCTCGGCGATTACCGTTGCCCGTATCGCTTCTCCCGTTTCGGCTACAAAGAAAATGCCTTGAGATTCGTCTTTTTGGTCAAACTTGAGCCGGGAACCGACCAGCTGCACAATGCCGCCTGCGGTAAGCACCTCGTTTACCTTGCCGGAAACGAGGTCGGTAACTTCAGTGATGTAGGGATTTGTATCTGCCGCTTCGGTTTTTTCGCACTTGATTTTGGCTGCAGCATCTTTAAGAAGCGGCCCTGCCGTAAGATTTAAGTTTACCGAGTGGCGTTTTTTGTCGAAGCTGTCGGTTGCCCCATTGAACACGCCCGATATGCTTAAAGAGGTATTCATCAGAGGCGTGTTGACGGCCGCTCCGTCTTTGATAAGGGCACTTACCACCTCGCCGTAAATTTGCAAGGCTGCCTTTATATCCGCCTTGGTCAGAGTTGAACCTTTTTCCATCATAAGGTCAATGATCTCGTCTAAAGAAAACGAACGCACATCGGCTGTTTGTGCCATGTAGTCGTTTTCATCCGGTGTGAGAAGATTCTCACGAAGTGCGTATTTTAACATACAGTCCTCCTAAAAAGGTTTTTATATTTAACCGCAAAGGCAGCAAAGAAATTCGAGGATGCGTTTGTAAAAATCCTTTTTTGAAATAGGCGAGGCAAGTACAAGGCACAAGAAAAACTTGCCGCAGCTTGGAACCGGCGGTATCCGTGCCGCTTCTGATAAGTTGAGGACTAATTTTTGTGAAGTAACGCAGTAATTGTCCGCTGTCCAAAAATTCGGGTAGTATACATATTTTTTTTATTTTGTCTAGTAGTTTTTGAATAAAAGTCCAACTTTTTTTCTAATAAAATACCGTGTTGTATCATGGTCAATATTATAGGGTAAAAGAGCGGAGCTGTCAAGGGAAAATTGTATCTTCAATTCTATCTTACCCGTTCATCTTTTTTGTTTCGGGATAATTTGTTACTTTTTGTATATCCTTATAAATATCTTTTAGTGCAGGATATATTTTTTTGTATACGCTGAAAAGGCCGTCATAAAGGGTGCGGTGTTCAGGATTCGGTATAAATTCCTTTTCGTATAAGACCATTTCCTTTACGGCATCTTTGATTGAAGCATGCTCTCCGATTCCTGCAGCGGTTATGATTGCGGCTCCTAGGGATGAAGCTTCCGGCGTTTTTCCCCGTACAAGGGGACGGTTTAAAATGTCTGCGGTAATTTGGCAGATTGCATTGCTTTGAGAAGCTCCCCCTGAGGCTGCAACCTTTTCGCATCTTAAATTTCCTTTTGCTTCGATTAATTCCAAACCTTCACGCAAAGAGTAGGCAAGGCCTTCGATTATAGCCCTGTATAAGTCATCTCTTCCGTGCACATCGCCGAAGCCTATGATGCTGCCCTTTGCATAGCGGTCAAAGATACTCGCTCCCCAATAAGGCTGGAGCATGAGGCCTCTTCCGCCCGGAGGCGAGGCATGTAAAAGTTTATCCAAAATAACTTCAGGTATTATTCCTTTAGATTCAGCTGCCTTACATTCTTCCTTCCCCAATTCTTCTTTAAACCAGCTTATCATCCAATAACCTCGGAAGATTTCCAATTCCGAAAGCCATGTATCTGGAAGAATGCCGCAGTAGGCAGGAAAGAGTTTTTTATATTCAAAGTATTTTTTCGAGCAGACTTCAATTGTGGCCGTTGTGCCGAAACTTAAAGAGGCCATGGAAGAATCTATTACGCCTGCCCCTATGGTTTCGCAAGCCTTGTCGCTTCCGCAGGCAACAAGAGGAATACCTTGCGGGAGTCCCAATTCTTTTGAAACCTCGTCCGTTAAAGTGCCGATTATTTTTCCGCTTTCTATAAGGTCATGCCTTTTTTCGTTTTCTAAGGGCATGAGAGTTTCTTCGATCGAATATTTTTTTGCCCATGTTCTTTTTCGGTTTACAAAGGGAATGTAGCCTACCATCGAGGAAACGGTATCGCAGGCCTTTCCGGTCAGCTTATAAATAAACCATCCCGAAAGAAAAAACATCTTCCATGTTTTATCCCATATTTCAGGCTCGTTTTCTCTAAACCAGTTTATCTTACAATTTGATTGAACCGTAACTATAGAATCATAAACTCCCGCAGCATGAAAAGCCGTGCGTATAAGACGGTTGGGATGATAGGGGCCTCTGGCAGTTCTGTTGTCGAGCCATACGATTGCGGGCCTCAGCACCTTTCCGTCTTTGCCGACAAGAACCGTTGTAGCCCTCATCGAAGAGATGCCCATTCCGGCAATATTTTTAAAGTGAAGAGGCTCTTTTTCTTTAAGAACAGCAAGGCCTTCTTTTAGAGCATTCCAGTAAACTTTTACATCTTGTTCGGCCCATGCAGGTTGAGGGCTTGTATGAGGCTTATACGGAATGCGGTTTGCCGCCAAGATATTCCCCTTTAAGTCAAAGAGCATTGTACGCAAACTTTGGGTTCCGCAATCGACCGTTAAGATGGTCTTCATAGGGAGCCTCCTGCTGCGATTAAATCTGCCCCGCTTTCGGCAAAGTTTTTTACGATGATGTCGCCGGGTCTTTTTGATGAGTCCGCTTTAAGCTTGCGGATAAGATGCATATATTCTGAAAAGTTTTTTAAGGGAACTTCTACGCTTGTTTTTACTGGAAGTCTCGGAAAGCCTTCTACCGAAGAGGTTATCGTGCTTGTAAGAATTCTCATCGGGCAGACAGCTTCCGATTTTCCGTAGGAAAGACCCTTGGGGCATTTATTCCCGGAAACGCTGATGTTTTCATTTTCGATTTTTACGCTCAAGCGGCAGCCTCTGGGGCAGGCTGTGCAGATAAAGCTTTTAGTTTCCATTATCGGCCTCCTTTTTTTCCGATGAAGTATCGATGCCTTTTTGTGGAGATTCGCTTAAAACTATTTCAAGCTTTTCGGCTCCTCGTAATTTTTCGCAAGGCAGAATAAAGCGTTCCATTTCAGGAGGTTTAAGCTCTTCGTATTTTCGCTCAAAGACGGTTTTGCCGTCTGCTTTTAAGCTTAAGTCAGTGTTTTGTATTTCTTCTGCGGCTCTAAAATAAAAGATAATAGAGCCCTCTGCCTCAGTATCAATTTTTTGCGGAACAACATAGAGAATTTTTCCGATGATATTTAAAGGCAAAAGTGTTTTAGCCTCGGACCTCATGTTTAAAGCAAAATCGGCGGCTGCTTCTCCTGCGATTTTTCCCGACTCGGAAACATAATCGACAAGGTCGTTTACATGCAAGGCATTTCCGCAAGAAAAGAGCCCCGCAGCTTCCGTGTGCATAAACTGGTCAACGATGGGCCCCTTTGTTCTTCCGTCTATAGGAACATTTAAACTTGACAGTATATCGTTTTCAGGGATTAGGCCTACGCTTAAAATCAGGGTATCGCAGAGGATTCTTTTTTCGGTTTCTGCAATAGGCTTCATGTTTTTATCTACTTGGGCAATCTTTACAGCTTCTACCCTTTCCCTGCCCTCAACCTCGGTAACCGTCGCGGATAGATGGAGAGGAATGCCGTAGTCTTCAAGGCATTGCACGATATTTCGGCTTAGTCCTGAGGGGGTAGGTTTAATTTCGTATACCCCCTCTACATGAGCCCCCTCAAGAGTGAGGCGGCGGGCCATTATAAGACCTATGTCTCCCGAACCTAAGATTACGCATTTTTTCCCGGGCATAAACCCGTGCAGGTTTATGAGGGCTTGTGCCTGTCCTGCCGTAAAAATACCTGCGGGCCTTTCCCCGTGAATGTTTACCTGCCTGTCCGTTCTTTCGCGGCAGCCCATAGCTGCAACAAGACTCCTTGCTTTAAGTTCAAAAATTCCGTATTCGGGATTTGTAAATTCCAAGAGAAAAAACTCGTCTTCTTTTTTTAGCTTGGTTAAAAAGGTAAAAAGAAAAATATCTATATTTTCTTTTGCTTCTGCCATTTCTTTATACCGCCACGCATATTCGGGGCCGGTTAAGCGCTCTTTAAAACGGATTAGACCGAAGCCGTCATGAATGCACTGTTTTAAGATGCCGCCTATCTGCCCCTCTCTTTCGATAAGGGCAATTTTCAGTTTAGGATTTTTTTCTGAGGCAGCCAGAGCCGCGGCCATTCCTGCAGGGCCTCCGCCTATAACGATGACATCATAATCGGTAAATGCAAGTGCTTTCATTTTTCGCCTCCGCTAAAGGCTTCAAAGTTTTCTATCGGCTGAACAAGCTCGGAACCCTCTCCCTTCTTTGTGATCTTTTCTATCGGGATGCCTTTTTCTTCCGCAATAATTTTTAAAACATGGGGAGTACAAAAGCCTCCGTGACATCTGCCGGCTCCGGCTCTTACTCTTCTTTTAACGGCATCAAGGGTAAATACATTTAGGGGATTGTTGACCGCATCCCTTATTTCGCCTTCGCTGACCTGTTCGCAGCGGCAGATGATTTTTCCGTATTGGGGATTTTTTTCGATTAGAGCCTTCCTTTCATTAGTTTCCATTTCGGAAACAGGCTTCATAGTCTTTCGGACGGGTGAAAAATTTTCTTTTAAACTTACATCTATTTTTTTCTTTAAAATTGAAACGGAAATCTTTACGATGTCCTCCGCAATGGCCGGAGCGGAAGCAAAGCCGGGGGATTGAATTCCTGCAGCGTGTACCAAGTTGTCGACCCGCTCTGAAGCTTCGACGATAAAATCTTCTTCCCATGTGCAGGCCCTTGTTCCGCTGTAGTAGGTTATTATGTCTGAAGGCGAAACTTTTGAGTTAAGCGTTAAGTGTTTTTTTATTTCTTCAAGGGCTTCAGGTTTTGTAGAAAAGTCCTCCCTATCCATAACTTCTACTGCATTAGGGCCTATTAAAAGATTGCCTTCAACGCAGGGCATGATGCCGCCTCCCTTTGAGTGCCCCTTGCGCAGCCTTAAAAGACTCGGCATGGCGGAGCTTGTTTTTTGTAAACCGTTTAGTTTCTTATCGAGAATAGCATCCGTTCCCTTGCGTGCATGTATCGAAAAAAATCTGTCGCCTGCAAGGCCTGCAACCTTGTCGGCCCAAACCCCGGCGGCATTTATAAGAAGTTTTGTCCGGCAAATGCCGCGGTTGGTTATAAGTTCGGTAATAGTGTTGCCTTCTTTTTTGATGCCGATAAGGGCAGTGTTAAAAAAGAACTCGGCTCCGTTTTCGCAAGCGTTTTCTGCATAACAAATAGTAACCTTCATGGGCGAAGCGACTCCCGCCGAGGGAAGCCAAAAGCCGCCGTAGTTTTTATCGGTCATAAATGGGTCTATTTTTTTTACTGCTTCTCGGGAGCGGTAACCGTAATCTCCGTCCGCCATGTTGAGGCGGCATCTTCTTTTCATTAGGGGAGTGAGCAATTTTAAAATAGGATGGTAAAAAAGAAAAAAACTTCCGCAGCGGTTTATTTCAAAGCCCAGCTCTTCTGAAACCTTTGTGTACATTCTATTCCCGCGGGTGTTAAGCCTTCCCTTTATTTTTTTAGGATTATCTGCAAAGCCCGGATGAATCATTCCGTCATTGTGTCCCGAAGCCTGCATCGCAACATCGCTTTCTTTTTCCAAAAGGGCTATTTTTAAATCGTAGCGGGATAGTTCGCGGGCAATAGAACAGCCTATTACTCCTCCGCCTATAATTACCGCATCAAAATCCCTGCCCTCTAAAAGAGAATCCTTGATTTTGGGCAAATGCATAGGTTCTTCACCCCGGCCGTTTATAGTTAAATCGTTTACAACCCCCTTAAAACCGCAGCGGGCAGCCGCATAACCTGCGTCCATTCTTTCTTCCATTGAAGAAACATCGCCTTCTAAAACAACGGATTTTATATCAAGGGAAATTTTAACCTTTTCGCTGAGATTAAGCCGTTTTAATTTTTTTTGTAAACTTAAGAGCTTTTTATTAAAATCTTCTTTTTGCTGCATAGATCCGTATCCCTATATGTCTCGGGCTGAGTTAATTTTATCATTATTTTTATGGAATCTTCTTCGTCCGCCTCGATGAGGGCATTAAAAAAAAGCTGTTTGTATTCAGGGATGCTGTCTGCATAGGATAGATTTTCACATAAAAATTGTTTAAATTGGTGTTTATAAATTTCTTCTGCTGTTTCAAAGCTTAGTAGAAAAATAGGATTGTCCGATAAATCTATTAAGGTACGGTAAAATTCAAAGTCTTCTATCGCTGAAATTTCAATATTCTCAGGTTGAGAAAAGTGTATTTTATTTTTTAAAGGTAGAAAAAAATGGAAGCGTTCTTTTACCGATAATTTTGAAATTCGGTTTGTAAGTTTTTTTATAATATGAGTTAAAATAAGCTGCCTAAATTCAACAAGGCCGGCTTCAATCTTTTCGGGTTCCGATATCTGCTTGTTTCGATAAAGCTCGGCTAAGAGCCTCACCGATATGGAAGAACCAAAGTCGTTTACAGTACATCCGTGACGCGGCCGCATCGTTATAAGCCCTTTTGACTGGAGACTGAGAAGAGCTTCATGTACTACAGGTCTTGATACTTCAAAGCGTTCTGCAAGGTCCCTTTCAGAAGGAAGATATTCTCCGGCTGAAAATAAACCGGTTAAAATTTTATCCTGAATAAGAGATGCGATTTTTTCTTTTTTTAAAGTCTGTTCCTCCGATTCCATAATAGCTCCCGATACTTGGTTTGTGGTCTTACCACCAACATGTTAACATAGAGGCTAAAATTTGTCAAGTTTTATTTGCGGAATCTTAGAAAAATAAAAAAAGCGGCAGAAGCCTTAAGACTTTTTTGCCGCTATTAGTTATAACTTAATAAGGTTCTTTAAAAGACTATGCCTTCAACGATTAGTTTTTCGGAGAATAATACCTTCTTGTATTTTACAAAAAGAGTATCGTTTGATGCATTGATTTTATTTTTTACATAAACATCTACATCCCCCGACTTTATCAATTTGAATTCTTCCTTATCTTTTTTGGGCTCTACCGGTGACACGACCGGCTGGGGTTCTCCCACGCCTCAGGAAGCACAGCCTATAAGGTCAATAGTTATGGCCTTAGAATTGATTTTTTTTAAATAATCCAAAACTTTGTCATCAATATTTATTGTCATAAATCACTCCTTATTCAACAATAATTTCTTTTCTGTTATAAATTGCCTCATCCAGCTCGCCTGTTCTTTTTGCTGCAATTACGCCTGAAAGAAGAGAATCGCTTACGTTTAAGGCTGTTCGTCCCATGTCGATGAGGGGTTCAATAGCAACAAGAAGACCGGCAAGAGTTATCGGAAGACCCATTGAAGATAGAACTATGATTGCGGCAAATGTTGCTCCGCCTCCTACACCAACGATTCCGAAACTGCCCAAGGCTGTAATTACGATAAGCTTTACAAGGAAGACGGGTGCCAATGGATTGATTCCTAAAGTGGGAGCAATCATAACTGCCAACATTGCGGGATAAATTCCTGCACATCCGTTTTGTCCGATACTTGTGCCTAAACTTCCTGCAAGGTTAGCGATACCTTCCGGAACTCCTAAGTTATTTACTTGGTTTGAAACGGTAAGAGGAAGAGCTCCTGCGGAAGACCTTGATGTAAATGCAAACATAAGGTTTGAAACACTTTTCTTAAAGAATGTTATGGGATTTAATCCTGCCGTAAGCAAGTATAATCCGTGTACAACAAACATTATGATAATTGCAATATAGCTTGCTCCTATAAATCCTATAAGCCTTAAAATTTCAGAGAAATTTGAGGTTGAGGTGATATTAATCATCAGAGCCAAAACTCCGTAAGGCGTAATGCGGAGAACCATTCGTACAAGCCTCATTACTACATCGGAGCAAGAATTAAGCCATTTAATAAATACGTCTGCACTGTCGGGATTGCTTCGTTTTAAGAATAAGGCTGCGAAGCCAAGCATTGCCGAGAAGAAAACCGTAGCCAAAGTTGCATTTGAGCCTTGACCTGAAAATGCGTAGAAGGGATTGGTCGGGATAATTTCAAGAATTTGCTGCTGAATCGGTTTTGCCTCAAAGTCATGAAGTCTGCCTTCCATTGCCTTTCCTCTTGCAATTTCACTTTCACCGGCTGTAAGATTTTCTGCCGATAGGCCGAATGCAGAAGTTGTAAGGGCTCCTACAAGAGCTGCTATTGCAACAGTGATCACAAGAACAGCTAAAATTCTTCCGGCTGCTTTTCCGATGTTTTGTTTTTGTGTAGCAATTGATTTTGTAATGCTTACAATGATTAGAGGGTAAACAATCATTCTAAGCAATCTTACATAACCGCTTCCTACTAAAGTAATCCAGCTCATAGCTTTTTTTATCAGAGCCGAATCTTTAACGGTAAGCTGTAGGATTGCACCAAAGATGATACCTACAACAAGAGCTGTAACTACGCGTACATTAAAGCTCATATTAAGTTTTTTCATGTATTTAATTCCATACATGAGTAACAACGCTGCGGCTACAATGCCGCATATCCAAATTATATCCATCTAAGACTCCTAAATAGTGGTATTTTATAATGCGCAGCGAGTTTATCATAATACAAGATTTTTTACTAGGTGGGTTTAAAATAATATCCGATTTGTTTTAACTTTTATTCGTGCGGAGGGTTGTTGATTATCGCTTTTTTAGTAAAAATTGTTTCCATGTGCAAAAACCTATCTTAGTTGAAAAAAAACCGGTTTTTTGCTATGATGATGCCTTAAATTGTATTTTTAGGAGACAAATATGCAGGAAAACCAAGAACAAAAAAAACGGCCGGGTTGTTTTATGGCGTTTTTTCGTGGAATAAATATTTTACGTTTGATAATAATAAACATCATTTTTTTCTTTTTCTTTTTTTCATTTTTGGGGGTTATGGGCAGCATACCCTCTAACACAAAAACAGTAGAGCGCGTACCGAATGAGGCCGTCCTAATGATAAATCCTTCAGGAATTCTTACAGAAAAGGAAGCCGATATTTTTTCGGCCGGCATTCCCGCAATCGGGAAAAAATCGGCAGTAGTCGTTTCGGACCTTGTAAAAGCTATAAAAAATGCGGCCTCCGATAGGCGTATAACAAGCCTTTATTTGGACTTTTCAGAGTTGCGAGGCCTCTCATCGGGGCATTTAAGCGAATTAGGAAATGCTTTAAGGCTCTTTAAAAATTCAGGTAAGAAAATATATGCCTATGCTGTAGGCTATTCCATTCCTTCTTATTTTTTAGCTTCTTATGCAGACCGAATAGGAATTGATCCGCTGGGAGAAGTCTCCTTTGCAGGCTTTGCCTCCCGTCCGGTCTTTTTTAAAGGTTTGGAAGAAAAATTCGGAATCAAGTGGAATGTGATACAGGCCGGAACCTACAAGGGCATGGCAGAAACTTATTCGCGGGACAGCCTTTCTCAAAATGTAAGAACCAATTTAAAATCCATGTTCGATGATTTATGGAACAAGTACACTTCGGATATTGCAGCAAATCGAAATATGCCGCCCGAAAAAATTAGGGCATTCGCAGAAAACAATAATGCCCTTATAAAAAAATATGAAGGAAACGGCGCGAAGGCCGCTTTAGAAGAAGGCTTTGTTACTGATATTGCTTCAGTCGATGAGTTCGCTGCAAACGTAGGCTTTGCCGATAGTAAAACATTTTCAGTAAATGTAAATACGATAGACTATACTTCGTATAATGCAAACTTTGCAGAAATGCCCTCTCAAAATTCTATAGGTGTCATTCATCTGAACGGAGCGATTTCTTCCAGCGGTACAGGACGTATAGATGACTCTGCCGTAAGTTACAAGATTGTAGAACTTTTTGATATTGCCCAAGATGACCCGACCGTAAAAGCTATCGTTGTAAGAATAAATTCAGGCGGAGGAGAGGTTTTTGCTTCGGAAGAAATAAGACGGGCTGTAGACAGAGCTAAAGCATCAGGTTTACCTGTTGTAGTTTCCATGGGGTCTGTTGCCGCTTCGGGAGCTTATTGGATTTCTTCTTCTGCAGATTATATTTTTGCAAGCCCCTACACAATTACAGGCTCAATCGGTGTATTGGCTACAGCTCCATCCTTTAAGGAAGCCGTAAAAAAATATCTGGGCATAACAAGCGATTTGGTTTATTCGGGACAAAAGCCCTCATATTCCGTTTTAGAAGAACCTTCTCCTGAAGAAAAAGAGGTAAGGCAGCTGGAAGTTATGCACATATATAAGACCTTTATCGAAACCGTTGCAAGGGGAAGAAATCTTCCTGAAAAAACCGTTGAAGAATTAGCCGGCGGCCGTGTCTATTCAGGTGAACAAGCCTTAAATTTAAAATTGGTTGATGCTTTAGGCTCTTTGGACGAGGCGGTAAAATATGCTGCAGAGCTTGCAAACATAAGCGGACAATATTCCGTAAAGGAAATAAAAAAGCCTCTGCCTTTTACGGAAGCCTTGATAAAAAGTATTTTAGAAGATATTGATGTTTCGACGCTTTCGCAGATGAACTTTGCAGACATCAAAGCCTTCACTGACTTTTTAAATTTAAAATCAAAAAAAGGCATCTATGTTTACAGCCCCGAATACCTTATTTGGGAAAACTAAACTTGCAGTAATGGAGGTATGATAAACAGTTCGGCACAAATACTGCCTCACTGTTTATCTTTGAGTTTGCTTTTCAAGCAAACATCATACTATTTGTATGCGGTTTATAAATAAACCGCTTGAAAAAACTCTTTTCGGAAATTGATATTTCCTGCAAAAAGTTTTTATGGAGGAAGAGATATGGCTATAAATTGCGGAATTGTGGGTTTACCCAATGTAGGAAAATCGACTATATTTTCGGCTCTTACAAGTGCACCGGCTGAGGCTGCTAATTATCCGTTTTGTACAATAAACCCCAATGTAGGAATTGTAAGTTTACCCGATGCCCGTTTAAAAAAATTGGCTGAACATTTTAATCCAAAAAAGGTAATTCCTGCAACCGTAGAATTTGTGGATATTGCTGGTCTTGTAAAGGGTGCCTCAAAGGGAGAGGGCTTAGGGAATCAGTTTTTGTCCCATATAAGAGAAGTAGGCGTTATTGCCCATGTTGTACGCTGTTTTGATAATGATGATATAGTCCATGTTTCGGGGAAAATAGATCCGGCTTCCGATATTGAAGCGATAAATATCGAGCTCGCTCTTGCCGATCTTGCAAGTTTGGATAAAAGAGCCGAGCGTGCCGAAAAGGCGAGCCGCATGGGTAAGGAAGCTCAAAAAGAAGCCGCTGTCGTAATGCGTGCTATCGAAAAAATTCGCCCTCTTTTGCAGGAAGGAAAGGGAGCCCGCCTTGCCGACTTGACCGATGATGAAAGAGATGCAATCTACGACACCCATCTAATTACAATGAAACCTCAAATGTATGTTTGCAATGTCGATGAAACAGGTGCTCAAGACAACAATCCCTATATAGCGGCGGTTAAAAAGATTGCAGAATCGGAGGGGGCAGATACCGTTGTAATTTGCGGAAAGTTTGAAGCCGAATTAGCCGACCTTGAAAGTGAAGAAGAACGCCTAAGCTTTTTAGCAGAGGTAGGCTTAGAAGAATCGGGTCTTTCACAGCTTGCAAGGGCTGCCTACCACTTAATCGGGCTTAGAACCTTTTTTACGGCCGGAGAAGATGAGTGCCGTGCATGGACGATTCATGCAGGGGATACGGCTCCAAAGGCTGCCGGAGTTATACATACCGACTTTGAAAAGGGATTTATAAAGGCTGAAGTATACAGCTTTGATGACTTTGTAAAATACGGAAGTGAACAAAAGATAAAGGAAGCAGGACGTTACCGTCAAGAAGGGAAAGCCTATGTAGTAAATGACGGTGATGTTATGTTCTTTAAATTTAATGTGTAAATTTTAGATATTTTTGAATAAAAATACTTGACATTTTTATCCGTTTTAAGTATACTCAAGCCACACACAAACGATACACACTGTTTTTCACTAGACTCGCTCATTATCCTCCTTTTGAGCGAGTCTTCCTTTTTTTACTCCATTTTATTTTTTGACATGAATTTACATAGTTTCTTCTTAACTATTCGGTTAGGTCAAAAACCGCATCCAAGTCAAGTCTATCGGTCTTTATTTGAGAAAATAAAATATTTTGGTCAAGCTTTGCATCAAAGGGTGAATTTTTAAAAAACTTAAAAAATAGAGAGCTGTGATTTTTGGTGTCTTGGTCTATTTCTACAAAGAGTTTGTAGGTTCCGGCTATGTTCCGTTTTGCAAAAATATACAACCGCTCTCCGTTTTTTTGGCCTGCTGCCGCAGCCTTTGATTCTGCTGCCATAAAAAAACTTTTATCGGCCGTTATTCCGGACACGGCAAAGGAGCCGAATTCTTCCAATATATTTTTTCCGTTAAAATTAAAATTCTTTATTAAAACGTTTTTTCTATTTTTGGATTCTGCGGTTTGAATGGGGAATCCTTGTAAATTATCCTTTGAAAGCTCTTCAATAATTTTGTTTAGAACATCAAAGCCCTGATCGTCATTTTCGATTAGGGTACTCATCAGCCGTTTTGCAAAAGCACCGCCTTGGCTTGAGTTTAAGCGTTCTATCATTTCGGCAGGGCTTATTTTTTTTCTTGTTACGGTTTTTTCAGTCTTAGGCTGATTGGTTGTTTTTAAAAATTCCGGGGCAGCCGGAACCTGAGGGATTACAGGGTTTATTGTATTCGGTTTAGGAATTTCCGGCATACCGGGGATAGGAGGAACGGACGGAATAGGAATCGGATTAGAGTTTTGTGCAATCGTAGGCAGGGACATAAAGATAGAAAAAATCACTGCGATTATAAAGGGGCTTATCGGCATATTGGCAAGCCGGCTTTCAACTGTTTCAAGTTTTGCCTGAAGACTTAAAATAGTTTTTTCCAAACGCCGTTTTTCCTTTTCTAAGGTTCGCCGCGGGTCTTCTTCTTTCTTTTTAGAAATCGTGCCCCGGACTGTTGCAGGGCTTGTCTTATTTAAAAACATTTCTTCTGCCTCAGCTCTTTTTTCCGCATTGCCTATATTGGCCACAAACTTCATCGCCTCGTAACCAATGGCTGGGTTTACATCGTAGGCACTGATTTTTTCGATAGTAGTTGCGGATGCCCTCGGAAGGCAGAGCACCCTATCGACATAATCCTCATATCTTACGCCGGCTTTTTTGCAAAGAGGCCGGGCCTTTCCCAGCAGGCGGCCGAGTTCTTTCATAAGTTTACCGTCTTCTACCATTATAACTTGTCTGATTTCATCGGTTAATTCTAAAAGCTCGGGCGACTCCTCAAGAGTGATTTTATAAAAGCCTTTTTTTTCGGCCTCAGCCAAAAGGCTGTGAAAGAGAGTCCAAAACTTGGGGCTGTGTACCCGCGTCGAATAAAAACCGCCTTCTTTTTCACACTGCTTGTGGTGAGTATATTCATGCACAGCCGTGTAAATAAGTTCATTATCATTCGCAAAATTCTTATTATGAAGAATAATTTCGTGCGTGTCCGGCTTATAAAGCCCGTTTACCTTTTTGCTGCTCTTCCCCGTAAAAACAACCGAAAACTCAAGCTCCGTATCCGCCGTCTCAAGCAAAATTTCTTTAACCCTATCTTGATTCATAACTGCATTATATACTATTTAAGGTTAATTTTCAAAGAGATGAAAACGTTATTCTATAAAATACTTATTTTTTAAAAACATCGCTTATTTCACTGCAATGTTATCGATATACGCTTACCTAGCGCATAAGCCATTTTTTCTAACGAGCCTATTGATGAGTTATACGCCGTATCCAGAATATTATTTATAGCACTTCGGGAAGTATTTAATCGTTTTGCCATTTCATTTTTGCTTATATTTTGATTTTTCATTTCAGCTTCTAATTGATATATAAGAATTTTTTTTGCTGCTAATTCTTGAGCTTCTTCATATAATCCTTGTTCGACCATAAATTCACCAAATGATTGTCCTTTTCCTTTCATTTATTCATCTCCTTAAATTCCCTCAATCGAGAGATAGCTAGCGTTAATTCTTTGTACGGTGTTTTTTGTGTTTTTTTTATAAATCCATGAAGCAAAACTAAAGAAGCGTCTTCGATAGTAAAAAAGATTCTTACAATACCGCTTGAAATGCAGCTTCTAATTTCCCATAAATTAGCATTAATTTTTCTAACTAATGGTAAACCAAGAGGGTATATTTTACTATATGAATTATATAGATATGGTACTTAATCAATAATGTTAAGTACCATATCTTGTTTTGATGAAATTATTCCGGGACACTTACTTTTTCCAGACGGCAACCGTACACTGTAACCAACGGTTAAGATGGGTATCGAAGCAGGTGCCGGATGCCACTTGGACAAAGTTCTCGTCAAAGGGGGCGTTTGTCATGCTTACCGTCACTGTCCCGCCTACGGCAAGGAAGCTGGGGTGTATTTGGGTAGGCCTTTGGTCGCAGTATGCGTAAAACGGCACTAAATTGAAGAAGTTGCTGTCTGTGACGGTTACGCTATTATGTCCTTGCAGTTCCACACAGCCCATCTGCAACCAGTAGTGCTCCATTTTGCGTACGGAAAGGGTATTCGTCCGAGCCCTAAACCACTCTCCATCCATATCGATATTGTCTATATTGATGGTACTGTTCGGCGTCGTTTCGTTATTTAACACGACTGACGAATAATCGCAGGCATTATATATTATATCCGACTGTTGCTCCTCACTCCATCGTCCAAAGAACGACAGAGCGCCTTTTAACTGCCCTTTTAGCCGGAATGGTTGATACCCGCTGCCGCCTTTTAACGTAATGGAATCGCCTGAAGATACATAGAGGTCTTCCGCCTTAACATCTTTTAGGGTATGGGCGCCTCCGCTTGCAAAGGGTACCGGTTCTGCATATATCTGTTTCCAGTCGCCTTCTTTGACTACATACGGGGGGCAGCTGTACTCCCTTTTGATAGTCCGTAAGTCTTTGGTTATATACCCGCACTTTAAGGTCTTCGCCGTTACATTCTCTATGTCCGTGTGTACCGGTACGGTTTCCATAATAGCCTTAAAGTCCTTTTCATTGCAGGAAACATCGATGGTGTCCCTACAGGTATAATTCTTCATTGTTACCGAACAGGCAGGAAGTTTTAAGGATCCTATCGTGTCGTCGTTATACCGCTTATTTGAGCAGCTAAGCCGTTCGGTTATTACCTTTCCGCTGGATACAGAGAGATCGGCTATGGTTACAGCGGTAATATCGACATTTTTTAATTTCAGCACTTCGCTTTTATCGTTCTTAATCGATATATTGCCGAAGCCGCAGTTTTTCATCTTAATGGAGGCAGAAGCGGCGGGAGACAGCTCCATGTTGTAGTATCCTAATAGTCGGTAAAGACTGATAACATCAAAGTTCTTGTACTTACCGTATATCGTCGAATTGCTAACGTCAATGTCCTTTGCGGAAATTTCGAGGTCGCAGTGGCTGTTTTTGATAACTACTTTTTGCGCCGGAGATTCAGCGTCATAGGAGCTATAAATGTGAAGGGTGCCTCTGTAATTATCGACGGCAGCGGTATCGCATCTTATGGACAAGTACGTGTTACTGGTACCGACGATGTTTACATTTTGTACCGTAACGGTATCGCATTTCGGTAGTCTAATGTCGCTAGAAGCCTCCGAATCTTT
Organism: Treponema denticola; assembly: GCF_024400535.1. Lineage (NCBI taxonomy): Bacteria > Pseudomonadati > Spirochaetota > Spirochaetia > Treponematales > Treponemataceae > Treponema > Treponema denticola. The sequence goes on from NZ_CP038800.1 coordinate 453,804, forward strand.
TATCGTAACCGAGGCCAAACGGGAGGAGATGCGGGTATTAAAATCCGTAGTCCTGCGGACAGTACAGTTTTGGATAACTAGGGAGTTTTCTCCGGCGCTGTCCCATTTAATATAGTAAAGAGGGGACACCAGTCCATAGCCGTTCTTATTAAACTCAATGCCGTCAAAGGTGAGCGTTCCGTGTATTACCGTATCGGAGAAAAATATGTCGTCAGGGTGGGCATTTCTTTCGCGAAGAAATACGGTCTTATTATCCTTGTTCCGCTGGTCGGCATTGGTTTCGATGCCCGTAAACCCGCCGCGCAGGGTGAGCGTGCGCTTTAGTTCGTACCGTTTGTTATTGAGGGTACAGTCTTTACTCAGCCATATTTCGGCGGTTACGCCGTCGGGCAGCTCGTTCGCCTTTTGTATGGCCGCTTCAAGGTTTGTAAATGCGTCTTCCCATGTAGAGCCGTTGTTTCTGCCCGTCGCCTTGGGGTCAACGTAGATAATACCGCCTGCCTGCTGTAAGGTTACGCGGTAGATTTTGGTATAAAGGCCGTTTTCGCTTGTTACTTTGTATTCTATCACCGAAGAAAAATCGGCAGCCGTTTCTCCGCTGGTCTGTTCAACGCCGTCTACCGTTACCCGTCCTCTTGCGGTAAAGCGAGGTATAAGATTGGTAACATCCGCTCCGCGCGGCAAAAGTGCATAAACGGTACCCGAATGTGCGCTGATAGAGGCTGTTACATCCTGCGTCAGCGAAGGATTATCCTGCATCAACAGCTTAAACTCAGTCAATTCGCAGCCCGAATCTGCCGAATATTCAAAGTTTACTATTACCTGATATACCGTATATACGGAAGGGTCATCTGTTGCCGTTACTTTATAGTACACGGGGTATTCAAAGTCCTGTACACTGGAACCGCTGGTCTGTGTAAGAGAGTCTACCGTTACCTCGCCCGTCGCGGAAAATTCGGGTATCAGTTTTTCGGGTTTTTGACCGGCATAGCAGGCGGTAATGTGTACGGTGCGTGCCGTTTGGTCAATTCTGCCTTCGCAATCTTTGGTAAGAGGGTTGATGCCCGCAGGAAAACGGAAAGTTTTTAAAACCGACAGGGAAGGCTCTGCATAGACGAACCGTATCTTGACGGTATACCGCCTTGTGTACTGTCCGTCGCGGGAGGTACAGACATAGGTAAGTGTTTTTCTAAAATCCTGTGCGGTACTGCCCGATGCCTGCACGGTTCCGTCTACTTTTACCGTACCGGGAGTAATAAAGGTAGGGATAAGGTTTTCGGGTTTTGTACTGCCGGTGTACAGAACTGTTGCAGTGATTGTGCCTTCGTGCCCATCGTTTATGATAGCCGCAGTCGAAAGCGTTTTTAGTTCACTATTTTTTTCTTTGGTAAAGCGGAAGTCGGTAATGCTGCGAACCGTATCGGGGTCTTCTTTAAACGAGATAAAGAGGCTGTATTCCGTTTTTTCGGTTCCAAAGGTAATGATAATCTTTGCTTCGGCTGTACCGAGGTGATACTGTGCTCCTGACGGGTTTTCAGGCGTAAATGGGATTTTTCTGGTTGTATTATACCGCCCGCCCTTATATTCTATTTTTGCTTTATCTCCTGCGTATACTGCATCGCAATACAGCGAAAAAGCACCATAGCCGGTATTTGAGTATTCTACCGGGTAAAAGAGCTCCGCAGTTACGGTTTTTGCTGCATGGTCTATATGCACTGCTCCGTCTTTTACCAATGCAGGGTTTTTCAATTTTGAAAAGCCGAAGTTTTTTAGCACCGCTTCCGTTACCGTCTGTGCACAGGTTGCCTTGTACAGCTTTACATCCTTATCCTTTCCCAGTACGGCAAACTGTACGGGATTGGTAAAATCTATAGGCTTATTAAGCGGTACACTCAAATGCGATATATCAACAGGAGCAAAAAGAGCGCGTAAATAAGCTTCCTTGTCCGCCGCAGTAATAAAACCGGAAAGCACGCTTAAATGGTCCATTCCTAAACTTGTCAAAAGCGGCACCAAATATGGCTCGGTAAGAGGTATTAAAACGGCATTCGGCGAAACGCTTGCCGTTACATTAAGAGAGCGCACTTCCGTTCCTGCCTTTACTTCAAAGTCTACGGTATTTGTACCGATAAGGCTTTGTCCCAGCTGAGGCTCGCCTACGCTGAACGAAAGGATGTTTTTCTCGGCGTGTACGCCCGGAGGCAGTATACCTGTAGCCGGATCGGTGCCGTCATCATAGAGGACTTTAACGGTATACAGCTCTATTTTCCCCTGTCCGCCTATAACGGCAAGCGGTACGGGGCTTAAAAAATTAATGGGATAGACAAGCTGCGGAATGTTAAAGCCGGGGTTTTCTTCATACATCTCGAAGAACCAGCGGTCGATTGCTTCTATGTTTTCAAAGCTTCCGACGGTCAGCGAGAGCTTGAGTACATCGGTACTGGGAAAGGCTTCCTGTAAGTACCGCAGCGTTACGGGAAAAAATGTAGCCTGAGGAGATACGGCGGCTTCGGGCAAAAGCTTTGTTACATCGGTTCCTTTCGGAACGGTTATGGTAACGGCATGACCGCTGATAACCGTGTCCGTACTGCACACATGCCTCTCAACATTTTTTAGCTGCAATCCGAGAAGCTTCTGTTCGTTAGATGGAATAAGATCGTTAATCACGTTTTTGCAAGAGAGTAATGTAGGTAAGATGATTAGTGATGCAAGCACCGTCCGCAAAAAAGATGTTCGTTTTTTCATTTGTTTTCTCCCTTTGTTGTTTCTATTGTTATGGTATTAGTTTGGCCGTTTATTTCGTCCGGTTGTTCATGTACCGGTTGATAGAGGTTTGCTCCCTCATTGGGGTTAAATTGAAGCCGTACAAAGCGTATTTTTACATACCGGTATCGGGTATAAAACTCTTCTTCAGGCATGTCTTCCTTTTTGTGGTTTTTGTCTTTCGGCTCGTTATAGATAATTCTGTCTTGTGTGATGCCGTTTTTTTGCAGATAGCCGGACACAGCCTCAATGCGTTCCGCTTCTATTTTTAGTCTGCCGCTTTGCGAACCGAAAGGTGCTGCAGAGCTTTCGAACAAGATGTATATATCTTTGTTTTCTTTAAGGATGGCTGCCGCTTTTTTAATGTCTCCTTTGGCATTTACATCGAGTTCTGCGCTTTCAGGTGTAAAATACACGTAGATTGCATCAAATTGTGCAAGCTGTTTTTCAGCAGGAACTTCAATCTCTTTTTCGATTATTACCGGTACAGGCTTGTTTTTACGCCGTGCGTAGGCATACACATCAGCAGGGTAAACACGCACATATATTTGAAAAGACGGCAGAGGAACGGCACGGCTTTTTTCCAAAAGTAAATCGATAGAAAAAGCAGCTTTAAATTCGATGCTGCGGTTTAAAATGTTAGATCCGATACTAATGCCTGTACTGAAAACTCCGTCTACGTCTTGTGATATTTTCATTTTGTCCGTTAAAAGGTCAACAGCCGTCTGATAGTGCTGAATTTGCAAAACATACAGCCCGATGCCGGCAAATGCTCCAACGGAAAGATGCCGTATTGGAAAGTAATCATAGGCGGTGTTTACCGTGATGGGCACGGCGTCAAAGCTTCGCACCAGAGGGTTTGTACCCAAGATAACACTGTGCCCCGTTTCCAGATACACCGGCATTGTGTGCTGTTTTGAGCGGAAAAAAGTGTATCCGAAAGCCGCCCTGTAGCCGGGTTTAGGTTTGGTATAATCTTTTAAAAGGGAAATGGGTATAAAGGTTTGAAAGCCGGCTGAAGCAAAAAGGTTGGAATACCATTTTTCGGAAATATCTGCTGCGGGGTTATTGCTGCCTTGTTCGGTATTTTGTATATCCTGCGAGTTTTGTATGCTTTGCATATCCTGTGCTGCAAGTCTTATACAAAGCATAAAGAGGAATATAAATAAGTATTTAACTATCTTGTATTGAAAATAAAAAATCTTACTGCAAACCCGATTCACAGTAAGATTAAAGAAATAAAGAGAAAAAATATTTATTAAAATATTTTTTAATTTATTAAATTTCTTCGGGGGGGGGTAAAAGTCCTTTTCTATTGAGATGTTATTTTGATAAAAATTAAACATAACACAAGTCCTTAAGAAGTTACACATTTGACCATATTAAAATAAAAGATAGGATTTGTCAAGCTATAAATTTGTTCTCCCGATTGTTTTTTTTTGAATTTTTTGCTATTATTTTTGCTTAAATAAGATTTTGGAGAATGTGAAAATGCTTGATAAGATGCGTAACATAGGAATAATGGCTCACATAGACGCTGGAAAAACCACCACGACCGAGCGTATTTTGTTTTATACGGGAAAAATTCATAAGATAGGCGAAATAGATGACGGTCAAGCAACCATGGACTGGATGGCACAAGAACAGGACAGGGGAATCACTATCCAAAGTGCCGCCACCACTACTTATTGGAAAAACTTTCAGATAAATATAATCGACACTCCCGGGCACGTAGACTTTACGGCCGAGGTAGAACGCTCCTTGCGTGTCTTGGACGGAGCCGTTGCAGTTCTCTGTGCAGTCGGAGGAGTTCAGCCCCAGACCGAAACAGTTTGGCATCAGGCAGACCGGTACAAGGTTCCCCGCATTTGCTTTGTAAACAAGATGGACAGAATCGGGGCCGACTTTTTTGCAGTTTTAAAAGACGTACACGAAAAATTCGGCGTTGAAGTCGTGCCCGTTCAAATTCCTATCGGAGCAAGCGACAGCTTTGAAGGAGTTATCGATCTTATTGCAATGAAAGAAATTCACTGGGATGCCGCAACCGAGGGCGAAAAATACGAGTATACCGCAATAGCCCAAGACCGCCTTGCCTTGGCGGAAGAATGGCGCGAAAAAATGCTCGATACTATTTCTTCAGCCTCGGACGAAATCACCGAGCTCATCCTTGAAGGAAAAGATGTTCCCGAAGAGCTTATCAAAAAAGAAATAAGAAAGGCGGTTTTAAATCAAAACTATATTCCGTTTTTGTGCGGATCTGCACGAAAGAATATCGGAGTTCAGCCTTTAATCGATGCAGTCGTCGACTTTTTGCCCGCCCCCGATGAGGTTCTTCCGGCAGAGGCCTTTAATCCCAAGAAGGAAGAAAAGCTTTCTGTTCCGTGTAAGGTGGAAGGGGCTCCCTTAGGCCTTGTATTTAAAATTCAATATGATAAGGATGCAGGAAGCCTTTGCTATGTCCGAATGTACTCGGGTAAAATCAAATCGGGCGATCAAGTTTTTAATACGGGGAAAAAGAAAAGAGAACGCGTAAACAGAATCCTGCGTATGCATTCAAATAAGTCGGAACAAATGGATTCCGTTCAAGCCGGGGATATTGCCGTTTTTATCGGTTTAAAAATCTCTCAGACAGGAGATACTCTGGGCTCCGAGGGACAGCCTCTCTTACTTGAATCCATGCAATTCCCCGAACCTGTTATTTCCGTTTCGGTAGAACCTAAAAGCTTATCGGAAAGCGACCGCTTAAAAGAAGTTTTGGAAATTCTTTCAAAGGAGGATCCGACCTTTACAAGCCGCGAAGACAGTGAAACGGGACAGCTTATAATTTCCGGCATGGGAGAACTTCATATAGATGTTCTAACCCGCCGAATGTTGGATGATTTTAAGGTAGAAGCCAGAGTCGGAAACCCGCAGGTTACTTACAGGGAATCTATCACTACCGAAAAAACTCAAACCGAAAAATACAGCAAGCAGCTGGGCGGAAAAGACAATGAAGCTGAACTTACCCTTACTGTCCGTCCCCTTGAAAGAGGAAGCGGAAACCGCTTTGTTTCAAAAGTTAAAACCTTCCAGAAGTCCGGTTCGGGCGGCACCAATGCTCTCCCCGAAGAGCTTTTAGAAGCCGTTAAGCGTTCTATTGAAGGCTGCTTTAGTTCCGGCATCAAGGTAGGTTATCCTTGTACCGATATCGAAGTAGAACTTGTTTCGGTAAAATACAATGAACTTACGGCAACCCCCTTCGCCTACGAAGCCGCCGCCGCAAAATGCTTTGATGATGCTTGCAGTGCAGCAGACCCCGTGCTCTTGGAGCCGGTAATGGCTGTGGACATTATGAGTCCCAAAGAATTCGTCGGAGATGCAATGAGCCAAATCACTCAGAGGGGAGGCTTAATCTCAAGCATGGATTCAAAGGCAAGTACCGACATTGTACACGCTCAAGCCCCCATGGCAAAGATGTTCGGCTTTTCCACCGACCTCCGTTCAGCCACACAAGGAAGGGCTTCCTTTACCATGAGCTTCAGCCATTTTGAAATTAAGCGCTAGTTTTAGGATAGGCCGTTCATTCTAAAAAAGATATTAACGATTTTTTTAACCGATAAAGCCTCTTTTACCGTTTTTTACTATAAAAAGGGCTTTATTTTATTGACGATTGAAGACTTTTTGCCGATAATAGGTGCAGATTATGTATAAATTTAAATTAAATTTGCGAAAAAGCTATTTATCAGGTTTTATATTTTTAAATATTCTCTTGGGCACCCTTGTTTCTGAAGAAAGTTCATTGAATTTTGGAGGGGTATCAGGTTGGAATAATTTAGTTTATACCAATAATGTGGAAGAAAGGGACGGCAAATTCGGTTTTAGATCTTTAGGGCTTTCATCCTCTGCTCAACAAATTACCGAAATGACGGATATGTATTTAAGCTTTGATTCTAAAGATGTTATTGAAGAAACCGGAGCTTACAGTGTAGTAAAATCTTCCATTGTTCATCTTGATGCCGATAAAGCAAAATTCGGAGAAGGGGCAGCCCTTTGTACTTATAATTCAAACAAGGAAAGTCTTATCTTAAAGCCGGCAAAGGGAGCTTTTTTTGCAGGATCAAAAATATTAAAATCATTTACTATAGAATTCTGGCTATGCCCACAAACTACCGAGAGCGGAAGCACTATCTTACGGTGGTGGACATCCCTGGTTGACGGCAGAAAAACTATGTACCAAAATATTGCTGCCGGTATTTTTAACAATAAAATGGAGTGGTCATTTTTAAATATATGGCAAGATAAAAATAATAAAGGAATAGATGTCAGGCTCTCAGGAAAATCGAATATAATCCCGGAAATTTGGAGTCATCATCTTATTACATATGATGATAGCACAGGCCTTTTAGAATATAGAATGAATGGAAGATCGGAAGGTATTATTTATATGACCGATACGGGCAGGGAGAGCAATCAAATCCTATATTCGGTTTTAGGGACATCTTCCGATGTTCTAGTAGGCTTAAATTATTCCGGATTACTGGATGAACTTAAAGTAACTAACTTTTTTTCCAAATTCGGGATGCCTTGGGAAATTTCTTCCCTATTTGAAAAATATCCGGCTGAGGGCGGACGAATTGAAACCAACATAATAGATACCGGCGGGAATAAGTCGCGGCCTCTTATTTTAAAAGCCCATTATGAACAGCCTGAGCAAACCGATACGGAGTTTTTTATCAGAGCGGCCGATAGTCCTTTTAATTGGAGTGGGACATATCCGGAATGGAAGAGCATAAAACCTAATACTCCGATAAAAAATATCTCCGGAAGATTTTTTCAAATTGCATGTGATATTTATCCGAATGCATCAGGTCTTAAATCTCCATTGATCCATTCTTTTTCTTTAGAATATGAAAAAGACAACCCGCCTCTTCCTCCCGTAAAGATTATTGCAAGAGCTTCTGACTCATCGGTGGAACTTTTTTGGGCACCTTCAATAGATGCGGATGTAAAAGGCTATTTAATATATTTCGGGAATAGAAATGGAGAATATCTTGATTCGAATTCTCCCATCAATGCAGGAAATGTAACAAATTATAAGATAGAGAATTTACAAAACGGTAAATTATACTTTTTTTCGATTGCTGCTTATGATGAAGAAAATGGGGAACATGCAGGTGATACATCAAAAGAAGTCTGGGCCAGACCTCTTCAAAGTAAAAAGGAAGTAACAAATGTCGAGTAATTTGAACATTATAATGGAGCAGGCAAATTCGGCTATTCTATCGCGGGATTATGATTTTGCAGAAAAAATTTTACTGAATCAGTTAAAAAAAACAAAAAAAACGCCTGATGAATATTACAAATTAAAAACCATGTTGGGAAAATTATATATTAGATCCGGAGAAATAAAAAAAGGATTGGAAGTTTATAAGGAATTAAATAGTCTTAATCCCAATGATGTAGAAATACTAAATAATTTAGGTGTTATTTATAGACATCTTGAATTATATAATGAATCCGTAGTTATACTTGAAAAGGCTAAAGCGATAGACAGTAAAAATGAAACAACTCTATATAATTTAGGAAATACCTACAAGCAAAAAGGGGATTATCAACAGGCTCTGAAGAGTTTCTTAAAAGTTCTTGAGATAAAACCTGACGATGCTCTTGCATATAACCATTTAGGAAGTGTCTATTTTCTGTGTAAAGAATATCAAAAAGCCTTAGATGCTTATAAAATAGGTTTAAAAGTAGACCCTAATCATCCCTTTTTGAATTTTAATCTTGCTGAATTATATAAAACACAAAAGCTTTATAAAGAAGCAGTCAACTCATATCAAGCCGCTTTAAAAACAAAACCTAACTGGTATGACGCATTAGTTTCTATTGCCGATTGCTATGTTGAGATGGGTGAATTACAAAAAGCTATCGAAGCATATAAAACAATTATCGATTCTAATGGTAAGTCTGAAAATAGTTTAACAAAACTGGCAGAGCTATATGAAAAAAATAATGAATATAAAAAAGCGGAAGATTTTTATAAAAAGGCAATATCGTTAAATGAATATTTTCTGCCGGCAGTTTTGGATTATTCAAATATGCTAAAATCTCAAAAAAGGTATTTTGATGCTTATAATATTTTAATAAATAATAAAGATAAACATGCAGATAATAAAGAACTTATGTTAAGCACGGCTGATGTATGTTTGATGCTGGAAGATTATTCAAAAGCTAAAGAAATATTAAACAACTTGAGTGCTAAAATAAAAGGAGATAAAGAAATACTCAAAATGCAAGGGAAACTTTTTTCCGTATTGGGTGATACAAAAAAAGCTGAACAGATTTTTGAGCATTTACTCCAGATTTCGCCAAGTGAAATAAATTTACGTTCAGAATTGGCAGACCTATATTTACATAATGATAAATACAAAGAAGCGGCGGATGAACTTACAAAATATCTAAATGAAAAACCTCAAGAAATTTCTGCAAGGCTAAAGTTGGGACAAGCTTATGAACAAATGCAAAAATATGATTTGGCAAAAAACGAGTACAATAAAATAATAAAAAATGATTCAAAAAATACGGATGCTCTTACCGCAATTTTAAAATTAAATGAAAAAGAAGGAAATACGGCTGATGCTGTAAAGCTTGCGAATGATATTGTTGATATCCAAACAGATAATATGGATAATGATAATATAAACAGTCTATCCGAATCCGTTCAATTATATGAAGATGCTGTGCGCTCATATGGTAATGACGGTATTCTAAACAAAAATCTTGAAAAACTTCGTCCTCCGCAGGAAGAACTCGATATGAGTCTTGAACCGGAATTTAATGAGCCGGGAGATTTAAATTTTGAAAATGATGAAGAGCTGACTTTAAGCGAAAGTTTTGAATCTATGCCTGACTTAGAAATGCCTTTTAATGATTTAATTGAACTGGCTGACGATGAGGCTATGCAAAGAGACGAGGACGATGAATCTTTAGAAAGCTTGGTCTATGTTGATGCTCCGATTGATGATAGTCCTGAATTAAAGGATGAATATGAAACTCTTGAATTCGGCAGTCCCTTAGGAGGAAATAGCAGTAAAAATGATATTCCTGAAGAAGAATTTCAACTTCCGGATACCTTTGCTCCCGCTCAAAATGAATCTAAACCTCAGAATCCTCAAATGCCGAACGAAGCTTATCAAGAGCCTTATAATGAAAATTTTGATGAACAGCCTTATCGGCCTCAACAAAGGATGAGCCCTCAAAAACCTGATGCTGATATAGCGCCTCAGTCTGCAGTGAGCCTCGAAGAGCCGGAAGATATATATGCGGACAGCGGTATTCAAAAAGAAGCCGGAGGGGCTGCTAATCCTGTCCATGCTCCTAAAAACTCATCCGGCAGCTCTTTAAGTAAACCGCAGGAGGAGCTTAACACAAATGATAAAGGAATCGATAAACCAAGTCGTCCCCTGCTTGAAGATACCCCTGAAAGCATAGATGAAACTCCGGAATTAAGTTTAGAAGTGCCTGAAGATAATGAAGACAACGATTATGCTATTAAAACTGATGCCGAATCCGCTCCTGATTCCCTTATACCTTCTTCATTTGAAGATCCCGAAAAAAGCAGCTTAATCGGAGAGAGAAAAAATGATAATCAGGAAAATCTTTACTCTACAGCCTTACCTCATAATTTAAAAAAATCTCCTCAATTTGAAGAAGAACTTGATACAATTGAAAGCTATGAGATAGTTAAACTCTTTGTCTACTTACGTGATATGATGGACAATCTCCCCGCTGCAGATCTAAAAGATTTTCTTATAAGCAATGAAAGAATTCAGATGGAATATGTTATAAATAAATTATCAGGCGATGTCGGATTAAAGCGCAGAATGATTCTTATAAACGTAAAAGATACGCTTAAAAAAGCAATAGAACCTAAGAGTTCTACCGATAAGACATTAAAAGATGTTCTGGGCTATTTGCGTATAGTGGCCTCTAAGCTTCCTGATAAGGGATTTGCATCAGCCTGCATTATAAAGATAGACAATTTAATCAAACAAATTGGATAAGTCTTTTAAATAGCTGGACAAAATATAAAATATATATTATTATTTTAAAACATCAGGAGTTTTAATATGGAATTAAATAAATATATAGATCACACTATTCTTAAACCTATGGCCTTAGAAAAGGATGTATTAAAAATATGCAATGAGGCAAAGGAATATCATTTTGCTTCCGTATGTGTAAATCCGTGTCATGTTGCTTTAGTGAAAAAAGAACTAAAAGGTTCGGATGTAAAAGTTTGCAGCGTAATTTCTTTTCCTTTTGGAACATCTACAACAGATGTAAAATTAGAAGAAGCTATAAAAGCCATTGAAGACGGTGCTGAAGAAATAGACATGGTTATAAATGTAGGAAAACTTTTAGAAGGTAACTTAGAATACACTCAAAACGAAATCAGCCGAATAACAAAAGCTTGTCATGCTAAAAAAGTTCTTCTCAAAGTGATAGTAGAAACCTGCTACCTTGAAGAAAAAAATATTGCAGATATTTGTGCAATTATAGAAAATGCGGGTGCCGATTTTATAAAAACCTCTACCGGTTATGGAACGAGAGGTGCTTCAGTAGAAGATATAAAACTTTTTAAAAAATATTTAAAAAAAGATACTAAAATTAAAGCTTCCGGCGGAATTCGTACACGGAAAGATGCCGAAACATACATAGGTCTGGGTTGTTCCAGAATAGGTGCAAGCAGCGGCATTGCAATAGTGAGTGAACAATAACATAATAAAGTTTCCGTTTATTATCACAATTTAAAAATTATTGAGAAATCTTGACAATTAACTTGACAGCTAAAAAGAAATTATGTATACTAAAGAAAATAGCATTGCTATTTTTTAGTGGAAGGCGGTTCGTTTATGAGCAAAAGTGAAGATACCAAACAACTGATTTTGGATACGGCTAAACGGGAGTTTTTGGAAAAAGGCTATAACGCTGCCTCTGTCCGCACAATTGCAAAGAAAGCCGGTTTAACGACCGGTGCGATTTTTCGGTATTATGCGGATAAGGCCGCTTTGTTTGAAGCCCTTGTCTCCGAAGCGGCAGACGGCTTGGTCGAACAATTTAAGGCGGCCCAAGAGGCACACTTTGAGTTGATTCCTAAAGACAGAACTGCGCAAAGCCGAGATTTATCGACAGAGTATTTACGTCACTTTGTAAATTACGTGTATGACCGTTTTGATGAGTTCAAGCTTGTGCTTTGCTGCGCGGAAGGCACAAAATACGCAAACTATATTCATGATTTGGTAGAGCTTGATGTGGAACGTACCGAAACATATTACCGTCTATTGCGGGAAAAGGGAAAAATCAAAGGGAGCATCAGTTATGAACTTCATCATATGATTACAAGTGCCTATTTTACCGCAGTATTTGAAACCGTAGTACATGACATGCCAAAAAAACAGGCGATGGGATATGTAGAAGAAATCGCCGTTTTCTTTAATTCAGGATGGGAGGGGCTTTTAAAGCTAGTATGAGAAGAATATGAAAAATAAAAAAATTAACACATTACAGACCAAGGATTTTATTTCTATCGGTGTTTTCTCGCTTGTTTATTTTGCGGCTGCTTTTATCATCGGCGGTGTTGCGCAGATGACACCGGTTACATTTCCGTTTATGCCGATGATTGTCGCGTTGTTTGCGGGCAGTATTTTTATGCTATATACCGCAAAAATTCCAAAACGGGGTGCAATTTCGATTTTGGGGATTTTAGCAGGATTGTTGCTCTTTATTACCGGAATGTTTTGGATGATGTCGGTCTTTTTTATCATCTTCGGTTTTATTGCAGACGGTATTGCATCTTTCGGCGAGTTTAAATCTTTTAAGAAAAACCTTACGGCGTATTGTATTTTTGCGCTTGCACCGATGGGGGCGTATATACCGATGGCAGTGATGCCCGCTCAGTTTGATGCGTTTATGCGCAAAAAAGGAGACTTTTCATCTTTTGCCGAAGTCATTAACGCAATCGGTGCTAACCGATGGGTGGTTCCGGCAATGATAGCGGGAACGGTTGTGTGTGCAATAATAGGCGGAATGATCGGAAAAAAATTGCTGAAAAAACATTTTGAAAAAGCGGGAATTGTGTAAATGTTTTTGGATCCCCGCACCAAATTACTCATTCTTGCAATTACGAGTGTATCGGTTTTTTTGAATGAGAGTACGCTGATAGAAGGTGCTTTTATATTTATCCCCTTTTTGCTGCTCTTACAGGCAAAACATATTCGGCTTGCATTTAAAAGCGGTGCGGCCTTTATCATTTTGCTGGCACTGCCGATGCTGCTAGTGCCGCACCTCCCGGTAACGGCAGGCGGCATTCTCTATATGTTTGCCGTATACATACGCAAACTCATTCCGTGTTTTATGCTTGGTTCCCTTCTTATTCGGACAACTAAGGTAAGTACTTTCTTGGCGGCAATCAGCCGCTTACACCTGCCGAAAGGTTTTACCATTGCATTATCGATCACGCTGCGCTATTTTCCGACAATGACGGAAGAATGGGGTTTTATCAAGGATGCGATGTCCTTGCGGGGCATATCGGCATCTCCTGCAGGATTGCTTTTTCATCCGGTAAGAACAATGGAATATGTGTATGTACCGATGCTTGTGTCAGCGTCAAAAATATCCGACGAGATAACACAGGCTGCTATTACTCGGGGAATAGATCATCTTGAACGGAGGAGTTGTCTTGAAAACATAAGGTTCCGGATGAGGGATGCACTCCTGCTCATTCTTTACTCGAGTCTTGTTGTGCTTATCATTTTTAATACTGCAAAAGGAGCGGTTCTTCCTTGATTACTTTACGGAATATTTCTTTTTCTTATAATGGAACAAAAGAAAATAATTTGTGTGATATATCTCTGCATATCCCGAAAGGACAATGCGTTCTGCTCTGCGGCGGTTCAGGCTGCGGTAAAACAACATTGACTCGGTTAATTAACGGTTTAATTCCCCATTTTTTTGAAGGTGAATTTTCCGGAGAAGCAATTATAAATGGAATGAACAGTGCGGAAGCGGATATTGCGCAGCTTTCCGATAGCGTCGGTACGGTCTTTCAAAATCCAAGAACACAGTTTTTTAATACCGATACCGATAGTGAAATCGTATTCGGTTTGGAAAACCGAGGACTTCCTCCGGAGCAATTACTGAGCCGCCTTGAAAAAGTTACCGAGGATTTACAGATACAAAACTTGCGCGAACGCAGCATCTTTGAACTTTCCGGAGGAGAAAAACAAAAGATCGCGTTTGCTTCAGTGTATGCTGCCGAGCCTGAAATATTTGTCTTGGATGAACCTTCGTCTAATATGGATTATCATTCTATCAAAGAACTGAGCGAACTGATTAAAAAAATCAAATTACAGGGAAAGACTATCGTCATTGCCGAACATAGGATATGGTATTTGATGGATATAGCTGATAGGGTGATTTTTATGGAAAACGGAAAGATTGCACAGGATATGGATATTCAAACGTTTGTAAATCTGCCTGAAGCGCAAATAAAACATATGGAATTGCGCTGTAGAAATCTTGCTGATGTTAAAGCAGAGACTGTAAACGCAACTCCCGATATAAGTGCATCTTCCGATGTACGCGTATCTTCCGGCGGACATACGTTTGAAGTAAAAGATATTACCGTCAAATTAGGGCATACATCCGTTCTGCAAGATATTTCGTTTTCTACAAGAGGAGGAGAGATTATTGCAATAACGGGAGAAAATGGAGCGGGGAAAACGACATTGGCGCGTACGCTATGCGGTCTTACACAAGAAGCAGCGGGAAGCATATCTTTTGACGGCAACCCCCTATCGAGAAAAATGCGGAGAGAGCGTTCATATATGGTGATGCAGGATGTCGGTCATCAGCTTTTTACGGACAGCGTATATGCCGAATGCCGATTAGGTATCAAAGACTTGCCGGATCCCGCTATCGATGAAGTGTTAACGGAACTCTCGCTTAACCGGCTAAAAGAGAGGCATCCGCTTTCCCTTTCCGGCGGGCAAAAGCAGCGGCTTGCAGTAGCGGTCAGTGTACTGTGCGGAAAGGACATCCTTATCTTTGATGAACCCACCAGCGGACTTGATCTTAAAAGCATGCAAGAGGCAGGACGCATAATCAAGCGGCTGGCGGACGATAAAAAGACTGTTATCGTTATCACCCATGATATTGAGTTTATCAAAACAATCTGTTCGCGTGTACTGATTTTATCCGGCGGAAAGATTGTCAAAGAACTGTGCGGCGAAAAAAAGAATGAACTTGAAATGCAGCTGGAGACATTTTAACAACACGGAAATGATGGATTGAAATACGGTATATGCATTCGTAAGGGTGAGATAAAATGTTTTTTATTACTTGAAAAAGCTGATTTTTTTATGTAATATATTATATAGATCTAATATATGTTATGTGGACATCCACATTGGGGTACGGAGAAAAAAATGTCAAAAATCTTTTATAAGTTTAAGAATATAAATCAATACACGATAGATTCTATTAAAAATAAATATTTCTATTTTTCTACACCGCAACAATTAAATGATCCTGTAGACTGTCGAACTCCATTTTGTTATGACGCAACAAATTCAGAAATACTAAAATGGATAAAACATGCAAAGAAAATGGGAAGATTAATTGGGGAAAATCCTTCAACTTTTCCATTTAATACTGTCGATAAAGTAAAAAAAAGTATTGCTAGTACAGGTATTTTAAAAAGAATATTTGAAAATGCAGAAAATAATTCTGCTAATAAATTCCATCTTCTTAGTTTAACTGATGATTTTAATAATGCAAAAATGTGGAATCATACTGATTATTGTAATAACTTCAGTGGTATTTGTATTGGTTATTTATCTGAGCAAGTACAGCAGCAAAATTTTGGTAGTTATTTTATAAAAGTAAAAGGAACTGTTTCAACAAGAACTCCCTATTTTCTTAAATATAATTCTGACTATTATTTTGTTTTAAAAAAGGTTGAATACGATAATGATAGACTACATTGTTATAATCCTTTTAAGGAGCAATATGATAAAAACTATATGCTAAATTTAAACAGTGAAAGTTTTAACAGTCAAAACATAAAATATAATTTGTTTCATAAAACAAATAATTGGAAATACGAAAACGAATATCGAGGTTTTTATTATTGTATCGAAGATGATGATTCAAAAGTTTATTATGATGAAAATATTATTGAAAGTATAAGTTTTGGTAGTAATGCCTCAAAACCTGACATCAATACTATAATTAATTGTATAAAAATGAATTATAACAATTTTGATAAAATAAAATTTTATACTGTTGTGCAAATAAATAATACCATTATTAGGACTGAAATGAAAATCACATAACACAGTTTTCAAAGCCGACAACGCAGACAAGCTGCGTTGCGGTTTAAAACAATGTTAGGTAGATGCTTACAACACAGAGGATAAAAAATGAAAAGAAAATTTATAACGCCAATTTTTCTGATTATAATTTTTGGAGAAATAGTGGTTGCACAAAATTCTAAAAATATTCAGACAAATGAGTCAATAACTATAACAGAGTTTTGCTCCCTTAATCTCAATAAGGAAATAAGCGTAAAAATTCAAGATGAACTTTCGTCGGAAAAAATTCACAATCTGACGTTGGCCTGTAATAGTGATGAAAAAGGTAAAATCGGTCCTATTGATTTGGATTTGAGTAATTGTACATTTAAAAATAAAGAATGTAATATTTTCATTACAAATCTAAAAAATGTCAGGTCTCTGGTACTGCCGAAAACTACAAAAACCATCACCTTCTGTCTTGCCTCAGATATGGAGAATATAACTCTTCCCGACGGGCTTGAGCGAATCGAAAAACAAGCATTTTTCAGAACTAAGTTGAAATCTATAGAAATTCCGGAATCGGTTCAGTATGTAGGTGCGCTTGCATTCGGTGATATAGAAAATTTGCAATACATAAAGATATTTAATAATCCGCATAAGACAAAATGGTCTTACATTTGGAATAAATGGAATGATGCAAAAATACTTGAAGACGATGCAGTTTTTCTTCCGAAAGAAAATGATTCTAAAGAAAAATACGGTATAATTCGGTTTTCAAAAGCTGATTATCATAGAGCGTTTGACACAGTTGACATGGAAATTTATCTAAATAAAAAGCCCGGGGAAAATCAAAAAGCCGTCTTACATTTTTATGATGCCCATAACAAAAACGAAAGCGCCGGTGACATAGAAATTGAAGTGAAGAAAGGTAAGAAAACGATTACAATAAAAAAATATCCTGCAGCAAATTTCTTCATTTCTGAAACTAACGATTATTACACTATCATAAATGAGTGCGGTGATTATTGGATAAAACTCTGCTGCGAAATTGAATTCTCCGATGGTACAACAATTCCTCTGGAAGGTTTTTGTTATATTTATGAAGAACCGATTCCCGCCGGCATATCATAAAATAATCGTCTATACCGTTTTCAAAGTCGACAAAACGAACAAGCTGCAAATGCAGGCTAAGCGGAAGTTACAAAAACGAAAGGAGAAAAAAATGGAGTCGAAAAGAATAGGAGCATTTTTAATTGATTTTAGTCAAAACGATAAATTAGTTAATCAACTGAATTTTATTATAGAAATAGATAAAGTTAAACATATTTTCCGGCAATCAAAATTATTTAATTCCGAAAGATTGGAAAATGATGCCGAACATTCTTGGACAATTTCAATAATGTGTATTTTGTTAAAAGAATATGCCGATTTTGAAGTTAATATTGAAAAAGTTATTTCAATGCTATTAATCCATGATATTGTTGAAATAGATGCAGGAGATACCTTTTTATATTCTTCACAAAGAGATGAATCTTATAATAATGAAAAAAAAGCAGCGGATAGAATATTCGGTTTATTGGAACCGGATCAAAAAAAATATTTTTTAAGCTTATGGGAAGAATTTGAAGAAAGAAAAACGAATGAAGCAAAATTTGCTTCCGTATTTGATAGATTGGAACCTATAATTCAAAATTATATGTCTGAAGGTTATTCTTGGAAGAAAAATAACATAACATATGATATGGTAATAAATAAGAATATACATATTAAAGAAGGCTCGGAAAAAATATGGAATTTTGTCCTGCAATTATTGGGAAAAGCCGTTGAAAAAGGATATTTAATTAAATAACAGAAAATGTATAATTACAGTTTTAGCGGTAGTCTGTACTTTTCAGTTCTTCCATTATTTGTTATATATGGGTAAAACTATCACACTGTACGCAATTAAATTGTATCCCATATGAGCAAGTATACAAGAAAATATTGAGCCTGTATGAAAATAAAGTAAGCCTAAAATCACACCACAAATAAATGAAGGAACTATTTGAGCTATATTGAAATGGAGCATAGCAAAGAGTGCTGCAGATATAAGTAAGGCAACAATTTTTCCATAATTTATTGATAGACCCTCAAGCAGAAATCCTCTCATTAAGATTTCTTCAAGAATAGGTGCAAGTATGCAAAAGTCAAGTAAACCGATAATTGGTGCAGCTCTTATTAATTGAATTGTTTGTTGATAATTTTCTCTGCTTGATGGAAAAAAACTTTCAAATATAGGATCTAATCCTTTATCTAAAAGGAAATAGAATAATATGGAACAGCCTACAGCTAATATTAATCCTTGAAAAGAAATATTCGTAAATAAATTAGGTCTGAAATTTGTTTTTCTCATTAGTAAAACAAGGAATATAGTCATACACAAAATAACAGTAATTATATTCAAAACTCTGCTATGTTCAGGGGCTATCTTTCTCCATATCGAAACATCAAGAATAGTATACAAGATCATAAAGCCAAACCAAACAAGCACCCACAAAATGCCTTTTCCTATAGATATCCCATTGTGCATAAAATATGTTCCCTCCATATAACTTACCCTAAATATTCTTTTCTTTTTATACCATAAATTCTCAATAATATCCACAGGAATACTCTATTTTTCACTATTTACCGGCAGTATATCATCCTAAATTCATTTTTTTCTACCATATGATGATAATAATACTCGGTAAATTATTAAAAAAATAGCATTGCTATCTTGACAGTCAAAAAAGGATTATGTATACTAAATAAAATAGCAGTGCTATTTTATTTAGTAGGAGACAATAATGAAAAACTCTGAACATACAAATCAAAAAAATGCTTTGCAGTATTTATTTGGGCTTGCAAAACCGTGCAAAGGTCTTCTAATAAGTTCCGTGATTTTTGCGGTTTTGGGAGCAGCGGCTGGAATTGTTCCATATCTTGCCGTATCCCGCGTTATCATTCGGATATGCGCACGGGATTATACCTTACAGGCAATTTTTGTAACGGCTCTTATTGCGCTTGGCGGGTATCTTGGACAGTTATGTTTGTCAACACTTTCTACGATACATTCTCACCGTGCGGCCTTTACCGTGCTGAAAAATATCCGTATGCAGCTGACGGCAAAGCTCTCCCGCGTTCCGATGGGCTTTATATTGGACACCCCTTCCGGTAAATTCAAAACAATGCTGGTCGATACGGTAGAAAAACTGGAATTACCGCTTGCTCATATCATACCGGAACTGACGGCAAACCTGTTGATTCCCTTTTTAATGTTAGTCTATTTCTTTTATCTTGATTGGCGCTTAGCGCTTACCGCGTTTGCAACATTTCCGCTCGGTCTTATTTGTTATATGGGGATGATGAAGGACTACGAAAAACGGTATGCAAAAGTTCTTACAGCAAGTAAAAATATGGATGCCTCAACGGTTGAATACATCGGCGGCATTGAAGTGATAAAAGCCTTTAATCAAAGCACCGTATCATATCGGAAATATACTGAGGCAATCACGGAAAATGAAAATGCTAAAGCGGAATGGTTTAAAAAGACCAATCCCTACTACGCTGCGGGAATTGCAATTGCTCCTTCCAGTTTGTTAGGTGTGCTGCCCCTCGGCTGTTGGTTTTTTATACACGGGAGCATATCCGCCGGAAGTTTTATATCGTGCATTATCTTGTCGCTCGGTCTTATTGCACCGCTCATTCAGGCGCTGCGTTACACGGACAGCCTTGCAATGGTAGACTCCACAGTAAAAGAAATTGCGAAACTCCTGGAAGCGGAAGAAATGAACCGGCCGGAAAATGCTGTGCCCATTAAAGAAAATACTATTGCGTTTTCTCATGTATCGTTTGCATATAGCGATACGGAAGTTTTGCATGATATTTCATTTCAAGCGGTTCCGAATGGAATGACTGCATTTGTCGGTCCGTCCGGTTCAGGAAAATCTACCGTTGCCCGATTAATCGCCTCGTTTTGGGAAGCGAGTACAGGCTCGGTTATGATGGGCGGCTGCGATGTACGAAACATTCCGCTTTCGCAAGTAATGGAGCGGGTTGGCTATGTTTCACAGGACAATTATTTATTCCATTTATCCATTCGGGAAAATATACGGATTGGGAAACCGGACGCGACGGATGCCGAGATAGAACAAGCTGCAAAGAAAGCAAGCTGTCACGATTTTATCAGCGCACTTCCTCAAGGTTATGATACGGTCGCAGGAGACGGAGGGAATAATCTTTCCGGCGGAGAGAAGCAGCGCATTGCAATCGCACGCGCAATACTAAAAGACAGCCCCATCATTGTACTGGATGAAGCGACAGCTTTTACCGATCCCGAAAATGAAGCTGTCATTCAGCGTTCCATCGGAGAACTGGTCGCAGGAAAAACATTGATCGTCATTGCGCATCGGCTTTCGACTATCACGATGGCGGATAAAATTATCGTTATGAATCACGGAAGAATTGAAGCGGAGGGTGGGCATCAATCGCTTTTGGAATCGTGCGAACTGTATCGCACGCTTTGGAATGCGCACATCAGCGTAAGCGACAAAAAGGAGGAGGCTGTATGATTAATATGTTTAAACGATTGTTGCATTTTTCAGGTGCGGAAAAAAGAAGATTGATACTCTCTTTTATTTTTCATATCGGTAATTCGTTTTTTGAGATGCTTCCCATTATGGCAATTCTGACGGTTCTCTCCGGAATCCTTTCCGCCATTTCAGGAAATGGAATGCCGTACAAAACGATTTGGGTATCTCTCGGAATTATGCTGCTCAGTGTTGTAGGCAAAATCATTTTCATCAATATCGCTTCCATAAATAGAACATTGGGAAGTTTTGCCATGTGCAGCGAGTGGCGGATGAACCTCGGCGAAAAATTAAAGCGCGCACCGATGGGATATTTTAGTGAGCATCGATTAGGAGACATTACCGCTGCGGTTACCACCACACTCGGCGATCTTGAAACAAGTGCGGTAACGGTGCTGGAGGCGGTTGCAGGCGGATTTATTCATGCCTTTGTTATCAATGTATGGCTATTGGTTTATGAATGGAGAATCGGATTGCTGATGTTTGCAGGTCTTTTAATCTCGTTCTTGATTTATGCAAAAACTCAAGCCGCGGGAGAAAAATATTCACCGCGCAGACAGGCGGCACAAGCACAACTGGTAACCGGTATTTTGGAATACATTCAAGGGATGACAGTGGTAAAAGCATTCGGACTCGGCGAGCAATCCGGTAAAACGGTTGATGCAGCAATCAGTGAAAGTGCAGCGGCAAATATCATTTTGGAAAAAATCTTCTCCGAACTCGCAGCTGCTTTTCAAACAATATTCAAAGTAGTTAGAGCTGCGATGCTGATTACGGTTCCATATCTTTTAATGCATGGAAATATAACACCGGAAAAGTGTTTGTTGCTGACTGTCGCAAGTTTTATGATTTATGCAACCGTGGAACTTGCCGGAAGTATGGCAGCTGTTGCACGGGTGGTTGATGCCTCTCTTGACCGGCTGGAAGAAATATCGGATATGCCGTTGTTGGATGAAAACGGTACGGAGCATATTCCGAATAATTATGACATTACGGTTCGGAATATTTCTTTTTCTTACGATAGGGATGACACAAAAGAAGTGATACGGAATGCCGATTTTACGGTGCCGCAGAAAACAAGCTGCGCGATTGTCGATCCGTCCGGTTCGGGAAAAACAACACTGTGTAATTTAATTGCGCGCTTTTGGGACGTCGACGATGGTGAAATTTTACTCGGCGGTATCAACGTTAAAGATTACACATGCGACAGTCTTTTAAAAAATTTTTCTATTGTGTTTCAGCAAGTATATCTGTTTGAAGATACAATAGAAAACAATATCCGTTTCGGTAAGCCGGATGCAACGATGGACGAAGTGATTGCCGCAGCAAAAAAAGCCTGCTGTCATGATTTTATCATTGCATTGCCGGACGGCTATCAAACTAAAATCGGCGAAAACGGAGCAACATTGTCGGGGGGAGAAAAGCAGCGTATCTCCATCGCGCGGGCAATTCTCAAGGATGCACCTGTTGTTATTTTAGACGAAGCGACGGCCAGTGTCGATCCTGAAAATGAACACGAGTTGCAAACAGCCATAGAGGAGCTGACTAAAAATAAAACACTCTTGATGATTGCTCATCGTTTAAATACGGTACGCAAAGCGGATCAAATTATTGTGCTTGACGAAGGTCGTATTGTGCAGCGGGGCACTCATACCGAGCTTATGCAGCAGAAAGGTTTGTACCGGAGATTTGTCGGCATCCGTGAAGAAGCAATTGGGTGGAAGATTGATCGGAGAGAAGCATGAAATATAAAAGGTTTTATTCACGCAGAGGTTTTGTTGATTCAGGGAAATTAACGCCGCACATATTAGAGCATATAGATGCGGCGCATAAAGAAAAAATGCAACTTCTTATTCAAGAACTCGATCGCGGAGCATGGACAAAAAAACAAAAGAAGCGGCAAAAAAGCAGTATCATATCAAACATAGCGCTTTATAAAATTTTTATCGGCAACGGAATTCCTGCACAAGAGGCAAAGGAATTTGTAAAAGAATATTCTTTTTATATTGCAGAAAAAGCACACCGTATTTTGAATGCATTGTTTCATATTCCCGGCTTTTTTAAGCTGTTCCGTTTTTTTATGAGAAAGGGAATGACCGGTGAAGAAATTTGGATAAGTAAAACTTTAGCCGACAATGCTCATGAATATTCTATGGATGTTTTAAAATGTCTTTGGTTTGATACCTGTACCTATTTTAACTGTCCTGAAATCTGTGAGATATTTTGTTTATGCGATCATATCGTCTTCGGAAATATAAAAAAATTGCAATTCGACAGAAGCGAAACCTTAGGAATAGGCGGCAAGAAATGCGACTTTTGTTTTCATTCTAAGACAAATACCGTGAAGAGGTTTTAAACTCAAATATTTTTAAACAAATCGATACTTTCCTGTTTTGCTTTGTGTCATTTTAGATTGAAAATTAGTAGTTTTTGCGGTATAGTGAGGAATTGGAAGGCTTTAATGAACTATAAGAACCATAATCATATAATTCAAGAAGATAATATAAAACTAAGGCCAATATGTGAAACAGATTGGGAATATTTATTTAAATGGAATAAAGATAAAGAAATATTATATTTTTCAGAAGGTGATGATATTTCTGAATATTCTAATGAAGAAACAAAACAGATATATACATATGTTTCACAAAAAGCAGATATTTTTATTATTGAATATTTAAATGAAATAATTGGCGAGTGCTGGCTTCAAGAAATGAATTTAAACGATATTATGGAAAGACTACCAAATAAAAATATTTATAGAATTGATTTAATGATTGGTAGGAAAGAGTTGTGGAACAAAGGAATTGGAAGCAGAGTCATAAATATGCTTACAAAATATGGGGTTACCGAGAAAAAAGCTGATATGATATTTGGTGTTATTTTTGATTATAACTTACGAAGTCTAAAAGCATTTTCAAAAAATAAATATGTAGAATATAATAGAGTAGAAATAAATAGTAGTAAATCAAAAGAAGAAATAAGATTGGTATATAGAAATTTTACCTAATAACGGCCTCAACCGGAATTGCCGATTGGTGTTTAAGTTAAGCCAAGGTTATATTCATGCACTGCTGGAGTTTTAAAAGGAAACCATACAAAAGATGTTTCCGGCAGTTTGGATTATGTTCTAAAGGTTTCGGATAATATATACTGAAAAATACTTTATGCAGAACATTTTCAGTATTTCCCTGGCTTTCAATGATTTTTAATTGACATAAGCTGCTTTATTCTATATACTTATTTTTGTAAAACTTTTCATGGGAGGTACGATAAACAGTTCGGCAGAAATTCAGCCTCACTGTTTATCTGCCGAGTTTTGTACCTTTGGTACAAAACTTCGCATTATTATAGGAGAACTTATGTCAAACACATCTACAGTAAAAACACTTCCTCTGGTTCCGTTTAAGGAAATGCCTTATACGAGACCGGATATGAAGGCTATTGAAAAGGGCTTTGCCGATGCCCTATCTAAATTTAAGGCAGCATCTTCGGTAAAAGAACAAATCGAAGCTATCGATATGGTGCAGGCTATCAACCGCGAGTACAGCACCATGTCTTCTTTGGCCTCGGTCAGGCATACCATCGACACAAGGGATGAATTCTACGATAAAGAGAATGACTTTTATGATGAAGCAGGACCTCTTTTTAGTAAGCTTTCAAACGAATTCGGTGCAGAAATGGTCAAGTCCAAATTCAGAGCCGAGCTCGAAAAGGAATTCGGTTATCAGATCTTTGATTTAACAGATCTATCCTTAAAGGTATTCAGTCCCGAAATTATGGACGATCTCATGACCGAAAACAAACTGACCAGTAAATACAGTAAGCTCATAGCTTCTGCCCAAATCGAATTCCAAGGCGAAAAGCGAACCCTTTCCCAATTAAGTCCCTTTATGCAGGACATGGATAGGGAGGTAAGAAAGGCGGCAGCAAAGGCCTACTACAGTTTTTTTGAAGAAAATGAAGCCGAATTCGATTCTATCTATGATGAGCTTGTAAAGGTTCGTACAAAAATAGCAAAAAAACTGGGCTACAAAAACTTTGTTCAGCTTGCCTATGACCGCCTTGGCAGAACCGAGTACAATGCCGAAATGGTCGCAAAATACCGCAAGCAGATTTACGAGCTTGTTGTTCCCATCGCCCAAAGTTTAAAAAAACGCCAAAGCAAGAGGTTAAAGCTGGATAAGGTTTATTATTACGACTCAGGGCTTAAATATCTTACCGGGAATGCCGTTCCTCAAGGCGAGCCTGATTGGATTGTAGAACAGGCAAAGAAGATGTACAATGAGCTTTCGCCCGAAACAAGCGAATTCTTTAAGATGATGACCGATTACGGCCTGATGGACTTACTTTCAACCAAGGGAAAGGCAGGCGGCGGCTATTGTACGGGCTTCCCCTTGTACAAGGTACCCTTTATCTTTGCAAACTTTAATAAAACCCAGCACGATGTTGAGGTTATGACCCACGAAGCAGGCCATGCCTTCCAAGCCTATCAGAGCAGAAATGCGCGCCTTCTCGAATACGGATGGCCGACGCTTGAAGCTTGCGAAATTCACTCTATGAGTATGGAGTTTTTTACATGGCCATGGATGGAGCTGTTCTTTAAACACCAAACCGAAAAATTTAAGTTTACCCATCTTTCCGGAGCCTTCGAATTCCTCCCTTATGGAGCGACAGTCGATGAGTTCCAGCACTGGGTATATGAAAACCCCGAAGCAAGCCCTGCCGAAAGAAAGGCCGAATGGCATAAAATCGAATTAAAGTATAATCCTTCAATTGATTATGCCGATAACGGCTACCTGAACCGAGGCGGCTTTTGGGTGAAGCAGGGACACATCTTTGCTTCTCCGTTCTATTACATAGACTACACATTGGCCCAAGTTTGTGCCTTACAGTTCTGGGTAAAAGCCAATGCCGACCGCAAAAAAGCTTGGGAAGATTATTTGCGCCTTTGCAAGGCCGGCGGAAGCCTTCCCTTCTTGGAGCTTTTAAAACTTGCAAACCTAAAAAATCCCTTTGAAGAAGGCTGCATCGCTTCGGTTACCCCCGAATGTGAAAAATGGCTTAATTCTATAGACGATTCAAAACTGTAACAGCACAAATGAATCCCCAGCCTGTCGCCGCGTTTGATGACAAGGCATTAAATGCGGCGAAGCATCCAAAACCGTTCCTATCGATAAATTAGCGGTTTTGTAAGACGAGCCCTGTACGAAAAGAATATGACATAACAGGCACTATGAGAAGTTCGCAGACGGCAGGGTAAAGGATATCGAGGACGAAATTCCGTTTACCGTGCCGGAAGGGTGGGCGTGGTGCAGGTTGGGGGAAGTCGCAGATATTGCGAGAGGCGGCTCCCCGCGACCTATTGAAGACTTCATTACTGATAAAGAAAATGGCATAAATTGGATAAAAATAGGTGATACAGTTCCGGAAAGTAAATATATAACTTCTGCAAAAGGAAAAATCAAACCCGAAGGCAAAAAATATTCTCGTTTTGTTCATGTAGAGGACTTCCTACTAACAAATTCTATGAGTTTCGGTCGGCCTTATATTTTAAAAATAGATGGCTGCATACATGACGGCTGGCTTGTTTTTGCTGATATAATAAAGTATCTTCTAAAAGATTTCTTGTATTATGCTCTAAGTTCTCAGTATATTTACAACTCATTTTCTTTGGTTGCCGCAGGTTCAACTGTCAAAAATTTAAAGGCTGATACGGTAAAGCAAGTTTTATTTCCCCTTCCTCCACTCTTAGAGCAGAAGCGTATAATTACAAATATAGAAGCTATTTTCGCACAGATAGATATCCTGGAACAGGACAAAGCCGATCTGCAAACAGCTGTCAAACAGGCGAAGTCAAAAATCCTTGATCTTGCAATCCGAGGGAAGCTTGTTCCGCAAGATCCTGCCGATGAACCTGCGTCCGTGATGCTGGAAAGACTGCGTACGGAAAAAGAGGCTAAAATCGCAGCCGGAGAGATAAAACGCAGCAAGAATGATTCGCATATTTATAAAAATTCTACTGATAATTGTTATTATCAAAAATATACCGATGGCTGCGAGGAAAATATTTCTGATGAAATTCCGTTTACCGTACCGGAAGGATGGATGTGGTGTAGGTTGGGAGAGATTTCCAGTGAGTTAGGCGATGGAATTCATGGAACTCCCGAATACAAACAAAATGGAAGTTGCTATTTTATAAATGGCAATAATTTATCGAATGGTAAAATTATAATAAAAAAGGAAACAAAAACTGTAGGTGAAGAACAGTATAGAAGATATAAGAAAAGTTTATCTTCTAAAACCATGTTTGTTTCGATAAATGGAACACTTGGGAGCATTGCTTTTTATAATAATGAACATATAATTTTAGGAAAGAGCGTATGTTATTTTAATTTAGTTAATGAAAGATTGAAATATTTTTTTTAATTTTTACTTAATAGTCAATATTTTCAAAAATATGCAAAGGAAGTTGCAACAGGTTCAACA
Organism: Treponema denticola; assembly: GCF_024400535.1. Lineage (NCBI taxonomy): Bacteria > Pseudomonadati > Spirochaetota > Spirochaetia > Treponematales > Treponemataceae > Treponema > Treponema denticola. Next base: position 481,003 of record NZ_CP038800.1, read on the forward strand.
ATAAAAAACGTATCTCTAAAATCAATGAACAGTTTTCTTATTCCCCTTCCCCCGCTTTTCGAGCAACAAAGAATTGTGGCTAAAATTGAAGAACTGTTTGCTCAGCTTGATCTTATCACGACTGCGCTTTGACATATACACATAATACAGTTATAATACCAATGTGATAAAGAGTGTTGCGGATAAAGAAACAGAACTTGTTTATAAGGATAATAGACAATGCAAAATAGAAACTTGCACCGCACTTGAAGAAATAAAGACTTATTCTTATACATAAGAATAAAATATATAGGAGGATAAGCAAATGACTAATATCTTAGATTTCCCTGACTTTCCATTTGAATTTGAACAGAATAATGAGCAAAAAGCTCAAGATATTGTTTATGATGCATGGGATAGTGACTCATCCGCACAACGGAAACGATTAGCGAAAAAAGCACTTGAACTTGATCCGAACTGTGTAGATGCATACTGCATTCTGGCAACAGAGTATACATCATATAAAAAGAAAAATGAGTATTATAAGAAAGGAATAGAAGTATTTAGAAAAAAATATGGGGAGAAGTATTTTTCAGAAAATAGTGGATATTTCTGGGGAATACTTGAAACAAGGCCGTTTATGCGGCTTTCGGCAGGATATGGACAATTATTATGGGATAATGAGAAAAAGGATGGAGCAATACAAATATATGAAGAGTTATTACAATTGAATCCGAATGATAATCAGGGATTACGCTATACTTTGATAAACTGGTTGATAGACCAAAATCAGTTGGACAAAGGAACGGAATTACTAAAACAATATCAGGAAGAGACTGCATTCATGTTGTTTAGCGACCTATTACTTTCTATAAAAAAACAAGAAAGCGACACAAAAATCTTAAAAAAATACATAAAAGCCAAAAATGCAAATCCGTATGTAGTGAAATATTTACTGCATGAAAGTGAATTGCCTGAATATTTACCGGACTATTATGGATTTGGTGATGAAGATGAGGCCGTAACATATTGTTTTGGTTCGATGGATGTATGGATAAAAGATCAAGATACTATTAAAAAACTAAAAGAGATTAGCGATGAATAACAGTCGATTCAAGTTGACAATAGAGGCAAGTTCAGTTACTGTTGGATGAGAATATTAGGCGAACTATACTTCGCAGAACATAATAAAAAAGGAGTGTGCTATGAGAATTATTACTTGGAATTGTCGATATGGTTTTTCAAAAGAGAAGATCGATTATATTGCCGAATTACATCCGGATCTATTGGTTATTCAGGAATGCATGGAATCTGACATGATAGAGTGTAAAAAAGTATGGTTAAATGTAGATTGGTACGGCGATCATTTAGAATTTAGTAAATACAGAAAAGGCGGAGATTTAGGTATAGGTATTTTTTCAAATAAATATACTTTTAGTATTTCTGAATTTCACAACACTGCAATTCGTTATGTCGTACCCTATAAAGTAAAAATTGAAAATACAGAGATATATTTATTTTCAGTATGGACAAAAACCGAAGGATGTAAAGAACCTTATATTGGACAAATCAATGAAGCATTGAATTATCCGGAATATCAGCCGTTATTAGATAATTCGATCTTTATCGGTGATTTCAATGCTAATAAGATATGGGATATAAAAGAAAATGTAAGCTCATTTGAAAATGCACTGTCCGGTATTAAATCGCATAATCTGAAAAGTGTTTACCATACATTCACCAATGAAAAGTTTGGACAAGAAAACCAAGCAACATCATATCAATCACAAGGCAATTATCATATTGATTATTGTTTTGTACCTAATAGCATAAGAGTTAATAATATAAAGCTATTAGAATTTGAAAAAACTAAAATTAGCGACCATTTACCAATGATTATTGATATATCTTTATAACAAAGATACATTATTTCCCTCCTGTTTAACCCGTCATTGCCTTTGTCATTACATATTAAGCAAATGTTAGTCATGCGGATAATTTGAAGCTAACGAACTGTCCAAAAACTGAAGTTTCTGGACAGTTTCAATTTTTACCACGTTACAATGCTATCAACCAGTTCCCGCTGTTCGCTTGCGGTGCGGCGTAAATAAATGCGCGTTGTTTCAATACTTTCATGTCCCATTAAATCGGCAAGAAGGGAAATATCATTGAACTTTTCAAGAAAATTCTTTGCATAACGATGCCGGAATGAATGCGGATACACAACCTTTTCACTTATCCCGTACTTTCTGGCATAATTCTTTAGTTGCTGCGCAATTCCGCGGGTAGTAATGTGCTTTTCAAAGCGATTTAAGAATAGATAGCCGGACTCACGTCCAATTGATTCCAGCCATTGCATGGCTTCTTCCTTCAAAATTTTTGGAATATAGAGCCGCCTGAGTTTTCCGCCCTTTGAATATAGATCAAAATATCCCAACTTAACATGCTCAACTTTTATCTGAATAAGCTCGCTGACTCGCGCCCCTGTCGCTGCGAGGAACCACACGACAAAATACCATTCTCGATTTCCATCTCTTTTAAGGCTTGATTTCAAAAATTGATAGTCAGCATTACTGATAACATTTTCAAGGAAGTTCTTCTGCTGAACTTTTACAAATTTTAACTGCAGCTGATCTTTATGTATAAACTGCAAATACTTGTTAATTCCCTGAATCCTTAAATTCACCGTTTTCGGTTTAAAAAACTCAATCAGATAGCCTTTGTATGCAAGCAGATTTTCCTTACTGACAGAATCATAATGTTCTGTGTAGTATTTAACTGTCCATAAATACGATGTAAGAGTATTCTGAGAAAGATTGCTTTTCTTCAAATACTCTTCAAAACTTGTGCCGTTTTCCATAACGACCTCCCAATAAACAAGATTAGCGATCTCTCGCTTACCAGAGAGTATACTTGTAATGTGATTTCTTGTTATTATGAGAAGTTTGGTGATGGAACCGAAAAAGCTACAGAAATGCTCTCTGCTATTCCCGAATCGTGGACATGGAGCCATTTTGGCGATGTTGCTGATGTAATAAACGGAAAAAATCAATCACAGGTAGAAGATGACACTGGTGAATATCCAATTTATGGAAGCGGCGGTATTATGGGATACGCTAATGACTATATTTGCCCGGAAAATTGCACAATAATCGGACGCAAAGGTTCAATAAACAATCCTATATTTGTGGAAGAAAAGCTCTGGAATGTCGACACTGCTTTTGGCCTTGCACCATCATCAATTGTTCTGCCTCGATATCTATTTTATTTCTGTAAATCATTTGACTTTACATCATTGGACAGCAGTACAACATTGCCGAGTTTAACCAAAACAAGTATTCAGCGTATCTTATTTCCATTACCGCCATTAGCTGCACAAAAACGGATTTTAGATAAAATTGATGAACTTTTTAGCCAATTAGACAAGATTTCTTTGAATATTATCTAAATATTATCTAAAACATAAAATATTTCTTCAATTCTAGCAACAATTCTTTTTTGCTCTGAAATTGGAGGAATAGCAATAAAAGATTCTGCCATTTCGTGTAAATAAAATCCCATTTGAGCAGTACCGGTAGCATGTTCAGCTACATAATTTTGATAAAAATTACTATCAAAAAAAAATTTTACATACTTGTTGTAAACCTTGGTGTTAAGAATGGAAACACTCCGTTGAAAGCAGATATTCATTCGGCCGTCGTAAATGCAACTTCTTCCTAATGAACCTACGGATGTGAAAAGTATATCACCCGTTGTAGCATTGGTCCTCAAATTTTCTGCATCAAACATCTCTTTCGTTAAATATCTGACATTTTCTAAATCTTCTACTGTGTTATGATTAATATTTCTTGAAGAAATCATTATATATTCTGTTTTTTCTTCGATACCTTTAGGTGGGTTATGATCTCCATCTACAAGCTTATCGCAAATTCGTCCTAATTTTGTCCACTGCCAGTTTTCCGGTAGTTCAAAAGGAATCTCATTATCAATACAAAGATCTTTTTTTTCAAAGAACTTCTCATAATAACAATTATCAGTAGAATTTTTATAAATATACGAATCATTCTTGCCGCGTTTTATCTCTCCGGCAGCGATTTTAGCTTCTTTCTCAGCACGCAGTTTTTCCAACATCACGAACGCCGGTTCGTCGGCAGGATCTTGCGGAACAAGTTTCCCGCGGATTGCAAGATCGAGGATTTTTGACTTTGCCTGTTTGACGGCTGTCTGTAAGTCGGCTTTGTTTGTTTCCAGAATATCTATCTGTGCAAAGATTGTCTCTATTGCTGTAACGATGCGCTGTTGTTCTGCGAGAGGGGGAAGGGGAAATAAAAATTTTTTAAAGACATCAAAAGGAGGAATATTTTTAATAGCTATCCCTTTTCCCGAAGCTACTGCTATTTCCTTTAAGCTATGATCAAAATATTTAAGAAAATAAAACTTATCAATATGTTTTGTGATACTCATTCTCATAAGAGCCTGGTTAATTATTCCTTGTTCAATATCATCAGGAAGAATATACGTTTCTCCAATTGTTCCAGCACAGCTTACAAGAATATCACCCGGAAAAACTTCAAAGCTTTTCATATTCGACTCAAAATATTCCCTTGTAATATAGTATTCACCTAATGTGTGCCTTTTTTGAATTACATTTTTTTGTTCATATACCTTTAGTGTATTATCAGACTTAGGTACAAATAGAGATTTTGTAAGGGAACTACCAAATGGCCCTTTTTTATATTGCCCAATCTCCCCCAGTCTACACCACGCCCAGCCCTCCGGCACGGCAAACGGGATTTCATCCTCGATATCCTTCACCCTGCCGTCTGCGAACTTCTCATAGTGCCTGTTATCATCACCGAAAAAAATATAAGAATCATTTTTACCGCGTTTCAGTTCACCTGAAGCGATTTTTTTCTCTTTTTCTGCACGGATTTTTTCAAGGAGTATGGCTGCACTCTCATCGGCCGGGTCTTGCTTTACCAGCTTTCCGTGAATGGCGAGGTCTAAAATTTTTTGACGTAATGCGTTTGTGTTCACGTTATAATCTCCCTGTAACTGCCATTATCAGCTGCCGCTCATTTCAAGCGAGTTTTTATATTCTTCTATCTGCTCGCTCAAATTCCGTATATGGTGCGAAAACATAAAATGTAAGAACTCCGCAGGATCATCCTTGTCTTGTGAAGAAGAAAGACTTTGAATATATTCTGCCCTATTTTCCTTTTTTATAATCGAAGGAATTATTCCAGCCTCATATTGGATAAAATTCATTAAGAGCCGGCTCATCCGTCCGTTTCCATCTGCCCAAGGATGAATGTAAACAAGTTTATAATGAGCGAGAAAGCTAAAAGCGTATTGAACTTCTATTCGCTTTTGCGCAATGCTTTTTCTTTCCGAATTGAGCCAACTGCAAAATTCTTCCAGTTTTTGCGGAAGCTTCTGCCACGCCATATAGCTTTTTCCGCCTCGTCCTGCACTGACATTTACCAATCTGAGCTCTCCTTTTGCAGAAGAAAATGTTCTGCTGATGGTATTGTACACAGTGCCGGTATTTTTCATTACGAGAGACGAAAGTTCACAGAGGATTTCCGGTGTCATTTGGGTGTGCTGTTTTGCAAGTTCAAAGCTTTTTTCGTATGCAGCTTTTAGGTCAAGGTTCATAAGCTGTTCATGAATCGGTTTATTTGCACTTATCCCTTCGTCAAAGAGAAGCTGATTTTCAATTTCCGTTACGGTAGAACCTTCTATTGCGGTTGAATGTGTGATAATCGAATATAAATAGAATTTATCATAATCAAGCTGCTGAGAAATTTGCAGCTTGTTGTATTCGTTTATAACTTCTGAAAGTTTATTAAAATTTTGTTCTTCGTTCCGATCTATCATTCTTCAATTCCTTCAATCAGTTTGGAAAGTTCGGCAACAGCAGCGGCGACATTTGCGCTTTTGGTTTGAATTGTCTGCATAAGCTCGGCGAGTGAACAGTCCACTGTATCGGAACCGTCTTTTATCCAAGAAATATCCAGACCGGTTTTATCCCGTGCAAGCAGTTCATCGACGTGATATTTACGCCATCTGCCGTTCGGATTTTCGGGCGACCACGTTTCTTTGCGGTCTTCAAAATGTCCTGCACAGTAGCAGTTTACAAAGTCTTCAAGGTCGGAACGTTTAAGCGGTTTCGTTGCAAGTGTGTGTTTAATCCCTGTCCGGTAATCGTAATACCATGTCTCTTGTGTCGGGCTACCTTTTTCAAAGAACAGTACATTTGCTTTTACGCCGTTTGCGTAGAAAATACCGGTCGGCAAACGAAGAATCGTATGAAGATTAAAATCTTTTAGCAGTTTTTTGCGGAGAATTTCTCCGGCACCGTCTGCAAAAAGCACATTATCGGGAAGAACGATTCCGGCTCTCCCGCCGTCCTTTAACATGACCATCATGTGCTGTAAAAAATTTAACTGGTTGTTGCTTGTTGTTACAATTAAATCGGAACGCATGGTCGAAATATCGACGCTTCCTGCAGGCCGAGCGCCGAAAGGCGGATTTGCAAGAATTACATCTACAAGATGTTCGGGTTCGTGTTCCAAACTATCTTCACATTTAATCGGCGTGGTGTCCGCTCCAATGTCGTGAAGATAAAGATTCATAGAAGCCAACGTTACGACAAGAGGCGTAATGTCATTGCCCCTCAGCGCCTTCGTTTGTAAGAAATCCACTTTACTCTGTTCGTCGCTTTGTTTGCGCATATAATCATAGGCAGCAAGCAAGAAGCCTCCGGTTCCGCATGCCGGGTCGGCAACAGTCTCCATAATCTTCGGCTGAACAACATCAACCATAGCATTAATCAAGGGGCGCGGCGTAAAGTACTGCCCTGCTCCGGATTTTTTATCCTGTCCGTTTTTTTCAAGAATACTTTCGTAAATTGCGCCTTTTAGGTCTCCGTCCATACTGAACCAGTTTTCTTCATCAATCATTCCGATCAGTTTTTTAAGAAGAGCCGGTTTTGTAATCTTATTTTGTGCTTCCGTAAAAATTGCGCCGATAAGTCCGTCAGTTGCCTGTAAAATTTCCAGAATCTTTTCATATTTTGCAAGTTGATCAGGTCCGTCCAGTTGAACAATATCTTTCCACTTACTTCCGTCAGGAAGTGCGCTGCCTAAATCGTATGATTCTTTTTCAAAATCCATTTTTAGAAATAAGAGATATGTCAGCTGAATAATATAATCCGTAAATCCGATGCCGGCTGCTGCAAGAACGTCTGCCATGTTCCAAACTTTTTTCGTAAGAGCCTGTTCCGGTTTTGCTTGTGTTGCTTCTTTTTTTGCCATTTTTATGCTGCCTTTCCGTAGAATAAGTATTTTGAAATTGTCTGCATTTCCGCATTTAGTTTGTCGGCTCCGAAGATTGGAACGGCTTTTACAAACAAATCATGCTTTGCATTGTTTAATTCAATGTTCGTGATACAGCCGTTTTGAACGATATATTCTGCAATCTGCCGCACGATTTCAATTTGTTCCGGCGTAAATTTACGCCAAGCCTGTCCGCAATAAAGGTTGAAATAGCTGCCGAATCGCCTTTTAAGGGACACAAGTTCATCATCCAACTTATATCCATATCTTACCAGTTGAATAAGATTGGTAAAAACGCCCAGCTCCGTTTCTCTGTTTAAGGGTTTTACTTTTCCGCTTTCTCCGTCCAGCGTTTGATAGCACGTCCATAAGAATTCCGGCTTGAACTGGTTATTATACGCAATCAGCTTCTTTTCCAAATCTTTAAGCATTGTATACGTGATGGCGATTTTTTCCTGATTATAAAGAATCCGTAACGCTTCAATTTCATCTTTATTGTCATCAAGATAGGTTTCAAATGTCGCAATATATTCTTTTGCCTGCTCTTTTGAAAATCCTGCATAAATTAACGTATCCTGTTTTTCAAGGGCAATTTTAATAAATCCGGCATTGATTTCCAAAAGTTTTTTGCGGGCTTTTACGTTGTTTATGAGCGGGGAAATTAAAATCTTTCTTTTTGTGTTCGGCTCGTTAATATCTTTGTAGGGGGGTAAACTGCAAGACTCGGGTGCGATTGATTCAAAAATATTTACAGCCAATTGTTTTACGGTAATAGCGCCGAGTAAGTCATTAAGTTCGATAATATCTTCCGATTCGGCTTTTTATTTACGCGTGAAAGATAGTCTGCTAAAAGTTCCAAATTATTATCGGATAATTCTCCGTGTGCAAGATGTTCAAGAAGGTCCTTGAGCGGCAAGACTTTTTTTACATCGCCGTTTCCGCCCGGAGCCGGCATTGATTTTCATGCTCCGTTACGCCTACAGCATCCACAAGATAGTAAAAATCTTTTGAGATCGCATTTGAGGTTACGTTTCTTAGTTTATCGTCGGCAAATGTTCTGCATCCGCGTCCTTTCATCTGAGTGTAGAGAACTTCGGAATGTATATCGCGCATAAAAACAAGAATTTCCAAAGGTCTGATATCGGTGCCTGTTGCAACAAGGGTAACGGTAATTGCAATCCGAAAATCTTTATCATTTCTAAAATCGCTGATCAGTTGATTTGAATTTCCGGATTTACACGTAATCAACTGGGCATAATGTTCGGGGATTTCTCCGTTAGGAAATTCGTTTTTGAAAACCTTTTTGATTGCTTTCAATATGTCTTCTGCATGGTTTTCTGTTTTTGCAAAGAAAAGCGTTTTTGGAATCATAGTCCAATCTTTTTTTCTGTCCGGGTACAGAGACTCATAGATGGAATCTTTATATGCTTGAACAACCGTTTCTATTTGTGCCGGAATCACGACACTTCTGTCTATATCCGTTTTGGTGAATTGCCGGTCTTCATGCTGCTTTTGCGTTTTTCTTTTACCGCTCCAGTTGGAAACTTTTTTGATTTTTTCACCGTCTTTAATGGTGCCGCCGGTTTCCGAAATTTCGGTTTTAATTCTATACACACGCGGAGGAACATTAACTCCGTCGGCAATGGATTTTTCCAAAGTGTAATTTACTACCCGGTTTTTATTAAAAAACGCTTCAGCTTCAGGTGTCGGAGTTGCCGTCAGTCCGATGATTTTTGCATTATTAAAATAAGTAAGAACCTGCCGCCAATCTCCGTAAATCGAACGATGACATTCATCAATTATAATTACGTCAAAGAAATCCGGCGGTAAAAGTATGTTTCCGGTAAACTGAATTCGTTTTCCCGGTGCATTTTCATCATTATCCATTTCTTCGTCATCGCCGGCATCGTTTATTTCTTGCCCCGTGAGCACTGCAAAAAGCCGTTGAATCGTTGAAATGACGACACTTGCATTTCCTATTTTTTCAACGCTTTTAAGACGATGAACAATATATTCATCGGAAAAAGGATTACCTGTTTCCGTAAGTTTATAGGTGCCGAACTCGCCTTCGGCTTGCTTCCCAAGATTGTTACGGTCGACAAGGAAAAGAACCCGCTTTGCGGATGTATAATTCAAAAGACGATACGCAGCGGTACAGGCGGTAAATGTTTTTCCGGCACCCGTAGCTAAAACGATAAGAGCCTTTTTGAATCCCTGCTTAAATGAAAGTTCCAGCTTCGTGATTGCTTCAAATTGACATCCTCTTAACCCTTTTGCCCCTACAGCCGGGACAGAAGGAAGTTTTGCATATTCCGAATCAATGTCGCCGCCCGCCAATTTAACAATATCTTTCGGAGTGAGCATTTTTTTAAGAACTTTATAACTCGGTTTTTCGTCGTGCATATCCTTAAAGAGCAAAGTCTCGCCGTTTGAAAGAAAAATAAACGGAAGCGGAGTTTTCCATGCCCGTATCCAATCGGGCAGAATATTTCCGTAATTTTGCGCTTGTTCTGCAACTTCAAGGCCTAAATTATTCTCTTTTCCTTTTGCTTCAAGAACCCCTATAGCTTTTCCGTCAAGATAAAGAATGTAATCAGCTTCTTTATTACCTTTTAAGATATTTTCACGGACGGCTTGTGCATTTATCGCTTCGGGAACAAACTCATCCCGGTTGACTACCGTCCAGCCGGCATCTTCAAGATATGCATCTATATAAACACGCGCTTTTTGCTCAGGCAATAGGCCGTCATATCTGAAATTATGATTGTTCTTGTATTCCGTCATAAATATATCCTAATGTTCTCATATCCCAAAACTATAGGAACAATTATAACACTATTTTAGTTATTTTAATAGTACCTTATAATGCTTAAAGGCAGCCGCTGAATGGCCGCAGCGTTTTGTAGTTTCGGGGATGTTTCTAAATTTGTTACTTTTCATCATCCTTTGCTAGACTTAAACTGCACTTTAAGATAATATACCGGTAGAAGATAGGAGCCGTTTATGATAAAAATTCAAAAATAGAAAACAAAGACGAAAAAGCAAAATTGTCGAAGAAGTTTTGACGGATTTACCGGAATGGTTCGGATTGCCTGAAAGCACAAAAGAGTATATTAATGATTCAAAAGAATTGGATTTATGGGCAGCAAAAGAAAATGATGAAATTATCGGGTTTATAACATTAACCGAATCAAGCCCTGATTGCGCTGATGTGCATTGTATGGGAGTAAAAAAAATATATCACAATAAGGGAATCGGCACATTATTATTTAATGAGCTGAAAAAATTTGCTTCAACTAAATATGATTATATACAGGTAAAAACGGTAGATGAAGGACACTATAAAGAATATGACCAAACAATAGCCTTTTATAAAAAACAAGGATTTAAAAAATTAGAAGTTTTTCCCACACTCTGGGATGAATGGAATCCTTGTCTGATAATGATCCAAAAATTATAAAATATCAAAAGTATTATCGGATAATTTTAGAATTTTATCATTACATTGTACTTGCAAAAAAAATATTTTGTATTATAATATTATGAGGGGGTAAGTATGGCAAGTACATTAGTTCAAATTAGGGTTGATGAGAAACTGAAAGATGATGTGACTGCTGTTTATGAGCAGTTAGGATTAGACTTATCCACAGCCGTACGTATATTTTTTAAGCGTAGTGTTGCTGAAAATGGGATTCCTTTTAATATGAAACTGGAAAATACCAAACAAACTTTAATAAAAAAAGAAATCCCTCCGGACATTCTTTCAGCAATGCAATCTATGTCTAAAAGTGCAGCAATTTATGGCGTTTCCGAAATGAGCATTGAGGAAATTAATAATGAAATTGATGCAGCACGAAGAGGAAAATAGAGTGCCTCTGTACGCTGTAATTGATACAAATGTTCTTGTTTCTGCATTTTTAAAAGAAAATTCTATTCCTCGTTTTGTGATTAACTATATGTATGCAGGCAAAATCATCCCAATTTATAATGAGGTGGAAACCTTTGTTGTAACACCTCGTCAAATTTTAGATTTACTTGAGAAACCAATTTAGTAACAAAGGAGCTTCACCTCATGTATATAACCGATAACGAAACAAAAAAGGCCTTACTTATTTTTACCGATATATTTTCAGGAGCGGCCTCAAACTCTCATATAAGCCGTTCCGCATTACAGGAAAAAAGTGCGGAAGCCCTAAAAGAAATAGAAGAAAAGGAGCTGCAAAGCCTCGTTGAAACCATCTTTTTAAAGCCCCTATCCTCCCTCCGCTTTAGAATAGCAAAAGAAAACCCTGCAACTCTTGTAGGTTCGGGGCAGCTTGAAAAAATTGCTCAAGCTATCGAAGAAGAAGGAGCCGACCTTGTTGTGTTTAATAGTGCGGTAAGCCCCCGCATTCAGCGAAACCTTGAAGCAGCCCTTAACACCTGCGTTATAGACCGCTCCGAGGTTATTATCCAAATATTTGCAGATAGAGCTCAAACAAGGGAGGCCGTCTTGCAGGCTGAACTCGCCCGTTTAGAATACTCTATGCCCCGCCTTACAAGAAGATGGACGAGCCTTGCCCAACAAAGAGGCGGGGCAAAAGGAACAAGGGGAGCTTCCAGAGGTGCGGGTGAAAAAAAGCTGGAACTTGACAGAAGGCGCTTAAAAACCGAAATTGCCAAGCTCAAAAAAGAGGTAGAGCGGGTAAGACTTCAACGGAGTGAACAGCGTAAAACCCGCTTAAACGGGGATAAAAAAATAGGAGCTATCGTAGGCTACACAAATGCCGGAAAATCCTCCCTTTTAAAAAAACTTTCGGGGGCGGAAGTCTTTACCGAAGACAAGCTTTTTGCCACCCTTGATGCCGAAACCAGAAAAGTTTTTTTACAAACGGGCGAAAAAAATATTCAAATTTTATTGATAGACACTGTAGGCTTTGTAAGTAATCTTCCTCACCAGTTGATTGATGCCTTCCGCTCGACCTTGGAAGAAGCCGCCCTTGCAGATTTTTTAATCATAGTCTGCGATGCTGCCCATCCTGCAATGCCTGAATGTCTTGAAGTAACAAAAAAAGTCTTAGACGAGCTTTCTTGCAGCAATAAGCCTGCCATAATCGCAATAAACAAAATAGATGAAGTTTTTGATGAGGCTCAAATACTGAGCTTAAAAGAGCGTTACCCCGAAGCCGTCGAAATTTCGGTTAAGACGGGAAGGGGACTTGAAGGGTTAAAAAGAAAACTTGTTTCAATATGCGGTCTATAAACGGAAAATCACAAAAAAACAGGAAAATACAAAAAACCCCCGTAAGGGCCTTTTAAGGCATCCGTCTTACGGAGGTTAAAAGCATAAGAGCTTAAATAACCGTTCTTAATTACGGTATTTCAATGTAGAAAAAGTCATAATCCAGCTTATCATTGCCATGCGCATCCTTACCGGGAGAAACCAAGTTACAGGCAAATGCCCGATTTCATGCATCACCCTTTGCCTTAGCTTTAGCAGGTGTATTGTCATCTTCATGGGTATCGTTTTCAGCTGCAGTACGGGATCCGTCGGTAATACCTTCACCGTCAGGATTAAAAGGAGCAGCTCCGATTTTTACTGCATAGTTACCTCCGCGGAAAAGCTTATCATCATCAATATAACCCGTAATAAGCACATAGTATTTTGCATTAGGCTCTGCAACATATTCATCCGGAATTGTTTCCAATTTTTCCTGAACAGCAGTTAACAGCATACATAGTCCTTAACATTTTTAGTATACCACAAATTGTCAAGTTTTTCTATAATTGATTGATTATACTTAAAATCCGGTCGCTTATCTTTTTTTCTTAGTCAATGCTCCCTTAAAGGCTATATCCAAAACTTCTTCAACATGGCTTACAGGGTAGAACTTAATGCCCTTTTTAATGTATTCGGGGATTTCGTCCAAGTCCCTTGTGTTAGCCTGAGGAATAATAACTTCCTTTATCCCGTTGCGGCGGGCGGCGATTGTTTTTTCTTTTAGGCCGCCTATGGCAAGAACCTGTCCTGTAAGTGAAAGCTCTCCGGTCATGGCAAGTTTAGACTTGATGGTTTTCCCTGAAAAAAGAGATAAAAGAGCTGTGGCCATAGTGATACCGGCGGATGGGCCGTCCTTTGGGGTAGCTCCCTCCGGCAGGTGAAGGTGAATTATATTTTTTTCGAACCAGTCCGGTTTTTTTATCTTTTGGTCTACGGCAAACATTCGAGTCCATGAAAGGGCTATGCCTGCAGATTCTTTCATAACGTTTCCGGCTTGGCCTGTGAGTTTAAAGCCGCCCTTTCCAAGCATAGATGCAGTTTCTATCAAAAGAGTATCTCCGCCCATAGATGTCCATGCAAGACCTATCGAGGTACCTGGAACATCGGCTTTTTTAATATCGTCATCGCGGAAGATAACCTTGCCAAGCATCTTTTCAATGTCGGCCTTTGTTACGATCAGTTTTTCGTCTTCTTTTCCTTTGCCGTTTACAATTTCGGTTGCAACCTTGCGGTGAATCTTATCCAGCTTCTTTTCAAAGTTGCGCACGCCGGCTTCCCTTGCGTAAGAGTTGGCAATGTAAAGGAGCATATCCTGACTGTAGACTACCTGATTCTTTTTAAGACCGTGCTTTTCAAGGCTTTTCGGAATAAGGTGTTTTTTTGCTATCTGCACCTTTTCGGAATCAATGTAGCCTGAAAGCTTTATTACCTCGGCCCTGTCCAAAAGAGGGCGGGGAATGGAATCGAGGGTGTTTGCCGTGAGAATAAAAACTATGTTGGAAAGGTCAAAGGGCAAATCCAAATAGTGGTCTCTAAAGTTTATATTTTGCTCGGGGTCTAAAACTTCGAGGAGGGCACTTGAAGGGTCTCCCTGATAGCTTTGCCCCATCTTATCGACCTCGTCTATCATAAAAACGGGAGAATTGGTTTTTACTATCTTTAAACCCTGAAGGATTTTACCGGGCATGGCACCTATGTAGGTTCTTCTGTGCCCCTTTATTTCGGCCTCATCCCTCATGCCTCCGACCGAAAACCTAAAGAAGGGCTTAGACATAGCTCTGGCTATGGACATTCCGACGCTCGTTTTACCTACACCGGGCGGGCCTAACAAAAGAATGATCGAACCCTTGGTGTCCTTCTTTAACTTTCGCACGGAAAGGTATTCTATTATTCGGGTCTTTACGTCTTCAAGCCCATAGTGATCCTTGTTTAAAATCTTTTGAGCTTTTGCAATATCGTATTCTTCCGGCTCCGAATTTTTCCACGGAAGGGAAAGAATGGTTTCCAGATAATTGCGGGTAACTATGTATTCGGAAGAATAGGGGTCGAGCATCTTAAATTTTTCAAATTCGGAGTCCACCACTTCTTTTACCTCTCCGGTAAATTGAAACTCTTCTATCCTCTTTGCAAAATTTTCTTCTTCATTGGTCTTAGGATCTGTGGTCAGCCCCAATTCTTCTTTGATGGATTTAAGTTCTTCCCTTAAAAAATAATCGCGCTGATTTTTTTCGACACGCATGTTAAGGTCATCCTGTATCTTGCGCTGAACCTGTAAAGTTCTTGTTCTTTTAATGTGAACAAAGACCTCTTCCATTCTCTTTTACATTTAGAGTTTCAAGAATCTTTTGCTGATCTTCTTTTTGAATGTTTAAGATACTTGCGATAAAGTCGGCTATTTTTCCGGGATGGTCAATATTGATCATATTGAGCCGCATCTCTTCGGAGAACAGGGGATTGTTTTCAGAAAGCTGCTTCATCTCGCTTATGAGGGCTCTGGTAAGGGCTTCCACCTCGTGGCTTTTTTCTTCTTCATCATCCAGATATTGAACGGCTACGACTATGGGATTTGTATCATTGACGGTTTTGCGTATCTTAAAGCGTTTTTGAGTGGCTATAAAACATTGAGCCCGCCGTCGGGCAGATTTATCTTACGCACGATTTTGCAGCACAGCCTACCTTGTACAAGTCCTTGGCTTGAGGGTTTTCTATATTGTTTTAAGAAGGGTAAGCCCTATAAAACCGTCGCCCGCATAGGCATCTTCGATTGACTTTATGTCTTCGGGGGCATTAATTAAAAGCGGCGTAAAAATGCCGGGAAAAATCGGCCTGCCGCTCAAAGGAATAATGTTCAACTTCTGAGGCAGCAAGCTTTCTATCGGAACAATTTCTTTTTTATCACTCATTCTTTAAATATCTCAATAATTTAAAAAAAAGTCAATCGGAAAAGATGATTATTAGCGGGAACTCCTTATGTTTACAGTTGAGCTCTCCTTAACTCTTTTCTCTACTTTTTCTCTCTTATATTCTCAACAAAACTTCTTCTTTAACTTTTGAGTTATCTAATTTAGGGTATATTTTTATTTCCAGCCCCATTCCAATACTATCAACATAATCAATAAGTGTCGATAACTTTATATCTCCCTCTGATTTTTTTCTTCAGCTTTTACAATATCTTTTACCATTTATACGTAAATCGATTTTATCAGAATTCATCTGAATTTATCCATCTTCTTAATTTTGATTCCATTTTTTTCCTTATTTTTTCTGAAAATTCCGAAAAAGTGCTGCAATTTTGCGGAATATAAAAAGGACATAGGTAAAGCATTCCTCCCATTCCCTTTATTTCTCCTAACTCATTTAAAATTGTCTCATTTTCATTTTCAAATGGATATATGTAAGCTCCCTTCATAGTTTTTATAATATGCATATATGCTATAACTTGGGCTAAATCATCGGAAGGCGGATTCCTTTTATCAAAAGGTTTATATTTAGCATCCAGCACAAAATCATC
The DNA here is from genome assembly GCF_024400535.1 of Treponema denticola. Lineage (NCBI taxonomy): Bacteria > Pseudomonadati > Spirochaetota > Spirochaetia > Treponematales > Treponemataceae > Treponema > Treponema denticola. The sequence continues at coordinate 497,093 of NZ_CP038800.1, forward strand.
TCTATAAAAATCAGGAATAAATCGGCCGATATTATTGGTTAAAACAGATATTCCCCCTACTCCTTTTCTATTTTCAGGGTGAAAAAATCCGATTTGTTTTAATATTGTTGCAAGATACTGTTCCCAAAGCCATGAAACGTCAAATAAAATTCCGTATACACGATTCTTCTGCCGTGCAAATTTTATTTTTTTATTTTGAAGAATTTGAATACATAATTTTTTTAGCGGAACATAATAGGTAAAATACGGATGGTTTTGTTTTTTTATAGCAACAGCTATTATTTTTTGTCTTTCACCTGAATTGTAAAGAGGCGTTGCCATTTTGATTGTTTTGACAGCATCACGAATTTCTTGAGAAGAAGTTAAAATACCGGCAATATCTTTTTTGGCTGAGATATATTCAATCGTGTGCCGTATAAGTTCTGTTGTTGTATTGTCATAAGAATATTCTCTTGTTTTATATGCAATCTTTCCTTCAAATGGAATATTTTTTGAATATGACGGGAATCTCAATGACGCCCTGACGTTTTCATCATTTTATGAAAAGTTTTATATTCTTTATACATGCCTTGAGAGAGAGCTTTTGCAAAGCCGTGGGAATATATAAATAAGTAAGTTTAATACACTTTCTTGTGAAGATGAAAAATTGAGGTTTGTAATATTAAGGTTTAATACTTTTTGAATCATGTAATGAAGAAAAAAATCTTCTTCGTTTTTTGCAAATCGTGAGGTTATGGAAATATCAGTATCATTTATGCCAATGAATCCCGCTATATTTTCCGTAGAAAAAATATAATTTTCTTCCTTGTCTGATTTTGTAAGGCTTCCGAGTTTTGACTCTTTTAGTAAGTCTGCGGAATCTTCCAACTTTGTCGGAAATATCAAAAGGTTTTCCTCCGTTGAAAGTTCTGCAAGCGTTTTATTTGAAATTCTTTTTATATCATTTACGGCAGCCTTAAAATCTGTTTCTTCGTATTCTTGGCTAATAGTTTGTAACTGTTTGCCGCCGTTATTGTCTGTAGTCTTAAAAATAGCCATAAAAATTATTCAATATTTATCATATCAAAAGCATTCTTTAATAATTCAAGATTGCTTTCTTCATTTCCGCTTCCCTTTAAATATTCAACAAGAAGATCATGCAATGAATTTTCCCAAAGTTCATCAGAAGTTTCCATGTCATCATCCAATTGCTTAAAGTAAGCAGCTCCTATATGATATGCAGAATTAAGACCGTCAATTTTGCTTATTGCATTGTTAAGACTCTCCATACGCGTTTTTGTGTTTTCTGAAAGCTCAAAATTTTCCGCACTTTGAGCTGCCGTAATTTCTTTAAAAGCAAACCTTCGTCTCATAGCAAAATCCATGCTTTCAACGCTGCGGTCAATATCGTTCATTGTACCTATGATGTAAACATTTTCGGGAACATAAAAACCGTCTTCAAAAATGTCGCCTGTTTCAACAAGATTCTGATACTGTGTTTTTACCAGTCCTTTTTTACCACGGTAACCGGGATCAACGGAAAAGAAAAGTTCTCCAAAAATTTTACTTATTTCTCCACGATTGATTTCATCAATAATAAAAATAAAATCTTTTTGCTTTATAGGTTCGGAGATTTCCAAAATACTTGAAGAATTTTGATTTGTATAAATCCAATTTAATGCAGCCCAATATGCAGAAGAATGAGAGCCTCCTATCACATTTCTAAATTCTTTATCAATATTTTTTATATTATCCAAACTTTGTTTATCAACAAACACTTTTGACAGTTTTTCAAGACGATCGTAAGAAACAATGTATGTTGTTTCTTTCCCGGAAGCCTTTGTTTTAACAACGATATTATCATTATCTGTTACTTGTAAAATATCCAGAGGGATATTTGTTCTTTGATGTAACTCCTTTAAATCTCCATTACGTATCTTATCAAGCAATTCAAAAAATTTATCTTTGAAGGAAACTTCTTTCTGCATTTCATGAATAGATTTTTTACTATCTTGTAAATTCTTAACGGCTTTTTTACAGAAAGCCTTAAAGGCTCCATCCTTGCGTTCAAACATCATGTTAGTTTTATCGGTATTATTTACAGGTCTTAACCCTTCAACAAAATCCGTATAGTCATAACTTGGATGAAACTGAACAAATTCCGTTTCTGCATCCATGAGTTTAGCTATCTGTTTTGCAAGATATGTTTTCCCGGTTCCGGGAGCACCGTGTAGAATTATATTGTGGTGCTTTTTAAGGAAATTTTTGTAATTTTGTATATTTGTTTTGAGGATTAAATCATTTGTATCAGGTTCATCCTCTTCTTGTTCAGTATTATCTTTTTTTGCTTCCGGACTATTTTCCCAAATACTCCATAATTCATCTCCTTTTTGCCATATAGTTTTTTTAGAATCAGTGTTTGAAAGTATAATTTGCTGCATTTTTGAAATGGGACTGTTAATAGTGAAATTATTATCTTTATTTGCTAAATATAATATTGCTTTTGGTAAATAAATATTTAGCAGTTTTTTATTAGAGTATAAAAAAGCAATTTTCCATTTATATGCATCGCCTAAATCAATTAAATCTATTTCTTCAAAATGACCTTTTTGAGATGCTTCAATAATTCTGATTATATTTGAGTGTACATTTTCATAGGCTTCCTGTCGATCTTTCCTGTATTTACTATACCAAGCATATTCATTGTCGGATAAAGTTCCATTTCTCCCTTTATTTTACCGCCTATTTTAAATATTCCAAATTTATAAGCTGATCCGCCCCATATTGAACCTAGCTTTTCTGTTTTTTTCTCAACCCAATAACAAAATGAGTTACTCCTCTCCGTATTTGTATATTCTTCCAAAGTTAAATTTCGTACTCTTTCTAAAGGAAATTCATTGTTGAATTCTTCATAAATTTTATCCTTTTCTCGTTCAATAACATCAGTTAACATTTATTCATCTCCATTCTATATAAGATTTTTTAATATGCCGGAAAAATAAAAATAGTTTTATTTTTCATCTATGTTTTATTAAATGAATATCAGATTAATGTGTGTGTCAGGTTATTCTTATATATTAAGCTCTACCTCCAAAATCGTATGATCGCTATATTGCTTAACTTTACCATAATTCCAAGAAAATGTTTCACCTATATTATTTGACAAATCCTTGCTGACAAATATATGATCATCTTGATAATGATTTCTTTCAGCCATATTATTTCCAAAAAATGTTTGTGTGTATTTTGGTATACATTCATGATACTGCGCTTTTATGCTATTGAAAGTTTTCAAGAAAAAACCCTTATACATTTCAATATCAGCATTAAAATCTCCACCAATGATAAATTTACTAATGCTATCATTCATTATTTTATTATTGAAGATTTGTTCAATATGGTTTCTAATTGAATAAATATCATCAGGCGAAGTATTAGTATGTAAACTACATATAGTGAAAATATTATTATTAAACATTAATTCTGCAAATACTTGTTTTCCATTTATACTTTCATTATCTACACACACATTATCGACATACAATTCAGTAACATTCTTAAATGAACTTTTCTGTAGTAGATCTTTGCTGATATATACACATGTTCCCCATTTTATCAGATCCTGAACTCTGCAAGTATGGCTTTCCAAAATACCGTTTGCTCCTTATATAATTCAGGAACAACGGTTTCTTGAAGTAATGCTATATCAGGATTTATTGTATTTACTAAATAATCCCAAGCTAAATCATGGTTATCTTTCTGTTGCCAGTAATTCATATTCCAACTAATCAATTTCATCGTATTCCAATTCCTTTGCCCTCTTACACACATTAGGCCTACACCTATCCTACCTCAAAAATCATCTTTTTCAACCAACAAAAAACCGTTCAAAATTTATATGTACGCATATGCCATTAGTCTATAAGTTTTCTATCTCGGATAATTTTACAAAATATACAATTATCCATTTTAATTTTATCCTCCGGTTTTTAAAATTATTTTCACCCCTAAATATATCAATATTTTTCTGCAATCAATTCGAAATATTTTGATGGTGTAAAAATTAATGGTTTATCAATTTTTACATCTTCAAAATCCTTGTCTCCCGTAATCAAAATATCTGAATCAGATAAAATTGCGGATACAAGAACCGGTAAATCTTTTATATCCCGAACTTTTGGATATTTATTTTCATCAATTGTATCGGGACTCTTAAATTCTTCAAAAGTAATTCCATCAAAGAAAATACCCAATAACTCTTTTTTAAATGGAAATTTATTTTCAAAAACCTTTTTGCATTCTTCCTTTGTATATGAAGAAATTATTACCGTATGATTTTCAAGCAAATGAGAAAAAACTTTAGCAACCTTACCATCAGGGAAAAGTATCGCAGAAATCACAATGTTTGAATCTATGAAAATCCTCAACTCTTTTTCCTTAGCTCTTTAATATAAGCAATAACGTCATCTTCTGTTTGAAAGCCGGCTTTTTCTGCTTCTCCTTGCATTTGAGTTTGAATATTTGCTAAAGCTATTTGAGAAGCATTTGTAATATAAACTTTTCCTCTGCTTTCTTCAAAAAAGACTTTATCGCCGGTTTTTAACCCGAGCATATTTCTTATCGCAAGCGGAATTGTAATCTGACCCTTAGATGTTAGTTTTGCAAGCTCCATAAAACGCCTCCTTACTTTCCTTACTTATACTATTATATAATAATTAATTACTTTCTGTCAATAATTTCTACGAAATATTTTTGAAAGCTGCAATTTAAATCCATCAGATTTATATCTCGGAAATTTTAGCATTTGTCGACTTTTGAAAGTTGTGTTAATCTTTTAAATTTCCTTATAGAACTTCTTTTTCTGTTTAATATCACTTTTTATATATTTATCAAATGTAGGCTTTTCCAGAATCCTATCACTACTTCGGATATTAGTCTATAGTTTCAAATACAATCTGCATTGGGATATGATCTATTGTATTTTTAGATAATTTCCATTGATTTTGATACCATTTATCATGTTCTCCAGTTTTTACCGATAAAACCTTCCATTTTTCTGGAATAAAACAATAATCAACATGACCAATGTTTTTATAGGTTTTATTTCTTTATCTACTCAAATTCAATTTTATTAAATTTATGATAACAACTTTTAGGTTTTATCTTTGAATAAGTTTATCATGTAAGCAAAATATTCTCTTTCATTTTGATAGTTTATATCCGTATTAAAGTCTCCAACAACAATCGATTCAGATATGTTTCTATAGTCTTCTTCTTTTAACCCTTCGATTACTTGACCAATATAAGGAAAATCACATTTCTCTTTTTGTCCATACAGCGTATATTGTATAATATTCTTCATTGTTAAATACTTTGAAAGGAATGAAATATCTTATATTCCTATTATGATAATACTGAAGTGTAATACAGTATCTATTTGAAAATATTCCGACACCTAAATCACCTTTACCTGTTTTTTCATCATATTCGGTATTATCACCATACCAGTTTGAAAACTTGAAATAATTTGATAAATTGTATCTGTCTAGGTCTCTACACTCCTGAATAATGTAAATATCAGACGGAAATTCTTTGATTATTTTCTCTGCTTTTTCGCTTGTTAGACCGCAGCAACAATTCCATGTAACTAATATCATATTTTTCCTTTGTGCTCTCTGTGTTTTTACTAAACCAATACTTGAATTTATCTCACCACTGTTTTCCAATAGCCAAACATCATTTACTCCTTACCACTATCCTACCTCAAAACTTATCTTTTCAAGTAGAATCTCAAATAGTAAGGCTATACAACACAGCAGATAAATGCTAAAATGACTGCTGATTGTATGTTCATATTGAATCAAACTAAACTAATATTTAGAAGGCTAATAATGGGATACCGATGACTAAAAAATATTTTTATCCTACTTTATTTGAAAAATTTATTCTTATGAAGTCTTCGATTTCTTTTTCTTTTAGAATTGCACATTTAACTTCGGTACGGAAATTCCGAAGGCCGAAGTTAAATGTATTGTTTCGGTTTTAGCTTATCTAATTAAAGCTTTTTAAAAGCCCTTACTTTATCTTTTTGAAGACAGCGACGCCGTTATGGCCTCCGAAGCCGAGAGAGCCTGAGGCGGCACAGTTTATTCTGCCTTGACGCCCTTGTTCGGAACATAGTCCAAATCGCAGCCGGCTTCAAGGTCGGGTTCGGTTAGGTTGATGGTCGGGGGATAAAATCCATCTTCCATTGCCTTTATACAGAAAATAGCTTCAAGAGCTCCTGCGGCACCTAAGCAGTGGCCTATCATCGACTTGGTTGAAGAAACCTTCATTTTATATGCATGGTCTCCGAAAGCTTTTTTAATCATGGCTGTTTCTGCAGGGTCGTTAATCGGTGTCGAGGTTCCGTGAGCATTATAGTATTGAACTTCTTCAGGTTTTATGCCTGCATCGGCTAAGGCCTTGGTGATGGCCAATGCTCCTCCGTCTCCTGAGGGGTCGGGGCTGGTTAAGTGGTAGGCATCGGAGGAAGCTCCATAGCCTGCAAATTCCGCATATATTTTAGCACCCCTCTTTTTTGCATGTTCATATTCTTCAAGAATGAGAATGCCTGAGCCTTCGCCCATTACAAAGCCTGAACGCTTTTTATCGAAGGGACAGCAAGCCTTGGCAGGATCACCTGAGGCGAGGGTTTGCAAAATCGTAAAACCGCTTATACCGAAACCGGTAATTGTAGATTCCGTACCGCCCGATACGCATACATCAAGCCTTCCTGAGCGGACAAGGTCTAAAGCGTTTCCGAGAGCATCGGTACCGGAAGCACAGGCCGTAGCCAAGGTCCAAGACGGGCCCTTTATGCCGAACTGCATACTTATGTTTCCGGCTGCCTCATTCGGAATAAGAAGAGGAACAGTCATCGGCGGAATACGATCCGGAGCAACTTGAAAGTATTTTTTAAAGGCTTCTTGGTAGATTTCAAAACCGCCTATACCGTTTCCGAGTATTATACCTGTGCGGTTTGCATCGATGTTTTCTTTTGAAAGGCCGGCATCCTTCATTGCCTGCGAAGCTGCGGCTACGGCAAATTGAGTGAACCGAGCCATTTTACGGGCATCTTTTTTATCCATAAATTGTGAAGCGTCAAAGTTTTTTACTTCTGCCGCTATCTGAATCTTAAAATCGGAACAATCAAATTGGGTAATGTTTCCGATTCCGCATTTACCTGCTTTGATTCCTTCCCATGTTTCATCCAGGGTGTTTCCTATGGGGGTTACGGCACCGAGGCCTGTAATTACAACTCTTCTCATATAAACTCCTTTTTGCGTAAATTTCCGCATTTTTGTACTCTTTATTGTTCTTTATTAAAGAACGTTTTTTATATCAGGCTGTCTACAGAACAGCTTATAGAACAAAGTCTACTTGCTTACGCCTTCTCTGTCAAGGCCGGTTTTTATCCGTCGACTTTTATCAGGCCTTTCGGCTTCTGATTGCAGCCCGGCTTATCTTGCCGTTATGGGTTTTAGGCAACGTTTCTACAAATTCGAGAGAACGCGGGGCCTTGTAGAGGGCCGCATTTTTCTTTGCAAAGAACATAAGCTCTTTTTCCAAGGCTTGGCTCGGTTGATAGGTTTTATTTAAAACAACAAAGGCCTTTACAGCCTGTCCTCTTTTAGGGTCGGGGACGCCTGTTACCGCACATTCAAAGACTGCCGGATGTTGTAAAAGAACCGACTCCACCTCAAAGGGGCTTATACGGAAACCGGAACTTTTTATAAGGTCATCGGTTCGGCTTTCAAACCAAAAATAACCGTCTTCATCCCTATAGGCGGCGTCTCCCGTGTGGTAAACTCCGTCCTTAAAAACCTCGGCCGGTTTTTCTTCATTTTTATAATAGCCTCCGAACATTCCGAAGGGAACTTTTTTATCCAAACGCAAGATGATTTCTCCCGATTCTCCTGCTTTGCAAGAAGATCCGTCGGGGCGGATAATATCTATCTCATAGCCGGGGGCGGGCTTTCCCATTGAACCGGGTTTGATTTTCATGCCGGGGAAGGTTCCTGTTGTGAGGGTGAGCTCTGTTTGCCCGTAGCCTTCCCGCAGTTCTATTCCGGTCTTTTCTTTGAATATATTGAAGATGTCCATGCTAAGGGCTTCACCTGCCGTTGTACATTCTTCCAATGAGGATAAATCATAATCTTCTATTTTTTCGCGGATTAAGTACCTGTAAACGGTGGGAGGTGCACAAAAGGAAGTTATCCTGTATTTTGATAATTTTTCGAGCAGGTTTTTAGGGATAAACATTTTCATGTCATATACAAATACGGCACAGCCGCAAAGCCATTGACCGTAAATCTTTCCCCATAGCCTTTGCCCAACCTGTCTCGGCAACGCTTAAGTGTCTTCCGTCTTCCTTGACGTTTTGCCAAAATTTTGCGGTCGCAATGTGCCCAAGCGGATATAAAAAATTATGTTCCACCATTTTGGGATTACCCGAAGTGCCTGAGGTAAAGTACAAAAGAGCGGTGTCCTTTCCGCAAGGGTAGGCTTCTCCTTGGGGAGGTGTAAAATCTTCACTCATATTTTTTACGAGTTTATCAAAGGAAATCCAACCATCCATTTCGTCATGCACCCAAACAAGGAGGGGCTTATTATAAGCGGACTCGGCAGCTTTTTGAATTTCTTCTTGCAAATTCTTTTCTTGTACATTATCATTTTATATTGGCTGATTGAATACGGTATTCGATATCGTGGGCTGCGAGCTGGACCGTTGCAGGAACGGCTATTGCCCCTATTTTATGCAGGGCAGGAAGAACAAACCAAAACTCGTATCTTCTTCGCAAAAAAAGCAAAACCGTGTCGCCTCTTCCTATTCCCATAGCCTTAAAAAAGTTGGCCGTCTTATTTATCTGCTTTGCCAATTCTCCGAACGAAAAAATCCTTTCTTCGGTTTCATCGCACCAGACAAGAGCCTCTTTTTCGGGGTATTCCTTCGCTATTCTATCTATTATGTCATAAGCAAAATTAAAATTTTCGGGAGCTTTGACTGAAAAAGAATTATGTACGGTTTCCCAATCATCGCTTTCAATATAGTTTATATATTCTTTATAAAACATAGTTTCACCTTATAAGACTATAGACAAGGCTTTCCCGAAAAGGTTGCAATAGAAAAAAAAGAAGAAATATGCTAGAATTCCTTTTAATGTTAAAGGACGGGGTATTTTAAAGGAGGCTTATTTTAAAAGATTTTTATGGGAGAGCTTATATCAAGGACGACGAGCAATATCCTTTTGGATATGCTTATAGAACAAAACGGAAGGCCTCTTTCGGGCGAAGAAGCGGCTTTGCACTTAGGCCTTTCGAGGGTTTCCGTCTGGAAGGCTGTGCAAAAGCTGAGGGACGAAGGTTATGAAATTGAAGGCGGAAAGAACAAGGGCTATATTCTAAAATCCTCTTCAGATGTGCTGAACGCTTTTTCAATTGAAAAGAACCTATCTGCCTTTGCTCAATCCGTTTGCAAGGGGAAGGTTGAAGTTTTTAAGACAATAGATTCCACTAATACCGAGGCAAAAAGGCGTTTAACTTCTTCAAGCAGAGCCGAGTCCCTTCACGGAACGGTTCTTTTTGCCGAGCATCAAAGTGCAGGCAGAGGCCGCTTTTCACGCAGTTTTTATTCGCCGAGAGGAGCGGGCTTATACTTTAGCCTGATTTTGCCCTCAATTCCGGCAAAGACTGAAAGGAAGTGCCCGCTTCCGCTCTTTACGGCAATTTCGGCAGTTATTATCTGCCGCTGCTTAAGGTTCTGGGCTTTGCTCCGCAAATAAAGTGGGTAAATGATATTTATCTTAACGGAAAAAATCTGCGGCATTTTAAGCGAGGGAATTATCGATATGGAAACTTCCTCAGTGCAGGCCGTAATTATAGGTATAGGCCTCAATGTAAAAGAGTCTAATTTTCCTCCCGAACTTAAAAACAAGGCCGGCTCTCTTTTTACCGAAGCCGGCTCATCTTTTAGTGAAGCCGAAGCTCCATCCCTCAACCGGAATGTTTTAGCTTCTTCTATTATATCGAGCTTGATTGAATCCCTTTACGGTCTGCACTCTCAAGAAAACTTAATGGAAGAATATAAAAGCCTCTCCTCCTTACGGGAAAAAGGTAAGAGTTCTTCCCTTTGCCGGCATCCCCTATCAAGCCTTGGTTTTGGGAATCAGCGATTTAGGGCATCTTATCATAGAAACCGATGACGGCAAAAAAAATGAGTTAATTTCGGGCGAGGTTAGTTTGGGGCTTGAACCTTAAAAAAGCTCATCTTTGAACAAATGCTTTGCTAGACATAAATCAAAAAAACTGGTATAATCGCAAGTCTATGGATGCTCAAGAAAACAATAATGATGAAATAAGTTTAATTGACTTATTTGCCGTATTATTAGAATATAAGAAACTTATAATATTTACTACCTTTTTTGCTGCAGTTTTTATTTTTAGCTATTCTTTGATTTCTGTAAAACTGCCGCCTGAAAAATCTTATATGCCGAATGTTTATAGGCCTAAGGCCTTGATGTTGATAAATGATGCAAATTCGCAAGGGGGCGGTTTAGCCGGAAAACTAGCTTCAAGCGGATTAGGGAGTCTTGCAGGTTTAATGGGGGCTTCTGCTAGCGGAGGACAAACTTATAGCCGTTTAGCTATTTTTTTATCGACAACCAATTCTTTTTTGGATAACATAGTAGATGAATTTAATTTAATCGAAAAGTACAAAATAAAAAATCATTTAAGGGCCGAAAGCCGGAAAATCTTAACAGGAAAGTTAAAATCAAGTTTGATGATAAGACCGGAGTCTTAGAAATAGGTTTTGAGGATATAGATCCAGGATTGCAAAACAAGTGGTAATGCATTGTGTAAAATACTATGAGGATAATTACCGATCTTGGTTTGGATAGAGATAAAATAGAAAAGATAACCTTGAAAAATATAAAAATGTTTTAGCAGAAATAGATAGTATTACTGAAAATTAAAAGACTTGAAACAGCTTCTATGAATATTTACGGCTCAAACATTCCTTCTGTAGGTATTGATGCAGAAAATTAAATCTTGAACTGACTGCGCAAAAACATATATGCCCAATTAAAGGCTCAGTATGAAATGATCAAAATAAAGATCAACAGTAATACGCCGATATTACAAATTTGGAATACCCTGAGATACCGGATCAAAAGTCGGGCCCAAACCGAGGAAAGCTGTCCATTATATTTACTTTTGCTGCCTTTTTCTTTTCGATATTTTTAGCTTTTTACTTAATGCAATAAGCAATATAAAAGATCCTGAAACAATGGCAAAACTAAGAGGAAAATAAAAATGAAAAAATAGATTAGCTTTTTAGTTTTGCTTTTTGTGCAAATTATGATTTTGCTCAAGACTCAAAAAATACGGACGAGTCGATTTTGACAAAATAAAAGAAGGCGCCTATATTGCCATGTCTGATCCAAACTATTTAGTTACAGCCGGAGATGTTTACGGCCTTTCCTATGCTATGGGAGGTAAGATTGTCAATATAAATAATCGTCGATATTTCTTATAATGTGAAGATATTAAATCTGGCAACAATAAACGTAAACGGTCTTACCTTTCGCAATTTAAAAGACAGGTTGAGGATATTATAAGAAAAATTATCCTTTAAGCGGGCTCAATTGCTTATGATAAAGCCTTCGGTATTTAAGGTGATAATAAAGGGTGAAGTATTAAAAGTTGCCGAGGTTGAGGCAAGCGCTCTTACAAGATTGTCCAATGTTATACAAAACTCTTTTACGGAATATTCTTCTACCAGAAATATCGAAATAGTATCTTTGAATGGAAAAAAGAAGCTATGATCTTTTATGGCTTATAGAAATGGAGATTTCTCTCAAGATCCCTTTTACGTCCCGGACATAATTATTATTATAAACGCCTGGGCAGAAGGTAAAAATTACGGGAAGCGTTGAAAGACCGGGAACTTATGAACTTTTAGAAAATGAAAATATAAAAGAACTGATTGGTATGGCGGCGGGTTAAAGAGATTCGGATGTTTCAAAACTTACCGTAACGAGGAATAATAAGACCGAAAATTCCGATAGGCAGTTTTTAAAATTGAAAACGCAGAAAAGATGGAACCTTTTAAGCTTCAAAATAATGATATTGATATTCCGAATGATTTTCATATTCGACTCAAAATATTCCCTTGTAATATAGTATTCACCTAATGTGTGCCTTTTTGAATTACATTTTTTGTTCATATACCTTTAGTGTATTATCAGACTTAGGTACAAATAGAGATTTTGTAAGGGAACCTACCAAATGGCCCTTTTATATTGCCCAATCTCCCCAGTCTACACCACGCCCAGCCCTCCGGCACGGCAAACGGGATTTCATCCTCGATATCCTTCACCCTGCCGTCTGCGAACTCTCATAGTGCCTGTTATCATCACCGAAAAAATATAAGAATCATTTTACCGCGTTTCAGTTCACCTGAAGCGATTTTTTCTTTTCTGCACGGATTTTTCAAGGAGTATGGCTGCACTCTCATCACGGGTCTTGCTTTTACCAGCTTTCCGTGAATGGCGAGGTCTAAAATTTTTGACGTAATGCGTTTGTGTTCACGTTATAATCTCCTGTAACTGCCATTATCAGCTGCCGCTCATTTCAAGCGAGTTTTATATTCTTCTATCTGCTCGCTCAATTCCGTATATGGTGCGAAACATAAAATGTAAGAACTCCGCAGGATCATCCTTGTCTTGTGAAGAAGAAAGACTTTGAATATATTCTGCCCTATTTTCCTTTTTATAATCGAAGGAATTATTCCAGCCTCATATTGGATAAAATTCATTAAGAGCCGGCTCATCCGTCCGTTTCCATCTGCCCAAGGATGAATGTAAACAAGTTTATAATGAGCGAAAGCTAAAAGCGTATTGAACTTCTATTCGCTTTTGCGCAATGCTTTTCTTTCCGAATTGAGCCAACTGCAAAATTCTTCCAGTTTTGCGGAAGCTTCTGCCACGCCATATAGCTTTTTCCGCCTCGTCCTGCACTGACATTTACCAATCTGAGCTCTCCTTTTGCAGAAGAAAATGTTCTGCTGATGGTATTGTACACAGTGCCGGTATTTTCATTACGAGAGACGAAAGTTCACAGAGGATTTCCGGTGTCATTTGGTGTGCTGTTTTGCAAGTTCAAAGTTTTTCGTATGCAGCTTTTAGGTCAAGGTTCATAAGCTGTTCATGAATCGGTTTATTTGCACTTATCCCTTCGTCAAAGAGAAGCTGATTTTCAATTTCCGTTACGGTAGAACCTTCTATTGCGGTTGAATGTGTGATAATCGAATATAAATAGAATTTATCATAATCAAGCTGCTGAGAATTGCAGCTTGTTGTAGTTTATAACTTTGAAAGTTTATTAAAATTTGTTCTTCGTTCCGATCTATCATTCTTCAATTCCTTCAATCAGTTTGGAAAGTTCGGCAACAGCAGCGGCGACATTTGCGCTTTTGGTTTGAATTGTCTGCATAAGCTCGGCGAGTGAACAGTCCACTGTATCGGAACCGTCTTTTATCCAAGAAATATCCAGACCGGTTTTATCCCGTGCAAGCAGTTCATCGACGTGATATTTACGCCATCTGCCGTCGGATTTTCGGGCGACCACGTTTCTTTGCGGTCTTCAAAATGTCCACAGTAGCAGTTTACAAAGTCTTCAAGGTCGGAACGTTTAAGCGGTTTCGTTGCAAGTGTGTGTTTAATCCCTGTCCGGTAATCGTAATACCATGTCTCTTTGTGTCGGGCTACCTTTTCAAAGAACAGTACATTTGCTTTTACGCCGTTTGCGTAGAAAATACCGGTCGGCAAACGAAGAATCGTATGAAGATTAAAATCTTTTAGCAGTTTTTTGCGGAGAATTTCTCCGGCACCGTCTGCAAAAGCACATTATCGGGAAGAACGATTCCGGCTCTCCCGCCGTCCTTTAACATGACCATCATGTGCTGTAAAAATTTAACTGGTTGTTTTTGTTACAATTAAATCGGAACGCATGGTCGAAATATCGACGCTTCCTGCAGGCCGAGCGCCGAAAGGCGGATTTGCAAGAATTACATCTACAAGATGTTCGGGTTCGTGTTCCAAACTATCTTCACATTTAATCGGCGTGGTGTCCGCTCCAATGTCGTGAAGATAAAGATTCATAGAAGCCAACGTTACGACAAGAGGCGTAATGTCATTGCCCCTCAGCGCCTTCGTTTGTAAGAAATCCACTTTACTCTGTTCGTCGCTTTGTTTGCGCATATAATCATAGGCAGCAAGCAAGAAGCCTCCGGTTCCGCATGCCGGGTCGGCAACAGTCTCCATAATCTTCGGCTGAACAACATCAACCATAGCATTAATCAAGGCGCGGCGTAAAGTACTGCCCTGCTCCGGATTTTTATCCTGTCCGTTTTTTCAAGAATACTTTCGTAAATTGCGCCTTTAGGTCTCCGTCCATACTGAACCAGTTTTCTTCATCAATCATTCCGATCAGTTTTTAAGAAGAGCCGGTTTTGTAATCTTATTTTGTGCTTCCGTAAAATTGCGCCGATAAGTCCGTCAGTTGCCTGTAAATTTCCAGAATCTTTTCATATTTTGCAAGTTGATCAGTCCGTCCAGTTGAACAATATCTTTCCACTTACTTCCGTCAGGAAGTGCGCTGCCTAAATCGTATGATTCTTTTCAAAATCCATTTTAGAAATAAGAGATATGTCAGCTGAATAATATAATCCGTAAATCCGATGCCGGCTGCTGCAAGAACGTCTGCCATGTTCCAAACTTTTTCGTAAGAGCCTGTTCCGGTTTTGCTTGTGTTGCTTTTTTGCCATTTTATGCTGCCTTCCGTAGAATAAGTATTTTGAAATTGTCTGCATTTCCGCATTTAGTTTGTCGGCTCCGAAGATTGGAACGGCTTTTACAAACAAATCATGCTTTGCATTGTTTAATTCAATGTTCGTGATACAGCCGTTTTGAACGATATATTCTGCAATCTGCCGCACGATTTCAATTTGTTCCGGCGTAATTTACAAGCCTGTCCGCAATAAAGGTTGAAATAGCTGCCGAATCGCCTTTTAAGGGACACAAGTTCATCATCCAACTTATATCCATATCTTACCAGTTGAATAAGATTGGTAAAACGCCCAGCTCCGTTTCTCTGTTTAAGGGTTTTACTTTTCCGCTTTCTCCGTCCAGCGTTTGATAGCACGTCCATAAGAATTCCCGGCTTGAACTGGTTATTATACGCAATCAGCTTCTTTTCCAAATCTTTAAGCATTGTATACGTGATGGCGATTTTTTCCTGATTATAAAGAATCCGTAACGCTTCAATTTCATCTTTATTGTCATCAAGATAGGTTTCAAATGTCGCAATATATTCTTTTGCCTGCTCTTTGAAAATCCTGCATAAATTAACGTATCCTGTTTTTCAAGGGCAATTTTAATAAATCCGGCATTGATTTCAAAAGTTTTTGCGGGCTTTTACGTTGTTTATGAGCGGGGAAATTAAAATCTTTCTTTTTGTGTTCGGCTCGTTAATATCTTTGTAGGGGGGTAAACTGCAAGACTCGGGTGCGATTGATTCAAAAATATTTACAGCCAATTGTTTTACGGTAATAGCGCCGAGTAAGTCATTAAGTTCGATAATATCTTCCGATTCGGCTTTTTTATTTACGCGTGAAAGATAGTCTGCTAAAAGTTCCAAATTATTATCGGATAATTCTCCGTGTGCAAGATGTTCAAGAAGGTCCTTGAGCGGCAAGACTTTTTTTACATCGCCGTTTCCGCCCGGAGCCGGCATTGATTTTTCATGCTCCGTTACGCCTACAGCATCCACAAGATAGTAAAAATCTTTTGAGATCGCATTTGAGGTTACGTTTCTTAGTTTATCGTCGGCAAATGTTCTGCATCCGCGTCCTTTCATCTGAGTGTAGAGAACTTCGGAATGTATATCGCGCATAAAAACAAGAATTTCCAAAGGTCTGATATCGGTGCCTGTTGCAACAAGGGTAACGGTAATTGCAATCCGAAAATCTTTATCATTTCTAAAATCGCTGATCAGTTGATTTGAATTTCCGGATTTACACGTAATCAACTGGGCATAATGTTCGGGGATTTCTCCGTTAGAAATTCGTTTTGAAAACCTTTTGATTGCTTTCAATATGTCTTCTGCATGGTTTTCTGTTTTTGCAAAGAAAAGCGTTTTTGGAATCATAGTCCAATCTTTTTTTCTGTCCGGGTACAGAGACTCATAGATGGAATCTTTATATGCTTGAACAACCGTTTCTATTTGTGCCGGAATCACGACACTTCTGTCTATATCCGTTTTGGTGAATTGCCGGTCTTCATGCTGCTTTTGCGTTTTTCTTTTACCGCTCCAGTTGGAAACTTTTTTGATTTTTCACCGTCTTTAATGGTGCCGCCGGTTTCCGAAATTTCGGTTTTAATTCTATACACACGGAGGAACATTAACCCGTCGGCAATGGATTTTTCCAAAGTGTAATTTACTACCCGGTTTTTATTAAAAAACGCTTCAGCTTCAGGTGTCGGAGTTGCCGTCAGTCCGATGATTTTTGCATTATTAAAATAAGTAAGAACCTGCCGCCAATCTCCGTAAATCGAACGATGACATTCATCAATTATAATTACGTCAAAGAAACCGGCGGTAAAGTATGTTTCCGGTAAACTGAATTCGTTTTCCCGGTGCATTTTCATCATTATCCATTTCTTCGTCATCGCCGGCATCGTTTATTTTTGCCCCGTGAGCACTGCAAAAAGCCGTTGAATCGTTGAAATGACGACACTTGCATTTCCTATTTTTTCAACGCTTTTAAGACGATGAACAATATATTCATCGGAAAAAGGATTACCTGTTTCCGTAAGTTTATAGGTGCCGAACTCGCCTTCGGCTTGCTTCCCAAGATTGTTACGGTCGACAAGGAAAAGAACCCGCTTTGCGGATGTATAATTCAAAAGACGATACGCAGCGGTACAGGCGGTAAATGTTTTTCCGGCACCCGTAGCTAAAACGATAAGAGCCTTTTTGAATCCCTGCTTAAATGAAAGTTCCAGCTTCGTGATTGCTTCAAATTGACATCCTCTTAACCCTTTTGCCCCTACAGCCGGGACAGAAGGAAGTTTTGCATATTCCGAATCAATGTCGCCGCCCGCCAATTTAACAATATCTTTCGGAGAGAGCATTTTTAAGAACTTTATAACTCGGTTTTCGTCGTGCATATCCTTAAAGAGCAAAGTCCGCCGTTTGAAAGAAAAATAAACGGAAGCGGAGGTTTCCATGCCCGTATCCAATCGGGCAGAATATTTCCGTAATTTTGCGCTTGTTCTGCAACTTCAAGGCCTAAATTATTCTCTTTTCCTTTTGCTTCAAGAACCCCTATAGCTTTTCCGTCAAGATAAAGAATGTAATCAGCTTCTTTATTACCTTTTAAGATATTTTCACGGACGGCTTGTGCATTTATCGCTTCGGGAACAAACTCATCCCGGTTGACTACCGTCCAGCCGGCATCTTCAAGATATGCATCTATATAAACACGCGCTTTTTGCTCAGGCAATAGGCCGTCATATCTGAAATTATGATTGTTCTTGTATTCCGTCATAAATATATCCTAATGTTCTCATATCCCAAAACTATAGGAACAATTATAACACTATTTTAGTTATTTTAATAGTACCTTATAATGCTTAAAAGGCAGCCGCTGAATGGCCGCAGCGTTTTGTAGTTTCGGGGATGTTTCTAAATTTTGTTACTTTTTCATCATCCTTTGCTAGACTTAAACTGCACTTTAAGATAATATACCGGTAGAAGATAGGAGCCGTTTATGATAAAAATTCTAAAAATAGAAAACAAAGACGAAAAAGCAAAAATTGTCGAAGAAGTTTTGACGGATTTACCGGAATGGTTCGGATTGCCTGAAAGCACAAAAGAGTATATTAATGATTCAAAAGAATTGGATTTATGGGCAGCAAAAGAAAATGATGAAATTATCGGGTTTATAACATTAACCGAATCAAGCCCTGATTGCGCTGATGTGCATTGTATGGGAGTAAAAAAAAAATATATCACAATAAGGGAATCGGCACATTATTATTTAATGAGCTGAAAAAATTTGCTTCAACTAAATATGATTATATACAGGTAAAAACGGTAGATGAAGGACACTATAAAGAATATGACCAAACAATAGCCTTTTATAAAAAACAAGGATTTAAAAAATTAGAAGTTTTTCCCACACTCTGGGATGAATGGAATCCTTGTCTGATAATGATCCAAAAATTATAAAATATCAAAAGTATTATCGGATAATTTTAGAATTTTATCATTACATTGTACTTGCAAAAAAAATATTTTGTATTATAATATTATGAGGGGGTAAGTATGGCAAGTACATTAGTTCAAATTAGGGTTGATGAGAAACTGAAAGATGATGTGACTGCTGTTTATGAGCAGTTAGGATTAGACTTATCCACAGCCGTACGTATATTTTTTAAGCGTAGTGTTGCTGAAAATGGGATTCCTTTTAATATGAAACTGGAAAATACCAAACAAACTTTAATAAAAAAAGAAATCCCTCCGGACATTCTTTCAGCAATGCAATCTATGTCTAAAAGTGCAGCAATTTATGGCGTTTCCGAAATGAGCATTGAGGAAATTAATAATGAAATTGATGCAGCACGAAGAGGAAAATAGAGTGCCTCTGTACGCTGTAATTGATACAAATGTTCTTGTTTCTGCATTTTTAAAAGAAAATTCTATTCCTCGTTTTGTGATTAACTATATGTATGCAGGCAAAATCATCCCAATTTATAATGAGGTGGAAACCTTTGTTGTAACACCTCGTCAATTTAGATTTACTTGAGAAACCAATTTAGTAACAAAGGAGCTTCACCTCATGTATATAACCGATAACGAAACAAAAAAGGCCTTACTTATTTTTACCGATATATTTTCAGGAGCGGCCTCAAACTCTCATATAAGCCGTTCCGCATTACAGGAAAAAAGTGCGGAAGCCCTAAAAGAAATAGAAGAAAAGGAGCTGCAAAGCCTCGTTGAAACCATCTTTTTAAAGCCCCTATCCTCCCTCCGCTTTAGAATAGCAAAAGAAAACCCTGCAACTCTTGTAGGTTCGGGGCAGCTTGAAAAAATTGCTCAAGCTATCGAAGAAGAAGGAGCCGACCTTGTTGTGTTTAATAGTGCGGTAAGCCCCCGCATTCAGCGAAACCTTGAAGCAGCCCTTAACACCTGCGTTATAGACCGCTCCGAGGTTATTATCCAAATATTTGCAGATAGAGCTCAAACAAGGGAGGCCGTCTTGCAGGCTGAACTCGCCCGTTTAGAATACTCTATGCCCCGCCTTACAAGATGGACGAGCCTTGCCCAACAAAGAGGCGGGGCAAAAGGAACAAGGGAGCTTCCAGAGGTGCGGGTGAAAAAGCTGGAACTTGACAGAAGGCGCTTAAAAACCGAAATTGCCAAGCTCAAAAAAGAGGTAGAGCGGGTAAGACTTCAACGGAGTGAACAGCGTAAAACCCGCTTAAACGGGGATAAAAAAATAGGAGCTATCGTAGGCTACACAAATGCCGGAAAATCCTCCCTTTTAAAAAAACTTTCGGGGGCGGAAGTCTTTACCGAAGACAAGCTTTTTGCCACCCTTGATGCCGAAACCAGAAAAGTTTTTACAAACGGGCGAAAAAATATTCAAATTTATTGATAGACACTGTAGGCTTTGTAAGTAATCTTCCTCACCAGTTGATTGATGCCTTCCGCTCGACCTTGGAAGAAGCCGCCCTTGCAGATTTTTTAATCATAGTCTGCGATGCTGCCCATCCTGCAATGCCTGAATGTCTTGAAGTAACAAAAAAAGTCTTAGACGAGCTTTCTTGCAGCAATAAGCCTGCCATAATCGCAATAAACAAAATAGATGAAGTTTTTGATGAGGCTCAAATACTGAGCTTAAAAGAGCGTTACCCCGAAGCCGTCGAAATTTCGGTTAAGACGGGAGGGACTTGAAGGGTTAAAAAGAAAACTTGTTTCAATATGCGGTCTATAAACGGAAAATCACAAAAAAACAGGAAAATACAAAAAACCCCCGTAAGGGCCTTTTAAGGCATCCGTCTTACGGAGGTTAAAAGCATAAGAGCTTAAATAACCGTTCTTAATTACGGTATTTCAATGTAGAAAAAGTCATAATCCAGCTTATCATTGCCATGCGCATCCTTACCGGGAGAAACCAAGTTACAGGCAAATGCCCGATTTCATGCATCACCCTTTGCCTTAGCTTTAGCAGGTGTATTGTCATCTTCATGGGTATCGTTTTCAGCTGCAGTACGGGATCCGTCGGTAATACCTTCACCGTCAGGATTAAAAGGAGCAGCTCCGATTTTTACTGCATAGTTACCTCCGCGGAAAAGCTTATCATCATCAATATAACCCGTAATAAGCACATAGTATTTTGCATTAGGCTCTGCAACATATTCATCCGGAATTGTTTCCAATTTTTCCTGAACAGCAGTTAACAGCATACATAGTCCTTAACATTTTTAGTATACCACAAATTGTCAAGTTTTTCTATAATTGATTGATTATACTTAAAATCCGGTCGCTTATCTTTTTTTCTTAGTCAATGCTCCCTTAAAGGCTATATCCAAAACTTCTTCAACATGGCTTACAGGGTAGAACTTAATGCCCTTTTTAATGTATTCGGGGATTTCGTCCAAGTCCCTTGTGTTAGCCTGAGGAATAATAACTTCCTTTATCCCGTTGCGGCGGGCGGCGATTGTTTTTTCTTTTAGGCCGCCTATGGCAAGAACCTGTCCTGTAAGTGAAAGCTCTCCGGTCATGGCAAGTTTAGACTTGATGGTTTTCCCTGAAAAAAGAGATAAAAGAGCTGTGGCCATAGTGATACCGGCGGATGGGCCGTCCTTTGGGTAGCTCTCCGGCAGGTGAAGGTGAATTATATTTTTTCGAACCAGTCCGGTTTTTATCTTTTGGTCTACGGCAAACATTCGAGTCCATGAAAGGGCTATGCCTGCAGATTCTTTCATAACGTTTCCGGCTTGGCCTGTGAGTTTAAAGCCGCCCTTTCCAAGCATAGATGCAGTTTCTATCAAAGAGTATCTCCGCCCATAGATGTCCATGCAAGACCTATCGAGGTACCTGGAACATCGGCTTTTTAATATCGTCATCGCGGAAGATAACCTTGCCAAGCATCTTTCAATGTCGGCCTTTGTTACGATCAGTTTTCGTCTTCTTTCTTTGCCGTTTACAATTTCGGTTGCAACCTTGCGGTGAATCTTATCCAGCTTCTTTTCAAAGTTGCGCACGCCGGCTTTGCGTAAGAGTTGGCAATGTAAAGGAGCATATCCTGACTGTAGACTACCTGATTCTTTTTAAGACCGTGCTTTTCAAGGCTTTTCGGAATAAGGTGTTTTTTTGCTATCTGCACCTTTTCGGAATCAATGTAGCCTGAAAGCTTTATTACCTCGGCCCTGTCCAAAAGAGGGCGGGGAATGGAATCGAGGGTGTTTGCCGTGAGAATAAAAACTATGTTGGAAAGGTCAAAGGGCAAATCCAAATAGTGGTCTCTAAAGTTTATATTTTGCTCGGGGTCTAAAACTTCGAGGAGGGCACTTGAAGGGTCTCCCTGATAGCTTTGCCCCATCTTATCGACCTCGTCTATCATAAAAACGGGAGAATTGGTTTTTACTATCTTTAAACCCTGAAGGATTTTACCGGGCATGGCACCTATGTAGGTTCTTCTGTGCCCCTTTATTTCGGCCTCATCCCTCATGCCTCCGACCGAAAACCTAAAGAAGGGCTTAGACATAGCTCTGGCTATGGACATTCCGACGCTCGTTTTACCTACACCGGGCGGGCCTAACAAAAGAATGATCGAACCCTTGGTGTCCTTCTTTAACTTTCGCACGGAAAGGTATTCTATTATTCGGGTCTTTACGTCTTCAAGCCCATAGTGATCCTTGTTTAAAATCTTTTGAGCTTTTGCAATATCGTATTCTTCCGGCTCCGAATTTTTCCACGGAAGGGAAAGAATGGTTTCCAGATAATTGCGGGTAACTATGTATTCGGAAGAATAGGGGTCGAGCATCTTAAATTTTTCAAATTCGGAGTCCACCACTTCTTTTACCTCTCCGGTAAATTGAAACTCTTCTATCCTCTTTGCAAAATTTTCTTCTTCATTGGTCTTAGGATCTGTGGTCAGCCCCAATTCTTCTTTGATGGATTTAAGTTCTTCCCTTAAAAAATAATCGCGCTGATTTTTTTCGACACGCATGTTAAGGTCATCCTGTATCTTGCGCTGAACCTGTAAAAGTTCTTGTTCTTTTTTAATGTGAACAAAGACCTCTTCCATTCTCTTTTTTACATTTAGAGTTTCAAGAATCTTTTGCTGATCTTCTTTTTGAATGTTTAAGATACTTGCGATAAAGTCGGCTATTTTTCCGGGATGGTCAATATTGATCATATTGAGCCGCATCTCTTCGGAGAACAGGGGATTGTTTTCAGAAAGCTGCTTCATCTCGCTTATGAGGGCTCTGGTAAGGGCTTCCACCTCGTGGCTTTTTTCTTCTTCATCATCCAGATATTGAACGGCTACGACTATGGGATTTGTATCATTGACGGTTTTGCGTATCTTAAAGCGTTTTTGAGTGGCTATAAAAACATTGAGCCCGCCGTCGGGCAGATTTATCTTACGCACGATTTTTGCAGCACAGCCTACCTTGTACAAGTCCTTGGCTTGAGGGTTTTCTATATTGTTTTTAAGAAGGGTAAGCCCTATAAAACCGTCGCCCGCATAGGCATCTTCGATTGACTTTATGTCTTCGGGGGCATTAATTAAAAGCGGCGTAAAAATGCCGGGAAAAATCGGCCTGCCGCTCAAAGGAATAATGTTCAACTTCTGAGGCAGCAAGCTTTCTATCGGAACAATTTCTTTTTTATCACTCATTCTTTAAATATCTCAATAATTTAAAAAAAAGTCAATCGGAAAAGATGATTATTAGCGGGAACTCCTTATGTTTACAGTTGAGCTCTCCTTAACTCTTTTCTCTACTTTTTCTCTCTTATATTCTCAACAAAACTTCTTCTTTAACTTTGAGTTATCTAATTTAGGGTATATTTTTATTTCCAGCCCCATTCCAATACTATCAACATAATCAATAAGTGTCGATAACTTTATATCTCCCTCTGATTTTTTTCTTCAGCTTTTACAATATCTTTTACCATTTATACGTAAATCGATTTTATCAGAATTCATCTGAATTTATCCATCTTCTTAATTTTGATTCCATTTTTTTCCTTATTTTTTCTGAAAATTCCGAAAAAGTGCTGCAATTTTGCGGAATATAAAAAGGACATAGGTAAAGCATTCCTCCCATTCCCTTTATTTCTCCTAACTCATTTAAAATTGTCTCATTTTCATTTTCAAATGGATATATGTAAGCTCCCTTCATAGTTTTATAATATGCATATATGCTATAACTTGGGCTAAATCATCGGAGGCGGATTCCTTTTATCAAAAGGTTTATATTTAGCATCCAGCACAAAATCATCTCTATAAAAATCAGGAATAAATCGGCCGATATTATTGGTTAAAACAGATATTCCCCTACTCCTTTCTATTTTCAGGGTGAAAAATCCGATTTGTTTTAATATTGTTGCAAGATACTGTTCCCAAAGCCATGAAACGTCAAATAAAATTCCGTATACACGATTCTTCTGCCGTGCAAATTTTATTTTTTTATTTTGAAGAATTTGAATACATAATTTTTTTAGCGGAACATAATAGGTAAAATACGGATGGTTTTGTTTTTTTATAGCAACAGCTATTATTTTTTGTCTTTCACCTGAATTGTAAAGAGGCGTTGCCATTTTGATTGTTTTGACAGCATCACGAATTTCTTGAGAAGAAGTTAAAATACCGGCAATATCTTTTTTGGCTGAGATATATTCAATCGTGTGCCGTATAAGTTCTGTTGTTGTATTGTCATAAGAATATTCTCTTGTTTTATATGCAATCTTTCCTTCAAATGGAATATTTTTTTGAATATGACGGGAAATCTCAATGACGCCCCTGACGTTTTCATCATTTTTATGAAAAGTTTTATATTCTTTATACATGCCTTGAGAGAGAGCTTTTTGCAAAAGCCGTGGGAATATATAAATAAGTAAGTTTAATACACTTTCTTGTGAAGATGAAAAATTGAGGTTTGTAATATTAAGGTTTAATACTTTTTGAATCATGTAATGAAGAAAAAAATCTTCTTCGTTTTTTGCAAATCGTGAGGTTATGGAAATATCAGTATCATTTATGCCAATGAATCCCGCTATATTTTCCGTAGAAAAAATATAATTTTCTTCCTTGTCTGATTTTGTAAGGCTTCCGAGTTTTGACTCTTTTAGTAAGTCTGCGGAATCTTCCAACTTTGTCGGAAATATCAAAAGGTTTTCCTCCGTTGAAAGTTCTGCAAGCGTTTTATTTGAAATCTTTTATATCATTTACGGCAGCCTTAAAATCTGTTTCTTCGTATTCTTGGCTAATAGTTTGTAACTGTTTGCCGCCGTTATTGTCTGTAGTCTTAAAATAGCCATAAAAATTATTCAATATTTATCATATCAAAAGCATTCTTTAATAATTCAAGATTGCTTTCTTCATTTCCGCTTCCCTTTAAATATTCAACAAGAAGATCATGCAATGAATTTTTCCCAAAGTTCATCAGAAGTTTCCATGTCATCATCCAATTGCTTAAAGTAAGCAGCTCCTATATGATATGCAGAATTAAGACCGTCAATTTTGCTTATTGCATTGTTAAGACTCTCCATACGCGTTTTGTGTTTTCTGAAAGCTCAAAATTTCCGCACTTTGAGCTGCCGTAATTTCTTTAAAAGCAAACCTTCGTCTCATAGCAAAATCCATGCTTTCAACGCTGCGGTCAATATCGTTCATTGTACCTATGATGTAAACATTTTCGGGAACATAAAAACCGTCTTCAAAAATGTCGCCTGTTTCAACAAGATTCTGATACTGTGTTTTTACCAGTCCTTTTTTACCACGGTAACCGGGATCAACGGAAAAGAAAAGTTCTCCAAAAATTTTACTTATTTCTCCACGATTGATTTCATCAATAATAAAAATAAAATCTTTTTGCTTTATAGGTTCGGAGATTTCCAAAATACTTGAAGAATTTTGATTTGTATAAATCCAATTTAATGCAGCCCAATATGCAGAAGAATGAGAGCCTCCTATCACATTTCTAAATTCTTTATCAATATTTTTTATATTATCCAAACTTTGTTTATCAACAAACACTTTTGACAGTTTTTCAAGACGATCGTAAGAAACAATGTATGTTGTTTCTTTCCCGGAAGCCTTTGTTTTAACAACGATATTATCATTATCTGTTACTTGTAAAATATCCAGAGGGATATTTGTTCTTTGATGTAACTCCTTTAAATCTCCATTACGTATCTTATCAAGCAATTCAAAAAAATTTATTGAAGGAAACTTCTTTCTGCATTTCATGAATAGATTTTTACTATCTTGTAAATTCTTAACGGCTTTTTACAGAAAGCCTTAAAGGCTCCATCCTTGCGTTCAAACATCATGTTAGTTTTATCGGTATTATTTACAGGTCTTAACCCTTCAACAAAATCCGTATAGTCATAACTTGGATGAAACTGAACAAATCCGTTTCTGCATCCATGAGTTTAGCTATCTGTTTTGTAAGATATGTTTTCCGGTTCCGGGAGCACCGTGTAGAATTATATTGTGGTGCTTTTAAGGAAATTTTGTAATTTTGTATATTTGTTTTGAGGATTAAATCATTTGTATCAGGTTCATCCCTCTTCTTGTTCAGTATTATCTTTTTTGCTTCCGGACTATTTTCCCAAATACTCCATAATTCATCTCCTTTGCCATATAGTTTTTTAGAATCAGTGTTTGAAAGTATAATTTGCTGCATTTTTGAAATGGGACTGTTAATAGTGAAATTATTATCTTTATTTGCTAAATATAATATTGCTTTTGGTAAATAAATATTTAGCAGTTTTTTATTAGAGTATAAAAAAGCAATTTTCCATTTATATGCATCGCCTAAATCAATTAAATCTATTTCTTCAAAATGACCTTTTTGAGATGCTTCAATAATTCTGATTATATTTGAGTGTACATTTTCATAGGCTTCCTGTCGATCTTTCCCGTATTTACTATACCAAGCATATTCATTGTCGGATAAAGTTCCATTTCTCCCCTTTATTTTACCGCCTATTTTAAATATTCCAAATTTATAAGCTGATCCGCCCCATATTGAACCTAGCTTTTCTGTTTTTTTCTCAACCCAATAACAAAATGAGTTACTCCTCTCCGTATTTGTATATTCTTCCAAAGTTAAATTTCGTACTCTTTCTAAAGGAAATTCATTGTTGAATTCTTCATAAATTTTATCCTTTTCTCGTTCAATAACATCAGTTAACATTTATTCATCTCCATTCTATATAAGATTTTTTAATATGCCGGAAAAATAAAAATAGTTTTATTTTTCATCTATGTTTTATTAAATGAATATCAGATTAATGTGTGTGTCAGGTTATTCTTATATATTAAGCTCTACCTCCAAAATCGTATGATCGCTATATTGCTTAACTTTACCATAATTCCAAGAAAATGTTTCACCTATATTATTTGACAAATCCTTGCTGACAAATATATGATCATCTTGATAATGATTTCTTTCAGCCATATTATTTCCAAAAAATGTTTGTGTGTATTTTGGTATACATTCATGATACTGCGCTTTTATGCTATTGAAAGTTTTCAAGAAAAAACCCTTATACATTTCAATATCAGCATTAAAATCTCCACCAATGATAAATTTACTAATGCTATCATTCATTATTTTATTATTGAAGATTTGTTCAATATGGTTTCTAATTGAATAAATATCATCAGGCGAAGTATTAGTATGTAAACTACATATAGTGAAAATATTATTATTAAACATTAATTCTGCAAATACTTGTTTTCCATTTATACTTTCATTATCTACACACACATTATCGACATACAATTCAGTAACATTCTTAAATGAACTTTTCTGTAGTAGATCTTTGCTGATATATACACATGTTCCCCATTTTATCGGGTCCTGAACTCTGCAAGTATGGCTTTCCAAAAATACCGTTTGCTCCTTATATAATTCAGGAACAACGGTTTCTTGAAGTAATGCTATATCAGGATTTATTGTATTTACTAAATAATCCCAAGCTAAATCATGGTTATCTTTCTGTTGCCAGTAATTCATATTCCAACTAATCAATTTCATCGTATTCCAATTCCTTTGCCGCCTCTTACACACATTAGGCCTACACCTATCCTACCTCAAAAAATCATCTTTTTCAACCAACAAAAAACCGTTCAAAATTTATATGTACGCATATGCCATTAGTCTATAAGTTTTCTATCTCGGATAATTTTACAAAATATACAATTATCCATTTTAATTTTATCCTCCGGTTTTTAAAATTATTTTCACCCCTAAATATATCAATATTTTTCTGCAATCAATTCGAAATATTTTGATGGTGTAAAAATTAATGGTTTATCAATTTTTACATCTTCAAAATCCTTGTCTCCCGTAATCAAAATATCTGAATCAGATAAAATTGCGGATACAAGAACCGGTAAATCTTTTATATCCCGAACTTTGATATTTATTTTCATCAATTGTATCGGGACTCTTAAATTCTTCAAAAGTAATTCCATCAAAGAAAATACCCAATAACTCTTTTTTAAATGGAAATTTATTTTCAAAAACTTTTTTGCATTCTTCCTTTGTATATGAAGAAATTATTACCGTATGATTTTCAAGCAAATGAGAAAAAACTTTAGCAACCTTACCATCAGGGAAAAGTATCGCAGAAATCACAATGTTTGAATCTATGAAAATCCTCAACTCTTTTCCTTAGCTCTTTAATATAAGCAATAACGTCATCTCTGTTTGAAAGCCGGCTTTTCTGCTTCTCCTTGCATTTGAGTTTGAATATTTGCTAAAGCTATTTGAGAAGCATTTGTAATATAAACTTTTCCTCTGCTTTCTTCAAAAAAGACTTTATCGCCGGTTTTTAACCCGAGCATATTTCTTATCGCAAGCGGAATTGTAATCTGACCCTTAGATGTTAGTTTTGCAAGCTCCATAAAACGCCTCCTTACTTTCCTTACTTATACTATTATATAATAATTAATTACTTTCTGTCAATAATTTCTACGAAATATTTTTGAAAGCTGCAATTTAAATCCATCAGATTTATATCTCGGAAATTTTAGCATTTGTCGACTTTTGAAAGTTGTGTTAATCTTTTAAATTTCCTTATAGAACTTCTTTTTCTGTTTAATATCACTTTTTATATATTTATCAAATGTAGGCTTTTCCAGAATCCTATCACTACTTCGGATATTAGTCTATAGTTTCAAATACAATCTGCATTGGGATATGATCTATTGTATTTTTAGATAATTTCCATTGATTTTGATACCATTTATCATGTTCTCCAGTTTTTACCGATAAAACCTTCCATTTTTCTGGAATAAAACAATAATCAACATGACCAATGTTTTTATAGGTTTTTATTTCTTTATCTACTCCAAATTCAATTTTATTAAATTTATGATAACAACTTTTTAGGTTTTTATCTTTGAATAAGTTTATCATGTAAGCAAAATATTCTCTTTCATTTTGATAGTTTATATCCGTATTAAAGTCTCCAACAACAATCGATTCAGATATGTTTCTATAGTCTTCTTCTTTTAACCCTTCGATTACTTGACCAATATAAGGAAAATCACATTTCTCTTTTTTTGTCCATACAGCGTATATTGTATAATATTCTTCATTGTTAAATACTTTGAAAGGAATGAAATATCTTATATTCCTATTATGATAATACTGAAGTGTAATACAGTATCTATTTGAAAATATTCCGACACCTAAATCACCTTTACCTGTTTTTTCATCATATTCGGTATTATCACCATACCAGTTTGAAAACTTGAAATAATTTGATAAATTGTATCTGTCTAGGTCTCTACACTCCTGAATAATGTAAATATCAGACGGAAATTCTTTGATTATTTTCTCTGCTTTTTCGCTTGTTAGACCGCAGCAACAATTCCATGTAACTAATATCATATTTTTCCTTTGTGCTCTCTGTGTTTTTACTAAACCAATACTTGAATTTATCTCACCACTGTTTTCCAATAGCCAAACATCATTTACTCCTTACCACTATCCTACCTCAAAAACTTATCTTTTTCAAGTAGAATCTCAAATAGCAAGGCTATACAACACAGCAGATAAATGCTAAAATGACTGCTGATTGTATGTTCATATTGAATCAAACTAAACTAATATTTAGAAGGCTAATAATGGGATACCGATGACTAAAAAATATTTTTATCCTACTTTATTTGAAAAATTTATTCTTATGAAGTCTTCGATTTCTTTTTCTTTTAGAATTGCACATTTAACTTCGGTACGGAAATTCCGAAGGCCGAAGTTAAATGTATTGTTTCGGTTTTAGCTTATCTAATTAAAGCTTTTTAAAAGCCCTTACTTTATCTTTTTGAAGACAGCGACGCCGTTATGGCCTCCGAAGCCGAGAGAGCCTGAGGCGGCACAGTTTATTTCGCCCTTGACGCCCTTGTTCGGAACATAGTCCAAATCGCAGCCGGCTTCAAGGTCGGGTTCGGTTAGGTTGATGGTCGGGGGATAAAATCCATCTTCCATTGCCTTTATACAGAAAATAGCTTCAAGAGCTCCTGCGGCACCTAAGCAGTGGCCTATCATCGACTTGGTTGAAGAAACCTTCATTTTATATGCATGGTCTCCGAAAGCTTTTTTTAATCATGGCTGTTTCTGCAGGGTCGTTAATCGGTGTCGAGGTTCCGTGAGCATTATAGTATTGAACTTCTTCAGGTTTTATGCCTGCATCGGCTAAGGCCTTGGTGATGGCCAATGCTCCTCCGTCTCCTGAGGGGTCGGGGCTGGTTAAGTGGTAGGCATCGGAGGAAGCTCCATAGCCTGCAAATTCCGCATATATTTTAGCACCCCTCTTTTTTGCATGTTCATATTCTTCAAGAATGAGAATGCCTGAGCCTTCGCCCATTACAAAGCCTGAACGCTTTTTATCGAAGGGACAGCAAGCCTTGGCAGGATCACCTGAGGCGAGGGTTTGCAAAATCGTAAAACCGCTTATACCGAAACCGGTAATTGTAGATTCCGTACCGCCCGATACGCATACATCAAGCCTTCCTGAGCGGACAAGGTCTAAAGCGTTTCCGAGAGCATCGGTACCGGAAGCACAGGCCGTAGCCAAGGTCCAAGACGGGGCCCTTTATGCCGAACTGCATACTTATGTTTCCGGCTGCCTCATTCGGAATAAGAAGAGGAACAGTCATCGGCGGAATACGATCCGGAGCAACTTGAAAGTATTTTTTAAAGGCTTCTTGGTAGATTTCAAAACCGCCTATACCGTTTCCGAGTATTATACCTGTGCGGTTTGCATCGATGTTTTCTTTTGAAAGGCCGGCATCCTTCATTGCCTGCGAAGCTGCGGCTACGGCAAATTGAGTGAACCGAGCCATTTTACGGGCATCTTTTTTATCCATAAATTGTGAAGCGTCAAAGTTTTTTACTTCTGCCGCTATCTGAATCTTAAAATCGGAACAATCAAATTGGGTAATGTTTCCGATTCCGCATTTACCTGCTTTGATTCCTTCCCATGTTTCATCCAGGGTGTTTCCTATGGGGGTTACGGCACCGAGGCCTGTAATTACAACTCTTCTCATATAAACTCCTTTTTGCGTAAATTTCCGCATTTTTGTACTCTTTATTGTTCTTTATTAAAGAACGTTTTTTATGTCAGGCTGTCTACAGAACAGCTTATAGAACAAAGTCTACTTGCTTACGCCTTCTCTGTCAAGGCCGGTTTTTATCCGTCGACTTTTATCAGGCCTTTCGGCTTCTGATTGCAGCCCGGCTTATCTTGCCGTTATGGGTTTTAGGCAACGTTTCTACAAATTCGAGAGAACGCGGGGCCTTGTAGAGGGCCGCATTTTTCTTTGCAAAGAACATAAGC
This sequence comes from Treponema denticola, assembly GCF_024400535.1. Classification (NCBI taxonomy): domain Bacteria; kingdom Pseudomonadati; phylum Spirochaetota; class Spirochaetia; order Treponematales; family Treponemataceae; genus Treponema; species Treponema denticola. The sequence continues at coordinate 528,272 of NZ_CP038800.1, forward strand.
TCTTTTTCCAAGGCTTGGCTCGGTTGATAGGTTTTATTTAAAACAACAAAGGCCTTTACAGCCTGTCCTCTTTTAGGGTCGGGGACGCCTGTTACCGCACATTCAAAGACTGCCGGATGTTGTAAAAGAACCGACTCCACCTCAAAGGGGCTTATACGGAAACCGGAACTTTTTATAAGGTCATCGGTTCGGCTTTCAAACCAAAAATAACCGTCTTCATCCCTATAGGCGGCGTCTCCCGTGTGGTAAACTCCGTCCTTAAAAACCTCGGCCGGTTTTTCTTCATTTTTATAATAGCCTCCGAACATTCCGAAGGGAACTTTTTTATCCAAACGCAAGATGATTTCTCCCGATTCTCCTGCTTTGCAAGAAGATCCGTCGGGGCGGATAATATCTATCTCATAGCCGGGGGCGGGCTTTCCCATTGAACCGGGTTTGATTTTCATGCCGGGGAAGGTTCCTGTTGTGAGGGTGAGCTCTGTTTGCCCGTAGCCTTCCCGCAGTTCTATTCCGGTCTTTTCTTTGAATATATTGAAGATGTCCATGCTAAGGGCTTCACCTGCCGTTGTACATTCTTCCAATGAGGATAAATCATAATCTTCTATTTTTTCGCGGATTAAGTACCTGTAAACGGTGGGAGGTGCACAAAAGGAAGTTATCCTGTATTTTGATAATTTTTCGAGCAGGTTTTTAGGGATAAACATTTTCATGTCATATACAAATACGGCACAGCCGCAAAGCCATTGACCGTAAATCTTTCCCCACATAGCCTTTGCCCAACCTGTCTCGGCAACGCTTAAGTGTCTTCCGTCTTCCTTGACGTTTTGCCAAAATTTTGCGGTCGCAATGTGCCCAAGCGGATATAAAAAATTATGTTCCACCATTTTGGGATTACCCGAAGTGCCTGAGGTAAAGTACAAAAGAGCGGTGTCCTTTCCGCAAGGGTAGGCTTCTCCTTGGGGAGGTGTAAAATCTTCACTCATATTTTTTACGAGTTTATCAAAGGAAATCCAACCATCCATTTCGTCATGCACCCAAACAAGGAGGGGCTTATTATAAGCGGACTCGGCAGCTTTTTGAATTTCTTCTTGCAAATTCTTTTCTTGTACGGCCATTATCATTTTTATATTGGCTGATTGAATACGGTATTCGATATCGTGGGCTGCGAGCTGGACCGTTGCAGGAACGGCTATTGCCCCTATTTTATGCAGGGCAGGAAGAACAAACCAAAACTCGTATCTTCTTCGCAAAAAAAGCAAAACCGTGTCGCCTCTTCCTATTCCCATAGCCTTAAAAAAGTTGGCCGTCTTATTTATCTGCTTTGCCAATTCTCCGAACGAAAAAATCCTTTCTTCGGTTTCATCGCACCAGACAAGAGCCTCTTTTTCGGGGTATTCCTTCGCTATTCTATCTATTATGTCATAAGCAAAATTAAAATTTTCGGGAGCTTTGACTGAAAAAGAATTATGTACGGTTTCCCAATCATCGCTTTCAATATAGTTTATATATTCTTTATAAAACATAGTTTCACCTTATAAGACTATAGACAAGGCTTTCCCGAAAAGGTTGCAATAGAAAAAAAAGAAGAAATATGCTAGAATTCCTTTTAATGTTAAAGGACGGGGTATTTTAAAGGAGGCTTATTTTAAAAGATTTTTATGGGAGAGCTTATATCAAGGACGACGAGCAATATCCTTTTGGATATGCTTATAGAACAAAACGGAAGGCCTCTTTCGGGCGAAGAAGCGGCTTTGCACTTAGGCCTTTCGAGGGTTTCCGTCTGGAAGGCTGTGCAAAAGCTGAGGGACGAAGGTTATGAAATTGAAGGCGGAAAGAACAAGGGCTATATTCTAAAATCCTCTTCAGATGTGCTGAACGCTTTTTCAATTGAAAAGAACCTATCTGCCTTTGCTCAATCCGTTTGCAAGGGGAAGGTTGAAGTTTTTAAGACAATAGATTCCACTAATACCGAGGCAAAAAGGCGTTTAACTTCTTCAAGCAGAGCCGAGTCCCTTCACGGAACGGTTCTTTTTGCCGAGCATCAAAGTGCAGGCAGAGGCCGCTTTTCACGCAGTTTTTATTCGCCGAGAGGAGCGGGCTTATACTTTAGCCTGATTTTTTGCCCCTCAATTCCGGCAAAGACTGAAAAGGAAGTGCCCGCTTCCGCTCTTTACACGGCAATTTCGGCAGTTATTATCTGCCGCTGCTTAAAGGTTCTGGGCTTTGCTCCGCAAATAAAGTGGGTAAATGATATTTATCTTAACGGAAAAAAAATCTGCGGCATTTTAAGCGAGGGAATTATCGATATGGAAACTTCCTCAGTGCAGGCCGTAATTATAGGTATAGGCCTCAATGTAAAAGAGTCTAATTTTCCTCCCGAACTTAAAAACAAGGCCGGCTCTCTTTTTACCGAAGCCGGCTCATCTTTTAGTGAAGCCGAAGCTCCATCCCTCAACCGGAATGTTTTAGCTTCTTCTATTATATCGAGCTTGATTGAATCCCTTTACGGTCTGCACTCTCAAGAAAACTTAATGGAAGAATATAAAAGCCTCTCCCTCCTTACGGGAAAAAAGGTAAGAGTTCTTCCCTTTGCCGGCATCCCCTATCAAGCCTTGGTTTTGGGAATCAGCGATTTAGGGCATCTTATCATAGAAACCGATGACGGCAAAAAAAATGAGTTAATTTCGGGCGAGGTTAGTTTGGGGCTTGAACCTTAAAAAAGCTCATCTTTGAACAAATGCTTTGCTAGACATAAATCAAAAAAACTGGTATAATCGCAAGTCTATGGATGCTCAAGAAAACAATAATGATGAAATAAGTTTAATTGACTTATTTGCCGTATTATTAGAATATAAGAAACTTATAATATTTACTACCTTTTTTGCTGCAGTTTTTATTTTTAGCTATTCTTTGATTTCTGTAAAACTGCCGCCTGAAAAATCTTATATGCCGAATGTTTATAGGCCTAAGGCCTTGATGTTGATAAATGATGCAAATTCGCAAGGGGGCGGTTTAGCCGGAAAACTAGCTTCAAGCGGATTAGGGAGTCTTGCAGGTTTAATGGGGGCTTCTGCTAGCGGAGGACAAACTTATAGCCGTTTAGCTATTTTTTTATCGACAACCAATTCTTTTTTGGATAACATAGTAGATGAATTTAATTTAATCGAAAAGTACAAAATAAAAAATCATTTAAGGGCCGAAAGCCGGAAAATCTTAACAGGAAAGTTAAAAATCAAGTTTGATGATAAGACCGGAGTCTTAGAAATAGGTTTTGAGGATATAGATCCGGAATTTGCAAAACAAGTGGTAATGCATTGTGTAAAATACTATGAGGATAAATTTACCGATCTTGGTTTGGATAGAGATAAAATAGAAAAAGATAACCTTGAAAAAAGTATAAAAAATGTTTTAGCAGAAATAGATAGTATTACTGAAAAATTAAAAAGACTTGAAACAGCTTCTATGAATATTTACGGCTCAAACATTCCTTCTGTAGGTATTGATGCAGAAAAATTAAATCTTGAACTGACTGCGCAAAAAAACATATATGCCCAATTAAAGGCTCAGTATGAAATGATCAAAATAAAGATCAACAGTAATACGCCGATATTACAAATTTTGGAATACCCTGAGATACCGGATCAAAAGTCGGGCCCAAGCCGAGGAAAGCTGTCCATTATATTTACTTTTGCTGCCTTTTTCTTTTCGATATTTTTAGCTTTTTTACTTAATGCAATAAGCAATATAAAAAAAGATCCTGAAACAATGGCAAAACTAAGAGGAAATAAAAATGAAAAAAAATAGATTAGCTTTTTTAGTTTTGCTTTTTGTGCAAATTATGATTTTTGCTCAAGACTCAAAAAATACGGACGAGTCGATTTTGACAAAAATAAAAGAAGGCGCCTATATTGCCATGTCTGATCCAAACTATTTAGTTACAGCCGGAGATGTTTACGGCCTTTCCTATGCTATGGGAGGTAAGATTGTCAATATAAATTTAATCGTCGATATTTCTTATAATGTGAAGATATTAAATCTGGCAACAATAAACGTAAACGGTCTTACCTTTTCGCAATTTAAAAGACAGGTTGAGGATATTATAAGAAAAAATTATCCTTTAAGCGGGGCTCAATTGCTTATGATAAAGCCTTCGGTATTTAAGGTGATAATAAAGGGTGAAGTATTAAAAGTTGCCGAGGTTGAGGCAAGCGCTCTTACAAGATTGTCCAATGTTATACAAAACTCTTTTACGGAATATTCTTCTACCAGAAATATCGAAATAGTATCTTTGAATGGAAAAAAAAGAAGCTATGATCTTTTTATGGCTTATAGAAATGGAGATTTCTCTCAAGATCCCTTTTTACGTCCCGGTGACATAATTATTATAAAACGCCTGGGCAGAAAGGTAAAAATTACGGGAAGCGTTGAAAGACCGGGAACTTATGAACTTTTAGAAAATGAAAATATAAAAGAACTGATTGAAATTTATGGCGGCGGGTTAAGGGAATTCACGGATGTTTCAAAACTTACCGTAACGAGGAATAATAAGACCGAAGAATTCCCGATAGGCAGTTTTTTTAAAATTGAAAACGCAGAAAAGATGGAACCTTTTAAGCTTCAAAATAATGATATTGTGCATATTCCGAATGAGGCGGAATTTAAATCATCAATTATTTTGGAAGCAGGAGCAGATGTTACATCTATTCCTTTTATAGAGGGAGCAGACTTATTATCGGTAGTCAGAGCATATAGGAGCAAATTTTCTTCTCTGTCAGATACAAAAAATGCCTATTTAATGAGGAATGGTGAAAAAATATATACTAATTTTAATAGAATTTTTTATGATAGAGATTATAATGAATTAATTGCTTTAGAAAAAAATGACATTATTTCTGTTCCCGTTTTACAGCAAACCGTAGTAGTTATAGGAGCTGTTCTTAGGCCCGGCTCTTACCCCTACGTTCCCGGAAAGACCTATGAGTATTATATTGCTTTGGCAGGCGGTTTTGATTTACAGAGAAATGCTATATCGTCAGTAAAGATTAGAGATGCTGCCGATAAAAAAATGAATAAAAAGGATTATATTCTTCCAGGTTCCATAATCACTGCAAGTTCCAATGCTTTTTTATATAATGTAATGCCATATATAACCTTTATTGGAACTATTGTTACAATAATTGGCGGTATTTTCACAATAATAGATAAATTAAAGTAAGGAGAAAAAATTATGAGTTTTGTAGATGAAATGAAAAGAAAGGCAAAGATGTATGCTAACCGCCTTGTTTTGCCTGAAGGTACTGAAGAGAGGACTCTCAAAGCAGCCCGATCTATCGTAGATGAAAAATTGGTATCGGAGCTTTTTTTAATCGGTTCCGATGATGCTGTTTCTGCAGCGGCTTCTAAGGCAGGGGTAAAACTTGACGGTATCAAGATAATCGATCCGAAAAAATCGGAATGGCTCGATTCCTTTGCCGAAAGCTATTATGAAAAACGGAAGGCCAAGGGAATGACCCTTGAACAGGCTAAAATAGAAATGAGTGCAGAGCTGGGCTTTGCAGCGATGATGTTGGTTCAAGATAAGGCAGATGCAATGGTTGCAGGAGCCTTAAACACAACAGCCGATGTACTCCGTGCAGGCTTAAAAGTTATCGGAACTCTTCCGGGAATGAAAACCGCTTCTTCTTGCTTTTTGATGGACACAAAAAATCCCAAACTCGGAGCAAACGGAGTCTTTATCTTTTCGGACTGTGCCGTAATTCCGACTCCCAGCTCTGAACAGTTAGCCGACATTGCCTGCTCCGCAGCTATGAGCTGCCGAACCTTTGCCGGGGTTGAGCCCATTGTTGCAATGCTATCCTTTTCTACCAAGGGATCGGGCGGCGACAAAGATGAAAATATTTTACGCGTCCGCGAAGCTGTAAAAATCTTAGAGGAAAGAAAACCCGATTTTGTCTTTGACGGAGAAATCCAGTTGGATTGTGCCATAGTTCCTTCCGTTATGCAAAAGAAAGCGGCCGACTCTCCCGTAAAAGGGCAGGCCAATACCCTGATTTTCCCCGACCTCGGAGCCGGAAACATAGGATATAAGCTGGTACAGAGAATTGCCGGAGCAGAAGCCCTCGGCCCCTTCCTCCAAGGCTTTGCAAAGCCCATATCCGACCTTTCCAGAGGCTGCTCGGTAGACGACATAATCACCACCTCGGCTGTAACCTTGGTTCAAGCCGGAAGAAAATAAACTTATGGCTAAGTCTGTAAATGCGCTTATAAATGAAGCTATTGAAGCCGGAAAAAAACGCGACTATAAGACTTCAATTTTAATCTTAGAAAAGTTAGCCGCAGAAGGCTTAGCCGAAGTATCTTCTCCCTTTTACGGTGAAAAAAAGGGAAATCCCGAAATATATTTATACCTTTCAAGGGCTTGGGCTGCCGTAAACAATTACGGCAGAGCCATAGCCTATGGTAAGGCCTATATTAAAAGATGTTCATCGGATTCTGCCTCCGCTCATTCGGACTTACCTATGGGCTTCTTTTTTTTGGGCCGCTCATATTTGGCGGCGGGGCAGTATGACAGAGCCGTTTATTGTCTTGAAAAAAGCTTAAAGCTCAATCCCCATCCTCTTGAAACAAGGGCAATGCTCGGTTCTGCCTATCTAAAATGGAAAAAGCCCCGCCTTGCCAGAGAAACATTTGAAGAGGCCTTAAAGTTTGCTCCCTCGGATACAAAGCTGAATGCCGGATACTTAAATTCTCTTTTTGTTGAAGGAATTTATGAATTAAGAAACGGCAATGCAGATATGGCTCGCCAAATGTTCAGCTTTGCAATAAAAAACGGCATAGACGGAGTTGCTCCTCGCCTCTATCTTGCTCATGCCCTAAAAATGGAGGGCTACCTTCCGGAGGCTCTAGGCCAATACGAAGCTGCCTGCGAATTCGAGCCCGATGATCCCGCCCTAAAGTGGTATCCTGCAATGATTAAGATGCAGCTGGGCGATACAGCTGCTGCTGCAGAAGATTTTGCAAAACTGGGTATCGAGATTCCCGATGACGGAATTTCGGACCGTTTTTTTGCAATGGGCGTTATCAAAAAGCATATGGAGCGGGGCGATTACTCAAGAGCCGCCGTTGCTGCCCGCATCTTTATTAAGACCTTTGGAAGCGATGCCGAAATACGCCTTCTCGCTGCCGAAGCTCAGCGCTCTATGGGCAACACTAATGCGGCCTTAGGACATTATAAATGTGCAATAGAACACGAGCCTGAAAATCCTTATCCTTATTACGGCATAATGCTCGCCCTTCAAGAAGCATACCGCTGGGAGGAACTTAGTGCTGCAATCCTGCGGGCCGAAGCAAGCGGAGTTTGCGATGCCGACGATATTTATTATTATAAAATAATCACCGCCGCCCATATAGATAACCCTCCCGAAGAGGTCTTGCCTCATCTTCAAGCCCTTGTCCAAAACGGAAGAGCCGATTCGGCTATCTTTAATGCTATGGGCTGCTGCTATATAAAACTGAACATGCCCGATTTAGCTCTTAGATGGTACGAAAAAACCTTGGATATGAATGAAAAAGATGAAGAAGCTAAAATAGGAATTATCGCTTCTTACGAAAATTTGCAGTTAAATAAGGAAGCAGATGAAGCTTATGGGGCATATCTAAAAGAATGGGGAAAGAATATCTACATAAGACGGGACTATGTACTATTCTTAGAAAAATGTGAGCGTTGGGAAGATGCCGGCAATCAGCTTGAAATTTTAATGAGCCAAAGCGGAAAAGTTAATTTTGACCCTGAGCTTGCCTTGTTCCGCAGAAAAGCCGGACAATACCAAAAAGCCGCTATTCTTTACAGAAAAATGCTTAGAGCTAAACCTGAAGAAAGGCTTTTATTACATAACCTCGTATTCTGCCTTGATAAGATCGGCCAAAGCAAGACTGCTCTTGAATTGCTTAAGGCAGCAGAAAAAATGTTCGGAACTAAGACTGATACCCTTCTTATAAAGGGCATCCTTCAAATGCGCTTAAAAAAGAAAGAAGAAGCTATAAAAATATTTCAATATATATTGGAAAAAGAACCGAAAAATCAACATGCTGCTGCCTTTTTACAAAAGGCCTACAGCTAAAACCCATAATCAAGTATAAATTTTGCCTATTTTCTTATTGAATATTAGTCCTCAAATTGTTATATTATCATAGACAATCACAGGAGTTATGATAAACAATTCGGCTGAAATTCAGCCTCACTGTTTATCTGACGAGTTTTGTACATTAAGTACAAAACATCGTGTTGTTGTATGCGGTTTGTAAACAAACCGCTTGAAAAAACTTCTTTTGCAAATTGATATTTGCTGCAAAAAGGTTTTATAGGAGTTATGATGAAATTATTAGATATACAAGGACTTCAAATGTCGGTTGACGAGAAGCAGATTCTTAAAAACCTTAATTTGAGTATAAACAAGGGTGAGGTTCATGTGGTCATGGGCCCGAACGGAGCCGGAAAATCCACATTGGCGGCTGCCATAGTAGGGAATCCTCGATACACAATCGATGCAGGTAAAATCTTCTTTGAAGATGAACTTATAAATGATGTTCCTGTTTATGAGCGGGCTCGAAAAGGTATCTTTCTTTCTTTTCAAATACCTGAAGAGGTGCCGGGCCTAAAAATAGAAGAGTTTTTGCGTGCTTCAAAAGAAGCCGTAACCGGCGAAAAAATCCCTATGATAAAATTTCATAAACTTTTATCGGACACAATGAAGCAGCTTAAAATCAACCCTGCATATGCAAACCGCAGCTTAAATGTCGGCTTTTCGGGCGGCGAAAAAAAGAAAAACGAAATCTTACAGCTTGCCGTTTTAAACCCGAAGCTCGCAATCCTTGATGAAACGGATTCGGGACTGGATATTGACGCTACAAAGACTGTCTTTGAAAGTGTTTCTAAAATACGCACCCCCGATATGGGAATTTTAATAATTACCCATCATAACAAAGTTTTAGATTATATAAAGCCCGATTTTGTACACATTCTTGTGGACGGCACTATTGTCAAAACAGGCCGTCTGGAACTGGTAGAATATATCGAAAAGAACGGGTACGAAAACATAAAAGAAAGCCTATGAGTAAAGCCATAAACCAAACCACAGATAAAGCACCGGAGGATGCCGCCCTCTTTCAAGAAAGAAAACGTACATTTGTTTCGGATATAGAACGCGGAGTCTATGACATAAAGGACAGCATCGATTATAAGTATTCTACAGGACTCGGCTTAAACGAAGAAGTCGTAAAAAAAATATCCGCACGCAAAAATGAGCCTGAATGGATGCTGGACTTGCGCCTTAAATCCCTCGCATACTTTAATGCTCGACCCATGCCGGACTGGGGAGCCGATATTTCCGATTTGGATATTCAAGAGATAATCCACTACATTGTTTCCGATACAAAGCCCTTGGCCGAAACTTGGGACGATGTTCCGGAAGAAATAAAAAAGACATTTGACAGGCTCGGTATACCGGAAGCTGAACGCAGCTCCCTCGCAGGAGTTGGAGCCCAATATGACTCGGAAGTCGTTTATCACAGCCTAAAAGAAGAATTGGAAAAACAAGGTGTAGTCTACTTAGACATGGAAACAGCCGTCCGCAAGTACGAAGATATAGTAAAAAAGCATTTTATGCAGCTTATAAAGCCGAATGACCATAAATTTGCAGCCCTCCACGGTGCCGTTTGGTCGGGAGGTTCCTTTGTGTATGTTCCCAAGGGCGTAAGGGTCGAGCTTCCGCTTCAATCCTATTTTAGGCTAAATGCCCAGCAGTCGGGGCAATTTGAGCACACCCTTATAATTGTAGAAGAAGGAGCCTACCTCCATTTTATTGAAGGATGCAGTGCTCCCAAATACTATAAAAACGCCCTCCATGCAGGAGCCGTTGAGCTCTATGTAGGAAAAAAAGCAACCCTGCGTTACTCGACGATTGAAAACTGGTCGCGCAACCTATATAACTTAAACACCAAAAGGGCCATAGTTGAAGAAGACGGAGCTATTGAATGGGTTTCGGGTTCGTTCGGTTCAAGGGTTACCATGCTTTATCCTATGAGTATCTTAAAAGGCGACCGCTCCCGTTCCGAATTTACAGGGGTTACCTTCGCTTCGGAAGGGCAGTGCCTTGATACGGGAACTAAGACCGTCCACATCGGAAAAAACACCGTTTCGGAAATGCGCTCCCGCTCCATCGCAAAAAACGGCGGGGAAGCAAACTACCGAGGCCTTTTGTCCATAGGAGCAAATGCAACGGGAGCTAAGGCTGTGGCCGAATGCGAATCCCTAATGCTTGACGATAAATCCCGCTCCGATACGATTCCGATTATAGAATCCCATATCGACGATGTAGACATAGGCCATGAGGCTAAAATCGGAAGGATAAGCGAATCAATGGTGTTCTACCTTATGCAAAGAGGCTTGGATGAGGCTGCCGCAAAATCCCTTATCATCAAGGGCTTTGTAGAACCTATCTCCAAGGAACTGCCTCTGGAATATGCCGTTGAATTGAACAATCTTATTACAATCGAATTGGAAGGAACTATAGGATAGATATGAGTGACAGAACTTATTTTAAACGGCTTGACTACACAAAAACGGATATCCCTTCAAAGCCTTTTTGCAATTTAAACTGTAAGGTCAACGGCTGTACCAAAGACTGCACCGAAGCTGAAAATATAGAACAAATGCCGATAGAGCAATTTTTAAAAATAGCCCCTTCAAAAGATATAGAAAAATTCTTTGATTTTACGAAAACAAAACGCGAAAAAAATTGCGGCCTCGGAGATAATTATATCCAAGAAGTAAAGGATAAAAGGAATTCCGGTATTTATATAAGAGTAAAAAAATGCGAAGATAAGGAAAAGATCGCCAATGTTCTAATCCATTTTACAATGGATCAGGCCAATAATGTTCTTTATGACCAAAATCTGATTATAATTGAAGAAGGGGCAAGGGCTAAAATCTTTTTTTATCATGATGTAAAAGAATACGATTGCTCAAAGGCCGATATTTTTAGAAACGGACTTTTAAGCATAGTTGCCGAAAAAAACTCTCAAGTAGAATTTATAAAGGTACAAAACTTAAGTCACTGCAGCATTAACTTTGAAACCGTAAAAATCTCTGCTATGGAGAAGGCACAAGTTACCCTTTATGATATTCAGCTTGGAGCAAAGATAAACGGAGCTTCAACTTCTACCTATATGCCTGAGGATTGGGCCGAAGTTCAAATATACCCCCTCTATTTTGCAGATAAGACAAGGCGCATCGACTTGGAGCAAAATTTTATCATCAACGGAAAAAACTCCCTAGGTGTAATCACGGCAAAGGGTGCACTAAAGAACAAGGCTCACAAGATGTTCCGGGGCAATATCTTTTTAAACAGGGGCTGCTCAAAGTCCATTGCAAGGTTTTCGGATAACACGATTATGCTCGATAAAACTACGGCCGGAGCTACAATCCCGACAATCTTTTGCGACGAAGATGACGTTATAGGAGAGCACGCTGCGAGCTTTGAGGCGGTAAATAAGGCTAAGCTTTACTACCTTATGACCCGCGGTTTTGATGAGCTGAGTGCTAAAAAGCTCTTAATCGAGGCTGCCTTTAAACCCGTTTTTAACCGCATTGACGATGAAACGATAAGAGAAAAGCTTTTAGGCGAATTCAGTATAAATCTTGACGAGATAAGTGAATAAATACCGTATCAACTCATACTAAAAAGAGAAATTTGCAAATAATTTTAATAAATAATTTGTAGAAATTTGATTTTTTTGTATATTTGTGCTATTTTGATTATACATAAAAAATTTATAAAATACTTAAAAAGTGCTTTGATTGCCGAAATTAAGGGCAAATTTCATAAATTAAACATATTCCAGCTTTGGAAGGAGAAAATGTTTATGAAAAAGAAAAATAGCGTATTATTTTTTACATTGGTTATATGTACCGTAATGACGGTTTTTACCTGTAAACAAAACATAGGTTTAGGGGCGAGCGTTAATGTTGCGCCGCCCAACGGCTAAATCATCTATCCTGATGCGGGAGAAACGCCCATACGCGGAAGTTTTGTGATGAAAGGAACGGCAAGCGACGAGAACGGCATTCAGTCAGTTTCGATCGTGTTTGAAAATAATGAAACTAAGGAAAAGACAAAAGTGTTTGAGGCCGTTCTTTCCAACTCCGGTACGAACAGCGTAACATGGTCGGTGGATATAAACAACGAATCTACGGGACCCGAACCCGGTCATGAGTTAGTAAAAGTGTACCCCATTCCTGATGGTGAATACAAAGCTTTGGTAACCATTACCGATAAACAGGGTGAACGAACGGATTTAAATCAAACATATAAAATCGACAATACTCCGCCCATATTTATCGTGCAGCGCCCGTCGATGTTTGTTGATGGAAGTACCTCTCCTTCACCATCGGATCCGGCAGACGGTTATGGATCGACTTTTTCTGTTGTGGGACAGGCAGGTGAAAAAAATACCGTTGAAAAACTGAATGTACATGTTCCTGGAACGCCGCCGATTGATATGGCTAATATGTTCGTGGGCAACAATATAAACGCGCGAGTTGCCGTATCGGAAGTTATTTCAGGCAATGAAACAAACCCTTTATATAATTTGCAAGCACAGGATAAAATGAAGCCTATCAGAAGTCAATTATATTTATATGATAATGCCCGCGAATATACTGGGGGGATGGCAACAGGCGAAGGTAATAAAGCTGATTGGTATTATCAGTGGGATAGCATTTATAAAGATGTCATAGCAAAAGGCTACACGCCCGAAGTAATCAGCGATTATTTTGCCGGCAAAAAAGGATCGGATAAAAATGATCATGATAAGAAAATAAAAGAATTGCGCAGCGATACGGAAGTTTTGAATATACTTAAAACGAAGATGATTAAAATGACTGAAAAGCGCAGTACTTTTAAACTTGATCCGAGCCAATCTCCCGGTTTTACAGTTGTCGGTGTAAAAAGTTTACCTGTAGACCCTGCTTTAACTCTTTCAGACGCTACATCGATGCTCTTTAAAAACGGAGGCGAAACGGCATTTGCGATAGAGCTTATCCGTAATAAAAATAACACTCCATTGACGGCCGGATTTGACCTTGCAGCGTATCAGGCAAGCAATATTGAGATCGTTTTACGCAAATGGAATAAAGCGGCAGGTACGAATGAAGCGGATAGCTTAAAAAATGATGAAAATTATGAAGAGAAGAAACTGGTAAAATTTTCTGAGTTGACGGATACAAGCAATATTACGGTAGTAGATGGAAAGTTACGCGTAAAATGTGCCTTTGATCCGTCTTGGGCTGAAGGATACTATGCCGTAAAAGTTAAAGGTACCGACACCTCCGGAGCCGCTTCAAATAAATTTGAAGCCTATGACACCTCTAATACGGTAATCAACAGCCTTTATATAATAAACTTTCTTGCTACCGGAAATGGGCCGAGAATACGGCCGATCCGTCCGCAAGGCTTTAAAAACGCAAATTTTGATATAGAAGCGGATGTTACCGGCATAGATGCAAGCGGTGCGGTGTATTACAACATAGATGCGCCGGTAAATGCTGCGAGTCCGGATGCTACAAAGAAGCTTACAAAGGTCAGTTCCGACCCGACCGATCCTCGCTACAAAGCGACGGTTCTTTTAACTACTGATTCGCAGGGGAAGCTTCTTTGGAATGGGGCACCTCTTTCGGACGGAATCCATAAAATTCACTTTTTAGCAAAAACAAGTTCCGGTTCTACCGATACGGATAAAACCGAATTTACCGTGGATAACACGGGTCCGACGATTGAAATAGTATATCCTGAAGAGACCGATCCGCAAGCGGGAGAGATTGTCGTTTCGGGCCGTGTCAGCGATGAATGGGCCGGAGTAAATCCCGAAAAAACCAAATACATATTGGGTAAAAAGACTCCTGCGCCGACGGTTGATACTGCTGCCGGCTGGAAAATAATGAAAGATGCTCCTGATACTTCGACAAAAGGTTCGTGGAGTATTCACATAAATTTGGATAACGTTCCTTCATCGGAATACGGTGCGGTTATCGGTAGATATAGAAAAATACCGTTATATGTTTTTACGGAAGACGAACTAGGGAATAAAGCTGTACATGAAAAACAGATACTCTTTGATACTGAGGGAGCAAAGCCGATTGTAAAAGTACTTTCACCGCAGAATACTACTCCTGCTACAAAATTAGGCGGTACTATACAGATATTCGGAAGTGCGAGTGTACCTAAAGGCGGACCGGCAGCGGTGGGTGAAGTATATATTCAATTTTCTCGTGACGGTAATTTTACCTCTGCCGCAGATGGAACGTTCGGTATAATCGACTGGTACAATGGCGGAAATGGAAAGCTTATTTCAGGTACAGATACCAATGGAGGTGCAGACTGGAGAATTAGTATAAACGACGACGGTTCATTTAATCATGCGACCAATCAAAACCAAGATGTCTATTTTAGAGTCCGTGCGAAAAATTAAAATGGTACATCGATAGGGGAATGGAGCGATAAAATAAAAATAATCGTCGATAAGTCTGCTCCTACGATTGGAAGCCCCAATGCCGTTAAAGTAGACGATTCTTCTAGTACCGTTCTTGCCGGCAGTGCGAACGCAAAAGACTATACGCCTAATATGTGGGTAGGACGCAATAAAAAACTGATAGGCTCATTAAAAGACGATTCGGGTATAAAGGCTGTCCACATTACCTCAGACGGTTTGGCTGGCGGTGTGAGCTATGATCTTAGTCAAGCTCAAACAGCGGGTTGGATAGCTCCTGTTACAGGCGGAAATTATGAGCTAAAGATTCCGTTCGACTTAGATGCGCTGAGCCCTGCTGCAAAAGCGGCTGGAGAGTTTAGTGTAACCGTTTCCATTACAGAAAATACAACATCTCCGGCATTGAGTACACAACAAACATTTACCTTCCGCTTTGACACAACCGATCCTATCGGTGATTTCGGTACCGATAAATATATGAATATCGGAAATTTTGCTTCCGATTCGATAACCGACGCACAGCTGGCGCAAAAAGTGAAAGATTTGGGCGCTACAGCATCTTCCGGCAGCGGATGCAAAATACTGGCGGACAATCATATACTCACGGTAACGAAGGTAACGGGAAGCAAAGTCGAGTTTACCGCTTCACCTGCGCTTACGGCAGGAAGTTACAGCTATATCTTATATAAACCGGAACTGCTTATATACGAAGGCAGCAGCGGTGAATGGATTATAAACGGAGTTGCGAATGACAGCGGTTCAGGCGTAAAAGAAGTGAAGGCAAAGATAGTCGTAAACGGGACCTCTTCACCTGAAATAACGATGACTGAAGCTGGTCAGCAAAACAGGATAACCAAGCAGCTCGGCGGAACGGTTACATGGCAAGGAAAAATAGATTTAGATCTTACCCCTTCTGTCACTGATGGTAAGGGAAAACTGCACTATACGATAACCGACAAAAGCGGTAATATATATAGCCATAGTGTAGACGTGCATGTAAAAAATAAGCCTATCATGGTAAGTGCGGTAACCCTTTCTACCGACATAGGCGGTACGCCGAGCTCCTTCATCGGAGGTTTGTCCGGTGCTTTAAATGCAGACCGCGATTTTATCGGAAGTATTACAAGTACGGAATTTGCCTTTAAAAATAAAAATAACTCAAAGATAAAGGTTGAATTCTCCGGAGGTCAGGGTACCGTAAAATACCGGCTGAGAAAAAGTGATGGAACTCTATTGCAGGATCTTACCGCGGTAACATCCGGCAGCGAAATTGACTTAATAACTCACTTCGGCACGGGACCAAATAAAATAAATAACTCAAACGGTACGCCTACCGAGATAATTCTTGAGTTGTGGGACGAGGCACATGGCTTTATTCAAGGAAATGATAGCTCTTTTGCAAAAATAACGATAAAAACGCTCTTTGAAGCTATCGATACTAAGCCGCCGACGGTAGTCATCCTTCCGTTCCATTGGAATAGTGAAACCGATAACTCGCTGTATCAAAACAGCCGTGCTAACGGACATGTGGAAATTGCTACGTCTTCCGTTTCGGGTAAGGTTACAATCCGTGGATTTGCCTATGATAATGTTCAGCTAAAGACACTTACAGCAACACTTCCTAACGCTTCAAATATAACCGTTACGAATACCAATAATAACTGGTCTATAGGCGAAGATACTTCAAAGAATATCAAGTTTAAAGTTGAAGAGTCTAAATACGACTATCTCGGCTATTATGTAAAATGGAAGCTGGAATGGGACAGTGAAAAAACATCTGTAGGTCTTGGACAGATAATCAGTGTTTCGGCTCATGACGGAACCAATCCTTCAGGAACCTCTGCTGCCGATCCGTCTTCCTCATCTTCCTCCTTAACTCGCAGTACTAATGATACGGCGGAACATGCGGATTTTGCCGCTGCAAAGCCCGGTCAGTTTATTCTCTTTACAAAGGGTGAAGCACAGCACTTAACCCGCGTAAAATCAGTTACCGGTAATAAGATTGAGCTTATAAATGCGGTAGATACCGGTTTTGTGACTGCTACGCTGTATCAAGATACAACAAATAAGCCTTCGATAAGTGTTAACGTTGTACCCTATATTACGGGAGTCAGCAGAAACAGTACATATAATACAAACAGAGCGCGAAGCGGTGCCATACCCTTACTCCGCGGGGAAGCTGGCAATACGATTACAGGCTTTAACTTTGAAGGAAGCACTCCCTCTTTAAAGATTACCGTAAATAAAGACGGAAGCGGTTCTTTTCCAGTTGAAATGGAGAGTCTGACATTAAGTAGTGATAAGAAGAGTTTTACCTTTAAAGTTCCCGATACGGCAAAAGACGGGTATCTGCATCTTGTGGTAAACGGTGTTGCTGCAGTAAATAATACGAATGCGTATACCGCAAGCAATACTGAGGAAGCCGATACATACGGAGCTAAGGAACATTCCGACGATAGATTTGTACATATTTGGCGTGTAAATAAGGAAGATACGTTTAAAGGCAGTAAAAATGCCATCTATCCTGCAATGACTAAAAGTTCTGACGGTACGCTATATGCATCGTTTAGCAATAACTCAACTTCGGCAGTGTATTATTCAAATAAATTTACGGGAGATACTGCTGTTGCCGTAGAAGGAGACGGTACAAAAAGGTTGTTTACAGGTTACGATCCGCCGGAAGAAACGGATATAACCGTAAACGGAACGGAAGTAAATGTACTCTATGCTGCAAATTATCATGGCGGTGGTGCTAATAACTGGGGTAATGGTACAGCCAACGCAGACGGAACAAAAAAATACCCATGGAATGATACTAATCCTGAGTATGCGGGCGGTATATACCTCTATGATAAAGATGCAGCCAGTAGCGGTAGGCATAGTCAGGTGTATCGGTTCGAACTCTTTACCTACGATAATGAATTACAGCAGTTTAAAAACATACGGACTGTACGTTCCGGCGACAATATCTATGTTGTCTATTATGACAGATTAACCGAAGCTGCAAAATTCGCCTGGGTAGATGACAGCAAAAAACCGAATACAATAACCCATGCACTCCCATGGTGTGTCATAGACGGCAATACCGACATAACAGATAGAGAATGTAAAGTTCCGGATCACTTGGTTAATAGTCCGGGAGCTAATCCGCCGGATAATATATTTACATTTGTGAGCCCCAACGGTTCAACTTATGCATCTCCGTATGTATTGAGTAATTTTGAAGACGGGCTTTCCGTTTCAAATGCGGTGTGGGAATCCGTTGCAGTTACGGTAACTAAGGACGGTTATCCTGTTGTAGTGTACATGGATGCTGCTTCGAGAACCTTACGGCTTGCAAGAAGTACCTCAAAACAACCTACGGCGCCAGCCGATTGGAAGATTCAAAGCGTTCTTGCCGCTTCGGATTCGAACGGTAAGATTGCAAGCGACTACATAAATGCATGTATCGGCAGCGATGGGGTTTTGCATATCGCGTTCCAAAACACTAAAGGGCAACTTGTGTATGTAAAATCCACGAATACGTCCGATGACGGTTCAACAAAGTATGAGTTCGGCACTTCCGAAGTACTGGATGATTCCGTTATATCTATAGATATGACCATGGACGGCAAAACGCCCTATATCACGTATATGTCCCGTCCCAACTCGTACGATGCTATCCGCATTGCCTATAAAACCTCTATGGACTTTAACAATACGGGAACGGATGTAGCTGGCTGGGAAACAATGACCGCTCCGCTTAACCAACGGGCGGCAAGCGGCCGTATCTGCATTGAAACACAGGCAAAGTATCACAATGCTACGGAGAAGATGCCTGTTGCGGTAGGGTTTAAAACCAGTTCGGATTACCGCGCTGCATTCTATGTAGGAAAGTAAAACATTATTACAACAACTAATTTTCCCCCCGTCGGCTTATCGGCGGGGGATTATTAATCTTTGCGTTCTTGGCGCTCTTTGCGGTTAATTTTCAAGGTATTTAACTGAGGAGGCCTCTAAGGCTGATGAATTTTAGGCGGACTGCAACACTACTATGGGGAAATATTATTAAGTGAATAATTACCGCATCAACTCACAAAAAAGAGAAATTTGCAAATAATTTTAATAATAATTTGTAGAAATTTGATTTTTTTATATATTTGTGCTATTTTAATTATATATAACAGTTTTATAGAATGCTTAAAAAATGCCGAAATTAGAGGAGAATTTCATAAATTAAAGATTTTTGATTTTTCTGCCGATAATGGTGCGGCATAAGATTAAAATATATTCCGTATTTGGAAGGAGAAGATATTTATGAAAAAGAAAAATAACGTATTATTGTTTACATTGCTTATATGTACCGTGATGACGGTTTTTACCTGTAAACAAAACATAGGTTTGGGGGCGAGTGTTAATGTTGCGCCGCCCACCGGTGAAATCATCTATCCTGATGCAGGAGAAACACCCATACGGGGACGTTTTGTGATGAAAGGAACAGCGAGTGACGAAAACGGCATTCAGTCAGTTTCAATCGTGTTTCAAAATATCGAAACTAATGAAAAGACAAAAGCTTTTGAGGCCGTTCTTTCCGACTCCGGTACTAACAGCGTAACATGGACGGCAGATATAAACAACGAATCTACAGGAACCGAAGACGGTCATCCTTTGGTAAAGCTTTATCCGATTCCCGACGGTGAGTATACGGCAGTAGTAACCGTTACAGACAAGGGCGGAGTACCATCCATATTTACCAAGAACTATAAAATAGATAACACGCCGCCGGTATTTATCGTTTCAAGACCGTCCATGACTGTCGATGCAGCCGATATGGCAACGCCGCAGGCCGACGGTTATGGAGCAATTTTTTCAGTTGTAGGGCAAGCAGGTGAAAGAAATACCGTTGAAAAGCTGAATGTGCATGTTCCGGGAGCAACGCCGATTGATATAACCAATATGTTTGTCGGCAAGAATATAAATGCTCAAGTTGCAGTTTACAGTGCTGCACCTCCTTTAAACCCTTTATACGATTTACAGGAGCAGGATAAAACGAAGCCTATCAGAGGTCAATTATATCTGTATGACAATGCACGCGAATATAAAGGCGGCGATGCTTCGGGTGAGGGAAATAAAGCTGATTGGTACTATCTGTGGAAAGAGGTTTATACCGAAGTGATAGCGAAAGGTTACACGCCTGAGGTTCTCAGTGATTATTTTGCCGGTAAAAAAGGTTCCGATGCCAATGAGCACGATAAAAAAATAAAAGAATTGCGCAGTGACACGGTTGCTTTGGTTAAGCTAAAGTCTGCTATGATAAAAATGAGCGATATGCGCAGTACCTTTAAACTTGATCCTAGTAAATCTCCTGGATTTAAGGTTATCGGTTCAAAACATTTATCAACGACTCCTGACCAGATAAAAACGGAAACACCCGCTAATGCATCAGCGGCTCTCGGTCAGGCATCTGCAATTATGTATAAAGACGGAGGCGAGGCTTCTTTTTTGGTAGAGCTTATCCCGAACAAAGATAATATTCCGCTGGTCGGCGGATCCAATGCTGCTGCATATAATGCAAGTAAAATAAAAATTGTACTGTATAAATGGAAGCCGGCCGATAATGCTTTTGATACTGCTAATCCGATAACGCTGGTTGATTTCGACTCCTTTACCGATGCTTATTTAAGCAGCCACCCGGATCTGATTAAAACGGAAGGCGATAAGTTACGAATACAATGTACATTCCCTTCGGCCCAAGGTGAGGGGATATATGCCGTAGATGTACAAGGCCGAGATACCAGCAATGAAGAGTCAAACGAATTTAAAGCGTATGATAATTCTGACACAGCAAGCGGTATGTATGCCTTAAAGTTTTACTCTGCCGGAAGCGGTCCGCGGACACGGCCGATTAGTCTGGAAGGTTTTAAAAAAGCAAATGCAAAATTCATCATTGCTGCTGAGGTTACCGGAATCGATGCAGCAAACGGACATGTCTATTGTAATATAGGTACGAGCGTTAACGATAGCGATATAGAACTGAAAAAAGCTACTGCAGCAGCTACTAATCCGCGATATGAAGTAGAAGTTGAAATAGTTAAAGTATCGGGAAAGTATGTTATAAAATGGAAGGATCCTGCCGGATTATCTAAACAAAAAGAGCTTCCTGACGGCTTTTCCGACGGAACTCATAAGATTAAGTTTTTATCGAAAGCAGGACCCGGTTTAACCGATACCGATGAAACGGATTTTGTTTTTGATACAAAAGCGCCCGAAATAAAAGAAATATTTAGCCCCGATTTATCTAAAAATCAGAGCGGCGATTTTACTATGCGCGGATCGGTTATCGATACGCCAAGCGGCGTAAAGAGCATAAAATATATCGTCGGTAAACAGGATGCCGATATAACGGTACAACCCGCTGAAAGTGCTGCAGAATGGAAAAATATTGTGTTATCTGGAGAAAACTGGAGTATCGACTTTACCGGCAGCAATAATATTACGAAAAAAACTACAGCCGAATCGCTCGGTAAAAAGGTTGGTTCGGACGAACTGTATGATATTCCGATCTTCTTTTTAGTGGAAGATAAAGCAGCCGCGAAAGATACGCATGGAGGAGCTCAAAAAGGTAATACCGCTATCATTACGAAAGTACTCAGAGTAGACCCGAATGGTGATATCCCTATAGTAACCGTATCAACACCTGACGCTGGTCAAGTGTTAGGCGGTACGATCCGTATTTCAGGATTTGTCAATGTACCGGATCCTTCTGCGGGACAAGTCGGTTCTATGTGGATTCAGATTACAGACAAAAAAGATGGTTTAGGCAACCCTGATTTTACACAGAATGCTACATTCGGCTCAGTCAACTGGTGTCCCAATCCTGACGGAAAACAGTTATCCAGTACAGGAACCAATCCGGAATATAAGGCGGGCGGTTCATATTGGTCTGTGGAAATAAATGCAAATAAAGAATTTGAGCCTTCGAGCGGTACGCAACGAGATATTTGGTTTAGACTGCGAGGTAAAAATAATAAGACTACCCCTGTTGCAGGTCAATGGACAGCACCGGTTAAAATCACTGTTGATAAAGCAGCTCCGACCATTACCGGTATGAAAGTTGCAACCGAAGCTAAAATTGGTACGGCTATTCCTTCTTCGGTTGACCCTGAAAACCAAACCTATGTTTCGAATATGTGGATAAAGGGAGATGCTCTGTATCTATGTGCGGATTTGGCGCATAATGCCGGTATAGAACAAATTGATATATCGGGCAGCTACTTCGGAGCATCTACTATTACATTGAAAGATGATAGCCAAATAACCGATTCAAATATTAACGGTTCAGGTAAGGCGTGGTTTACGCAAAGTTCGGTGCCGTCCACTACTACTGCCAAAAATTATAAAATGCGCATCCCGTTAAAAACGACAACAAAACCCGGACGCAATAATGGATTTACTATTACTATAAAGATAAAGGCTAAAAAACAGGGGGATACCGAAGGCTTACAGTCTTCGACGACATTCTCCTTTAAGTACGATAATACTGCTCCTACAGCTGTATTCGGTACGAAAATAGCTTCATCGGGTACCGTAACGGTGAGCGGAACTTCGTTTAGCGACCTTGCATTGGTAGGAAAAACAAATATTGACACGACAATGAGGTTTTTTGCTTCGGGGCAGGATATTAAAATTACGGCGTTCGATAAGGATACCGGTACGGTTACACTTGCCTCTGCTCCGGCAAATCCGACGACGGGTTATCTTATCTACAGTCCCATTGAGTATTTACGGCCTGACGCAAGCGGTAAGGTTAGCGTAGTTGGCGCAGCTTATGATGTGGGCTCCGGTGTCGAAAAGATTAAGGTAAACTATAACGGAGTTTCTTCAACAGAAATTGAATTGGAGTCTCCGAGCGGTGTATTGACGGATGTCGGTAACGGCGATGTCAACTTTGTAACATGGAAAGGTGTAATCGATGTAAGTCCCACAAGCATTGTTGACGGTAAAGGAAAAATCGTGATTACCCCGATTGACCGTGCGCATAATACACCTACACCCATTGAAGCAGATGTAAAACTGAAGAAAAATCTGTTGAAAATCACCGGTGTAGAACTAGGAACGGATATCAACAGGAATGGTTCTATCGCGAATGTTGCTCCTACGGTTGAAACCAAAACCTTGGCTCTGACCTATGATGCCGACAAACCTAACGGTATCGACAGCAAAAAATACGATTGGCACGGTAAAGCTGACGGCGGAACTTTTAGATTTAAAAACAATAAGTCGCAGATTAAAATTACTGCGGAAGATGTGGGAGCTACTGCTAAAAAATACACGCTTAAACGAAAAAAAATAAGCGATTCATTACCTGAAGTGGAAGTGCATAATTTGAGCTCCCTACCTTCAAGCGGTATAATTGAGCTGGCGCAAACTGATTTTGACAAAATAAAACAAAGTGATAATCCTGAAAGTTCTAATCCTATAAAGCGCACTTTGGTGCTTACCGTATGGAATTCCGCGGCCGGTTTGACTTGCGGTACCAATACATGGAAGGCGGAACTGGAATTTGATGTTATCGTCGATACGAAGGACAGAATTGCGCCGACAAACGAGATAGACCCGTTTAAGTGGGTTTCCGAAACCGATAACAGCCTGTACGGCAACAGCAAAGCTAACGGACACATCGAAATAGGAACCGATTTACCAAGCGCGTTTAACCAACCAAACGGTCTTATGGATAAAGACGATAAAGTTTCCGGCAAGATAAGCATTACCGGTACTGCGTATGACGATCAGGTTATCACGGAAATTTGGGCAAAGATTGATGCCTTTACATTTACCGGTGCAAATACTACAGATCCCCAATTAGGACACAGACTTGCAACTTATAATGCTTCAAACGGTAATTTTACGGTAGAATCCGGTAATTTTGATACAGACGGCTGGAAGTTTGCTATTGTATCGAATGATTTCAGTGTTGAAGACGGTCATACCGTTAAATGGCAGCTTGACTGGGACAGCTCAAAGATAACGGACGGTGTCGGGACCGATAAAACTATTACGGTAACTGTAAAAGATACAGCTCAAACAAATACCAAGTCTGATAGCAGGAAGGTGGATGTTGTGCCGTATATTACGGAGATTGAAACAAGTATCAAAACGCTGCTTGGAGAAGATTTTATGCGTACTGCTACAGGCGCGTACACCGTACGGGCAAAAACCTCTGCATCGGAATATGAAAACGTAACCGTAACAGGGTTTAATTTACAGCCTACAACAATTTCCGGCACTGGTTCCGATATCCGCTTATCCAACTCTAAAACAGGATGTGAAATTGCTACTGACGGTACAGTAACGAAAAAAGGTAAAGGTCTTACCGCCACTCAGGTTACCGCCGGTGATAATAGCAAATGGAACGTAACTATTGAGTCTGACGGTAACGGCTATCTTACGTTTATCGTAAACGGTGTTCCGAGTATCAATAATATTGACAATAATAGTGCAGAATACAATAAAGAGGCGTCGCTTATTCAAGCAAATGCGGATAACGACCGCAAAATTGAACTGTGGGATTTTACACAGCTATGGAAGAACTCTGCCGCACCTAAAGCACAAAATGCTGTTTATCCTTCTATGGTGATGAAGGAAAACACCCCTCAGTTTGCGTACGTCAATAATGCCGGAGGATACGGTCTTGCGGAATTCTGGGATGGAAGCGCTGAAATAAAAATATATTCAAACTGGGATTTATTCACCTTTTCTGCGCTTGCGTTAAATAGCGATAACAGCAGGGCTGCCTTATTCGATATCAATGTTGCGCTTCGGGGTACTGGGAATGCTCCCGATACCGGCGGAATAATGACAAACTTTTTCTATAAGCCGCCCAATACAACATCGAATGGAACGTCATATTTTTTTAGGAATTATAACGTTTGGATGGACGGTTTATACAAGAGCGGGGTTACGGCTGTTTTGGATAGGTATCAGTATCCTTGCATCAAAATGGTTGGTACCGACAGCCTATCGCATGTATTTTATTCTACCTATGATGCGCTTGATGACCGTATTATATTCCGGTATTTTAAAGTCGGAACGAATGCAACCCTTGTAGGAAATAATAACAATGCAAATGCACATAAGGTACACAAGGATACCGAAACGCTCAACCTCTATATCAATAAGAATGAGCTGAATCAAGTAACGTATAATAGTACTAACTGGCCTTCTTACAATGATAACAACAATGATAACAGAAGATTTAATGCCACTGGTAACTATAGCGGTACTACAATACAGCCGCAAGAATTCGCAACCGGCACCGGTAATGGGGTGTATTCTGCTGCCGCGGGGGTTCCGGTTACGACGACAGATAATATTGTCAATACTGCACGCGGTATTCTGGTTTACTATAGCGGCACATCGCTCAACTATATCTACGCAAAAAATGATGAAAATACGTCATGGTCAACTCCTATTGAACTTGATACGAACTGCGGCGGGGACTATGTGAGTATGGTTGTAGACAAAGATAAGCATGTCCATATTGCATATCAAGATTCTTTCGGCGGTGATGTAAAATATATTTATATCCCGGAATACAGCAATCCTGCTAACAGAAAAATGGTAAAAGTTGATTCGTATCTTGCCGTTGGAGGAAAATTGACGCTTACGGTACACGGTAACACGCCGTATATTGCTTACAAAGGACTTGGAACTGTTGCCAAGGTTGCATGGTATAAAGCGAATAATGGTGTGCCTGCTGTCGACTCTCTTGCCAGCGGTGTAAATGATAACGATAAGTTTACCGGTGCATGGGAATCACAAATTATTCCCACACGCATTGTAGACAGCGATTCCAACCGGTTTAATATCGGCGTTGGAACTGACGGTAGACCGGTTATCGGGTACTCTAATAATCAATCAGGAAGTAAAGGTATTGAATATTTAACCCGCATGCCTGATTTAACGGATTAACATTGGTAAATCTCATAAAGGGGCGTAAAAAGTTAAAACTTTTGAGCCCCTTTTTTTTGTATTGCCTTTTTCCTGCTTTTTACAAGGGCGGGAAGAAAATTAATAGAAGGAGAAATAAATATGATAGAAATTGATGTTTTGCCTGCTTCATCTGAAAAAAAAGGTGGGGATGCAATTTTATTAAGAATTGGTTCATTTTCATATGATAATCACTACAACAATAAACAAAAGGTAATATTGATTGATAGTGGTTATAAGAGTACTGCCGAGAACATAGAAAAATATTTAAGTGATTATTACCATACTGATACAATAGATTATGTATTTATTACGCACCCTGATTCTGATCATATTTCTGGATTGTTAGAATTATTAAAGCGTAAGAAAATAAAAATATCAAATACATTTATTCATGATCCTTGGAATCATAAGGTTGAATTATTTACACGAAGTAAGGATGGCCGCAGAACAATAAAATCCATCGGATCAACTCTTGGTGAAAATCTTTCAATTTTATCAGAAACCTTAGATTTACTTGGTGAAAAGAACAACGAAATATTTGGTGTTGCAGGCAATAAAAATCTTGGGTTATATATCCTTGGACCAAATAAAAACGATTATCTGAAATATCTCTCTGAATTTCCGGGAATGGATAATGAACGGCATATTTCCAGTGAAAGTGTATATACAGATAAAGAATTTGACTATCAACCATTATTTAAACATTTCCTCGATGATCCAAAGACATCAGCTAAAAATGATTCATCTATGATAATACTGTTATATAATAGCAAAAAAGAACCGATTGCTCTATTTACAGGTGATGCAGGAGTTAATTCTATATGCAAAGCTTTAAGAAATGCTGATGCTGAAAATTTAGAATATCAAAATGTTGCATTAATGCAAATGCCACATCATGGAAGTATAAAAAATATAAATGAGGATATTATAAACCTCATTAAGCCTAAGAAAATGTTTGTGTCTGCTCCTGATGACGATAGCGAACACCCGTCAAAATTAGTTGTAAATTATGTAATCAATGAAGGAATTCCTGTTAAACATATAAGCAGTTCTGGGGGAATTGTTTTTTATTTTGATATGATAGAACGTCGCCCTGGGTGGTCGTCAGTTCCAAACAAGAAGGCATTTACAAAAGTTCAAAAAATAAAAGAAGGATATTAATAAAATGAATGAAAAGGCTGATTTGAAAGAATATGCCTGTACGGCATTGTTTGTTGATATTAGAAATTTTACTGAACAGTTAAATAATACATCTAATTCTGATTCATTTATTGATTTACTTGAGAAAGTTTATTTGACTGGAATAGAAATTTCGTCAAAAATAGTTGATTCAGATAATTACTACATAAATTCAACAGGTGATGGATATTTAATAGTAGTATTCGGCGAAGATCATTTCCTATTAGGTTTTTTGATTGGCTTAATGTTGCATAAAAAATTATCCAAAGTATTTGCAGATACGACAAATAAAGTTCTGGAAGATGGTGAATATTTTTTTGGAATTGGAATAGAATCTGGATTTGTTAAGAAGGTTTATGCAAAAATTGCAGAAACAAAAATAGAAACATATATAGGCAATGTCATCAATACAGCAGCCCGTCTTGAAGCTTTATCAAAAGAACATGCAAGGGCGCCTATTATCTATGGCCCTGAGTTGAATGAACTATTAGTAAAAAAACTATTAGGTATAGACTATAGCACTCTTATGAAGAAGGCCAAAAACACTGATAATCCAGAAGACATCCATAAGGAAATGAATCAAATTAACACTAAGTTACTCTCTTCTTATTTATTTGAACATAGATTAAAAGGTATAAAAAAGCATATACCAACATTTCGGATATCTCCTACTCTTTTTTTATTCTCAGATCAACCCTT
Organism: Treponema denticola; assembly: GCF_024400535.1. Classification (NCBI taxonomy): domain Bacteria; kingdom Pseudomonadati; phylum Spirochaetota; class Spirochaetia; order Treponematales; family Treponemataceae; genus Treponema; species Treponema denticola. The sequence continues at coordinate 555,665 of NZ_CP038800.1, forward strand.
TATTGAATTTAAATCGCTTCTTCCAATCAAATATCAGGAAAGATTATCAACGTTGAATATATAACATATACTTAACTACTCTTACCACGGCACAAGGTGGTACACCTAAATTTAAAAAGGTAAATTTAGGCTTTGATACTGATGGACGGCCGGTATTGGGGTATCTTGGAAGTCATATCGAATTCGGCAACTGGCTTGATGAGTAATCGGTTCTACTTATTCCCCCCGTCGGTTTTCCGGCGGGGGGATATTTTATGTGATGGGGAAAAACTGAGGAAAGACAGCTGGTTTGGTAAGGTAGCTTGGTATGAAGTGTCGAATGGAACTGCCGCGATGATAAAAAAGAAAAATAGATATTGACTTTAGTATGAAATGTGTGTATACTCTGAATTAGAGTCAAGAGTGCTGCCTTTAAGTGGTGCGTCGAGTTTTCTCGCTTGGCTCTCTTTTTTTGTCCGGAGGACTTTCATGTATTTACTATATGCTGATGATTCAGGAGTAATTTCAGACCCAAAGGTAAAATATAGTGTTTTGGCAGGTTTTGCAACTTTTGAAAATCAAACATATTGGATTCAAAAAGCTGTAGATGATATTATGTTAAAATATATAGGCAGGGCAGACTTGGAATTACATGCAAGTCCTATAAGAAGCGGAAAAGGTATATGGAGAAGCTTTCCAAAAGAAAATAGAGAATCTATTCTAAAGGAATGCCTTGATTATGTAAAAAACAACTATCCCCGCCAGTTTATTCTTTTTGGTGCAGTAATTGATAATTCAACAGAAAGTGTACCTGAGAATCTATTTACACAAATCACAAGCAGGTTTGATAAATTCTTAACACGAAAATACTTGAAAAATAAAGAACCGGCAAGAGGTTTAGCTGTTTTTGATAAATCAAAAATGGAAAATCAATATCAGAACTGGTCGAAGATTTATCAAACGATGGGAAATCAATGGAAAGAGAAATTAAATAATTTTTCAGAAGTACCATTGTTTTTAGATTCGGAAATGTCTCGTTCTATACAAATTGCCGATTTAATAGCATTTTCATTATTCAGAAATTTTGAATATAATGATAATGCATATTATTCAATAATTAAAGATTGCTTTGATAAAGAAAAAAATCTACAACATGGATTATATCTTTTGGGAAAAAATAACATATAACATCAGAAAGCAACGGTATTCAGCAGTACACGATTTGTCAGGGTGTACCTTCGAGCGGTGATTATGCAAATAAGGTTATCGCCGCATACTTTACCAACAAGAACTATGAGATGGCGGTGCTGACGAAGTAAGCATTCCGCTTAGCGAGTTATCCCCCCGTCGGCTTACCGGCGGGGGATATTTTATGTGATGAGGAAAACTGCGGATGTTTTTAATATTTTTCACAGGAAAAAACAGTTATTTACAGAATAATTGATCAATAATAATATTGTTTTTTTATCAAAGTATGTGTATAATTATATTAAAATATACACATAGGAGTTGTTATGAGAACAAATATCGTTATTGATGATACCTTAATGAATGAGGCTTTGCATGCTTCCGGTTATAAAACAAAAAAAGAAACAGTTGAAGAAGCTTTAAAACTTTTAATAACATTAAAAAATCAAGCAAGCATAAGAAATTTCCGCGGGAAACTGTTTTGGGATGGTGATTTGGAAAAAATGAGGCTTGATAAATGATTATCGCAGATACATCGGTTTGGATTGATTATGTAAAAGGGATTGATGCACCTCATACCGATATGTTGGATAATGAATTAATCCGTAACAGAGTCGTAACCGGTGATATAATAATAACTGAATTTTTACAAGGATTTAAAAACGATAGAGAATACCTCATGGCAAAGCACATTATGGATAGTCTGGAATACAGAGATTTTCTCGGAAAGGAAATTGCAATACAAGCTGCAAATAATTATAGAAAATTGAGAAAACAGGGCATTACAGTAAGAAAAACAATAGATGTTATAATCGCAACATTTTGTATAGAAAACGGATTTTCATTAATACACAATGATAGGGATTTTGATCCAATGGAAAAAATTTTAGGATTGATTGTTAAAAGGTAGAGTAGTAAAATACCGGAGGCCTTATCGAAAAAAAAAGAAATATAATCGGTGAAAACTGTGACATGGCCTTTAATAAATCTTTGCGATCTTGGCGCCCTTTGCGGTTAATTTTCAAGGTGTTTAACCGCGGAGGCCTCTAAGGCTGATGAATTTTAGGCAGACTGCAACACATTACTATGTGGAAATATTATTAAGGGAATAATTACCGTATCAACTCATACTAAAAAGAGAAATTTGCAAATAATTTTAATAAATAATTTGTAGAAATTTGATTTTTTTGTATATTTGTGTTATTTTAATTATACATAACAATTTTATAAAATACTTAAAAAGTGCTTTTATTGCCAAAATTAGAGGAGAATTTCATAAATTAAAGATTTTTGATTTTTCTGCCGATAATGGTTCGGCATAGTAGTTTTGTTTGCTCAAGAAATTTAATCGAAGGCGGAACAAAAAATCGGCAATAAAACAGGTTATGCCCCGTATTTTGTGCGGCATAAGATTAAAATATATTCCGGCTTTGGAAGGAGAAGATGTTTATGAAAAAGAAAAATAACATATTATTTTTTACATTGGTTATATGTACCGTAATGACGGTTTTTACATGTAAACAAAACATAGGTTTGGGGGCGAGTGTCAATGTTGCGCCGCCCATCGGTGAAATCGGCTACCCTAATGCAGGAGAAACGCCCATACGCGGAAGTTTTGTGATGCGAGGAACGGCGAGTGACGAGAACGGCATTAAGTCAGTTTCGATCGTGTTTCAAAATATCGAAACGGATAAAAAGACAGAAGTGTTTGAGGCCGTTCTCACCGGCTCCGGTACGAACAGCGTAACATGGTCGGCAGATATAAACAACAAATCTACGGGGCACGACCCCGAACATGAGCTGGTAAAAGTGTACCCTATTCCTGACGGTGAGTATACGGCACAAGTAACTGTTACAGACAAGGGCGGAGTGTCATCCATATTTACAAAGAATTATAAAATAGACAATACTCCTCCTGTATTTATCGTGTCGCGCCCGTCAACGGTTGTATATGCAGACGATACGACAACGCTGCAGGCTGACGGTTATGGAGCTATCTTTTCGGTTATAGGGCAAGCAGGTGAAAGAAATACGGTAGAAAAACTGAATGTGCATGTTCCGGGAGCAAGTCCGATTGATATAACCAATATGTTTGTCGGAAATAATATAAACGCTCAAGTTGCCGTTTACACGCCTACAAATGCTTTATATGGTTTGCAGGCACAGGATAAAACGAAGCCTATCAGAGGTCAATTATATCTGTACGATAATGCCCGCGAATATAATGGCGGCGAAGCTTCGGGCGAAGGAAATAAAGCTGAGTGGTACTATCTTAGGGAGAATATTTACGAGAGTGTCCTTGAAAAAGGCTATACGGCTGAAGTAATCAGCGATTATTTTGCCGGTAAAAAAGGATCAGATAAAAACGATCACGATAAAAAAATAAAAGAATTGCGCAGCGATACAGCCGCTTTGGCCAAGCTTAAATCGAAAATAGAAAAAATGAGCGAAAAGCGCAGCTCCTTTAAACTTGACCCGAGCAAATCGCCGGGATTTAAGGTTATCGGTGTAAAGCATTTGTCCGGGCCTATGACGCCGGGAATTGTCTCTCAATCGTCCTCAATGCTGTTTAAAGCCGGAAGCGACACTAAATTTTCGGTAGAGCTTATTCCCAACAAGGATAATATTCCGCTGGTAGGAGGCTCTGGCTTTGCAGCTTATAAAAACAGCAAAATAAAAAAAATCGTCTTACTGAAATGGAATGGAAGCGATTTTGATAGCGGCAACCCAATATCGCTGATAGATTTTGAAACTTTAACTGAAACATATTTTAATACCCATCCCGATATGATCAAAAAGGAAGGTGGGAATTTACGCATACAGTGCACCTTCCCTTCCGATAAGGGTGAAGGCTACTATGCCGTAAAAGTAGACGGTACCGACATTTCCGATGAGGATTCAAATAAATTTGAAGCATATGACGATTCCAATACGGCAAGCGGCGGCTTTTATATTATAAATTTCCTCGCCGTCGGAAACGGGCCGCGTATACGGGCGATTCGCCCGCAAGGTTTCCAAAAAGGGAATTTTGAAATCTTTGCCGCTGTTACCGGCATCGATTCAACGGGTGTTGTTTATTATAATATAGGTGGATCTGTACCCACCAGTCCGTACCCAGCGACAGTGCTTACAAAAGCTGATCCCGCAAATCAGAGCGATCATAAATATAAGGCTACAATTGATGTAAGCAGCCTGTCCGACGGCGACCATGAAATTCACTTTTTGGTTAAGGCAGGTTCAGGTTCAACCGATGCGGATAAAACCGATTTTGCGATTGATAAAACACCGCCCACTGCTGATATAAGCTACCCTCTTCCTGCCGACCCGCAAGCGGGGAAAATCACTATTTCGGGCACTATTACCGACGGAACAGGATCGAGCGTTAAAGAGGCTGGTACAAAATATATACTGGGTAAAAAGTCTTCTACACCTGCGCTCACCGATTCAGGTTGGCAGAATATGACCACTTCTACAAAGGGTTCGTGGAACGTGGATGTTGATTTGGATACGATGAGTGCTCATCCGGAAAATTACGGAACCCAAGTCGGCACGAGTTCTTACTATAAAGTACCGCTTTATATCCGCACTGAAGATATGCTCGGTAATGCAACTGTTCATACAAAAGAAATTCTTTTTAATTCCGACGGAACGAAGCCGGTTGTAAGAGTACTTTCTCCGCAAGCAGATGCTATTGTCGGCGGAACTATACAAATTTTTGGTACGGCAAGCGCTGTTACCGGCGGACCAAGCGCTGTCGGTGAGGTATATGTACAGTTTTCAAAGACTTCTGATTTTACGAATGTGTCGAATATGACTTTCGGAACTACCGGAGGTGGATACGATGCCGATTGGTATAAGAGTGGAAACGGACAGCTTGTTCCGGGAACGAATCCAGCCCATGGACAAAGCGGTGCTGAGTGGCGGCTTGAAATAAACGGAAACGGCGCATTCAACGGTACATCTCAGCGGCAAGATTTGTATTTCAGATTCCGTGCAAAAAATAAGAACTACAGCGATCGGTGGGGCGAGTGGACGACACCGGTAAAAATAATCGTCGATAAAGATGCTCCGTTAATTACCGACGTAAAAATTGAAAATATTTCGACGCCGCCGTCGCCGCAAAATTATGAAACGAATATGTGGATTGGAAGCGGTAAAAAGCTTACGGCAAAATTGACCGATCCTTCGGGAATAAAAGAAGTTAAAATTACATCAGACAAAATGAGCGGCGGTATATCCTATACACAGACTACGGCGCCCACAGGGTGGCTTACACCTTATAGTGCAGGCGGTGTTTCGGGCTATACGTTAAGCATACCGCTTAATATAAGCGGTATGTTGGGTAATGATTTTTCGATCAAGGTTGAAATTACAGAAGATACAACTACAGGTCTAAAGTCTGATAGTACGTTTACATTCCGGTTTGATACGACTGCCCCGACAGGTTTCTTCGGATCCGGTTTGTATATCAACAGCGGATATTTTGGTACATCTTCAATTACAAATACTGCTCTTGCCGATAAATTACGGGAGTTGGGAGCAGGTGAATCTTCAGGCGCAGGGTGCAAAATATTGGCTGAAAATACAGAACTGACGGTAAGCGGTGTGTCAGGAAGTGTGGTGAATTTTACTCCTTCGATATCTGCTAAAGAATACAGCTATATCCTTTATAAACCGGAAGAGCTGATATACAACGGAGAATCTTCCAGTCCATGGATCGTAAAAGGTGTTGCAAATGACGACGGTTCCGGCATTGCGAAAGTTGAAGCTTGGGTTAAAGTGGATGGCACGGAAACAGCCCACACGATTATAACCGAAACCGATAATACCAATAAAATAACGCGGCAGCTTGGCGGACAAGTTACGTGGAAAGGGAAGATAGACCTTAGCTCTCTTAAAGACGGAAAAGGAACACTGCATTACAAGATAACCGACAAGAGCGGGAATACGTATACGGCACCGGCCGTCGCTGTGCGGGTAAAAAACAAGCCGGTAAAGGTAAAGACAATAACGCTCGTTACTGATATAGGAGGAAGTGCTGTCGAGTTCGCAAATAATAATGTGAACAAAGCCCTCAAGGATATAGACGTAGATTCTAATCTCGACTTTACCGCGAATTATACCAGCAGTGCATTTGCCTTTAAAAATAAAACCAATTCGAAAATAAAGGTTGAATTTACAGGAGGACAGCCTCAGGTAAAGTACACACTGAAATACAACAATGTTGTTTTAGCCGGGCATGATATGCAAAATATCAGCAACGGCGACATCATAACATTGAGCGAAGCTAATTTGACTACGATCGGTAATACTACAGGCGAAACAACCAAAGAATTGGTTTTGGAACTGTGGGATAGCGCATCCGGTTGTACACCGACCGGCACAGCTCCGCTTGAAAAGAGCTCTTTTGCCCAAATTAAAATCAATACACTCTTTGATGCGCTTGACGATAAAGCGCCTAAGGTAGTCGTGCTTCCGTTTTATTGGAACGGAGAAGGCAAAGATTTGAACAATAATTCTCTGAACTCTTTGTATGGGGGCAGCAGTAAAAACGGACATGTGGAAATTGCTCCCGTTACAGGCCTTACCGCTAATACGTCGGATAATAACAGTTATTCATCCGTTTCAGGGAAAGTTACTTTGCGCGGTTTTGCCTACGACAATATTAAGATAGATACGGTTACGGCGGTATTACCCGGCAAAACCTTGTCGGCTACGCTTTCCGGTGCCGGTCCTAAGTGGACGGCGGGAACTATGGCTTCAGACGGTGCCGTATTGACCGTTGAAAAGCTTGGTGCCGACTATCTCGGCTATTACGTCAAATGGACTTTGGATTGGGATACGGAAAAAACAACGAATGTCGGTCTCGCACAAGAAATTAAAATAACCGTAAACGACGGAACAACCGCATCGTCGGACGGCAAAGCGAATATGCCTAATGCCGTAACGGGCGTTACCAGAGCAAACGAAAACTCTGCACAAAACGATGTTTTTACCGATAAAAATCCGGGACAATTTGTTGTATTCACAAAAGGTGAAAAGCAATATCTTACCCGTCTTGCAAGCGTATCCGGTAATAAAGTAACGCTGGAAAACAACGTTCCCGTTGATGTAAAAGACGTTTTTGTGTACGGCTATAATGCAAACGAAGCGAAAACGAATGTAAACGTCGTGCCTTTTATTACGGGCTTAGAACGTCCGGATACCTATAATACCAACCGTTCCTCATCGGGTGCATATAATCTGCTGCGGAGCGATATGGTAACCCTTACAGGGTTTAATCTCGGCGGAGCAGGCGCAACCGTAAAAGCCGTAATTCCCAATGGAACTGCAAGCGGTTCGGAAGCCCCCATTTCCGGCAACAAATTTACACTTCCTGCTGCGGCAAAGTCCGGTTCGATTGTTATTACTGTTGATCCTGACGGTGCCGGAACAAAACCGGCGGTAGAAGCTATTAATAATAAGAATAACAACAGCAAGCCCTATAACCGGCAGGATATTGAAAACCGTCCGGAAACAAAGTATTGGACTGACGATTTGACCATCGATGTATGGAAAGATGACGAACAGTTTGCCGGCAGCGATAATCCGAAATATCCGAGTATGGCGATGGGTTCAAACGGAGATTTATATGCAGCGTACAGTAATTATTCCGAATCCAAAGTATACTACTCAAAGTTAGGCGGCGCGCCTCAATCCGTTTATTGGGGATATGATCCGCCGGAAGAGGCTGCGATAAGCGTGAATGGCGCGAATGCGGTAAATATTTTATATTCCGCTAATTATCATGCAGGTGCTATAGCAAACTGGAAGGCGAACATCTACGGAGCAGGAGGCTTATACTGCTATGATGCCAATGCGCCGGATTTGAAATTTTTTCATAGTAATGGCGGGAAAATATATCGGTTTGAACTTTTTTATCACCAAAAGCAATTACAGCAGTTTAAGAACTTCCGTATTGCAAGGAAAAATAATAACATACATATAGCGTATTATGATACTATGGCAGCATCCGTTAAGTACTCATCGGTTCAGTCGGGAACAACAAATGCAGATATTACTTCCCACAATGGTGAGGACGAATGGCAGGAGCCTGCAGATAATAAAAATAATTGCAGTGAAATAGCATGGGTAGATTTGGACGGCAGTACTCTCCCGGATGTACTACCACCCGATCCTAATTTAAAGAGAGTCGGTACTGTTGCGGTACTTTCGAATAGTCAATTCGAAAACGGGCTTCAACGTACCGGCGGTACTACCGAATACTGCGCTATTGCCTTGGACGGTTCAAACAGACCGGTCATTGTCTATGCCGATGTCGACAAAGGTACCCTGCGGCTTGCACGGGCTTCTTCAGCAACTCCTACTGCTGCAAGTGATTGGAAAGTACAAAAGGTACTTCCCGCAGGCGATGCCAATACGGGGCGTGCAGCGGATTATTTTGCCGCGCAATTCGACTCTACCGGTCATTTGCACATTGTGTTCCGCAACACAAAAGGACAGATTTGCTATGTAAAATCCACAAATGCCAATGCGGGAGCTTCCGCTTATACTTTTGGAAAAAGCGTTGTCGTTGCGGAAAACGGTTCACGGGTAGAGCTTACGATAGACGGTACAACCCCCTACGTTGCGTATTTGAGTAAAACAAATGCGTATGACGGCATTCAAATTGCGTATTATGACGCGAATTTGGTAAAAACATGGAAGCCTAACGGTTCTGCGGATCAAACAGGCGCATGGAATATTATGACTGCCGCAATGAAACATCGTGCCGGCGATGCACGTGCTTGTATTGCCGTTGCCCCGTCTTCTGTAACCGACTGGAAGGCGGCGGTAGGTTATACGCCGGGCAGCGTATACCGTGTCGTAAAATATGTAGGTAAGTAGTTGCTTTTGTAAGGTGAAATTTTTAATCCCCCCGTCGGATTATTCTGCAGGAGGAATTAATAAGTAAAATGTGTAGCCCCCTTAATTCAAAATGATGAGTTAAGGGGGATTATTTTTGCGATGGGGTAAACTGCTAAAAGACAGCTGGTTTTGTAAGGGGTCTTGGTATGAAGTGTCGGATAGAGCTGTTGCGATGCGGAAAATAAAAAAGAAATGTTAATTCCTCGTCTAATTACAAAACCTTGACAAATTGAATAAAATTGAATAAAATTGAAGAGGAGGAAAACAAGTGCAAAAGACCATTACCATACGCATAGACAATACTATATACGATATATTTAAAAAAGCAGCCGAAGGACAAAAACGCACTATTTCAAATTATATGGAATATGCAGCATTAAACTATACCATTAATGAATCTATCGTTGATGATGAAGAAATGCAGGAAATACTCGAATTCGAAAAAGACTTAAAAAAAGGCCTATCGGATATATCTGCAGGAAGGTATAAAGTAATTGACTAACTATAAAATTGCAGAAACAGCGGCTTTTGAGAAAAAAATAAAATCAAAAAAGTACGAATTTCTATATCAAAAAATTAAAAATTATGTATATCCCATATTAAGAAAAAATCCGCATTTCGGACCTAACATAAAAAAATTAAAAGGCATTTACAAAGAGATATACCGCTTTAGATTAGGAGCCTTCCGTCTTTTTTATAAAGTGTCAGAAGAAAAAGTCATCGTATTTATTATTGACAGCGTAAAGGAATTGGATTGGTAATGTGGACTCATTATGAAATCCGCCGCCTTATGAAAAATTAATAGGTGATTTAACAGGAAAGTTTTAAAGAAGAATCAACATGCAGCATCGGCTTGTGTATGAAGTTTTTGAAAATATCTATATATTGTATGTACAAATTATACATCTTATGATATACTTACTATGGAGGTAATAAAAATGGCAGTTGCATTAAAAGATGTAAAAATTGACTTGAGAGCTAGTATTCAGCAAAAATTTACACTTGAGAAAGCTGCTGAACTTAAACATATTTCTCTCTCTTCATATATTCTTTCAACTTCATTAAAACAAGCACAAATAGATTTAACGGAAAATGACACTCTTATACTTTCTAATCGTGATAGAGATTTAGTGATGATGGCTTTAGATAATCCGCCGGAACCAAATGAGGCTTTGAAAAAATTATTTCAATGATTAGCAGTTATAGATTAGTTTCAATCAAAGAAATACAACAAAAATCGATACTTAGAAAATTTGATTGTGATATTGAAGTGTTAAATGAATTTTTATCACAATATGCAATAAAGAATGATGAGTTAGGTATAGGTAGAACTTTTGTTGCTTTGAATCACAATAACTTCGTTTCAGGCTATTTTACATTAGCAACAGCTCAAGTGGCTTATCAAAAAATCCCAGATAAATATAGAGATAAATTGCCAAAATATCCAATTCCTGCATTAAGAATTGCAAGGCTTGCTGTTGATAAAGAATTACAGGGGAAAGGAGTAGGAGGATGGCTTCTTTCACAAGTTTTTATAAAGACTATTCAAGTCGCAGAGATAACAGGCCTATATTTGATAATAGTAGATGCGAAAGAAACTTCAAAAAGCTTTTATGAACATTACGGGTTTCAAAAATTCATGGATGAGGAGCTATCTTATTTCATAGTGATTGATACAATAAGAAAAGCAATCCAAAAATAATATTGTATTATTTTTTTAATTTTATTCCAAACAATAGAAATTGATTGGAATAGTAAAAATAAAATTCCATAACACCCGCTTCAACGCTGGGGTGCGAGGCTTTATAAAAAGATATGAATTGTTTTAAAACTATTATCGAATTACAAGATATTCTCTTCCCGAAATTTTATACAGCAATGGATTCTGAAAATAATGAATATATATTTTTAAGAACTCAAGATTCAATGATAAATTCATTGGATAAAGTATCCGATAAAACACAATTAGAGGCATATGAAAATCATATTCATATTTGCAGTAAAGTTAAAAAACGTGCTCAACATATAGCCGTAACTTCTGCAAAATTAATTACGAAAAATTTAATTGAAAATTTAAAAACAAGCTTCCCAAATAAACATTTTTATGTCTATTTGGATTGTGATTTTAACGACCACATTATAGTAAGATTTCATCAATTATGGGAAAATGAAGAACCGTATTATGATGTAAAAGATTTTCCAAATATCGAGGTATTTAAGATTTAAGAATCCCTCCCAGTAATCGTGTATAAAAACTTGTTGGGAATTTAGACGGACTAATTTCAATACAAGCCTACATCCATCTTTGTATTATATCAAGAACTTGCTTTTTTGCTTCTTCCTTTTCTTCTTCCGTATCGGAAAAAAGAACAGCCGGATTGATATTCAGAGCATGACAAATTTTTAAAAGAGTATCGAGGCTTGGGGTTCTTTTACCCGTTTCAATATAATTGATCATATTTTGAGAAATATCCGCCCTCAAAGCCAATTCCAACTGGGATAAACCTGCTTTTTCTCTTTCTTTACGAAGTCTATTGATAACAAGATTTTGTTGTTCTATTAAAAACACACTCATTCATAATATTTTAACTAAATATAGTATTGACACAATTAAATATAGTATGATATAGTTATAAATATAGTTAGATTAAATTGCCTGAAGGGTATGCACAAAATTTATACTGAACCAGTGACCATAACATTATTGTTGTCCTAAATATATATTTGTATAGAGTATAAAGGAGGCTTAAATGAAACGACATCTTTTTTTGGTAATGATATTGCTAAGTGCTGTGGTACTTATGCCATGTATTTCACAGTCACAGGATGCTGTCCCAAAAAATGTAACAATTTTTATCGATATATCCGGCTCCATGTATACTGTTTTGGCTGATGTTCAATCATATATTACGAACGAACTGATTCCAGAGGTTCCAATTGGGGCTCGCTTACAGATATATAAGTTTTATGGTAGATCGGTTTTGATATATGATGAAGTTGTAAAAAATTATACCAACATTGCATATGCACAAGAACGGGTCAACTTGCTTCTTGCAAATGGCCCTTGGACAAATCTGAAAACTATTTTTCAATACATACACAATGTAGAAAAGTCTGATCAGGATAAATTTATCATTTGTACTGATGGTAGGCAAGAACTTCAAGATAGAAGTGATAATTTTATAATTACTGAAAAAAATATACATGGATACTTAGAAGATAGTAATATTCTACAAAAAGCAGGCTGGGTTGTGATAGAATACATTCATACAATGCCTGTCATTACACAAATACAACCTCAAGTTCCAGAAGAAAAAATTGTAACTGAACAAAAAATTAGCGATATTCCATCTGTTAAAGAAAACAGTGTGAGAAAAAATAAGAAAGTCATGAATGTGGTGATTATTATATGTATTGTTATAATAATTATCATCGCTATTCTTATATATATCTTTGGTCTAATGAGTGGACGGGCTATGCCTTTCCCTTCATTAAAATCTATCAGACATTCAATGACAGGTATAAAATTTACTCGAAAAATATATAAAGATGCATCTGGTAAAATAGTGACAGATTTTTTTCCTCGTTTTAAAAGTATATTTACTGTTAAGTTACCTAAACAGTTACAGCAGGCAAGTAATTACGCAGCTCAATTTCCTGAATGTAATAGACAATTTAGAAGTAGATTTAATTCAGATGCAAGCTTTAGGTTAAAAATAAAAAAAGGTTTTGATGCACAAAATAAACGAATAGCAGAAGGTAAAACTTGTAAAAAGTTTTAATTAGCAGAACGCCAAGAAATATTAAAAGAAAGAACATGGGAAAATTTTATTGAAAATATTAATAATGGGAATCAGCCTTCAGGTTTTGTTTGGCATCATAGTGATAAGAAAGGTATAATACAATTAGTTGATGAAGAGTTACATAGATATACCAATCATACTGGCGGACAAAAAGTTTGGGGTGGTGGATCGGCTGCTAGATAAATTAAAAGGCTATTCTTATAACGCCCACCGGTCGTCCAGCGCTTAGTAATATCCAACATGCGGATTAAGCTGACGGCGAAGCTTATAAAGCCTTACAGTTTTCCGCTTCTTGTAGCTTATCCTCCGCTCTTTAAATTAACTTATCTAAAGGCAGGTATACAGAACCAATTTGACATTTTGCGCTCAAAAAAAATCCTCTGCGTTCTTCGCGCCCTCTGTGGTTAAATACCGAACCCCAGCTGTTCGCAATGTCAGGTTGAAGCGGGTGTTAGACTTTAATTTTTTTATTATCGCTTATAAATTCTTCAGGTGTTTGTACTATTATTTCTCTTTCTTTATAATCTTTTATATTTCGTGTTAATAATATTTTTATTCCATGCCTCATTGCCGTATAATATTGTAAAGCATCTTCGAAATCTGAGAACTTTGAATTCAAAGCTAAATCTACTTCTTTTTCGTCTACAGGTATTACTTTAACAAGCAACCTCAGTTTTCGTAATGCTTCTTTTGATTTTTTTATACCTAATAACTTTCTAAGTATATAATATACATTTGAAAATACCAACGATGTTGTGTATAAAACAATTTTTTTTGTATCACTCAATGAAAATACATAAGCAGCATATTCATAGTGGGGTTCACGTTGGCATAAAATATCTAAAATTACATCTGAATCAACAAATATTTTTTTACTCATATTTTTTTTCCAAATAACTCATATAACTTATATTTTCTAAATCCTGCTCTTTTATAATGCCGCTCAATTCTTTGACAAGCGGAGATATTTCTCCTATCCTTTGAGTTATACCCATTGAATTATTAAAAAGATCTTCAACAAATTTTGACATACTTTTTTTATTTTTGACCGCATAATGTCTCATCGATTCAGCAATATTTTTATCTATTTTTAAAATCAATTCAGTTTTCATTTAGTCACCTCTCTGATATTATATCATAAAATCTATAAACGATATAGTGATAACATCATTATTTTTACTTCTGAGCGATAATAAGTCTAACATAGGTTCGCAACCGATATACGGACAAACCTCGTTGCGGTTAAATACCGAACCCCAGCTGTCCCTGCCGGCAACTTTCCCCTTTAATTGATTTTTTCCCGTCTTTATGATAAACTTTCAAGCGGTTAAAGGATTGAACATTTAATGAAAGAAAAAAAAGAAATTTTTACACTTTTACATCAAGATGCGGCTTCACCTGCAAGGACGGGAGTTTTGGAGCTGCCTCATGGAAAGGTGCTTACTCCGGCCTTTATGCCTGTGGGAACGGCGGCTACCGTAAAGGCGATGACAAAAGATGCCTTAGATGAAATAGGTTTTGAAATTATCTTGGCCAATACATATCATCTTTTTTTGCGGCCGGGAATTGAAGTTATAAAAGCGGCAGGAGGCTTACACGGCTTTTCAGGCTGGAAAAAAAACCTTTTAACCGATTCGGGGGGCTTTCAAGTTTTTTCGCTTTCACAATTAAGAAAAATTACCGAAGAAGGTGTAAAATTTCAAAGCCACATAGACGGAAGCCGTCAATTTTTAAGCCCTGAAATTGCGGTAGAATTGCAGACGGGCTTTAACAGCGACATTCAAATGCAGCTGGACATCTGCTCTTCTTTTGGGATAAGCAAAACCCAAACCCTTGCCGACCTTAAAATAACTATGAACTGGCTCGACAGGGCCTTTGCAGCTTGGCATAATACCCCCGATGAATATGACGGAGCCCTCTTTCCTATCGTGCAAGGCGGGTTCTTTGAAGACCTAAGACTTCAAAGTCTTGAAGCTATCTTAAAGCATGAGCCTAGGGGAATTGCCATAGGCGGCCTTTCCATAGGAGAACCTAAAGCCCTCTACCAAGAATATTTGAGTTTTACCGCAAAGCATATCCCAAAAAATAAACCTCTCTATGTAATGGGAATAGGAACCCCCGACTACATCCTCGAAGCCGTAAAAAACGGAGTCGATATTTTTGATTGTGTACTGCCTTCCCGAAATGCCCGGAATGGAAACCTTTTTACCCATGAAGGAGCCATTTCAATTAAGCGGAAAGAATACGAGTTTGACTTTAACCCGATCGATTCTCAATGCAAGTGCAAGGTTTGCCGACAATATACAAGGGCCTATTTGCGGCATTTATTTAGAACAAAAGAAATTTTATACTCAATGCTTGCAACCTATCATAACTTGGCTTTTTTATATAGTATGGTACAAGACATAAGAGAGGCCATTCAAAACGATTCTTTTAACGATTATTATAAAAACCTTTTAAAGAAATATGAAAACCGTTTAGACTGAGTATTGTGTAAGTCTTAAAACCGTTAGTGTTTTGTAAGGCAAAAACTTGTATCACGGAGGATAATTTATGAAAACCCTAAAAAAAGAATTAAACTTTTTTTTAAAACCCGGCGTACTAAGCCTCTTATTTATTTTAAGCTTAGCAGTTCTACTTGGAGCCCAAGAAACCGCCCAGCCTCCTGCAGAAAATCAGGCAGCTCAAGCTGATGAAAAAAAGGAAAAAGAAGTTTCGGAATTTGAAGAAAAAAGAGATACGATTCTTTACGGCATCGGCGACGATATCTTGGAGCTTATAAAAAGGCTAAAAGCCGATGAAGATGACCGCTTTGATGCCGATTTACAGAAAGTATTTGCCGAGACCAAGATTCCTGCAATCAGAGAAGCCTTATTTGCTTACTTTGCCGAAAAAAAGAACGATTGCTTAAAGGCCGATGCCCTCATGCTCTTAGAAAATAAAGATGACGCCCCCCAAGAAACCGTACGTTCAGCGATCTCCTACATACGGGACCTTGAGATATATGAAGGCATAGATTTTTTAAGACAAATCTTAAAAGATGAACAAGACGAATACAGGGACCTTTGTATTTCGGCAATAGGAAAAATAGGAAAACCGGAAGATGCCGTTTTCCTTACAGAGCTTTTTGACTCCGAGGCCTCTGATGACGAAAAAAAATCACTGATAATAAAACAAAACATAATGTTTGCCTTGGAAGAGCTGCACACTCCCGAAATCAGTGATTTTTTAATTAGAGTCGCTGAAGATTCCGATGAAAATTCCATCATAAGAGGTAGTGCAGCTTCAGCTCTTGGAAAAATCGGCAACGAAAATGCTGTTCCGGTTTTGTCGGAACTTTTTGAAGATAAGGATCCGGTTTTAAGAACAGCTGCGATAAAGGGCATTGCAGGCTTTAAGGATGCAAAAGCCAAAAACATCTTAACTCAAGCCTTTAAGGATTCCTATTATAAAGTAAGGCTTCAAGCCGTTCAGTCTGCAAAAGAAGAAAAAGCAGAAGATGCCGTTCCTTTTATCTTATACCGTGCAAAAAAAGATCCTGAAAATGTTGTAAAACTGGCCGCCATTGAAGCCCTCTCACATTTTAACAATGCGGAAGCAAACGAATGGCTTATAGATTCTTTTAATGAAGAAAGGACAGGCTTATCAATCCGCTTAAAAATTGCCGAAAGCCTTTTAAAGAATAATTTTGATGTAATTTTCGATGATGTAAAGAAGGCTGCATTAAAAGCTATTTCGGACAAACAAAAAAATAAATTTTCCGCAGAGCTCGGCAAGGTTATTTCAACAGTTGAAAACAGAGGAACGGCGCCTATAGCCGAGGCCTATCTAAACCATAAGGATCCGATTTTTAAGAGTATAGGGCTTGATATGTTCAAACGGAATAAATATCCCGAGCTGGTGCCTCTTGTTTCCTTAATTGCCGAAGACGAAAAAAACGGAGCTTTAAGCCGACGAGCTAAAGACCTCTTACAATCCGGTAATACAAACGGCTCTCAAAATAATCAAACAGGCACTAAATAAAAATGGCAAACCGCTCTTGGTCTTCCGAAGCCCTTGTTCTTTCATTGAAGACATTCGGGGAGGGACACAGAAACGCCCTCCTCCTCTTACCCGATACGGAACACTCCTGCAAGTTGGTAGATGCAGCCGTCTTCGGCGGACCGAAAAGCAAACTGCGAAGCATGGTCATTCCTTATCATACAGGAGAAGTTTGGATTTATTCCAACCCCATAAAAAATTCAAACAAGATAAGCGACTTTAAGGTAAGCGACTACCGCATAGGCCTCAGCGATAACCTGACCCGTATTTGGTGTGCCGCCTTTGCAGCCGAATTAGCCGTAAAGCTTAAGGGAAACATCGATTGGCAAATCATAAATTCCTTTTTAACGGGAATTGCCGTTTCTTCCGAGAGCGAATGCCGAACAGCCCTGCTCCGTTTTTTGTGGAGGGTAATCTCCTTATCGGGTCTTGCCCCGGATATGGAACATTGCTGCCGCTGCGGAATAAGGGTTTCAAGTAACATACCGGAAACGGATTGCTTTAATAAAAGTGTTTCAGCCTTTTCTTACACCGAAAAAAACTCTTTTTTCGTTCCGCATGAGGATTCTTGCGTTTGCAGTTCCTGCCTTGATAAACACGAACCGGCCTTTCCCCTTTCAGGCGAAAGCCTTTTATACCTCTTTGCAGTTCAAAATCTTATCCCTAAAATTTCAAGAGAATTAAACCTATCGGATCAAGCCTACGCCGAGTTAAAAGATTTTTTATTCTATCTTATAAGGCTCGCAGCAGGTTCAAATTTTAAAACCCTTGAATCCTGTAATTTTCTGTTGTAATTTTCTTTTTAAATTATGTTGCAAACGCAAATGAAACGTAAAAAAATACGTTGTATTTACGTTTGTTATGTGGTATACTAATACAATAAACAAATCAGGAGTTTTACTATGAAAGAAAATAGATTTACGGAATTTAAAGAAGACCTTAGTTCCGGCTTTTTAAAAACGGTTTCGGCTTTTGCCAACTTCGGTACCGGAAAAATATTGTTTGGAATTAAAGACGACGGTTCTATAAAAGGAATTCAAAATCCTGATAAGATGTGTTTGGATATTGAAAATAAAATCAATGACAGTATTCAGCCAAAGCCTGACTTTTCTTTTTCCATTAACCGCAATACCGGCGTAATCACATTAGAAGTAAAAGACGGAGTATTTAAACCCTATTTATATAAGGGAAAAGCATACAGGCGAAGCGATACGGCAACAGTCGAAGTAGATCAAATTGAATTAAAACGGCTGATTTTAATGGGAGGTATGATAAAATAGTAAACAAACAAACGGTAATGTGATAAACTGAACTAAAAAGAAGTTCAGTGGAAACCAGGCAATAGTTCGTCATGTTTAGTGGAGGCAATGACCTCCGAATGGGAGAATGAAGAGCTTTTGCCGCATCATACAGTAGTCGTTAAAGACTGAATGGGAGATTGGAATATATTACCGAAAAGACTTTCCGCTGAAACACAAAGGGAGGGAGGTCGAAATGACATTTTTTATTGGCGTGGATTTGCACAAAACACAGTTTACAGTTCATGTAAGAACGGAAGAAAGGTCTGAAACCCTAAATCAGATAAGACAATATAAAACTGATGACAAAGGTTATGCCGACTTTATGACAAGAATAAAAGCTTACAAAGAAATCGGAGCTGTTGTAAAAATTGGAGTTGAATCAACAGGGAACACCCGTTTTTTCAAACACGAGGTAGAAAAAGCCGGAGCAGAAGTTACAGTCATAAATACTTTGAAGTTCAAGGTTATAACTGAATCTGCTAAAAAAACTGATAAGCATGATGCTTGTACAATTTCAGAGTTTCTTTCAAAAGACATGCTACCTGAAAGCTATCTTTGCAGTAAAGAAACTGAAAATATGAGGCGGCTTTTAAAGTCTAGGGAAAGGCTGGTTCGCTCGATAGTAGGTCAAAAGAATGAAGTTCATGCTCTTTTGGTAAGTATGGGGCTAAAAGATGAAAGCAGGAGCCTACAAAGTAAAAAAAAGGACGCCAGAGAGTTCTGGACGTCCTTGAGTCGAATAACGACAACGTGCTCGAGGCACAATCAGTACAACTGATGTTTGAAATTATAAGGCAAATGGAAGAAAGTGTCAAGATAATAGAAAAACAACTTACAGAATTGACAAAGGATGATCAAATGGTAAATCGTCTTTTGAGTATACGAGGTTGTGGAAAGATAACGGCATGGACTATAAGAGCCTATACTGAGGATATGGGAAGGTTTGCAAGTGCAAAAAAATATGCAGCCTTTTGCGGACTTGTTCCATGGGTGTCTGATTCTAATGAAAGTATTAGGCATGGAAAAATTACGAAGCGAGGCCCGCAGGAATTAAGAGTGAGCTTTGTACAATTGGTAATGGGTATAAGACGTTGCAAAGATACTGCCTGTTGGCGTTTAATGCAGCGTTATGAATATATGAAAACACATAAGGGCAGCGGAAAGTCAATCATAGCCGCTGCGAGGAAGTTGGCAGAGATTGTATGGGCAATGCTCAGCAATAAAGAAGATTTTGACTGTGAAAAGATGAAAGGAACATACAACCGTATGAATCTTGCAGTTTAATTTTTATCTGCCATCTATTTTAATTTTTTTTAAGAAAGTCGATTTTGTTTGTTGACTTTTTATGGGAGACAACATGTCCTTTGAGGAGCTGCCGTCCCCTGCACAAGATTTGACCTTTGAGTCCTTTTTTCGGATTATTCAACAAAAATTAAAACTGGAAAGCTTAAGTACCGATGTCCTAAAGACTCTCGGCTTTTATACGAAAAAAGGAGAGTTTAATCATGCTGCTGCATTATTTGCAGATAAAAATAACTTCTCCGGTATTGATATGGTTCGGTTCGGAGCCTCAATCAGCGAAATTTTAGATAGGGATATTTTGACAAATAAATCAATCTTAGAAGAATATAATCAGGCAATTTTCTTTTTTGAAAAATATTATCAATATGAAAAAATTGAAGGAATGGAGCGGATTTTAATTGAACGCATACCGATAGAAGCTTTCCGAGAAACTCTTGCTAATGCAATCGTTCATAGGGTCTGGGATATTCCGGCACATATTCGTATTGCTATGTACCCCGATAGAATAGAAATATATTCCCCCGGCGGATTACCCTCAGGTATCAGCAAGGAAGAATATTTGAAGGGCTATATCTCCAGATTGCGGAATCCAATTATAGCCAATGTTTTTTTTAGATTACACCTAATAGAAATGTTTGGAACAGGTATCAAGCGTATCATGGACTGCTATGAAGAATATGAGGTAAAACCGATTTTTGATATTTCAGAAAACAATATTTGTGTAACTCTTCCCGTTGTCGACCGAAAAAAAGAAGTAAATTCGGATGAAATGATTATTCTGGAAATTTTGTCAAAAGGAATACGATTATCCAGCAGTGAGCTGGTTTTAAAAAGCGGTTTTGGAAAGAATAAGGTTGTAAGACTTATCGGTTCTTTGCTTGAAAAAAACTATGTTCAAAAAGAAGGACGCGGCAGAGGCATAAAATATTATGTATAGGGAACCTTGAAAAACTTCAGTTTTTTGAGGTTTTCCTTAGATTTCTTTTTAAAAAATTACTATTTCTTTCATCTATCTCGTACAATAATATTGAGAGGTGAAAATGAAAAATCAAAATTTAAAAGGAAACGAAGAGTTGTACCGATTGGAGGATACGCCGGATGACCTTTATTGTCCCTTTGTCTGCGAGACCGATAATCCCGAATACAGTTTGGAAAAAACCGAAGATGCCGTTGCAGTTTGTGCAAAAAACGTTTTCGGTATTCCGTCGCTCTATCCTTGGCAGAGGCTTGCAATAGCCAATATCTTAGATGCGGTTCACGCAGTGGAAGCCCGCATTGAAGCCGAACAAACCGAACTTAAAAATAAAGATGAGGAAGATTCGGACAAGGATGCAAAAACAAAATTGCTGCAAAAAATTAACTCAAACACCGAAGAAGAAAAAATAACGTCCCTTTACGATGAGGATGGAATTATGCGGGGCAGGCAAATTATTCTCCTTCCCACAGGTGCCGGAAAATCTTTGTGCTTTCAAGTTCCTGCCCTCCTGCTGGACGGGCCTACAGTAATCATCTATCCCCTCCTAGCCCTTATGAGCGATCAGTTTAGGCGAATGGCGGAGGGCGGACTTGAGCCTGTTATCTTTAAGGGCGGGCAAACTAAAGAAGAAAGAGAAGCCCAGCTTGCACGCATGGAAGGGAGTGACGGCAAACCTCCTGCAAAGCTCATAATCGCAAACCCCGAAGTTCTTTCAGGCGGAACTCTTATAGATAGGATTGCAGCCTGCAATGTGGTTCACTTGGCAATAGACGAGGCGCACTGCGTTACCGAATGGGGAGACAGTTTTAGACCTGCCTATCTTGAACTTACAAACATAATCAAAAAGCTTCATCCATTCGCCGTTTCAGCTTTTACGGCAACGGCGAGTCCTCCGGTTTTACAGCGTATAGCCGAAATTCTTTTTGAGGGCAGGGCTCATTTGGTTCGAGGCGAATCGGATAGAACAAATATAATTTATTTTGTAAAGCATTGCAGGGTAAAAAATCCTGCCCTTCTTGAAGAGGTGCAAAAAAGGAAAAGACCTATGGTCATCTTTTGTTCCAGCCGAAAGGGAACTGAACAGACAGCTTCATTCTTACGGCTCCGCTTAAATGATGAAAATATAAGATTTTATCATGCGGGTCTCGAAAGAGAAGAAAAAGCCGAAACAGAAAAATGGTTCCATGAACATAAAAGCGGTATACTGATATGTACTTGTGCTTGGGGGATGGGTGTCGATAAGAAGGATGTTAAAACTGTAATTCACATGGATCCTTCTCCTACTGCCGAAGCCTATATTCAAGAAGCAGGAAGGGGCGGGCGTGACGGGAGCATTGCCGAAGCAGTTCTGCTATGGTCGCCTGCCGATAAAAAAAGGATAGAGCTTTTACCCGAAAAACAGCGTCTTAGGGCAGGAGTTCTTAAAGACTTTGCCGAAAGCGGAAAGTGCCGCAGGGCGGTTCTATTAAAGGCTCTCGGTGAAACAAGGGCAGAAGCTTCTAATCCTGATGAAGAAGTAATCGCCTGTTCGGGCTGCGATATTTGTAATAAAACGGCGGTTCAATATCCCGAGGACGAAAAGCTTTTTATAAAACTTATAAAAGCAAATAAAAGAATTTTTACTCAAAATGAAGCTATCGATTTTTTTTCTTCAAAGAAAACATTTTGGGAAGCCGGGGATGTAAAGCGTTTAAGTGCAGAGCTGCTTGAAGAGGGGCTTATCAAAAAACTGAAAACCCCTCTTTGGAAAGATAAGCTCAGTGTTTAGATTAAGTTTAAAAACTTTCTTCTAAACGGGCAAAATAAGCTTTAGGATGAGCACAGGCAGGACATTTTTCGGGAGCGTTTTTGCTGACCACGATAAAGCCGCAGTTTAAGCACTTCCATGTTGTCGGACTTTCTTGTACCCACATAGAATTCTCTTCGAGCCTTTTGATAAAGGCCTCATACCTTTCTGCATGGTATTTTTCGGCAACAGCGATGCTCTCCATAACGGCAGCGATTAAAGGAAAACCTTCTTCCCTTGCAGTTTTAGCAAACTCCGGATACATGTGCTGCCATTCATGATTTTCACCGGCGGCCGCTTGCCTTAGATTTTCCAAAGTTGTGCCTACCACGCCTGCAGGTGCCGTAGCCGAAACGGTAACTTCTCCGCCTTCTAAAAAATTAAAAAGGCGTTTTGCATGTTCCCTTTCCTGCTCTGCCGTTTCGATAAAAATTCTTGCGATTTGCACAAAGCCTTCTTTTTCGGCCGTGCTTGCCCAAAATGTGTACTTATTACGAGCCTGAGACTCTCCGATAAAAGCCGAAAGAATGTTTTGTTCGGTCTTTGTTCCTTTTAATGATTGCATACTCTTCTCCTATTAGTATAAAAGTGCCTAATGTTTTTAAAAAGGGGCACAGAGTAAAAACTCATTTTTTAAAAACAAAAGTCTATATTTTAGTATAACTCTATTTTTAAAAGAGTAAAAGAGGGCAGTGCAAATAAATTATTGGCAATAAAATTTTATACTCTTGACATCTTTTATAAAGAATTTATACTTATTAATATGTATAAATTGATATTTACTTTTAATATTGCTCAACTTGTCTTATTCGGTGTCGGTTTGATTTGTTTTGTAGTACTGTTTTTTGTACCGGCCGGATACGGTAAAATGATAAATAAAAAATGGGGATTTTCCTTTAATAATAAAATTGCTTGGTTTATGATGGAAGTTCCTACACTGATTACTATGATTGTACTAATGTGTGTGTGGGCTAAACCTGAAAATTTTGTAAGAATTATAATCGGCCTTTTTTTTGTACTGCACTATGCCCAGCGTGTTCTGATATTCCCGTTTTTACTTAAGGGAAAAAGTAAGATGCCTCTTCTCATAGTTCTAATGGGTATTACTTTTAACACGATAAACACCTTTTTAATAGGTGCATGGCTTTTTTACCTTTCACCTAAGAGTATGTATCAAGTTTCATGGCTCTATGATCCGCGTTTTATAATAGGAGTTCTTGTCTTTTTACTCGGAATGGCTATAAACATAGATTCGGACAAGTATATACGCTCCTTACGAAAGCCCGGGGATAATTCTCATTATTTTCCGCATAAAAGAATGTATAAATATGTTTCAAGTGCCAATTATTTCGGCGAAATATTGGAATGGTTCGGGTTTGCTCTATTATCGTGGAGTTTTGTAGGCCTCTTGTTTGCTTTTTGGACTTGTGCAAACCTTGTTCCTAGGGCCTATACTATAAATAAAAGATACAAGGAAGAATTTCCTGAAGAATTTGCAGCCTTAAAACCTAAGAGGGTATTTCCTTTTATATTTTAAAAGAACTCTATCTTGAAAAAATCTTTAAAATTCTTTATGGTATTAGTATTATTTTAGTAAGGCTATGAAAAAACGGATTTTTTTTATCTTTTTAATTTTTTTTATATTTTCGTTTCATCTGCCGGCCCAAAGTCTTGAAGCCTACTGGACCTTGGTTTTTGCCGGAAAGAATATTACCATGCCTGTTTTTTGGAACGGAAATATTTATACGGCCGGAGATGATAGGGCTTTAAACTGCATTACTTCTCAAGGTACTTTTTTATGGCGTAGAAATACAAGTGAATTTCCAAGTGAGTTTTTATCTGTTTCTCAAGCAGGAATAGTTTTTATGGTTACTGCAAAAGGAAATATCGAAGCCTTTTCTTCTCAAGGAATGCCTCTTTGGACTTATCCTCTAAAGAAAAAAACGATTTTTCCTATACACACTGCGAGAGACGGACGCCTATTTATTATCCAAGATGACAACATAATCTGCCTCACATCTTCAGGGAAATTAAAGTGGTCTCTTCCTCTTGTTTCTCCTCCCATATCACAGCCTGCCGAAACAGGCTCCAAAGATATAGTTTTGATTTTAAAATCCGGAGATTTCTTGCGCATTTCTATCTTCGGTTCTATTGTAGAACAGTACCGTCTTAAAAAGACTGTTTCAGCCATAGGAGAAGCTCCTAATGGTTATATCCTTGCCTGTACCGACGGTTCAATTTCCTATTATAAAATAGGCGGAGGTTCCGAAGCTGTTTGGCAGGGATTTGAATCTGAAATATGTAAAAATATTTTTTATAAAAACGGAAAAGCTCTATATATGTTTGAGAACGGCAGGATTGCATGTAAAGATCTTAATTCCAATGAGCTGATTTGGGAAGAAAAGACTTCGGGTAGTTTTAAAGATGGTGTAAAGTGCTATGCTATAGGGAACGAATTCAATATTACTTCAAAGGGCTTCGGATGCCTTATTACCGATAAGGGGAGAATCAAGTGGGAAAAAAAGATTCCTGAAACGCTATTTTTTCCTATCATAACCGAAAACGGGCTTTTGGTTGGAATAACTAACGAAATTTTAAATGCCTATAGAGTTGAAACAAAGCTTTTACGGAAAGGGACAAAACGAAGTGCCACCGATAAGTTTTATTCGATTGTACAGGATGACGATAAGGGTAAAGATGATCTTCCCTTTTTTATTGAATATTCAACAATAGATGAACTTTTAGAAGTTATAAAAAAAGATATTGAGGATGGGACGGTCGGTGAAAAAGAACCCCGCTATGCTTTTCAACTAAAAACAATATTAGAAAATAAAAGAAAGGCAGCCTATTTTTCTCAAGATTTTAATCCTCTTGACAGAGCAAGGGCTGCGGAGCTTTTAGGCAGGCTTGGCTCCTATGAGTATCTTGATATTCTTTTAGATGAAATTTACCGTATAGATGACCCTGATGTGCTTGCCGGTATTTTAAGAGGTGTAGAACAATTAGCTTATGATCCGGATGACAGAACGATGGAAGGTATCCGATATATTATGAATAAGGCAAAATATAATGATATCGGTCTTATGACGGCAGCTTGCGATTGTTTAACTGCATTGATGCGCTTTGGTGAACAAGAAACAACTCAAGCTGCTATTTCAAGCCTTTTTTATATAGTAAAGGGGCCTTATTCCAATATTATTCAAAATTATGCAAGACAAAAACTAAAAAATATAGTAAAATAGGAAGAACGGAGGATTTACTTATGAGAAAGCTATTGTTTTTTTCGTTTTTTACACTTATGTTAATTTTTTCAGGTTTTGCAATTGAGGTTGACAAGCCTGAAATTAATTCCGTAAAAAATGAAAGCATAGAGTTTATTAACTACGCCGGTCCGCATGATGTTGTCGATAGTGTTGACACAATTCGAAGCATAGGCTCTAATCTTGCAGGAGCCGTAAAATCAGGCCGTGCAGGGGACATGAATAGGTATTCTATTATTCATTGTGTTGATGCTGCAGTAAAAGAAGGTTTTGATGCCGATATTTTTATTATCGGAAAAGATGCCGGTGTTGATCATATTAATAATGTACGGTTGATCATAGCAGGATATTTGAGCTCTGCTTACGGATATTCTCAAAAAGACGCAGCAACTTTGGCTCACTTTGTTACAATATACAATGCCGTTTATCGCGGAAATATGGACTTTTTTAATAAAAAGTATAAGTCTATTGTAACAAAAAATCTGTCGAAGGATAAGGCCGGTATAGCTTTACGCTACGATCAATGGGCAGGACAAACCCAGATAGTTATTCCTCTTACAGATCAAAAATATGCCGGAACTATAAGTACGGTAGATACAACTTCAATTTCCGATAAAAAAGTAGTCGAAAAGATGAAAGAGGATAAGGACAAGGATATTGAAAAGCGTAAAGATATGGTTGATCTAAAGGAACGGGAAAGTGCTGAAGCTGCCAAGCGTGCAGAGATTGCAAAAAAAGAAGCCGACAAACAGCAAAAAGAAGCTGATGCTAAAAAGAAGGAAGCCGATACAAAGCAAAAAGCCGCTGAAAAGCAAAAGAAAGAAACTGAGCAAAAGCAAAAAGAGGCTAAAAAAGCTGAAGAAAAGGCAGCAACAACAGGTAAACCTGAAGATAAAAAAGTAGCTGAAGAAAAGAAAAAAGAAGTTGAAAAGTCCCAAAAAGAAACCGAAAAGAAGACTGAAGAAGCTAAAAAGGCTAAGGAAGAAGCCGATGAGAAGCAAAAGAAAGCCGATGAGACTAAAAAAGAGGTAAAAGAAGAGAAAAAAATAGCCGAGAAAAAGGCAGAAGAAGCTCAAACCGATAGAAAGGATATTGCCTCGGATACCCAAAAAATTATTGAAGAGAAAAAGGCTGAAAAAAAAGCTGAAGGAGATGCTGCTATTGCCTCAGCAATTCCGGGCTACGGTTTGAAGGTTGTAGACGAATCTAAAATGCTTTCGGAGCTCGTTCTTTTAGATCTTAAGACGGAAGAAGAGCTTAGAACTTCAGGAATTGATACAATCAGAGGAAGAAACCTTCACATTATCGGTAAGAATTTAATGGCAATAGCCGGTACAAAGTCGGGTAATGCCGTAATAGCTCTTGTGCTTATTGATGCAAAATCTTTAGAAATTGTTAAACAAAGCAATGAGAATATTGCAGCAGAAAGTGTTTTGGTTAAAAACGGAAATGATTATTATGCGGTTATTGACAGCAACGGTAAATACTATATAGGCCGATATAATGAAAATCTTGAGCTTCAAGCTAAGTCTGCAGTGCAGGTATTGCCCTATACTCCAATAACAATCAGCGATCGAGGTTTATTAATTCAAGACAATACTAATTCTATACGTTTATTAAAGTTGACGGATTTAACAAATATAGTAATTTCGGAAGATAAAGTCGAAAAACCTTTTGATAAAAAAGATCTTTAAACGGAGGAAGATTTTATGGTAAATGAAAAGAAAAAGTATCAAATTTTTGGCATGCCGCTCACACTTTTCGGCATTATTTCGGCAGTTGTAATTGCTGCCATATGGTGGAATAAGCTGCCCGGCGGAATGATAGGAGCCCTTCTTTTGATGATGGTACTTGGTGAAGTACTAAACATTATCGGAGATAACACTCCTATAGTAAAAACATTCTTTGGAGGAGGGCCGATCGTAATTATCTTTGCATCCAGCGCCCTTGCTTATTATAATGTTTTGCCCGAAGGAATTTTAAAAAATACTTCGACCTTTATGAAAAGCGGAGGTTTTTTAGACTTTTACATTGCAGCCCTTATCACAGGTTCTATCCTGGGAATGGACAGAAAGCTTTTAATTAAAGCTGCTATACGCTACTTCCCGTGTATTATAGGCTCTGTTGCAGCAGCATTGGTTTTGGTTGCACTAGGAGCTCCTATTTTTGGAATGAAGGCAACGGAAGCTATAGCTTATGTCGGTATTCCAATCATGGGCGGAGGTATGGGGGCCGGAGCCGTTCCGATCTCCCAAGTATTTTCATCCGCATTGAAAATTCCCACAGAGCAAATCTTATCTAAGCTTGTACCGGCAGTAGCTCTCGGTAATGCTCTTGCAATAGTTGCCGGAGGTGTACTAGATAAACTCGGTAAGGTTAAACCCTCTTGGACAGGAAACGGACAGCTTCTTGCAAGCGGAACATTTGAAGTTCCTAATGATGAAGAACTTCAAAGGCATTTTTCTTTGCAGGAGTTCGGAATTGCTATCGTTATTGCAACAGCCTTCTTTACATGGGGAAATATAGTATCTAACCTATTTAAACTTATCGGCGTAAATATCCACACCTATGCTTGGATGATTATAAGCGTTGCTGTTGTAAAAGCTGTAAATATCTTGCCCAAAAACTTTGAAAATGCTTGCGCTCTTTGGTATAAATTCGTCGCAAAAAACTTTACCGCAGCCCTCTTGGTCGGTATAGGTATTGCATATACAAACCTTGGCGATATTATCGGAGCATTCAGCATTTCTTATGTTGTACTTGTTCTCTTGGTTGTAATCGGTGCAATTATCGGTGCCGGAATTATAGGAAAACTTGTAGGCTTTTATCCTATTGAAGCTGCTATCACTGCAGGTCTTTGTATGGCAAACATGGGAGGAACTGGAGACGTTGCCGTTCTTACGGCTTCAAAGCGCATGGAACTCATGCCCTTTGCTCAAATCTCATCCCGCTTGGGAGGTGCATTTATAATCCTGCTTGCCTCGTTCTTAGTCCCGCTGTTTTTCGGCGGCTAATAAGGTTAAGTTGTTATAAAAAAAACCTCCTGATCCTTAAAGGACTCAAGGAGGTTTTTTCTATGCTTTAATTAAAAATGATATTCAAAGCTTAATTGAACAAAGTGATTATTTTTCCATGAAGCAAATTCGCTTTTTTTATCTTTTGCATAAATATAAGCCCCCGTTCCCTCCACATAAAATTCGTCTTTTATCCTATATTTTATTTTGGGCATAATAACTGCATCATTGTGTTCTATTCCCCAAATTATTGTTATAGAATCGGTCAAATTTTCGTGGAGCCATGAGTCCGAAATATTTACAACCAGCTTATTGTTTGAAGCTTTTTCTGCTTTATTCCAATCCATGTCTATAAAACCGTTTTTATTATTTTCTTTTACATTTTTAAAACCTAAAATATAAGAACCTATATTTTGAATATTTAGGTTTATGTTATTGAGCGGAATATCTACGTCAAAACCTAAAACCCACTGAATGCTGTTATTATGAACGGCAGGATTATTACCCTTAAAATCATAGCTCATATAATATGCAGCTTCCGATCTAAAATTAAACATAAAAATTGCAGCTCCGAAATCCATACCAAAAATGTGAATAGGATCGTAATAAACACAATCTCTTATATTCCCGCCGCTCATAGCTTTTTCGACTATTGCAGAAACATCGATAGATGGAGTTTTATAATGCCCAAAATAATATTGGCAAGCCATATCGGTCGGCCCCAAAGAACCTGAAAGCCGTAAGCCGTACTGCCCGTATTTTATCTGATTTATATCGGGAAGAAAAGAGTTCATTCCGATTTTTATAAAAGGATCTAAATCAAAGTTTTGGATTATTGTGCCGGCTTTTTGTAAGGAAGTTTTAAATTCCTCAATAATAAATTTTGCATATTTTTTTGATTCTTTTTCTGCAATTTCATTTATTTTATCTTCGGTTAATGTTCCTGAAATATCGATAGTAATAGGCTTGCCGCTTAAAGATTTTAATATTGCTTTTACTACAAATTTTTGAAGAGAATTAAATTGTGAACTAATTTGATCTATTTCCTCATCAGACAATACAGGAAAATTTACCGTTATATTAGCCGGAGGAGATGTTATGGCAGTTAAAGTATCCTTTATGGTTGTATACATTATATTTTCAATTTTTTGTGATGGAAATAAATCTAGCAATGTACCGTCAAAAAGGGTACTGGCGAGTTTTTGTTTTGCCTCCTCAATTTGAGAAGGTATCCAAGGCCCTTTTAAGGAAACACGGTCGGGGGTCATAAGAGGTGTCCATGCAGCTTCAAGACGCAAGGATATAGGAGCATTGTAAGCTAGATGAATCATCGGCTCTCCTATTCTTCGGTCAATATAAGAAGGAATAGTAAAATCCGTAAAATCGTTAGCATTAAATACATCCAAAACATGGAGCATATCACCCCTTCCCCAAACCAATTTCATCTTTCCTGTTGATAATACAAAATCTCCAAGATAGGCTCTCATTGTACACTCATCAATAAAATCAAGAGGATATTCTAAAATAGTCCTCATATTGAATTTAAAATGAGAGTCAATTTCCGTTTTTGAAGAAGAGTGTTTTAAATTTATGCCGAAATTAGGAACAGCTTCCGCCCGCTTTAAATCAGGGTGAGGATAGAATCTTATTCCAAGAGCGGCAAAGCCTGAAAATTCAAAATTCGACGATAAACTTTGTCCGGTTTCCGAGTTTGCACTTTCATCGTTGAAATTAGAATCATCAAAAAATGAGTCTTGAGCGTGGGCAAAATGTAGAAAAACAAAAATCATACAAATAAATATATATTTTTTCATAATGCCTCCGTTAAAAAATCGCAAAATACCTTATAATCTTCCCGTATTTAAAAAATTCTGCGTGAACATTTTATCATTAATCGGTTTATCTATTTCTATATTTAGGATTTCAAGATGGGTAGAATGTTTGGTTTGAACATTCGTTAAATTTCCTTTTATAGGAATCCAATATCCGTTCTTTTGTTCAAGTTTTTCTACCTTCAATACTTTGAGCAACGCACCTTTTTTGTCATACATTTCGGCCATTACCGGAATACAAGTGACCTTGTCGATGTAGGTAATTTTTTTTGAATAGCGGCTGCTTTTCGGATCTACTGCCGCAGATTCGACTTTCCAGCAATTGTAAGAATCAACTGTTTCTTCACCGAGCAGAGTATGAGTATCATCATCTATTTTTCTTGTTTCAAGATCATCATAATCGGCATCAGTTCCCATAAATGGTTTTGAACCCTCTGCCCCCGCAATACGGCGGACAGTTCTAAGAGCTGGAAGATAAATCCACTTATCGTTAGCCCTCTCTTTATTTACTATTTGCAAAAACCTTGTATCCTTAATCAAAGCAGGCTTTTTAAAAACGATAACGGCAGCTCCTGTTTTATCTCCGGGATCTTTTGCCCATTGTTCTATCATCCGTTCTTCAGTATTTCCTTTAGAATCGACAAGAGTCATCTTTAAGGCAGAGTGAGTAAACTTAGGCCGTTTTACATCGAGTGATTTTTGAACAATACTTTTGCCGTCTTCAGCAAAGGCAAAGCTGATACATAATACCGTTAATGCAAACAGTATGACCGATTTTTTTAACAATGACTTATTCATTTGTTTCTCCTTTCGGCTTTTGCGCAAAAATATTTTTATGCGGTTTAGCCATAAATGATGGTTTAAAAATATTTAATACGACAGGTAATATGGTCAATGCAGCAACGGAGCTTGTGAACATTACTACCGCTACCAAAAAACCTACAAACCTGAGGACTACGAATTTAGAAAAACACATTACCAAAAAACCGCATCCGACCGAAAAAGCGTTTACAGCAATTCCTTTTCCTGAATGGCGGAGAGTTTTTAATGTAACCTGTGTTAAGTCTTCACTTATTATTCTTTCATTATGATAATTATTCATAAAGTGAACCGTGTAATCTATTCCGATTCCTATTGCAATAGCCGCAACCAAACTTGTTACCATATCAAGGTTTATTCCCGTTAAACTCATAATGCCGAAATTAAGTAAGATGGAAATACCGAGAGGAATAGCCCCGATTAGACCCGCAATAAAAGATCGGTAAAAGAGAGATAAAATACAAAACACTATACCAACAGCCAAAACCAAACTTGATACTTGACTTGAAATTATCATAGAAGTCATAGCTGTTTCCAACTCTCCCAAACCGGCAGCTTCTAAAGTATAGCCTTGAGGAAAATGTGTACTTGCAAAATATTCTGCATCCTGAATAACATTTTTAATTTTCCCCGTATCATGAGTCCGCATTATAATCTGCATTCTGCTTTTCTTAGGTTCAAGAGTTTCATCTAAAAGAGAATCAAGAGCCCCTGAATATAAAAGCAAATACTGCGAAATAATATTTTTTAATTCTTCTTTTTGTGAAACAGAATATTTTTCGATATCTTCGGGTATTTCATAATAAGCCGCTCCCCTATAGTTAATCTCACGCTTTAAGGCTTCAATAAATTCGGATACACCGAGTTCTCTTGAATTAGAAGAAGCATAAGCTTTAGCGTAAGCTGAAACGAAGAGCTCTATAGTTTCTTCCCGATTTAAGTTATCTTTTAATACCGAAACCGTACCGGAAGCAATTGTATCGGTTTCAGAGTATGAATCACTTTCAAGAGTATCTTCATCATCGAAAAAACTGTCAACGATATCGGAGCCTTCTTCATTCGCATTATAAGTATGAGGTTCTATAGGATGAGCATTCATAACCTGATTCATGCGTTTTATAAATTCGGTAAAAGAAACAATGCTGCCTATTTCGGGATGATTTGATTTTAAAAAATTTTCAAGATCTTCCATGCTCTTCAAAATTTCAGGATTGCACATATCTCCTTTTTCACGTCCTGTTACAACCAAGCTAAAACCTGTAGTTCCTACATACGTATTATCGATAGAAACTACATCACTGCGTATCTTTGAATTTTTAGGAAAATATTCCAAAAATGCCGACTCAATATTAAGATTAAAAATTCCCCAAATTGAAATTCCTATTATGACTAAAAGACCGATAATGAAAACAGCCTGTCTTTTATTAAAATAGGAATAAAATCTGTCGAGAACAGCTCCTTTTTTATTTACACCCAGAGCTGCAAGGCGCGCATTCTTTTTAACATTTATGAGGCTCATTCTTTTTTGCTGTTTTTGTATTTGTTTGACCGATTTTAGCATTAAAACAGAGGGTATAAATAAAAAAGCTAAGGAAAGAGCGATGACAATACCTACCGCACTAAAGATCGCAAAAGATTTCAAGGGTTTTATAGGACTTGTTATTGTAGAAACAAATCCTGCAATTGTTGTGATGCCTGCAAGTAAAACAGGCGGACGGGCACTTTTAAGTGTCTGCATTATAAGTTCCTGGTGGCGGCTTACACTTGTAATAAGAGGTTCCTTTTCCAATTTTTGGTAATAATAATTTATTATGTGTATCCCGTAAGCAGAACCTACAGCGATAAGCAAGACCGGAAGACAACTTGAAACTATCGTAAGAGGTTCTCCTATGATTGACATAATGCCGGCTGTCCAAATCGTACTTATTAAAACCGTCAATAGGGGGAGAAGAGTTCCTTCTATATTTTTAAAGGAGAAAAAAAGGCAAAGCAAAACGACAACCGTTATTAATGGAATTAGATTTTTTAAATCTGCATACATAAATATTTTTCCATATTCACCTAATACCGGATCTCCTGCAATTTTGTAGTTTAAACTTTTATCCTTACTCAAATTTGTTTCAATTATGTTTAAGGTATCATTGTAAATACGGCTTACTTCCGGCGGAGTTGAGTCTGAGTTTAAGGTTGCAATTATTTGTACGCCTTTAAAATCTGAAGACAGAACGGTACCGATATATGCCTTAGGCCATTCTAAAATTCTTTTCTGTAGATCATCTATTTCACTCTTTGTTCCATTAAAACTTTCGGGGATTAATGCCCCTGTCGAAAGAGTTCCTTGATCATCGGTAATAAAATCAACATTTGTTATCGACTTTACATTTACAATATTGTCAAGATTTTCCAAGTCTTCGGTAATTTGTGCAATTATCCCAATAGTTTCTTTATGAAGGATAGTTTCTTCTTTTGTTTCTATTACAACATCCATTATATATTGATCGCCGAAATCTTCAGTTAATCGGTTAAAGCGTTTGTACGAATCATGTTCTTCAGGAAAAAAATGACGCAATTCATTATCCATAATTATATTCGGAAGCATAAAAGCAAAAAATACAGTTACACCTAAAACAATTGTTAAAATAATAAAGCTCAATTTTGTTTTATTCATAAAGTTCCAATCTCCTTAGATAATTACTTTTTAGTATTTATAACAATTTAAAATTTTTTAAAAATTTTTTTGATCAAAACACATAAATCTTCATCACGATGATTATATCTAAATTCACATTCTTTTAGATGAAGTAAAAAAGAGCCTGATGAAAAGCCGTTAAATTTTGCCAAACGTTTTTTTGCAAAGGTTAAAAAATTTTCAATTCCCGCTGTGTGCTCATTTTTGATTTCACTTTCATTATAAAAAACCCTGTATTGATCGCAATCCTTTAGCAACGAAGTGTTAAAAGGTTCAATTTTGTTTTGATGGGAAACAAGCTTCTCCAAATCGCCCTTTATTATTGAAAGGAGGCTTTCATGGGAATCGTCATGCACCAAACTGACAAATATTTTTTTACCGTTTTTTAAGAGCCCCAATACCGGACGCTCGGCAATAAAATCGTGTATCTTTTTTCTTCGAATTTTAGTTTTTTTAAAATAGGAAATATGACGAGTATTGGCCGAAATTTCTTTTGCCTGCTCAAAAAGGCTGTATTTAAGTATTTTTTCCCGAATTATTCCAAAATATCTGTTTACGGTGTTCCGATTG
Organism: Treponema denticola; assembly: GCF_024400535.1. Taxonomy (NCBI): domain Bacteria; kingdom Pseudomonadati; phylum Spirochaetota; class Spirochaetia; order Treponematales; family Treponemataceae; genus Treponema; species Treponema denticola. The sequence continues at coordinate 590,133 of NZ_CP038800.1, forward strand.
ATTCCGGTAATTTTTGCAGTAGCTGCTGCTGTAATATCTTCACTGAAACATAAAAAAATTCTATTAAGTTTAGTTGTTGTAAGTCTAGTATACATATATAATTATAAAACTACACCCCTTCATATTCTAGTCTAGGTCGTATATTTATAATATATACCGGATTTAGTAAAAAGTCAATAAAATTTTTATAAAAACACAAAAAAACCTCCTGATCCTTAGGGCTCAGGAGGTTTTATTCATGCGGCTCTTATGTTCTGCCGTAAGGCTCTCCTATCAAAAGCTCGCAAATCTGTTTGGTTTTTTCGTCCGCGTCTTCTTTTTTACCGCCTGCTTCCAGCCTGTTTAATTCATCAAGAATTATTTTATGATTTTCAGGGCTTACATTAAATTTAAGACCGAAGAAGATACCGAAAAGAATCATAAAAAGAGGCATTATTATAAAGGAAATCTTTACGCCCTTTAAAGTGCTATTCTTTTGCTGCGGTTTTTGAACCTGTCCTATACCGGAATATTTAAAATCAATCTTATCCAAAAGTTCCTTCAAGTCATAAAGGTCATCTTTTGTATAAAAATCTTGAGCTTCGATTTTTTTATAAACTTCTCCCGATTTTGTATAAGAAGATTCTACCAAGAATTTTTTATCGATTTCATTGAAGTCTTTTTTATCAAAAGAAGAAAGTAAATTTTCAAAAATATCTTGAGGAATCTCGTCAAAGTTATTTTTTCCTTCAAAGAATGAAAAAAGAGGATTAGCATTTTCATTCTTTTTTAGTTTTTTATACATAGAAGTAATAATCTCATCAGTGCTTCGGCTCATGTATTTTAGATGGAAATTCCCGTCTTCCCGCAGAGAATAATACTTGTTTATATTTTCAAAATTTTCATTATTTTTTACAGCCAAGTTTTGAGCTTCTTGAAATTGCTTTTGAGTCAAAATCGAGGGTACCGGATTTTTATAACCTATACCGCTTAAAACAAAGCCTATTGTGGTCATTATCACCAAACCTAAAAAAAGTTTTCGGGTAAGAGTCATCGCAGCCGAATAGGTTCCGGCTCGATTTTCTCCGCTCATAAGTTTGTCGATGTCAGACAAAAAGGGAAGAAGCTGATGAGGAATCAAATTGTTTGCCGAAATTCCGACACCCATAAGCACCATGTTCAATATCAAAAAGACCGGATTTGTTTGAGGCGTATGGAAAGACATAAGGACTATAGAAACGGCAAAGATGATTAGGGCTGTAACATAGACGGGTTTATGCCCTCTCTTGTTTATTATGCGGTTATGAATGGGCAGGGTCGCCATCATTGTTAGTAAGAGCGCACCTTGGGCTATTACAAAAACACTTCCGCGGTTTAGATAATCCACAATATAGAACAAGACCAAAGACATAACTATATCCAAAGCTCCGTAGGAGCAGACATACATCGCAATATGAATTCTGCAAGACCTGCTTTTAAAAAGGGATAAAAAGGTTTTTATAAATTTAGCATCCGATTTTTTTTGGCTCTTTTCTTCCGGCAATTCCCATGTTTCAAAATAAAGAGGAATCCATGGAAGGGCAAAGATAAGGGCAAAAACTATACTCATTACAAAGTAGCCCATCATACTGCCGTGAAAGGCATCGATAATCGGCTGAGCCAAAAGCCCGCCCAAAAGGGTAGCTATAAAAGAAAACATAAGGCGGGAACCGTTGAGCTTATTTCTTTCGGAAAAATCCTTAGTTATCTCGGCTGAAAGGGCCGCATAGGGTATGTAGGAAACGGTCGAAACGGTAAAAAATATAATATAGGCTATCGTATAAAAGATAAATTTTCCGGCCTGACTTTCGATTCCGGTCGGGAACCAAATTATGATAAAGGAAAGTGCAATTGGAATAATTGATACCAAAAACCAAACTCTCCTTTTTCCGAAACGGTTTTGCGGAGTATTATCGGCTATGTAACCCATCATCGGATCCGATACGGCATCCCAAAACTTTCCGATAGCAGGGATAAGCCCTGCTAAAACAGGATGAAGTCCTATTACATTTACCAGATAGTACATCGCAAATGTAGTAACGATAAAAAAACAGCCTCCGCCGTATAAATCGGCAGCCCCATAGGCGAGATAAGTCCGCCAAGTCATCTTTCTTTGTTTATTTAACATAAAGATTATTATACAATAGCTTTAGCTATAATGCAAGGTAAGATTTAGAATTATACGATTGACACCTTCTCTTTTTTTGTATAAAATACCATGTTTTTGTCTATATTTAAGTGTTTTTAAGGAAAAAATTATGTCAAACGAAAAGAAATTATTACATTGGGCGGATCAGACTGCCGAAAAAATCATAAGAGAGAGGGGAGACCTCGATGTTTACACCTGCGCATCCGGTATTACGCCTTCGGGGACAGTTCATGTAGGAAATTTCCGCGAAATTATTTCCGTCGATTTGGTTGTGAGGGCTTTGCGCTCCCGCGGAAAAAACGTGCGCTTTATTTATTCTTGGGACGACTATGACGTATTCCGCAAGGTTCCCGCAAATATGCCCAAGCCCGAAGTTTTGGAAAAATACCTCCGCTATCCGATTACGATGGTTCCAGATACATTTGAGAGGGATGAAAACTATGCACGCCACCACGAGCATGATGTAGAAGCCGTATTGCCCCGCGTCGGAATTCATCCCGAATATCTTTATCAGGCCGAACGCTATCAAAAGGGGATGTATGCAGCCGGCATGAAAAAAGCCTTGGATAACAGGGAAGAGCTTAAAGACATTTTAAATACTTACCGGGATGAGTCTCATAAAATTACCGAAGAATACTGGCCCGTTTCCGTTTTTTGTACAGCCTGTAATAAAGACACAACAAAGATAGAATCATGGGACAATGACTGGACTCTTAAATATTCTTGCGAATGCGGACATTGTGAAGCCGTGGATCTGCGTAAGGCAAAATCTGTAAAGCTGGGCTGGAGGGTTGACTGGCCCATGCGCTGGGCTTTTGAGAAAAACGTTTTTGAGCCGGCCGGAAAGGATCATCACTCACAAGGAGGTTCCTTCGATACGGCAAGCTTGGTTTCCGACCGCATTTATAACTGGCCTGCTCCCGTAAGTTTCCGATATGATTTTATCGGTTTAAAGGGAGTGCCCGGAAAGATGGCCTCTTCTAAGGGAAAGGTTGTAAGCCTTGCAGAAGTACTCGAGGTTTATCAGCCCGAAGTTGCCCGTTATCTTTTTGCGGGTACAAGGCCCAACACCGAATTCGTTATCAGCTTTGACCTTGATGTAATTAAGATTTACGAGGACTATGACAAAACCGAGCGCATTGCGTGGAAGACCGAAAAGGCAAAAAACGATGAGACCTTCGAAAAAGAATATAGAATTTATGAGCTTTCTCAAATAGACGGAATGCCTGAGTGTATTTCCTATCAAATTCCTTTTAGGCATTTATGCAATCTTTTACAGATAAATTCGGGCGATATTGAAGCCGTAATAAAGGGGCTTCCCGATGTAAAGCCTGCCCAAGTTGATAGGCTGAGAACCCGTGCCGAATGTGCTTGGAACTGGATTACAGACGGGGGTGCTCCCGAAGAATTTAAGTTTGCTTTAAGAACTGACGGCTCAAAGGCTGAACTTTCCGAGCCGGAAACAAAGGCGGTTAAAATGATAAGGGATTCCCTTTTACCTAAAATGGACGAGATGGACGAAAAGACATTTTCGACAGCCCTTTACGATGCGGCAAAAGAATGCGGCTTGGAGCCCAAGCAAATGTTTGTTGCCGTTTATCAAGCCCTTGTTTCGAAGGATCAGGGCCCGCGCCTTGCAGGCTTTATGAAAACCATAGGCAAAGAAAGACTGGAGAAAATATTTAAAGATTATTAAAACTTTTTATGGAGGAACATTGTGTTCAAATTTTTAAAGACATGGTATATGGTTTTATACCTTGTCTTGCAGGCCCTTTCCACTGCGTTGGAAGTAGGAGTTTCGTATGTGATGATGCTGGCAATAGACTATGCAACAAACGGAACTATCGAAAAGCTGCACTTGTACCTCATTGGTACCATAGCCTATCTTGTTATCTCCTTTTTGGTCAATATTGTGACTACAAGGGTGCGTGAAAAAGCAGGTGCACAAGCGGTTTTTTCATTGAGGGAAGCCTTGATGAAAAAAATATTAACTATGAGCACTAGCGAGTACGCCTCGCGCAATTCGGGAAGCTATGTTGCCTTTTTTACAAAGAATGTTGAAAAACTGGAAGAGTCTTACTTTTGGACAATCTTCCGAATTTATCCTTCATTTTTACAGCTGATAGTTTCGGTTATTTGGCTTTCGATTATGGATTGGAGGCTTTCCCTCTTTGTGCTTTTTACCGGCCTTATCCAGCTCATTGTACCCAAATTTACGGTGAAGCCCGTAGCTGAAGCCGAAAGAAACTATATCGAAAAAAGCGAAAACTACACTATCAGTCTAAAAGAAATATTTTCCGCCTTTGATTTGATTAAGTCCTATAACCTTCAGGAAAAAATCGAGATTCTTCACCGCAATGCGAACACAGGTTATAAAAAAGCTTCTTTTAAAGACATGTGCATGAACGGCTTTATGGGAAGCCTCGGAGATTTGCTTTCCAACATAACCTACATAGGAGTTTTCTTTTTAGGTGCCGTTTTGGTTCTTCTGGGCTTTTTTAAAATCTCGGTAATCATAGCCGCAAGCCAGCTTGTTGTTTTTATCGTTTACCCTTTGAGTAACCTGACACACTACATAACTTCGCTTTTAGCTTCAAAAGCGGTAATAAAAGAGTTGGATGAAATTTTAAACTTGCAAGAAAACGACAGCTCTTTAAAAGACTTGGAAGCAAAAACTTTCTTTGAAGACTCGATAAGTTTTGAAAATATGAGTTTTTGCTATCCTCAAGATGGTGAAGATGATGATGAAAATCGGAGTGCTTTTCCTGCCTTAAAAAATATAAATCTCACGATAAAAAAAGGCGAAAAGGTTTTAATTGTCGGGGAAAGCGGTTCGGGAAAATCCACCCTTTTAAGCCTTTTATATAAAAAATTTACCGGCTATGAGGGGCTTATAAAAATAGACGGAACGGATATCCGCAAGATTCCCGATGCCGCATACTTTAAGCTTGTGTCGGTAGTGCATCAGTCTCCCTTTATCTTTGACGACACAATCAAAAATAATATTGCTCTTTATAATGAAGATATAAGCGATGAAAGGATAAAAGAAGCCTGTAAAAAGGCCGGCTTACAAAGGTTTATCGATGGCCTTCCTCTCGGACTTGAAACAAGGATAGGGGAAGGAGCCTCTAAAATTTCAGGCGGAGAAAAACAGCGCATAGCCATTGCGAGGGCCTTGGTAAAGGATTCCCCAATTCTTTTGATGGATGAAGCTACCTCTGCCTTAGATAAGGAAACTGGTACCGAAATAGAAAATACCGTTCTCTCTCAAAAAGATTTAACCTGCATAATAATTTCGCACCATGTAAGCGAAGGCTTGCGGGCTAGGGCAGACAAGATTATTACCGTAAAAGAAGGATCAGCCGATATTTAGAAGCGGAAAAGCCGGTCTTTGCAAAAATTACAAATATCTCTAAAAAAAAGACCTTGAAAGAACAGCTTAAATCTGATAGAATAAATTTATGAGAAAGTGTGTTTATGCGGCTTATTCGGAGGAAGACGGCTGCAACTTTGTCGAACAATTTAAGGGTTTGTGGGATGTGTATTTAACTCTTGACAATAGTAAAATAATAGATATCTTAACAGATAAGTCTTGTGATTTTGTAATTTTAGATGCCGAGTCGGGAGGCTTTTTTTTGCCTGATGTAGTGGATTTAATAAAAAGAAGTTTCCCCCATCTGCATATTTTTATCATTATACATTGTAAACAAGATGAAAGGCATTATAACTTGCTGGATTATAATGTATCCGCAGTCTTTGAGCTTCCCAGAGATTTAAAAGATGTTTACGAAAAAATTGAAACCTTTTTTACTGAAGGAGTCTGCCGCAGCACTGTATTTAATTATACAAAAAACGATGAAAATGTTGAAATACTAAAAGATAAAATATTGGGTATCAGTAATTCCGCTTTTGAGTTGAGGGCTTTTATACTTAGGGCCGCTGATTCAAGCCTGCCCGTGCTTCTATCCGGAGAGACAGGCTGCGGAAAAAGTTTAGCTGCAAATTTAATTCATAAACTGTCTAAAATAAAAGCAAAAAAATTTACTTCCATCAATGTAAGTTGTGTTCCTGAATCTCTTGCGGAGTCATTTTTTTTCGGTACGGAAAAAGGGAGCTTTACAGGAGCGGTTAAAAAAGAAGGTGCGTTTTATGAAGCTGAAGGCGGTACGATTTTTTTAGATGAAATGGAAACTCTTTCACCGGATATTCAAGCAAAACTTCTGCATGTTCTTGAATCGGGTCTTATTCGTCCGGTAGGTTCTACCGAGTCAAAGAAGGTTAATTTCCGTTTAATAGCAGCTGCAAATGAAAATTTAAAGCAAATGGTTAAAGAGAAAAAATTCCGTCAAGATTTATATTACCGTTTGGATGTTTTACATCACGAAATTCCGCCGCTTAGAAGCCGAAAAGAAGATATAAAATATATTGTACAAAGATATCTTATAGACATAGGCCGAAATATAAGCGATGCCGCTCAAAAAAAGCTTAGCTCTTACAATTGGCCGGGGAATATACGAGAGCTTCGTAACTGTTTGGACAGAGCTTGCTCTTTAGCCTCAAGCGGAGAAGAAATAGATGCTTATCATATAGAATTTTAATCGTTTTCTGCCGGTTTTTGGCTTTGGTGGATGCCCTTTCCTTTTAAGCAAATGGTTCCGTCTTTTATAGTTATTTGCCCCAAGACACTTATAGGTCTATCCGGATCTATTTTTGAAACAAATTGACAGAATACGGGGACAACACCTTCTAATATTTGTTTTGTGTCATAGCCCACTAATAAGTTAAATGCCGTACTGTAATTTCCTGTTTGGATGTTTGTCGGCATACCCTTCCATACAACCCAGCAATCGATATAGAGAATAGGTTCTTGTTTTACTTGACTATAAGGGTATACGTCTTTTATATTGTCAAAACCCGGTTCTTCAAAATAATCCATCAAAAGTCTGGCCTTTTGTTTTATCGAAAAAGAAGCGTTGGATGAAATAAGGCGGTTTATCTCAACTTGAGCTGCATTATCCCTGTGAGCCTTAAAATATGTTTGCGCTTCTGAATAAGACTTTAATATTTGGTTTTGAGTCAAAATATAAAAATATGTGCCTTCCATATCCACGGCATGTTTTCTTTCATTACTGTCCAATTTAAATTCGTCCATATCGGCCCGTTCATTATCATTGAATCGGCGTGTGTGGTTTATGTAAGGAACAATAAAAATAAAAGATATAATAGAGATAGCAAAGACTAGAGTTATAGCAATTATTCGGCCTTTTTTTTCTTCACTTCCCGGGACTGGGTATAAAGATTTTATTTTTCCTGACTGAACCAGATCTCCTATCTGTTCGGGAGAATTATTTTTGCGTATAAGATCCAAGCCCCTTTTTGCAAGTTTACAATTAGGGTTATGTTCAAGGGCTTGCAAATAATATTCTACAGCTTCTGTTGTTAGGGAACGCCTCAAGGCCATGGCAGCATAGGTTGAAAGTAAGTCTGGATCTGAAGGTTTTATTTGTCTTGCTCTTGAAAAATAATCCATGGCACCCTGTATATCTCCGGCATTTAAAAAAGAGAGTCCTAAATAAAAATGAAAAGCAAAGGAATCCCTATATTCAAGCACATGAGGTTCTAATAAAGAGATAACTTCATTATATTTTTTTTTAGCTAAGAGTTTTTTACCTTGTTCTACAACAGATAGAGCCATCTTTTATTCCTGTATATTTTGTAATGCATTATCTGCTTGTTTTGTTAGATCATTAATATACTCATCCGAAGCCATATCCGGGTTTGATTCAATCTCAAGAATTTTATTTACCAAGGCTTTTATTTTTTCATAATCTTTTGAATCTTGAGGACTTTCAGGTTCAATATTTTTTTGAGGCGCAGTTATTTCGCTTTCCTTGTTATCCGGTTCTTTTTCGGCTTTTATATTTTTTCTCAAAAAGTCATAGCAGCCGATGAACATTGTGATTGTCATTTTTGATAATGGTTCTAAGGCTGCTTTGGGCCAAACAAAGAGTAAGGCTGAATCGTTATGAAAATATTTTGTGCTAAAAAGTCTGCCCTGAACTATAGAAGGCTGCCATTTTATGCTTTGAAGTCTTTCCCAGTTTGCAACATATATATGCTGAGGGATGGAAGCCCCCGTATGATTGATTAAAAACAAACAAGCTGCATCCGAATTTGCGGAAATAACGGCAGAGTCTTTTTCAAGGGCCGGTTCTAAAACGGTTTCTTTGAAAATTCCTGCTCTAAGATCCGTATAAAGAGGAATATTTCTATTCTCTCCCAGTTTAGTATCAAAGAGTGCTTTAAGTGCAAATTCCGAAATCTCTCCGCCTGTGTTTTCAATTATAGTTTCAATTTTTAAAAGCGGGCCGCTTGTTCCGTAGCTTTTATCCGTAAATGAAAGTTTTTGAATAACATAAAAAGACTCATCAAAATCATATATGATATTTATAGAATCTTCATTTGCTTCAATTTTAACAGGTTTGCTTATTCTTTTTTTGAGCTCATAGACCTTATTGTCTTTATAAACATAGAATTTATTGGTACGCCCTAAAGACCTGTCATCATATAGCGGTATATATTTTTCTTTTCCTCTGGCCGAAAGGCTATAAAGACAAAAATTACCTGTTTTTCTAAAAACCTTTAATTTTAAATTATCTTTTACAAGTTCATAATCCGGTTTAGGTTTAGCATATAAAACACTCACAAATAAACTTAAAATTAAAATTGCAAAATATTTTTTTTGTTTCATCAGTTGTTTTCCTCCAAAAGTTTATTATACATATCCTGTAAAAGCTTTGCTTTTTTTATTAAGGCTTCAATCGCAGCCTTGCGTTTTTCATTATCTGAAGAATTTTCTGCAGAGCTTTCTTTATCATCGGTTATTTCCGAAGTATATTTGGAGTTATCTTGGGCTAGAATTGCCAGAAGCTCTTGATTTTTTAATTCAAGCATGACGGTTTTATCATACAGTTCTTCATTTTTCTTTCTTTCCATCTTGAGCTGCTCTGCAAGTTCTGCAATTCTTATATCTCCTCCGCCATCCATTGATTGTTTTTGATATGCGGCTATAGTCTGCTCATAAGTCTTTTTAATTTTTTCAGACTCTTCAGCCAGTTTTAATAATTCTTCATGGCTTATTTTTAATAGTTTTAAAAGTTCATCTTGTGTAGAAGTTTGATCTATTAGGGCTATTTTATAGCGGGCAGGTTCAACCTTTGCAGAAGAAGGATAGTCGATTATAACCCTTGAAAAAATACTTCTTGCATCTTTTAGCCTTCCTACCATGTATAAGTTTTCTCCTATCCAATAATATGCAGATGCAGTTTGTCTATGGTTAGGATATTTTCTTAAAAAGCCGTATAAAATATTTATGGATTGCTCATATTTTGACGAGAGGCAGCATATCCGTCCTTGTTGGTAAATAACTTCAGCGGTTTTTGAGCTGTTCGTAAAACGGCGTAAAAAATCCTCGGCATCTTTTAAAGCCGCGGAATAATTCCGCGCAGAAGCATTTGTCATGATAAGCCAATAAAGCGGCTCATCTAAAGAATTTTTTGAGGTTTCTATTGCTTTTTGAAATGCTAGGACTGCAGAAGGCCAGTCCGATCGGGCATATGCGTCTAATCCCGATGAAACATAGTCCGTATAGGTTTGTGTAAAAGCATTTAAGGTAAAAAGTAAAAAAAACAAATAAAGAAATTTTTTCATATCCGTAAATCTCCTGAAAAAAATGCAGAGCCTGAAACTATTACATCGGCTCCCGAATCCAAAACCTGTTTTATGTTCTTTGAATCAATTCCGCCGTCGACTGAAATCAAATACTTCCAGCTTTTTTTTTCGCGTAATGTTTTTAAGTCTTTTACCTTTTCTAGGCAATATGGAAGCAGTTTTTGCCCGCCGAAGCCCGGATTAACACTCATAACCAAAATTAGGTCAACCAATGGGGCTATTTCCGTAATCATTCCGACAGGCGTTGTAGGTACAATACTTATACCGGCTTTCATTCCATGAGACCGAATGTCTGCTATAAGCCTGTCAGCATGGACGCAGGCTTCTGTGTGAAATGTAAAATAATCGGCTCCCGCCTCTGCAAAATCGGCCACAAAATTTTGCGGCTCACTTACCATTAGATGTACATCAAAAATAAGGTTGGAGCTTTTGCGTATAGATTTTATTACCGGCGCTCCAAAAGTCAGATTGGGTACAAAATGCCCATCCATGACATCTATATGAACCCAGTCTCCGCCGTTTTTTTCTATATATGTCAACTCTTCACCGAGCTTTGAAAAGTCTGCACTCAAAAGTGAAGGGCTTAATTTAAAACACTTATCCATACATTCCATATTAGCAAACAAATGAATATATGTAAATAGGGAAATCCTAAAAATCAGTAAGTAGTATCATTCATGTTCATAAAATCTTCTCGTACTTTTTGAAGGCGGAGGAGCTCTCTTTTTATTGTCCTTTCGTAGTTTAAATCGCCTAAGGCTATACGCTCTCTTTCATTTTCCCACGAAGGCAAGTCATCTAAAAATAAAAATTGAAATTCTTTTATATTGGCCTTTTCAGCCCATAGTTTTGCCTCATACCAATAGATAAGGGCTGTTTGATAAAGCTCTTCAGCTTTAGAAAGGCTTTCTATGTTTTGTTCTTTCCATGGATAATTATAAAAATATGCAATCTCCTTATCGAATTTGCTTCCCAGCCTTAAATGCTGTTCTACCATTTTTAGGTTAAGATGCATCATAAACATATTCCTGTATTTTTCCCACTCTTTTTTTGTAGAAATTTTGCCTAGGGCATAAAGGGGATTACAAAAATCGGCGTTTATAGCCCTTTCAAGCCAGTAAATATTTTCGACTATATCATCAGGTTCCTGTGCATAGTGTATATGATAAAGCTTATAATATTGTTCTTTGTATTCCACAAAATACGGAAAAACAGGGCTATTGAGATAAGTAAAAAAACATAAACATACAAAAAAGAAGGTTTTTCCTTTCATCTTTTATATTTTCGGCAAATCTTTTATAATACTCCATAATTTTTCGTGAATTTCTTCAATTTGATCTACGGCGTTTATGCTTATTATATTCATTTCAGGTTCTTTTATACGGTATTCATCTATTATTTTTTTGTATTCTCTTTGTACTTTATACTGAAAGCTCTTTTCTTCATATATTTCAAGCAAATTACTTCTTTCCATTACCCTGCTCATCGAAATATCTACCGGTAAATCAAAAAAGAATAAAAACTCAGGCAGAGGGAAGCTTGAGTTTTGATGTATTGCAAGGTCTGCCGCTCCTGCAGCACTTTGGTATGCAAGACTTGAAAAAATATATCTATCCGATATGACAACCCTTCCGTCTTGTAATTGTTCAAGTATGCCCTTAATTCCGTAAATATGCTCACATCGGTCGGCAGCAAATAAACGGGTCATGGTTTCCGGAGCAAGCTTAAAGGAGCCTTGAAGGGCAGATCTGATTAAAGAGCCTATAGGGCTCGTTGTCGGTTCTTGGGTAAAAAAGGCAGGATTTTCCTTTTTTTCGGCCTCAAACCTTTCTTTTAAAAGCCTTATCTGGCTTGTTGTGCCTGAGCCGTCTATCCCTTCAAATACAATAAAGTTGGGTAATATCATGATACCTATCATAACATTTTTTTTTTTGATATAATAGTAGTTAAGTGGAAAATATAAAGAAAAGGCGCATTATAGAAATTTTAATTTTTCTCACAATATTTATAAGTTCCTTGCTGGTGTTCCGGCCCGTCGTCAAAGCTATGGAAGAAAGGCTGGTATATATAAGGGATAACTTAATTAAAACGCTTGAGACCAGAATTTGAGGTTAAAATTACCTATTCTTCTATCTCCCCTTCTTTTTTTAACAGAATAAAGATAAGGGATCTAAATATTTATAATGCTGAAACAGAGGAAAAAATAGCTCAATTTTCATTACTGTATTTTGATTATAGGTTATATTCTTTACTTAAAAAAGATTTTTCCTCTATCTTTTCATATGCAGGCGTATATGATGGAATTATAGATTTTAATTACGAAAAAAATGAAAATATTTTAAAAAAAATTAAAATATTAAGTTCAGGAAAAGAGAAAGCCGAAGCAATCGTATCAGTTGATTCTTCTCAGGACAATATCCTTCAACTTGTTAAAGAAAACTTAAAAAAGTTCACAAATATTCAGCCCATAAATATTGAGCTGAAGAATATAGCTATAAATTACGGAGACAATAGATTAAAGGTAAATTTTTATACTTCAAACGGTACTCTTGTTTTAAATTCAACTAAGATAGATTTTAATTTAAATTCTTCTTTTAGGTATAGCAGTCTTATTCTGTCCGGAATACCGGCTATCAGTACCTCTATAAATATAAACGGTTCTTTTTATCCCAATACGAGTTCTGCCTCTTCAATAGTAAATTTTTCAAATATCAAAGTCGGAAATGTCCATGTAAATAAATTTTCTATCTTTGCCTCATATCTTGATAAAATAGCTTCCATTACAACACTACAGGATATTCAGCCTATTGATTTAAAAGGCTCTTGGAATACATCAGAAAACAGCGGAAATATAAATCTTGAATGTAAAAATTTTCATCCTTTTTTAATTTTTTCAGGCCAAAATAAAAATGATTTTTTTCAATTGTTAAAAGATACAAGTTTTACTGGGAATTTTAATTTAAGTTTTAGTAAAGACAAAAGGCTTTTATGGAATACCGGTTTTGGTGTAGATATTCCAAAATTTAAATTATCGGGAACAGAAATCTCAAACTCCTTTTTAAATTTTCAGGCTGAGGGCGATGAAAATCTTATCAACATAAAAAAACTAAATATACGAGGAGAGGATATAGGTCTGTCCCTATCGGGTACTTATGGGATAAAGGAAATTTTACCTAACTTTGATTTAAATGTTTCCAAATTTAAACTGCCCTCAGGTGAAAACTTTACTGTGAAGTTAAATGTTTCTTCATTTAAAGATCAAATACTGGCCAATATAAGGCAGGTAAAACTTGGAAGTGCTTCTTTTGAAGATATACAGGGCATTATCGAAAAAAAAGAAAAAAAAACAGATGTATATCTTTCAGTAAAAGATCAAAGCGGAAGATTTAATATTGACGGAACATGGACTCATCCAAAAGATAAGGTTACCAAGGAAAATCCGGGATATTTGGAGCTTCATGGGGCTGCAGACGCTATAAGCTTAAGCAATCTTTATTCTGCTGTTGAGTCAATAGTTTCTATTAAAATACCTGCAAAGAATTTTATAAAAAACCTTTTATCTCCTGTCCGGATGACAAATGAATTTTATATTTCAAGCGATTTTAAACAAGTATCATATAATATAATTCAGATGGTTCTTGCATCGAGTGAAAAAAACGGATTTTACAGTCTGTTTTCTTTAAAGGGAAATGAGTCTTCTTTTAATGTAAACGATATAGATATTCTTTTTAGTGATATACATTTAAAAGGCAGCTTAAATTCCGGCTTTGAAAATGAAGGTCTTGTTTTTGATTCTTTTTTTACCTTAAATAATATTACTTATAATATTGCAGGACTTTTAGCAGATGAAATGTTGAGCATTTACGGCGATTACGGTTTAAACATAAACATAGTAAAAAATAATAAAGATAAGATTCGGGGAACAATACAGGTTAAAGAGCTGCCGATTCCCTTTATAAACTCTCTTTTTTCGGCTGATACCGTCTTTGAGTATGAAGATAAGACGGATTGGGAATTTACTTGCTCTTATGCAAAACTGGAATATATTGAAACGGATATTACCAGAACTGATGATAGTTTGGAATTTTATGTTGAAGGCTATGCAAAACCTGATGAAGTTTTTTTTCATAATGTAAAAGCCGGTATAAAAAATAAACAGATGGAAGGTACTGCTGCATTTAATTTAGTTCCTATTTTAGATAAGGATGTTAATCAATATGCCGTTAATATATCTCTTTCCGACAAAAGTAAAACGGAATTTTTTCTTTTAAATTCATTATTTTCAATTTCGGATAAGATTTATTTTGACGGTACATGTGATATAAAAAATATTTCACTAAACAGATTTTTTAAAAAACAAAAACAGGAAAACAAACTAAATGCTGAATTTGTTTTTCTTGGAAATAAAGATGCCGTTTCTATAAAATCGGACATAAAGGAAATTAATTTTAATTTAAAAGGTAAAAACCTTGAGGGAAGAGCTCTTTCTTTTATAGACAATAATCAAATTTCCATTTCAGACTCGGAACTAAGGTGGGGGCTGCATAAGATTGATGACATAAAAGCTCTTATAAGTCCTTCTGAGCAGCAAGCTTCACTCGAATTTAAATATAGAACCGATACGGATAAGAAAGAAAATAAGGCGTCGGTTTTAGTTAATTTTACTTCAACTGCCGATTTAAAGGATGCCTCTGAACAAAGTATTCTCAAAAAGACTCTTAATCTGACTTCTCATTTTAGCATAAATATTAAGATAAGCGATTGGGTCTTTGCAGGTCAAAATGGTGAACAGGATATAACTGCAAGTTTAATAAGGGAGCCTAATATTATCGCTTTATATGCAGGCGAAAACGATAATATTTACGGGTTTAAGACAGATGACGGAGTTGTGTCCTTGCACATAGATGAGTCCTTGCCGATACACTTTAATCTCGACGGAACTGTTACAAAGGAATCTATTGATCTTTCAATTACCAACATAGGAGCCGATCTTGCAAAAGTTGTGGATGCTATACCTAATAATGATATCATAAAATTTTCAAGCGGGGCACTTAAAGGAAATGTTATGATAAAAGGCAGCCCAAAAGATCCTGTTTTTTATGGAGAACTTAACGGCGAGGAGCTGTACTGCACCTCTCCTAATTATTCTCCTGATACTTACGGTCCCGTAAATATTCCTATAACGCTGGATGGAACACTTTTACATGTTCCTTATACCGTATTGACGGGGAAAGTAGGAAGCCTCTGGGCTCAGGCGGATTCGGAATTTATAGGCTGGCTGCCTTATTATACTACCATAAATTGCGGTATCTTGGAAAAAAACGCAGGCTTGGATAAAAACAAAAAATATTATTTTTCAGGCGGATGGAAGAGCTGAAGGAAAAGTAAGAATAGACATCAGCCCCGATGCCGTAGCCCTTGATGGGGCAGCTCATTTTGATAAGGGCTATTTTTCGGTGTTTTTTGGAGATACTAAGAGACAAAAAGACTCTTCATCGGGAAATTCAACTTCATTTTCGATGAACTTGGATTTGAGTCTGGGAAAAAAATCGGAATTTAGATTTCCATCAACAGATCTTCCTGTTTTAAGGGCCATTGCTTATACTGAGGATACCCCTTTTAACTTAAATGTTGACACCTTAACCGATAAGTTTGAGATGTCCGGTTATGCAAAGATAAGAACCGGTGATATATTTTATATAAAGCGGAATTTCTATATTAAAGAAGGAGAGTTAAAAATTTTAAATACTCCGCTTAATATAGAACCCATAATATCCGTTCGTGCGGAAATAAAGGGATAAAACGGCTGACGGACAGCCTATTACAATCAGCCTGACGGCAAAAGACCAGTATCTTGATTTGGAAAGGTTTAAACCTGTTATTTCTACTTCTCCGCCTACGGCTATGTCTGACTCTGAAACTATGGCTTTAATGGGACAGGTAGCTTTGAGCGATCTAGGAAAAGGCAATGTTCTTAAGGAAGCTCTTCTTAACACATCGGATATCTTGGCTCAAATGGGCTTTTTAAAGAAAATTGAACAAGAAGCCAGAAGTTTACTCCATGTAGATGTTTTTTCGCTGAGAAGTCTTTTGATACAAAACGTTATTTTAGAAAATTTATTTAAATCGGCTAATGATAAGCCATTGACAATCGGTAACTATTTTGATAATACAAGTGTTTACATAGGTAAGTATTTCGGTTCTGCCATATACGCGGATGCAATGCTGCATCTTAGCTATTACGATCCGCTTTCTATAAAAAAAGATATTGTAAAGAAGTCTGTTTACGGTAATTTACTGTTTCAGCCTGAAATAGGATTGGAAATGAGTACTCCATTTTTTCTCCTGAGATGGCACATGACTCCCAGCAGTCCGGATACATTATTTGTTCAGGATGCAGGATTGACTATATCTTGGAAGTATTCGTACTGATTTAAGGGGTAAAAAATGTTAAAGAAAAAGATTATAGGTTTGCTGTTTTTTTTATTTGCCTTTGCTTGTTTTTCTCAAGCTTCTGAAGGCTGGTATAATGGGAAACCTCTTTTAGGCGTTCAATTTAAAGGTTTGCAAAACATCAGTATTTCCGAATTGGATGAAATCTTTAAATCCTATAAAAAACAAGCTTTTTCGGATGAGTTATATTGGGAAATTTTACAGAAAATATACGCTTTAGATTATTTTACGGATATTGTACCGAAAGCCATACCTGCAGATGAAGAGTATTCAGCCGTTTTTTTGGAATTCACTGTAAAAGAAAAGCCTTATATAAGCAATATTTTATTTAAAGGGAACTATCAGCTAAAAAATTCGGATCTTATGTCGGCAATCAGTCTAAAAAAAGGCGATGTGTTTAATGAAACGAATTTAAAAAATGCTGAAAGAACATTAAAAGAATTCTATAAATCAAAAGGTTTTTCCAAAGCTGAAATATACAGCAAATATACGGAAAATAAAGAAAAAAACAATATAAATATAGAATTCACTGTTAGTGAAGGAAAAATGTCCGTCATAACTAAGATTCTTTTTGAAGGAAATTCAAAATTTCCTGAAAAGGCCTTAAAAAAAGTTCTTGAATCTAAAGAAGCTTGGCTTATTCAAAAAGGTATATTCCGTGAAGAAGCTCTTCAAGCTGATAAGGCTGCAATTAAGATGCTTTATGGAGAACATGGATACATCGATGCCCATGTTGAAACCATAAAAAAGGACATAGATTCCGACTCTGATCCTCAAAAAGAACAAATAACCCTGACCTATGTAATAATGGAAGGGGAGCAATTTATTTATGGGGGAACGGAGTTTCAAGGGAACTACATATTTACTACAGAGCAATTAAGCGAAAAAATCAAACTCCAAAAGGGCGATGTTTTCAATTTAAAAAAATTTGAGACAGGCTTCGGCGAGGTTGCAAATATCTATTATGAAAACGGTTATACCGGTAACTATATAGATAAAAAAGAAAATAGAAATTCTGCAGCCAATGAAGTCAGCTATACAATTTTAATTGTTGAGAGAGAGCGCAGCCATATTGAAAACATAATCATAAAAGGCAATACTAAGACAAAATACGACGTTATTTTAAGAGAAATTCTTTTAAAAGAAGGCGATGTTTTTTCAAAAACCAAAATTTTAAACAGTTTTAGGAATCTAGTTAATTTAAGGTATTTTTCATCGGTTGTACCGGATGTTTTGCCCGGTTCGGAATCCGACCTCGTTGATGTTGTTATAAATGTTGAAGAACAATCCACAGCAAATGTTCAATTTGGAATTACATTTTCGGGAACGGCAGATCCGGATACATTCCCAATGGCGGTTTTTGCCCAGTGGGAAGAAAAAAATCTCTTTGGAACGGGAAGAGAGCTTTCGGCGAATTTAAACGCTGCAACCGATACTCAAACTTTGTCATTGGGATTTACCGAAAACTGGTTTTTAGGAACACCTCTTTCGGTAGGGTTTAATTTTTCTGCAACCCATAAAATCCAATATGCATATCAGGATCTATTATTACCGTCGGTGGATAAAGCAAGCTCAGCATTGGCTGACGCCTATAAAATGAAATATGACAGGTTTGAGCTGAGTTTTGGAATAAACACCGGTTATAGGTGGTTTCCTAAATTTGCCGTCATAACCTTACGGGGCGGTTTGGATTTCGGTATAGTAAAAAACTTTTATAATAACAAATTATATAGGCCTGCAGATGCCAAGGTAAGAAGTCAGGAAGAACAATGGCGTTTAAGCAATTCTTTTAAATTAAAACTTTCTGTAGATAATCGAGATGTGTCCCATGATCCTTCAAAGGGTTGGTTTTTAAGTCAAGAAATAAGCTTTTTCGGCTTATTACCCAAAATTGAAGATGAATATGTATTCCAATCGGACACAAAGGGTGAATTCTATATAACTCTCTTGGATTATCCCGTAAGCGATATATGGAATCTTAAATTCGTTTTAGGTTTTTACTCAAGTTTTTCATTCCAAATTCCTCTAGATAAAAAGACTGTCAGTTTAGACAGACAACTGGCTATTGACGGCGTGTTTAAGGGCCGCGGATGGATGACTCTTGGTTCAGCGGGAGCCGGAACGGTTTTACAAAACAACTGGATAGAATTTAGATGGCCTTTAGCTCACGGTATTTTATCATTCGACTTTTTCTTTGATGCTGTAGCAATAAAAAAGGACTTAACCTCTTTAGGAAGTCTTAGTATAAACGATTACTACTTCAGTTTCGGCCCAGGGCTTCGTTTTTCAATTTCCCAGTTCCCTTTACGCTTATTGCTTGCTAATACTTTTAAATCTCAAAACGGCAAGCCTGTTTGGGGAAATGGAAAAGGACCTGATTGGAAATTTGTTCTTTCATTCAATATTCCAAACCTATAATAACAAAAAAGGAGTTTTATATGAATAAAAAAAGCTTTGTAATTATTTTTGCTATGTTCTTGTTTTCGCTCGGGGTATATGCGCAGCAAATTACCCGCTTTGCGGTAATAGATACCGGTCTTATCTTTGATACTTTTAGACGGGATGCGAAGGCAGCAAGAGATTATCAGGACAAAAAGGAAAAATTTGAAAATCAAAAAAAACTGATTGAAGCCGATATTATCAAGCTTAGGCAAATAAAGGTTAATGCAGAAGCTGAAGGAAAAGAGGCTGAAGTAAAAAAATATGAAGAAAAAATAAAGAGTAAAATAACTTTATTGATGGAATATGTAAAGGCTTCCAATGATGAATTGGATATGCTTAGAAAAAATCTTATCAATGATGATGAGTTTTATAGTGCCTTATATGAAGCTGTTAGATCTGTAGCTGAATCTGAGGGCTATACAATGGTTTTAAGCTATGAACATAATTCGGGTATTATTTGGTACAGCCCAACCGTCGATATAACGGATAAAGTTATTCAAGAACTTAGAAAGTAAAGTGAATAAAGCTCAGACGCCGATGATACGGCAATACCTTAGTATTAAGGCAAAATACAAGGATGAAATACTTTTTTTCAGGCTTGGAGACTTTTATGAAATGTTTTTTGATGAGGCTGTTGAAGTAAGCCGCATCTTAAATTTAACCCTGACAAAAAGAAATGATGTGCCGATGTGCGGAATCCCCTACCATGCGGCTAAAATTTATATAGCCCGTTTATTAAGAGCAGGGAAAAAGATAGCTATATGTGAGCAAATTACCGAGCCCGTTGCCGGCGGGCTGACCGACCGTAAAGTTGTTGAGGTCATCACTCCGGGGACTGTGGCTGAAGATGATTTTTTGGAACAAGGAGCAAATAATTATCTTGCTGCCGTATATTGTTCTGCCAAAAAAACGGCAGGACATAGGGGAGAGGACTACTATGCGGGTTTTGCCTATATTGATATTACAACGGGGAATTTTTTTGCAACATCCTTCCCTAAATCCGATTTTAAAGAGCAGTTTTTAAAAGAAATAGGACGGGTCAATCCTAAAGAAATTTTAATTCAGCAATCACTGCAAAGCGAATTTCCTTCCTTAAAACAGATCCTTTCCGAATATCCGGCTATGATGCAAAACTTTTATCCTGATTGGAGTTTTAATCCGGAACAGGCAGAAAAAAGACTTTGCACTCTATTCGGTACGGAGAATTTAAAAGGCTTTTTACTTGACAGAGATTCTGCCGAGCTTCCTCCGGCCGGTCTTTTAATTCAATATTTAGAGGAAATGGCAGACCGTGATATCTCGCATATTTCGGGTATAAAAACTTATGTTGAAAGCGATTTTGTTTCTTTAGATGACTCCACGAGGAAAAACCTTGAGCTTCTTTCAAATTTAAGGGATAACAGCACTGCCTACAGCCTTTTTGAATCGGTGAACTATACAAAAACCGCTATGGGAACGCGCCTTTTAAGAAGACGCATAAGCTATCCCCTTAGGTCAAAAAGAGAGATAGATGAAAGACTTGAAAAAGTACAAAGTCTGTATCGGGATGAAAGGTCTGCCGCCCTTATAAGGGATACCCTTTCTTCAATTCTTGACATAGAAAGACTTGCCGGCCGGATAGCAATGAAAAAGACCCACGGTAAAGATCTTCTTGCACTAAAACAAAGCCTAAAATCGGTTATCACAATATCGGGGCTTGTAAAAGATAAGAGCTTGGATTTTTTACACATTAATGATGAAGAAAACGGCTTATTAAATAAAATTTATGAGCTTTTGGAAAATTCTATAAATGAAGAATGTTCTACAGCTTTAAATGACGGAAAACTTATAAAGTGCGGGTTTTCAAAAAAAGTAGACAAGATAAAAAATATAAAAGAAAATGCTCACGATATTCTTGAACAATATTTAAACGATGAAAGAAAGAAAACAGGCATAAGCAATTTAAAAATAAAATACAATAGAATGATCGGCTATTTTTTGGAAGTCTCCTTAGGAAATATTTCGGCCGTTCCCGATTATTTTATCCGCTTGAGATCTCTTTCCAATGCCGACCGGTTTACAACGGAAACCTTAAAACAAATTGAAGACAACATAAACAACTCCGAAGAAAGACTTATCGAAGCTGAGCAGGAAGTCTTTGAAGAAATATGTTCCGGCATAGAAGAACATAATAGGTTTTTACAAAAAATTGCAGAAGAAGTTGCGGAGCTTGATGTAAACCAATCTTTTGCAAGAGCTGCCGTTTTACATGCTTGGACAAGACCCGAAATAAAAAAGGGTTCGGGAATTTTACATATTATAAACGGCCGCCATCCTGTTGTTGAAAACCATCTTCCGTCAGGAGAATTTGTGCCGAATTCTATTTTGCTTTCTTCAGGTGATTTACCGGAAGAAGGCTCAGCCGGCTCGGCCGAAACCGGCTCAGCCGAAATCGGCTTTGATAATATTCCGTCTTTTGCCGTAATTACAGGACCCAATATGGCAGGCAAAAGTACTTTTTTAAGGCAGACTGCCTTGATATGTATATTAGCCCAGATAGGATCCTTTGTTCCAGCTGAAAAAGCCGTATTAAGCCCTGTAGATAAAATTTTTTGCAGAGTAGGGGCTACCGACAATTTAGCTCGAGGCGAATCTACATTTTTGGTAGAGATGATTGAAACGGCCTATATTCTTAATTCCGCAACAAAGGAAAGTCTTGTCATAATGGATGAGGTTGGACGGGGAACTTCAATGGAGGACGGCCTTGCAATTGCTCAAGCTGTAAGCGAACATCTTATAAATATTATTAAAGCAAAAACATTATTTGCAACTCATTACCATGAACTTACCGGATTGGAACATGAAAAGATTATTAATCTAAAACTGGATGTGCTTGAAGCGGAAGGAAAAATAGTTTTTTTAAAAAAAGTTGTCCCGGGCTCTGCAGGAAACTCTTACGGTATTCATGTTGCAGGGCTTGCAGGTATTCCGCGAAGTGTTTTAACCCGTGCCGAAAACCTTTTATACATGCGCAGTCAATTTAAAAATCCTAAATTTTTAGGAACGGATAATCAATATGCCGGAATGTCTGAAAAAAAGCCGTCCTCAAATCCGCAGGAAAAAGCCTTATCCCTATTTGCAGAGGAAGAGCTCATCTTAAACGAAATTCTTTCGACAAACCCTGATGAAATCACCCCTATAAATGCTTTGCAGTTAATCTCTTCATGGAAAAATAAGCTTTCAGGAAAAAACTCTTGATAGCGTCGATTGAATAAAACTTTTTTTTAAGATATAATCTATAAAGAGCGATAAATTTAATAAGAGGCAGGCTGATATGCTTTCACGTAAATTATTTATTTTTGTTCCCTTGGCTGTTCTAGCAGTATTGATTTTTTTAACCGTTCTTTTTTTTGTGTTTGTTACCGCAGCCGAGTATCGTCCTAAGCCGATTGAAAATGCAGAGATAACAAAAGGAGCAAAAAAAGAAACTTTAAAAACCGATGAGGTCTTTAAAATGTTAAGCTGGAATATAGGCTATTGCGGCCTTGATGCTCAAAACGATTTTTTTTATGACGGCGGAAAAAATGTTACAGCCCGAAGCAAGGAGGCTGTATTAAATAACCTTGAACGAGTAAAAGAAATTCTTAAAAAAGAAGATTGCAGTTTTAATCTTATCCAAGAAATCGACATAAAATCTAAACGCAGTTTTTATATAAATCAAAAAAAAGCCTTATCCGATTTTTTTACCGATTATGATTCGGCCACAGCCTTAAACTATGATGCCTTCATTGTTCCCGCCCCCGTTTTAAATCCTTTAGGAAGAGTAAAAAGCGGGGTCTTTACTTTAAGCGGATGCGGAATAGAAAAAGCGTATAGACATCAGCTTCCGGGAGCATTTTCATGGCCCTTAAAAACCGTCAACTTAAAACGCTGCCTTCTGATTTCTGAAATCAAAACCGATGTTCTGAGTAAAAATCTTTACATAATAAACCTACATCTTTCGGCTTATGATAAGGCAGGAGTGCTGAGAAAGCAGGAGATGGACTATCTAAAGGCCCTTGCTTTAAAATTATATAATGAAGGGCACTGGGTAATTGCCGGAGGAGATTGGAATTCTCTTTTTCCGGGTGTAGAAAAAAACAGCTTTATGCCTTATACTACACCTGAGGAATACCTTGAATGGATAGAATACTCTCCTGCCGATTTTATCGGCGACGGATGGAGATGGGGTTTTGATAAATCGGTGCCGACTGTACGGCTCTTGGAAAAGCCCTATGTTAAAGGAGAAAATTACACCACAATAATAGATGGGTTTATATGTTCTCCCAATGTTGAAATTACCGGAGTAAAAACTATTGATTTAAATTTTGAAGTTTCGGATCATCATCCTGTAATTGCAGAATTTAAACTTTTAAAATGATATTTATTCAAAATAAAAATATAAGGAGCAACAAATGAAAGTAAAACCAGTAACAGTAACCGGCAGCAGTTTAACAATAGAAGACGTTGTAGCTGTTGCCCGCCATGGAGCGGAAGTAAAACTATCCGCAGATGCAAAAAAAAGAATCAAGGATTCAAAAAAAATCGTTGATGACATCGTAAAAAGCGGAAAGCCTACCTACGGCATTTCGACCGGCTTTGGAGAATTATCCACCGTAACGATTACTAAGGATCAAAACGGAGCCTTGCAGAGGAACTTAATATTGAGCCATGCCTGCGGTGTCGGCAATCCCTTCCCGGAAGACATAGTTAGAGCCATAATGCTTTTAAGGCTTAACACTCATGCGAGCGGTTTTTCCGGAGTAACTCCTGCAGTCCCGGATATCCTTGTAGATATGTTAAATAAGGGAGTAACGCCCTATGTGCCCGAAAAAGGTTCTTTAGGAGCAAGCGGTGACTTGGCAAACCTAGCCCACATTGCTCTCGTAATGATAGGAGAGGGAAAGGCTTATTATGAAGGTAAGCTTATGGAAGGACAGGCGGCTCTTGCGAAAGCCGGCTTAAAGCCTGTCGTCCTTTCGGGAAAAGACGGTCTCGGTATAATTAACGGTACACCCGTAATGTCCGGTATCGGAGCCTTAGCCCTGCACGACGCAGAGCAGCTTTTAAAAACTGCAAACATGGGTGCTTCCTTGGTGTTTGAAGCCTTTAGGGGAATTACCGCAGCCCTCGACCCAAGAATCCATAAATCCCGTCCTCACAAGGGACAGATTGATACGGCTGCCTTTATTCTTAAAATGTTAAAGGGCAGTTCTTCTATCAACACAAGAGAAAATGATGTTCAAGACCCTTATACCCTCCGCTGTGTTCCGCAAGTTCATGGAGCAAGTGCCGATGCTATCGCCTATGTGCGCAAGGTTTTAGAGGTAGAAATCAATGCCGTAACCGATAATCCGCTAGTATTCCCGGACAATCATGATGTTATTTCAGGCGGAAACTTCCACGGTCAGCCCATTGCTATTACCATGGACTTCTTGGGGATTGCCGTCAGCGAGCTTGCAAACATAAGCGAGCGCCGAATCGAACGCCTTGTAAACCCGCAGCTAAACGGAGGCCTTCCCGCCTTCTTAATAGAAAACGGCGGAGTAAATTCAGGCTTTATGATTCCTCAATATACGGCAGCCTCCCTTGTTTCAGAAAACAAGGTATTGGCTCATCCTGCCAGCGTTGACTCCATTACCTCATCAGGAAACAAAGAAGACCACGTAAGTATGGGAACGACTGCTGCCCGAAAGATAACCGAAATCGTTAAAAACGTACGCCATGTTCTTGCTATTGAGTGGCTTACGGCTGCTCAAGCCTGCGATTTACGCGGTATCGAAAAATACGGCAAGGGAACCGACGCGATGATGAAGCTTATCCGAAAACACATCTCCAAGGTTACCGAAGACCGCATTCTTTATAACGACATTATGAAGGCTCTTGAGATTATTTCAAATGATGAAAATATTGAAATGATTGAAAATGCTGTTAAGTAGAACCCTTTAAACTAAAAAAAACCGTATTGAGCTCTTGCCGATACGGTTTTTTTTATAATTTGGTCTTATTAAAATTTAGCTATTATTTTTCCTTAAGTTCTATTTTTACACCTATAGATTTTAGCCTCTCTACCAGATGTTCATAGCCTCTTTCTATTTGATATACATTGCGTATAATGCTTTCTCCTCTGGCACAGCAAGCTGCTATTACCATAGCCATTCCTGCCCTTACATCAGGGGAAACCAGTTCGCTTCCTTGCAGTGAGCTGGGGCCTGAAATAACAGCCCTGTGCGGATCACAAAGAGTAATGCGGGCTCCCATTCCTATTAGCTTATCTACAAAAAACATTCGAGATTCAAACATTTTTTCGTGGATTAAGACGGTGCCTTCCACCTGTGTAGCGATGACTGTCATAATACTGGTTAAATCAGGAGGAAAACCCGGCCATGGAGCATCATCTATTTTGGGAATCATGCCTCCCAAATCACAGTTTACCTGCATCTTTTGCTTGTCGGGGACGGTAAGGGTGCTTCCTTCTAAAGACCAGCCTATGCCCAACTTGCCGAAAGCCACCTTTAAGGGCCGCATATCTTTTGGTTCTACATCGGTAATTTTTAGCTGCCCGCGGGTAACGGCTGCAAGACCTATGAAGGAGCCTATTTCCATATAGTCAGGTCCTATTCTGTGCTCTGTTCCGCCTAATTTTTCAACTCCTTCAATAGTCAGGATATTAGAGCCTAGTCCGCTGATCTTAGCACCCATTTTATTTAGCATTTTACACAGCTCTTGAACATGGGGTTCGCTTGCCGCATTTGTTATAATTGTTGTTCCTTCTGCAAGGCTTGCTGCCATTATAGCGTTTTCCGTTGCCGTAACGGAAGCCTCATCTAAAAATATATCTTCGCCTTTTAGTTTGTGTGCAATAAAAGAAAAATTTTGATCCGTTTCGACTCTTGCACCCAATTCCGTTAAGGCTAAAAAATGGGTATCCAGACGGCGGCGGCCTATAACATCTCCTCCGGGAGGAGGCAGAACGGCTTTTCCGGTTCTCGCTAAAAGAGGTCCGGCAAATAAAATAGAGGCTCTTATCTTTGAAGCGAGGTCATCTGGTATCTTGCTTGTTTTTACTTTTTCTATTTGGAGTTTAAACACATTCTTTTCTATCTTTTCGTAATGGCCTCCCAAAGCTTCAAAGACTTGAAGCATTACAAAAACATCTTCAATTTCAGGAATGTTTTTTAGGATAATAGGTTCTTCTGAGAGAATAGCAGCGGCTATGCAGGGGAGGGCCGCATTTTTATTTCCGCTTGCTTTTATGGTCCCTTTTACCGGGAATCCGCCTTGTATAATATATTCATGCATATATAATCTCCCATAAAAAGTCAACAAACAAAATCGACTTTCTTAAAAAAAATTAAAATAGATGGCAGATAAAAATTAAACTGCAAGATTCATACGGTTGTATGTTCCTTTCATCTTTTCACAGTCAAAATCTTCTTTATTGCTGAGCATTGCCCATACAATCTCTGCCAACTTCCTCGCAGCGGCTATGATTGACTTTCCGCTGCCCTTATGTGTTTTCATATATTCATAACGCTGCATTAAACGCCAACAGGCAGTATCTTTGCAACGTCTTATACCCATTACCAATTGTACAAAGCTCACTCTTAATTCCTGCGGGCCTCGCTTCGTAATTTTTCCATGCCTAATACTTTCATTAGAATCAGACACCCATGGAACAAGTCCGCAAAGGCTGCATATTTTTGCACTTGCAAACCTTCCCATATCCTCAGTATAGGCTCTTATAGTCCATGCCGTTATCTTTCCACAACCTCGTATACTCAAAGACGATTTACCATTTGATCATCCTTTGTCAATTCTGTAAGTTGTTTTCTATTATCTTGACACTTTCTTCCATTTGCCTTATAATTTCAAACATCAGTTGTACTGATTGTGCCTCGAGCACGTTGTCGTTATTCGACTCAAGGACGTCAGAACTCTCTGGCGTCCTTTTTACTGTAGGCTCCTGCTTTCATCTTTTAGCCCCATACTTAAAAGAGCATGAACTTCATTCTTTTGACCTACTATCGAGCGAACCAGCCTTTCCCTAGACTTTAAAAGCCGCCTCATATTTTCAGTTTCTTTACTGCAAAGATAGCTTTCAGGTAGCATGTCTTTTGAAAGAAACTCTGAAATTGTACAAGCATCATGCTTATCAGTTTTTTTAGCAGATTCAGTTATAACCTTGAACTTCAAAGTATTTATGACTGTAACTTCTGCTCCGGCTTTTTCTACCTCGTGTTTGAAAAAACGGGTGTTCCCTGTTGATTCAACTCAATTTTACAACAGCTCCGATTTCTTTGTAAGCTTTTATTCTTGTCATAAAGTCGGCATAACCTTTGTCATCAGTTTTATATTGTCTTATCTGATTTAGGGTTTCAGACCTTTCTTCCGTTCTTACATGAACTGTAAACTGTGTTTTGTGCAAATCCACGCCAATAAAAAATGTCATTTCGACCTCCCTCCCTTTGTGTTTCAGCGGAAAGTCTTTTCGGTAATATATTCCAATCTCCCATTCAGTCTTTAACGACTACTGTATGATGCGGCAAAAGCTCTTCATTCTCCCATTCGGAGGTCATTGCCTCCACTAAACATGACGAACTATTGCCTGGTTTCCACTGAACTTCTTTTTAGTTCAGTTTATCACATTACCGTTTGTTTGTTTACTATTTTATCATACCTCCTATAAAAACCTTTTTATAACGAACTTTAGTCAATTCTGATAACCGAGGCAACTCGTCCGTCTATAGTATATACATAATCTTTCTTTGTTGTATCCGGAAGCTGTGTTCCTCCCGAAAAATAAGCATAAATCCATGTTCCGGAGGGTAAATTTAAATTTAATTCATACCTGCCCGGAGAAACTTCCGTAAGTTCATACATAAAGGGATCCCAATTATTAAAAGAACCTGCAAGGCTTACGCTTTTTTTAGGTTCACCTAGATAAGTAAATTTTACCGAATTTTTATTGCTTACTTCGGTTCTATATTCTTTTTTATAGGGAACGCTTATGCGGGATACGCTCATGTTGTGATTAAAGTCAAAGAAGGTATTTTTGTTTAAGGGATCTGATGACCAAAGGCCGTCTATTACGAGCCTGTATTTAATCTCGGTAAATTCTTCAGGTATTGTAAAAATATGAAAAAAAACGGTTTCTTTCTCTTCACTTAATTCTCCGGGTATGAGTTTTTTAAAGGAATGAATTTTTTTATAATCTTCATGAGAAAAGACTATACCTACATGCCTCTTCCCTGTTGCCGTAAATATTATATATCCATCCTTAATCTTAGGAGGTTCAATTCTTACAATAGATTCTACGAGCTTTTTATAAACATCCGATTCTGCAGTATTTTCCGGGAAGGACGGCAGTAAAAAAAAGGAGATAAAAATCAATAAGATCAGTGTTTTTTTCATTGTAATTCCTCATTTAAGTTTCGGAAAAATAAAAAAAATCTTAAGCAAGAAAGTTTAGGCTTGAGGAGGCAGGACTTTTGCCCATTCCTTTATACAGGATTGGGGTTCTTCTGTTTGCAGTATCTTTTGGAAAAAAGGATTTACCGATGGCACTTGGCTCTTTAAAACATTTAATTCCGATTGAGAAAAACGCGAAAGTACATAACCTGAAATATCGGGGGTGGAATCTCCGCCTTGAGCAGAAAAATCGGGGCGGCCTATGCCTATCCTCAGCCTGAAAAAATCGGCTGTACCCAAGGTTGTTTTTATAGATCTTAAACCGTTATGGCCGCCAAGCCCTCCCGACCATTTGAAGCTTATAATACCGGGTTTTAGCTCCAGCTCATCATGTACTATCAAGATATTTTCGGGTTTTATCCTAAAAAAAGAAGATGCTGCAACGACGCTTTCTCCAGAAAGGTTCATATAAGTCTCCGGCTTTAATAGATGAACTGCCCTTCCGTCAGTTAAGGCAGAAGAAACTTTTGCATATTGTCCCTTAAATTTATCTTGCCATAGAACATTTTTACTTATATCCAGTTCATCACATAAAACCCAGGCGGCATTATGCCTTGTGTTTTCGTACTTTTTTCCGTAGTTTCCTAAAAAAACAATTAATTCCAGCATCTTATCCTCAATTCTAAGCCGATTACATTTTGAATTCTTCACCCAGATAGATCTTTCTGGCAATTTCAGAGTTTAGAATTTCATCCCGTGAGCCCTGTTCTACAATTTCTCCATTCCCTATTATGTAGGCTCTATCGGTTATCTCTAAAGTGTCCCTGACATTGTGATCAGTGATTAGAATTCCTATGCCTTGATTTGCTAATATCCTTATTATACTCTTTATATCATGTACGGCAATCGGATCGATTCCTGCAAAAGGTTCATCTAAAAGTAGAAATTTGGGCTCAATAGCCAGGGCCCTTGCGATTTCCGTTCTTCTTCTTTCGCCGCCCGAAAGGGTGTAGGCTTGCTGTTTACGGTTTTCAGTTATACCGAATTCTTCGAGAAGAAAATCCAGTTTTTCTTTTTTTTGCTCCTTAGAAAGATCTTTGCGGGTCTCTAATATAGCATATATATTTTGTTCTACCGTAAGCTTCCTAAAGACGGAAGCTTCTTGCGGCAGGTAGGAAATGCCTGCATGGGCTCTTTTGTACATAGGCAGATTCGTTATCTTTATTCCATCCATATAGATATCGCCTGAGTTTGGTTTGTAAAAGCCGACAATCATATAGAAAGATGTAGTTTTTCCTGCACCGTTAGGGCCTAAAAGACCTACGATCTCGCCTTGCTCCATCGAAAAGCTTAAATTATTCACAGCATGTTTTTTTCTAAAAAATTTATTTAAGCCTTCTACCTTTAGAATACTCTTTGTATTGAACATAGGATTACTCCTGTTTAATTTCTTTAGTAAGCGGTTCCGCTTCTTGTACTGCCGTATCTTTTTCTTCCTGTTTTTCTTCTTTTTTTTGCTCTACCGAGCCCCGAACTCTTCCGTCCAGTATAATGTCTTCAGTGTCCAGATTAACCGATATTTTCCCGGCCTTAAATTCATCCTGTCCTTTTTTTACCACCGGACGGCCGGTCAATTCCAATCTTGATTCATTGCGGTTATACAGTGCAAACATCGAGTTACAGCTTATATCTTTATTGACTATTTTTACGCTAAAGCGCATAACCATGACTTCCTGCTTTTTTTTATATTCCATATTTTCAGAGTTTATGCTTACATCATTTTTTGAATCTTTAAGCTCTACTTTACCGAACATTGTAACGGTATCGGTTTTGCGGTCGAATTTGATTAAATCTGCACTAAAACTATATCCTTTTTCAATATCTTCGCCATTAACCGAACCGCTTGCATTGACATATCTGTAGTCTGTTCCAAAAATTTCTATACTGTTAGCAGATATGGTAAGGCTGTCTACCTTAACTTCAGCATTTCCTATCAAGTTGGTAGATTTTTTATTTTCTGCTACAGAGGCTGTTACCTTATCGGCCTTAAAACTTATCTTTGAGCTTTGTGCATCAATCTTTATTAAAAAGAGAAAAGTAAAAAGACATGATATAAAAAATATTTTATGTTTGTATTTTTTAGTTTCCATTTTTTTGCTCCTCCTTTGAATTTATATTCCCTTTTACTGACTGTACAAATTCAAATTCTTTTGATAATGTATTTGCTATAAAACCTGTTCCTTCAATATAAAATTCATCGCCTTTTTTAAAGCTTACTATTCCTTTTTCCGTTCCGTATAAAATATTTTCGGTTTTATCCCAAAAGAAAGCATCTCCTGAGATGGCAAGGTTTTCTTTTAAATCTTCAAAGAAAACTTTTTTACCTAAAAAATATTTATTGTTTTTTTCATCTATTTTTACGATTCCTGCTCTTCCTTTTAATTCGGCGCTTATTTTATCATTTTGAGGCTTAGTTTTGTCTGCTTTAAAAAATCTCAAGTTTTTCCCGACCCATACCTTATCAGGATCGTAAATTTCCAGCTCAGTAAAATTCACTCTTAAATTTAGGGATGAGTCCTCATATTTGTCCAAATTTGCATTTTTAAATACAAAATTCGGTTTTTTTTCAAAATTTTGTGTCTCTTTACTATAGTTTAAACTACAAGAAAGTGATATAATGGCTGGAATAGAGGCTATAAATAAAAATTTAGCTTTCTTGAACATAGTTTTATTATACTATCTTTTTTAATCTTAGTCAAAAGCCTTGACTGCCGATTGACATAATTAGGTATAGGGCGTAAACTATGGAGAAAATGTAAAAAAATAAATTTAAAGATAACTAGGAGCCTAGAGTATGTCAGAATTTTTAACTGATCAAGAATTCCGTATGTTTAGCGATTTGATATATACCGCAAGCGGTATTACTTTTTCCGATACTAATAGGTCTATTTTGGAAAGCAGATTAAAAGGAAAACTTAGGGAAAAGCAGCTTGAAAAGGTTTCGGATTATTATGAAATGATTATAAAGAACTCGGAAGAGCAAAAGAATCTTTTAGACTCTGTTACAACGAATCTTACAAGATTTTTTAGAAATCAGCCTCATTTTGATGCATTAGAAAACTATGTTATTCCTGAACTTGTAAAGGTAAAAAGAGCCTCAGGTAAAAATAAAATTAAAATATGGAGCGCCGGCTGCTCAACCGGAGAGGAGCCTTATACCATAGCTATGGTTATGAAAAAACATCTTCCCGCAGGATTTTCAGCAGAAATTACAGCCTCCGACTTATCTCTAAAATGTCTTCTTGTCGGAAAAACAGGCTTTTATCAAGAATCCAGAGTTGCCGGAATTCCGGAAGATTATTTAAAGCTTTATTTTGATAAGGTAAATGACGGTTACCAGGTAAAAAAAGACATAATGCAGATGGTAAATTTTGACTACCACAATTTAAAGCATGATTCAAAACATACCGACTTTGATCTTGTATTTTGCCGCAATGTTTTGATCTATTTTGACGAACCTGCACAAAAAGATGTTATTGATAGGTTCTGGCGTGCTATGTCGCCAAAGTCATTTTTATTTATAGGACATTCCGAGTCTTTATTCGGTATGGAAACTCAATTTAAGTTTGTAAAAACGGATTGGGCGTGTTTTTATCAAAAGGGATTTTAATTTTACAATTTTTATATATCTTTTTAGAGGAGTCTTTTTATGGAAGATATTCGTGTTTTGATAGTAGATGATTCGGCATTGATGAGAAACCTGATAGGGAAGATTGTTGAG
This sequence comes from Treponema denticola, assembly GCF_024400535.1. Classification (NCBI taxonomy): domain Bacteria; kingdom Pseudomonadati; phylum Spirochaetota; class Spirochaetia; order Treponematales; family Treponemataceae; genus Treponema; species Treponema denticola. The sequence goes on from NZ_CP038800.1 coordinate 622,136, forward strand.
GCTACACCCGGGTTAAAGATTGCCGATAAGGCTATGAACGGCCGGTTTGCACTTCAAAAACTTGACCGTGTAATGCCTGATGTGATTGTTTTGGACTTGGAAATGCCTGAGATGAACGGCATAGAATTTTTAAGGGAGTTAAAAAAACAAAATATAAAAATCCCTGTAGTAATTTTGTCCAGTATTGCAAAAGAGGGTGCTAAGGTTACTATGGATTGTTTAGAACTTGGAGCTTGCGACTTTATTACAAAGCCTTCTGGCTCTGAATCTGCTAATCTAACTACAGTTTCAGAAACCCTTTCAAAAATGCTGCTTGCCTACGGCCGGCGTCATCAAATTGAAACAGGTACAAGAGGCACAGATACAAAGCACCCTGTTTCGGACACATTTAAAAGTCCTCTCCCCAAGCCTATGGCAGCTCCTGAGCCTCAAAAAGAAGAAAAACCTAAGGCTCAAAGAGAGCATGGAAATATTCAGATTATTGCTATCGGTATTTCAACCGGAGGCCCGAATGCTCTTCGTCAAGTATTTGCATCTATTGATAAGGATTTACCCCAGCCCATAGTTGTTGTACAGCATATGCCCCCAGGATTTACAAAAGAATTTGCTGCAAGTTTGGATAAGATCTGTCCTCTTGAAGTGAAAGAAGCCGAAGACGGTGATCTTATAAAGCCCGGCCGCATTCTCATTGCTCCCGGAGGAAAACACTTGATTGTAGAAAAGCGTTCTCTTGCCGCTGTTGCAAAAGTTATAGATACGGAACCTCAAAGCGGTCATAAGCCCAGCGTCGATGTTCTGTTTGAATCGGTTGCAAAGGAATATCAAAATCATGCTCTAGGTATAATAATGACAGGTATGGGCAAAGATGGAGCTCAAAATATTACAAGGCTCTACACCGAAGGCTCCCGCACGATAGGCCAAGATGAGGCCTCTTCAGTCGTATACGGTATGCCCCGTGTCGCATGGGAAATGGGAGGCGTTATGGAGCAGGTAAGCCTTGATAATATGGCTGCTGCCATAAACCGCTACGGCAAGGAATTTGCCTAAAAATTTAAGCTGGTATAAAAAAAACCGTCCGGTAAAGGACGGTTTTTTATTCACATTTTAAAATAGATTTAGAGCCTGATAAAATGTAATAAGAGCTCCCCGTATTTTGAATAAAGTTTTATTTCATTTACTGTAAGTTTAAGAATCTCTGTGTTTTTTAAATTTTGCTCAAAGGCCTTATCAAATGGCTTTCCTATAGTATTTGACGGGTCGACATGCTTTTTTTCATTTATTTGAAAATTAAAAAAGTATTCTGTTTGCTTTGTCTTTGTTTTTTGTTTCCATATTCCGGTATAGTCGCTTATTCCGCTGGTAGCTTCAAATTTTCCATCCTTTAAAAACTTAATACGGGAAGTAAGCATATTTGCATCTAAAAACATATACTGTCCGTTTTCAAGATAGCAGCCGGCCAGTCTCCAAACCCTTTCGGTTATATATTCGTCAAGTGGCGCTAAAACGATTTTTTCTTTTAGCTGAGAAGACCTTTTATCTTCTTTTTGTGTAGATTTTAGGGTTTCACATGAGCCTATGAGTACAATACTCATTATGGTAAGTAATAAAATAAAGCTTCTTTTCATGTTTTATATTCTACGCAAAAAATTTGAAAAAAACAAGATACCTGATTGCTTTTTTTTTTTATTTGATGTAACATTAAGCAACATAATTCTTGCAATGAGTTTATTTACAGCTTTGGGGAATTAGCTCAGTTGGTAGAGCGATTGGTTCGCAATCAATAGGTCGTGGGTTCGATTCCCATATTCTCCAATACCTTTTCCGCTAAAAAATATATTCCGGGAGCATCTTAAATGAACCACTCTTTTAAAAACTTTTTGGTTAAAAAGAACATCGAAATATCGGCTAAGCGTTATTTTATCGACGCTATGAGTGCGATGGCGATGGGGCTTTTTTCTTCTCTTTTGGTAGGTACCATACTAAACAGTATCGGTCTTAAACTTAATATTCCTTTTTTGACTAAAACCGTCTGGCCGATCTGCCGAGATATGACGGGGGCCGCAATCGGTATAGCCATAGCCCATGCTTTAAAAGCCCACACCTTTGTGCTTTTTTCGGCAACGATAGTAGGCTTTGCAGGGAACAAGCTTGGCGGGCCTGTAGGCGCCTTTGTCGCAACGATAATCAGCACCGAGCTTGGAAAGGCTGTCTCCCGCGAAACAAAGATTGATCTAATCGTTACCCCTATGGTAACTATTATTTCCGGTACTATAATTGCGGCCTTGGTAGGGCCGGGAATGTCCTCTTTTATGACTTGGCTTGGAAAAATCATTATGGACGCTACTACCCTCCAGCCCTTTTGGATGGGAGTTACGGTTTCAGTGTTGGTCGGCATTATTCTTACCCTGCCTATAAGCAGTGCTGCCATCTGTATGATGCTTTCTCTTGCAGGGCTTGCAGGAGGAGCTGCAACCGTCGGCTGTGCCGCTCAGATGATAGGCTTCGCGGTTATGAGTTATCGGGATAACGGGCTTGGAGGAAGTTTTGCCGTAGGCATAGGAACAAGTATGCTCCACATGCCCAATATTATCAAAAACCCTAGGATATGGATACCGCCGACCTTGACGGCGGCTATTTTAGGCCCCTTGGCTACTATTATTTTTAAAATGGAAAATATCCCCCTCGGTTCAGGTATGGGAACCTGCGGCCTTGTCGGTCAAATTGGAACTATAACGGCAATGGACTCTATAGGGAAGGGAGGCCTAGACACATATTTTGCTATTTTTCTTTTACACTTTATCCTGCCGGCTGTATTAGCATTATTTTTTACCTTTATTTTAAGAAAGATAAATTGGATTAAGGATGGGGATTTAAAGCTGGATCTTTAAAGCGTTTTTTATAATAAATTTTACGGGAGAAATCAGCAACACTGATAAAAAAAAGACGGCATTTACTGCCGTCTTTTTTTGTTTAACAAGCTGTTTTATTTAGCCCCAAAAAGCTTTTAGCATAGGAGCTATAACCAATGAAACCATTGACATAAGCTTAATCAATATGTTGATGGAGGGACCGGAAGTATCTTTGAAGGGGTCTCCTACAGTGTCGCCTACAACAGCGGCCTTGTGAGAAGGTGAGCCTTTTCCGCCTGCGATTCCGCCTTCAATCATCTTCTTTGCATTATCCCATGCACCGCCTGCATTGGACATAAAGACTGCCAATACAACGCCCGATACGGTTACGCCTGTCAAAAGACCGATTAACATTGCGGGGCCTCCTGCAAAGCCTACAATGATGGGGGTAACAATTGCAGCAAGACCCGGGATAATCATTTCTTTTAATGCAGCCTGAGTACTGATATCTACGCACCTCTTATAATCCGGTTTTTCGGTATTTTCCAAGATGCCGGGGTGCTGTTTAAACTGGCGGCGAACTTCTTCGATCATCTTATGAGCAGCTTTTCCTACAGCCGACATTGTTAAGGCTGAGAACAAGAAGGGGAAAACTCCTCCTAAAAGAACGCCGACAAGAACGTTAATGTTTGTAATATCTACGCTTGCTACACCGGACTGCTCTTTAAATGAGGTAAAGAGGATGATGGCTGTTAAAGCAGCTGATCCGATAGCAAAACCCTTACCGATAGCGGCTGTTGTATTTCCTACAGCATCAAGGCTGTCAGTAATATTGCGGACATCCTTGGGGAAGTTTGCCATCTCGGCAAGACCGCCTGCATTGTCGGCTATTGGGCCGTAAGCATCAACTGCAAGCTGGATTCCTAGGGTTACCAACATACCTACAGCAGCTATACCTACACCATAAAGGCCTGCCAACATAAAGCTTGAAAAGATTGAAGCTCCGATTAAAAGCATTACAGGGAAGGCGCTTCTCATACCTACGGCTAAACCTGAAATAATCGTGGTTGCAGCTCCTGTTTCGCAAGCATCTACTATGCCTTTAACCGGCTTTTTGCCTGTACCTGTGTAGAATTCGGTAATGATACCGATTAAAACGCCTGCGGCAAGACCTATTACTGTAGAAGCAAATACATGTAAATATCCTTGGGTTCCGTTAAATGTTGCATCGCCCATGATGAATTTTACCAGGAAGAAAACAAAGATGGTTGCAACGATTGCGGCTCCGAAAGTTCCTGTGTTAAGGGCTTTTTGAGGGTTTGAACCGGGTTTTGCCTTTACAAAGAATGTTCCGATTAAAGAGGCTGCAAGGCCTACAACCGAAATCAGCAAGGGCAAAATCATCATCTTAATTTTTAAAGAAGAATCGGGTGTATTTATGATTAGGCCTAAGATCATTGCTCCTACCAACGAACCGACAAAGGATTCAAAAAGGTCGGCACCCATGCCTGCAACGTCTCCTACATTGTCGCCTACGTTGTCTGCAATAGTGGCAGGGTTTCTGGGGTCATCTTCGGGGATACCTGCTTCAACCTTTCCTACAAGGTCGGCTCCTACGTCGGCAGCCTTTGTATAAATACCGCCGCCTACACGTGAAAAAAGAGCAATCGAGGATGCTCCCAAAGAAAAAGCTGTGGCTAAGGGTAAAATAATGTCTTTTAGTACATCTTCACTTGTTCCTAAAATTGAAGTAGAAAGAATGAGAACGATAAAAAGGCCTATAAAAGCAAGACCGACAACGCTCATTCCCATAACGCTTCCGCCTGAAAAAGCAATTTTTAAAGCTCCGTTTAGGCCCTGATCCTTCGCAGCCTGTGTTGTGCGTGAGTTGGCCTGTGTTGCAACACGCATACCTATGTATCCGGCCGACATTGAAGCAAGAGCGCCGAGCAAGAATGAAAGGGACTGGAACCTAAGAGCTCCATTATTTCCGATAGCTAAAAAAACGGCAACTATGGCGATAAAAGGAAGAAGAGTTAAATATTCTCTTCTTAAAAAAGCCATGGCCCCATCGGCTATATGGCCTCCAATTTCTTTTAAAGACTGATCTGAAACCTTTTGTTTATAAATCCACAAGGTTCTTACAAGTGCATAAGCTAGGGCTGCAATCCCGCCTCCAAGCACAGCATACAATGCGAGTGAAATACTCATTTGTTCCTCCTGTTGTATTGTACAACTTGAAATAGATTATACGGTTTTTCCGTCATAATATCTTTAAATTTAGCATATTTTTAATAGTTATGCAATAGCCGCAGCAGAATCTAATTGAGAGGTTTTTATAAACCTGTTTTATAAAACTCCGGCTTCAAGGTCAAAACCATTACGGGCTATGATTTTTGCTTTGACTATGGAGCCCGGAGCAATATCCTTGCCTTCCGAATCCTTTTTTTCATAAGTAAAGTTTAAAATTACAGCTCCGTCTACATCGGGAGCCTGAAACCATGCTCTTCCGAGGGCTAAAAAAGTTTTATCGTCTTCTGTTTTATCATCTTCCTCTGTAGGGATTAGCTCTTCAATAAAGACTTCCGTTTCGGTACCGATAAAGGATTCAAGTTTTTTTTCGGTAATTTCTTTTTGAATAAGTCTGATTTCTTCAAGCCTTTTTTCTGCCGTCCTTTTAGGCACAGGTTTTTTAAAGGAATAAGAAGCCGTATTTTCTTCTCTGGAATATGTAAAACCTCCCGACCACAGGGGCTGCAGTTTTTTTAAAAATTCGGCAGTTTTTTTAAAATCTTCTTCGGTTTCTCCCGGAAAGCCCGCCAAAAAAGTTGTGCGTATTTGAGGCTCTCCATAAGGACTTGCCGATTTTCTAAAAGCCTCTCTTATGGCTTGAACCAATTCCAGATACTTTTCAGCAGAGCCTTTTCTATTCATAGCCTTGATTATTGTTTCCGACCCGGATTGAAAAGGTATATCAAAATACGGTAAAAACCTTTTATCTTGAGTTATTATATCGAGTATGTCGAGGGGAAAATGATCGGGATGGATATAAAGGAGGCGAATTTTAAAAGAACCTTTTATTTTTGAGATAGCCTCTAAAAGTGATGCTAAGCCGGACTTGGAGCTCTCTTTAGGCTCTTTGGTGTCATCTTTTCCTGTTTGATAGGCCGCTAAGTCCTGACCTATCAAGTTGAACTCATAAAAGCCTCTTTCCAGAAAAGTTTCTATTTCATCACAAATTTCTTTTATAGGGCGGCTTCTAAGCCTTCCTCTTATAATCGGGATAGCACAAAAGCTGCAAAAGTTATCACAGCCTTCGGTTATTTTAATATAGGCCGAACGTGGAAAATTAAGTATTTGCGGCCTTTCCCCTCCGCAGACACCTATCTGAGGCGGAACTAGGATATTACGGGTCAGCTTTTTATTTTCCGGCTTTTTTGAAAACAGTGTATTCACTATTTGGGGTAAAAGGGAAAGATTTCCGTTTCCAAAAATAGCGTCTGCTTCAGGCAAATCTTTTTTTAAAGTCTCAGCATAGCGCTCTGCTAGGCAGCCTGCTAAAAGGATTTTTGCTTTTGGATATTCCAGTCTAGCCTGTAAAACAGAGTTGAGAGACTCTTCCTTTGCAGAGTTAATAAATCCGCAAGAGTTGACAATTATAAGCTCCGCTTCATTTGGATCAAGAGTATTTTCCCATCCTAATTGACCCATTATACCGATAATGAGCTCTGCATCTACCTGATTTTTTGCACAGCCATGCAAATCTATAAAAAATTTCTTTGAAGGCATCTAATTTTAGTCAACATCTATCACTATAAATTTATAGCGTTTGGTCTGGTCATCCTTTATCCATTTTAGGTCTTTTACTATGACCTCTCCGGGGCGGCTGATATCAAGATCAACGGTTTTGCCTCCTGCTACAACTTGGAGTTTTACGGCATTGCCGTTTGAAGCCCAAATTCTTAAGCCGTCATTGGCTTGAACGGTCAGCTGTTCGGCTTTTTGGTAATAGCGTTCTTCTCTATTTTTTCTATCTGCCTCATGTCTGAAAAGGCAATAACCTCGGAAAACTGCATTTAAGGTAACGGGGTAGGCTGAGCCGCTTTCAAAAAGAACCTTGTAAGAAGAGGCTGCTGCAGAATTGGGTTCGGTGATTACCAGATCTGAGCTAGACGGGCTTAAGTCATCTTGATCTATTGATGCCCCGCTCAATATTGAAACAAGGGCCCCGGTATTGGGATTATTTTTATCTATATCCTCTAAGGATATCTCTAGGTCAATGGTTAAATCATTGTTGAGATCTATTTTTACGGTCTGTCCAAGACTTATAACTTGCGTACCGGCATCTGTTTTTAAAGTTAATTTGGGACTGATTTTTTCCACTTCGATTGTATATTTTTTATTTTCTATACTTAGTTGTAAAGAGTCTCCTTCAAATATTCTTTCTTCAAATTTTGACTGAGTTATTTCGTATAGTTTTGCTTCCCTTTTTTCTATGATGTTTACCTTTGAGTTTTCTTCAAGTTTTTTTTGACGAATAGCCGGTATCCAGTCTTTAACGGCAAAAAAAGTGAGGGTTATTATAAGGGCAAGAGCAGCTAAAATACCTAAGCCTATAATTAAAGGTTTGGAGAAAGAAAAACTTCTTTTTTGCAGTAAGGCATCGGGAGGAAGTGATGTCTCCTGTATTTTTACTTGCTTATAAAGATTTATTGTTTCATCGGGATCAAGCCCTAAATATTCACAGTAGCTTCTTAAAAAACCTACAACATAAGGCTCTGCCGGAAAAACTTCGTAATCTCCATTTTCCAGGGCTTCCAAATATCTTTTAGCTATGTTCGTTTCTCTTGCTACTTGGTCTAATTCAAGCTCATTTTTTGTTCTTGTTTCTGTGAGCAGACTTCCGATTTTATTCATTTTTTATCTCCCAAATTAATCGACAAAAAGAAAATTATTAAAAGTTTTTGCGGTCGAAGGCGCATCAAATACGAAATTCTTACTGCCGACGCCGGCATTTATTCTGTAATTGTAAAAATCAAAAACTATCTTACCTCCTGAAACAGGAATAGCTTCGATTCGGCGTATTAATTTACCGTCAGGATAAATCATAACACGCAGGGTTTTAAATGCTTCTGTTGCGGATTTTCGGTTCATAAGCAAAATAATAACATTTTCCGATGAGCCTTCCTCCAACGGCTGAGGAGCCGATGTAACCTCATATTGAATTGTGTAGCCTCTTTTCATAAGAGATAAACCTTGAGGTGTTGCTAACGATGATCCTCCGGCATTGCTCTGTTCCACATCTTGGGTTAGAATTGTTCTGTATTGAGGCAGGTAAATTGAAAGAGTATTTCCGTTAAAAACAATACATTGTTCTGCAGGGGATTTAAAGTCTAAGCGAAGTTTATCCGGTTTTTTAAACATTGCTGTGGCCTGTTGTGTTGACGATCCGGCAGCTATATTCATGTCGACAATATAATCCTGTATTTGAGCATACCTATCGGAAACTGAATTAAACAAATCGCCTGCAGTAGTTATATTTTGAGAAAAGCAAAGCGAACCTATGAGAATAAATAAAATAACACTTATATTTTTTTTCATGTATCTCACAGTAAAGCAAAAAAAAGCTATAAAGTCAAGTAGACGCATTTTGAAAAAATATGTGTATTCGCTTGTAACGAGTTTTTTACTTTTTTGTTTTACGAGAGCGGTACATATAAATAAATTATTATAGATACAGAATAAGCAAAGCTTAAAACCGAAATGAGATTGAAAATATTTAGGGAGAACTATTATGATAGACACCGGCATCACAGAAAAAAAGAGAGACTTTTTTCTATTAGGTATAAAATAATACTGTTTTTTGTATTTACTATTTTAGTTTTTACAAGCTTAATGGTATATATTATCGGAAAGAATATTAAGCGGGAAAATTTAAAGCGGGTAGATAGGGTTATTCCTCGTGATCTGGAATATATATCTAACGCGTTTACAATATTTTTTGATAATGCAAAATCTGTTCTGTTATCCGTTTCACAAAATAAAGACGTTAGGTCTGCAGACGGATCTATAAATTCTTTTGCCCTATCGGAGACTAAAACAAGCTTAAAAGCTGTAAATAGAAGTGAAACGGAAAAAAATATAGTTGATGTTTTTAGAAACTTATTTTCAAGTTTTCCGGAATATGTTGAAGTTTATATGGGAACAAAGTGGGGCGGTTCGGTTACCAGTTATGACGGAGAAATGCCTGCTTTTTTTGATCCCCGCAAGCGTAAATGGTATGAAGATGCCGTTGCTGCGAATGGAGATACGGTAATAGCCGAAGCTTTTGAATCTACAGTCGGAGATACCGTTATCGGTCTTTACAAAAGTGTTTTTTCTGAAAACAGCGAATTTTTAAGGGTTGCAGGTATTGAAGTTACTCTAAAAACTTTAACCGATATGATTTCCAAATCTAAGCTTGGAACAAAAGGATATTTTATGCTTATTCAAGAGGATGGGACGATATTGGCTGATCCTAAGCATATGGATTTTAACTTTAAAAATATTTCTAATGTTCCAATTCCTGATTTGGCTAAGCTTAAAGATTCAATAAATAAGAGAATTTTTATTGACGGTAAGTATTGGCTTACTTATACAAAGATTATAGAAGGGCTTGAGTGGAAAATAGTAGGATTGATTCAGGAAGACGAGGTTTATGCAGAATATTATTCAGCTATAAGCTCTATCATTAGTATAAGTTTAGCCGTGTTACTGATATTTCTTCTAGCTTTTATAATAATTGTCCTTAGAATTACTGACCCAATAAAAAAAGTGCTTTATGTGTTAAAAGATATTTCTGAGGGCGGGGGAGATTTGACTGTCCGGCTGCCTATAAGGGGTCGGGATGAAACGGCAAAATTATCAGCCTATTTTAATAAGACTATATCAAAGATATGCTCTTCCATCAAAACGGCATCTGAAAATACCGATATAATGAGGAATTTTAGTGAAGAGCTGGTAGGAAGTATAGCCCAGACTGCCGGTTCTATAAATCAGATAACCTCAAACATTGATGAAATAAAAGAAAAAATTTCAAAACAATTTTCAAGTATTGATCATACGGGAACTTCAATAGGTATACTCCTTCAAAATATTGAAAAGCTTGATTCTCATATTGAAAATCAGTCTGCAAGTATGACCGTTTCTTCTTCGGCAATGGAACAGCTTATACTTAATATTAAGAATGTGGGCGGTATTTTGGAAAAGAATAGGGATTTAATTACACGGCTGGAAGAAGCCTCCGGCTATGTAAAGCAGTCTTCGATAGAGTCTGCAAAACTTACATCCGAAATGAGTGAAGAGTCTGAAGGCCTTTTAAATGCCGGAAAGATTATTCAGCATATTGCAAGCCAAACAAATCTTCTTGCGATGAATGCCGCTATTGAGGCGGCTCATGCCGGCGAGGCAGGAAAGGGCTTTGCCGTTGTTGCCGATGAAATAAGGAAGCTGTCTGAAGAGTCCAGTACGCAGGGAAAAACCATAACAACCGTTTTACAAAATCTTAAATTAAAGATAGATAAGATTGCATCTGACAGCATAAAGTCCGAAGAGCTTTTTATGGAAAACTTTAGGCTTACTGAAGCTGTAAGAAATCAAGAAAATATGATAATGCAGGCAATGAAAGAAGAAATTGCAAGAGGCGAAGAGGTCTTAAAAGCTATTTCAGGCTTTATTGAAGCTACTGCGTCGGTTAAAGAAAGTTCAACCGAAATGCTTATGAGCAGCAATACTGTATCACAAGAGATGCAGAATATATCGAAAATAAGCGAAGTTATTACAAAGGGCATGAATGATATGTCTGTTGATGCAGAAGAGATAAATAAGGCTGTTAACGAAATAGATTCTATGAGTCAAACCCATCAAGACAGCATAAATAGTCTTGCAAAGGAAATGAGGCAGTTTAAGGTTTAGGTGTTAAAACTTCAATAATAAAGCAAAAAAACGCAGGGCTCATTAAAAGTCCTGCGTTTTTTTGGTATCAGCCGTTTTATTTTTTATATTTTTGCTCGACCAGTTTTTTTACAAACTCGTCTTTAGCAACATATGGAATAGTGATGTGTCCATTTGAATAGTTTTTGTTATATTCGATACTGGTGGTAATGGAGTTTTCGTTGCGGGCCCAGTTTCGGCGGGCTACGCCTCCCATTACGTCCCACATAATGGCCGATTTGATGATTTCGTCAACACGCTCGCTTCCGTCAAGCACGAGGCCGAAACCTCCGTTAATGGATTTTCCTATACCTACACCGCCGCCGTTGTGGAGGGCTACAAGGCTCATTCCCCGGGCTGCGTTTCCGGCATAGCACTGTACTGCCATGTCTGCCATTACATTGCTTCCGTCCTTGATATTGGAAGTTTCGCGGAAAGGAGAATCGGTGCCGCTTACATCGTGGTGGTCGCGTCCCATCATAACGGGGCCGATTTCGCCCTTGCGTACCATTTCGTTAAACTTTAAGGCAATGTCGCGTCTTCCTTCTGCATCTTGATAAAGAATTCGGGCTTGAGTTCCTACAACTAATCTATTCTTTTTGGCATCGCGTACCCAGTAGTAGTTATCCCTGTCCTGTCCGCGGCGGTCGGGGTTGATACAGCTCATTGCGGCGGCATCCGTCTTGTCCAAGTCTTCAGGTTTTCCTGATAAGCATACCCAGCGGAATGGGCCGTAACCGTAGTCAAAGAGTTCGAGTCCCATAAGGTCTTCTACATAAGAGGGGAAGATAAAACCGTCTTTTTCATCGATTCCGTTTTTGGAAACATCCTTTGCGCCCGCATCAAACACGGCTTTGAGGAAGGAGTTTCCGTAGTCGAAAAAGTATGTTCCTCTCGATGAAAGAATTTTGATAAGCTCAAAGTGGTGCTTTAATGTAGAATCTACCCTCTTGCAGAATTCTTCGCGGTTTTCATAGAGGAGCTTAGTTCTTTCTTCAAAGGTCATCTTTTCGGGACAATAGCCTCCCTCATAGGGTGCATGGCAGGATGTTTGATCAGAAAGGAGATCGATGTGAACTTTTTTGTCTACACAATATTGAAGAAGGTCTACAATGTTGCCGTGATAGGCGATTGAAATAGGCTCCTTCTTTTTTAGGTACTCGTCAACCTTTTTAAAGATTTCATCCAAATTGTCGGACATTTCGTGAACCCAGCCTTGTTCAAGACGGGTATTTATTCTCGATTTATCGACTTCGGCAAAAACACCGACGGCATTTGCAATTTCGCAGGCCTTGGGTTGGGCTCCCGACATTCCGCCCAAACCGGAAGAAATAAAGAGCTTTCCCTTTAAGTCGCCGTCGCTTGCGACTCCCAGTTCCTTGCGGCCGGCTGTGAGGATTGTATTAAATGTTCCGTGAACTATACCTTGAGGGCCGATATACATCCAGCCGCCGGCCGTCATCTGGCCGTAGTTGGCAACGCCCATTTCTTCTGCAACTTCCCAGTCCTTGTAATTGTCAAACATACCTATCATAAGGCCGTTTGTAATTATAACTCTCGGAGCTTCCGGTTTTGAAGGGAAGAGGCCTAAGGGGTGCCCCGATTCCATAACAAGGGTTTGATCTTCGGTTAATTCTTCCAAGTATTTTTTGATGAGGCGGTACTGGAGCCAGTCATGGCAGACCGAGCCCGTTTCACCGTAGGTTACAAGCTCGTATGGGTAGAGGGCGACATCAAAGTCAAGGTTGTTGTCTATCATAACCTGCATAGCCTTTGCTGCAAGACATTTGCCCTTGTACTCATCTATGGGTTTTCCGTAGATGTTTCCGTGGGGCCTATAGCGGTAAGCATAGATTCGGCCGTAGGTAAAAAGTTCATCCAAAAACTCCGGAGCGAGCTTTTCATGAAGTTCTTCCGGTACATAGCGGAGGGCGTTTTTTAAGGCCGTCTCTGTTTGAGACTTTGTCAAGTTAAAGCCTCGGCTCGGCGCCCTTCTTATTCCCTTTTCAAAAACGGGATCGGGGGGAAGCGTTGCATCAAGTTTGATTGTCATCGCTTTTCCGATTTCTTTGTTTGTAATCATAATAGATTTCTCCTTTAAATATTAAAATTAAGTAAAAGTTACATAATTACCTTCTGTAGAGTATACAGTATAGCATGAAGGTTGAAAATATGCAAGATTTTATGTGCTTTTTACTTTGCTGCAAAGAGGTTTATTTTGTATTAACGATTAACGACCGGCTTATAGACTGCTCCAATTAAAGCTTTTAAAGATTTTCCAAACAAGTTGTTTTTTTTGTCAAAAAAGGTTAGAATAGAATTTATGGAATGGAAAAATTTAGATAAGTGTACATCTTTTACACAATTACAAAAAATTCATAAAGAACAAGCTGAAAATTTAAAGCTCGCAGATATTTTCAATACTGAAAGTTCGGTTAAAAGAGTAAAAAATTATTCGGTTAAAATGGGCGGAAACCTCAAATACAATTATGCGGCCAAGCCTGTAAACGATGAAATTCTTAAGGCTTTGCAGTCCCTCGCCGATGAGCAAAAGCTGATCGAAAAGTATGAGCTTTTATTAAACGGAGATTTTATAAATACCGGCGAAAACCGTATGGTCCTCCATCAGCTCACCCGCGGTCAATTAAAAAATGATGTAGTTTATAAGGGCGTAAACATGAGGAGCTTTTACCTCAACGAGCTCAAAAAAATAAAAGAATTTTCCGAAGCGGTTCATTCCGGTAAGATTAAAACCTCTCAAGGAAAAGTCTTTACCGATGTAGTTCAAATCGGAATAGGCGGCTCGGACCTAGGCCCCAGAGCCATGTACATAGCCTTAAAAAATCGGGCAAAGACAAAGATGAGGGCTCATTTTATTTCTAATGTAGACCCCGACGATGCAGCCGAAGTTTTAAACTCCATAAATCTTGCAAGCACCCTTTTTATCCTCGTTTCAAAAAGCGGCACAACTCAGGAAACTCTGGCAAACGAAAGATTTGTAAAATCCGTTCTCGAAAAAAACGGCCTTGACTGCAAAAAACAAATGCTTGCCGTTACAAGCGAAACAAGCCCCCTAGCAAATAACCCCGGCTATCTTACTTCCTTTTATATGGACGATTTTATAGGCGGAAGATATTCTTCAACTTCGGTTTGCGGAGCGGCAGTACTCGCTCTCGCCTTCGGTATGGAAACGGTGGATGCCTTTTTAAAAGGAGCAGCAGAAGGAGATAAGCTTTCACTAAACAAAAACATAAAAGAAAATGCAAGCCTCTTGGATGCCCTCCTCGGCATTTATGAAAGAAACATTTTAGGCTGCTCGGCAACGGCCATTCTTCCATACTGTCAGGCCCTTTCCCGCTTTCCTGCCCACCTCCAGCAGTTGGACATGGAATCGAACGGAAAAACGGTAAACCGTTTCGGCGAAAAAGTTTCTTATAAAACGGGTCCCGTAATTTTCGGAGAGCCGGGCACAAACGGACAACACTCTTTTTATCAGCTCCTTCATCAGGGAAGCGATATAATCCCCTTGCAGTTTATAGGCTTTAAAAAAAGCCAAATCGGTCTTGATATCGAAAGCGAGGGCTCAACCAATATGCAAAAACTGAATGCAAATTTGGCAGCCCAAATTATGGCCTTTGCAGCAGGAAAAACCGATACAAACAAAAACAAGGACTTTGCAGGCAACCGTCCCGCAAGTTTAATCTATGGGGAAGAATTAACTCCCGAAAACCTCGGAGCCCTCCTTGCCCATTACGAAAATAAGGTGATGTTCCAAGGTTTTATCTGGAACTTAAACAGCTTTGACCAAGAGGGTGTTCAGCTCGGAAAAACCCTTGCAAAGAAGGTGCTTTCAAACGATATGCCCCCTACTCTCAAAGCCTTTTCGGAATTCCTTTTATGAAAATTATAAATGCTGAATTTATAAAGGGAGCCGTTAAGGCGGAACAGTTTCCTGAAATCGGTGTTTCGGAATTTGCTTTTTTCCGGCGCTCCAATGCAGGAAAGTCGAGCCTCATAAATATGCTTGTTAACAGAAAAAATTTGGTCAAGACAGGTTCCCGTCCCGGAATGACGCGGGAAGTAAATTTTTTCTTGGTAAACTGTCCGGCTTCTTTAAATTTTAACCCTAAGACAAAAAAGTTTTCAGGGCCGGTTCCAAAAGACATGTTTGTGCTCACAGACCTTCCGGGCTACGGCTATGCAAAACTTTCAGGCGGCATGACCTTGCAAATCGACAAGATGCTCTACGAATATTGTACAAACCGCCCCCTCTTAAAGACCATCTTTTTTTTAATGGACATGAGGCGGGAACCTACCGAAACCGAAAAAGAAAGTATCGGCTTTTTTCACGGCTTAAATATTGAGGTTGTAATAGTCGGAACCAAGGCCGATAAGATAGGCAAAAATGATCAGATAAAGGCAAAAAATGCTTGGGCAGACTTCTTTAACTTTGACAAAGATCTCATTATAATAAGCTCTGCTGCAAAAAAAACCGGACGGGATAATATTTTATCATTAATAACAAAAAGGATTTAACTTATGAAAATTACACATTACAGAGAAAAAGATTTTAAAACTTCAAACTGGAGCGGAGGCACTACAACGGAGCTTTTTATATATCCGCATGAAGCCGATTATAAAAAAAGAGATTTTTTATTCCGATTAAGCTCCGCTACCGTCGATTTGGATAGATCAGACTTTACCCCTCTTTCGGGGTTTTTCCGTTTTATTTCTCCCTTAAACGGGGACTTAAAAATAAGCCATGACGAAAAAAACTTTACCAAACTTAAGCCCTACGAAGTCTATGCCTTTGACGGCGGAGCAAAAACGGTCAGCATGGGAAGGGTAAGGGATTTTAACCTCATGGTAAAAGACGGTGTAGAAACGGAAGTAAAAAACTTTGCTCTAAACAAAAATTCGGTTTTAAAGTTTTCGGTATTGAAGGGAGAAATCGGCTGGATTTTTTTGTACAATACCAAAACCTTACTTAGAGCCGAAACATTCAACGAAAAAAAAGATTTTAATCTTGACAAATTGGACTTGATTATTTTTGAGGCAGACGATGATACAAAAGAAGAAGTTTTAATTTCGACCGATGGAGCCTTGAGCCTATTTTACGGAAAGGTACCGACAGTTTTTTAAACGGTAATCAAGGCTAAAAATCACAAACTTGGAATTATAATGAAAAAAAAGCTTTACGAAATTCTATATGAAGATAAGGATATTCTCATTGTAAATAAAAGTGCCGGCCTCCTCGTAGGAGCCGACCGCTGGGACAGCGAAGCTCCCCGCCTTGATAAGATACTTGAAGAACTTTACAAGGATAGGGAAGAGACAAAAATTTATCCTGTCCACAGGCTCGATAAGGAAACTTCAGGCCTCATTATCTATGCCCTAAATGCGGAAGCCCATAAAATTTTAAACGATGATTTTCAAAACCGCAAAATCGAAAAAATCTATCATGCGGTATCGACCGGCATTCCTCAAGAAGAAAATTTTAAAACTGAGGCAAAACTTAGAATAGACGGGGATAAGCTGCACCGCACCGTCATAGACGAAAAAAAAGGAAAAGAGTCTTTAACCGAATTCAGCCTTCTTAAAAAATTCAGCCGCTTTTGCCTTTTGGAAGCCCGTCCCATAACGGGCAGAACCCATCAAATAAGGGCTCACCTAAAACACCTTTGGCTTCCTATCCTATGCGATAATCTTTACGGAAACGGAGAGCCAGTTTACATATCGGCCTTAAAAAAGAATTGGAGAGGAGACAAATATGAGGAACGCCCTATAATCTCTCGTCTTGCCCTCCACGCCTATTCCTTAAAATTCTTTCATCCTATAAGCAAGGAAAAAATCGAAATAAGCGCAAGCTATCCCAAAGATATGGCGGGCCTTATAAACCAGCTTTCTAAAATATAAATATATATAAAAACTTAATCAGGAAAACAAAACTTTTATATTAGATATTTTAACTCATTGAGGATGTGATAAAATATAAGTCCTCTGGACCGTTTTGTGTTTATAATACTTAATTTTTTATGAAAAGAATATTTTTATCTTGATATTTAAAAATCAATATGCTATACTCTTGAGATAATTTGTTTCGCTATGGGAACTTTAGGACTGTTTTAGATGAGTCAAGAGCCTTGCATGAAAAGTATTGCGTGTATACTGAAGAATGTGAGCACTGTGAGGATTTATGAAAGATTTAATTAAACGGCTTGGTGTGCTATTTTGGAAAGTTCAAATACTGTGGTTTTGTGTTCATGGGGGTATTGCTATAATAACTTTTTTTGAAACATATTATTTAAAAAAAGTGATTGATATTTATTTTTCAAATCAAACGATACCGGAAAATTACAATGGCTTTTTGAAATATATTTTAGTTATAGTTTTGTTAGTGTGTGTGAATTTTTTGAATGTGCTTTTAGCAAAGCATGTAGGAAAAAAAGTTTATGCTGATTTGTCTCAAAGACTGACATATCAGTTTTTAAATTTAAAATGGTATGATGTGTATTCATGTAATGCGGCTGATACAGTTAAACTTTTGAATAATGATGTAAATAGGCTCATGCCGATTCTATTTGGCTTTTTCCCGGTACTCGCAATAAATATTTTAGCAATTATTTTTTACTGTGTGTATTTGTTTTTTAAAAGCATGCTTATTACCGTTTTACTTTTGATTGCATTTGTAATTTTATTTTTTGTTTCATACATTTTTGATAAGATATTAAAAAAGGATAGTAATGCACAGCGAGAAGCGCATGTGCATAAAGAAAGTTTTATTATCAACATGTATAATAATTTTAAGTATATCTTTGCAAATCAAAGATTAAAGAATACTTTAGATGACTTCAATGAAGTAAATGAAGTCTTGAATGAAACCTCCATTCAGATTGCATACCATAGCCAGATTTCAAGTTTTTTGTATACAACAGTAAGTACGATAACTATTTTATTATCATTCATTATTTTGTTTTTTTTAAAACAAGAAGATACTGCAATTACAGCAGGTCTTGTGGTACAAATCAGTACATTGATTTCGCAAGCACTGAAATATTTTTCTTCATGCTTACATGCTAAGAATCAATTAAGTATGGCAAGTGCATCTATTGACAGAATAAATGATCTTTATGCAAAAGAGCATTCCGGTACGGTGCCGGAGAATTTGCCGCAAAGCGCAGAAATAATTTGGGAGGATTCAAGGGAAAGCATTAATTTTGAATACAACAAAATAAATATAATTTGCGGTGCAAACGGAAAAGGAAAAACGACATTGCTGAATAGTCTTTGCGGATTGGAGCATACATATATCCCTGAAATAAAATTGAATGGTACACTTTCTGCGGCTGCACCGAAAAAATTATGCTACATTACAAATACAACATACTTGCGCAATGGAACAGTGTTAGAAAACATCACTGAAAATTCTGGAAAGCTAAATATTGATGTAAGTACTATTTTGCAGCTTGTCGGTATTTATGCTGAAACAAAAGTTGAAAACTTTGGTGAAAATTTAAGTGCCGGGCAAAAACAAATTGTACATATCTTGAAATTATTAAATAGTAATGCTGATGTTTTTATAATGGACGAACCTGATTCTGCTTTAAGTAACGAAGCACGCTTATGGTTTTATGAAATTATGCAGTCGCTGGTGAAAAACAATAATAAAACTTTTGTGTTGGTTTCACATAGTGCAAACATTATGGATAATTTTGACAGTGATAATGTGCACATGTTAGTTTTTTAAGAAAAATGGAGTTTGCGATCCTGAGTTATTATATGATTGGGATTTGAAATTAGATTACTTTAGCAATATGATGTTTAGGAAAGATAACGGATCATTTATTATAGCAATAAGTGATTATGATGAAAATATAATCAAAAATATAAAAAGCAGCTTTGCAAAAGAATTTTTTTATCCGTATTAGAACATTCCAATAAATTCTTCCGGCAACAGGACTTTTACTTTTGCATTTTTGTAGTCTTCAATATTTCTGGTTATTATATATTCGCATTGGTTCTCTACAGCCGAATAGTGTTGTAATGCATCTTCAAAATCAGAAAATTTTGATCTTAGTGAGTCTAATACATTCCGGTGATTGATTGCTATTACGGTTATATACTTAACTATATTTAGTATAAATTTTCTCGCCTTATTATCACTGCCGGATTTTCTCAATATATAATAAATATTGGCAACACAATTCGATGAAATATTTCCTATGATAATATTGTTTTCTGCCATTGCTAATATGATTTTACTGGCAGTAAAAAACGGTTCTCGAGCTAATGCAACATCAAGGATAATATCTGTATCAATAAAGACCCTTTTTATCATAAATATTTATCCTGCAATGCTTCACTGAGCATATCTTTATAAGATTTTCCATTATCATGAAACATTCCCGAAATGCTATCGGTTATCGGTGATTTCATTTTAGAAAAAGAAGTACCTATGTCATGATTGGTTACGATATTTTTCAGATACTCTTCTACAATTCGAGAAACACTCCTATTCTTTTTTTGAGCATATTCCTTTGCCTGTTCTATTACAGACTGCTCTATAGTCAATGTAAGCTTTGCCAACATATATCACCTCACACGTATAATTATAGCATATAAATACGTGTAAGTCCATAAGTATATATTTTATATATTAACAATAGGCGATGTTAAACCTATCTCTGTTAGACCGGTATTTCTAACAGTTGCCAGAAGCTTTCTAAAATTTAGTTTGCTCGAGGAGTTCAAAGGCAGCGGAGCGGGCTTCCTGCAAGATTTTAAAATCGCGGGCAGGATCGGCAATTGTAAAGCCTAGGTGATAGCCCGACTGCTCAACCCCTCCTATATCTCCCGGGCCGCGGAGCCTTAAATCTTCTTCGGCAATTATAAAGCCGTCATTTGTTTCCTTCATTGCGGTTAGCCGAGCCCTTCCGTCCTCGGTAATTTTTTTTCCGTAAATTAAAAAACAATAGGCTTGCAGGTCTCCACGCCCGACCCTTCCGCGAAGCTGATGAAGGGCTGAAAGACCGAACCTGTCGGCATGTTCTATTACCATACAGGTCGCATTGGGAACATCCACACCGACTTCCACCACAGAGGTCGCAACGAGTATATTGAGCTTTCCCGACCTGAATTCTTGCATAATTCTTTTTTGTTCTTCTTCCGCAACCTTGGAGTGAATCAGGGCCAAACTATGATTGGGGAAGCCCGTCTTTAATTCTTCAAACATCCTTTCGGCGGATTTTAAGGACAAATCTTCATTTTCTTCTATTAAAGGGTATACAAAATAAGCCTGTCTGCCTTTCAAAATCTCTTGTCCGATAAAGTTATAAACCCTTTCAGCCTTATCCTCCCCCGCAACATAGGTGATAATCGGCTTTCTTCCGGGCGGCATGGTTTTAATGGTCGAAATATCCAAGTCTCCGAAGATAGAAAGAGCGAGGGTGCGGGGAATAGGGGTCGCACTCATCATAAGAAGGTGGGGGCTCATCTTCTCTTCATTGCTCTCGGCTCCCTTTTGGATTATGGCCGAACGCTGGAGAACGCCGAAGCGGTGCTGCTCATCGATTACGGCAAGCCTTAAATTTTTATACTGCACCCCTTGAGAAAAAAGAGAATGGGTGCCGATTATCAAATCGATATTTCCCTTTTGCAATTCCTGTAAAAGCCTGCTTCTTCCTTTGGCCTTGGTATTTCCGGTTAAAAAGGCAAGGCGGACGCCGAGGGGCTCCAAGAGACGGGCAGCATTTTCGGCATGTTGACGGGCTAAAAGCTCTGTAGGAGCTAAAAATGCCGTTTGTCCTCCCTGTTCTATTACCTTTAAGCAGGCTAAAAAGGCAACAAGGGTCTTCCCCGAACCTACATCTCCCTGCATAAGGCGGGCCATGGGATTAGGGCCGTCCAAGTCTTCGTTTATTTCGGCACAAACCGAAAGCTGGTCTTGAGTAAGCTTAAAGTTGAGCCTTTCCAAAAGAGAACTTTGAAGAGGCCTTAAAACAGGTTCTTTTTTGACGGTTTTGCCTATATTGCTTTCATCGTCAAGGTTGGGAAGCCGTCCCCTCCTTTCAATAGAGCGCATCCCTATGGCATATTGAAACAAAAAGAACTCTTCAAAGATGAGGGCATGGCGGCCTTTTTCTACCTCAGCCATAGATTTTGGAGCATGGAGCATAAAAAGCACTTCCTGCTTAGGCGGAAGGCCGTATTTTTGTAAAATAGAATCGGGAAGCTCGGAATCTATGCCGTGGGCATACATTTTTAGGGCGGAAGCAATTATTTTCCGCAGTTTTGCCTGTCCAAGTCCTGACGTTAGGGGATAAACGGGAAGAATCTTTGACTGCATGTTTTCGGGTTTTTCAAGATCGAATGCGGAGGACTGAATCTCCCCGTATTTGCGGTAAAAAGAGCCATATACAAAGGCGCGAGCCCCGACAGGGAAGCTTTTTTCTAAAAAAGGACGGTTAAAGCATATAAGGGAGGACGTCATTCCGTTTTTGTCGGCAACTATCAGCTTTAGAGTCCTCATTTTTCCGAAACCGAACCATTCATGGCCTGCAACTGTAACTTCTACGTGTATTTTTTGAAACTTGTTCCAATCCAAAAAGACGTTTATTTTCGAGCGGTCTTCCCAATCCCGCGGGAAAAGCCTTAAAAGGTCTCCGGCATTTTCTACTCCAAGTCTTTTTAGCTGTGAGACTGCGGCAGCACCTACTCCGGCAATATTTGTAAGAGGACCATGTATTTCGGAAATCAGCATAAGTCATTGTAACACAAGTTTACAAATATTAAAAGGGCTAGACTTTTTTGATAAAGCATGGTAGAATTAAAAAGTATGTGTCAGTATGTTTTTTAATAGCACATCGGACATATCTTATGGAAATTATAAATAATCGATATAAAGTTGTCGGTAAAATAAACAATACAATATCTCATGTACAGGAATTTTCGGCTGTAGATTTATGGGCAGGAAACGCTAAGATTAACTTAAAGGTTGTATCGTCTTTAGATCTATCAAAAGAAGAATTCGCTTTTTTTAAAGATAACTTTATTACCATAAGCAATATAGACAACTATTTTTATCTTAAAAATTACGGCTTTTCCAGTCTGTCTCTGGCCTATCCTCCTTTACCGCCTTCAAGTCCTGATGAAATTTTATATATCTTTACTACCGAGTATATTGAAAATACAATACCCGTTTTGGAATTCATAAAACAATGCTCGATGGAGGATATTCTTAAGATAATAATATCGGTTTGCCAAAGTCTTGTTCATGCCAGCAACATGGGATTTGAGTACGATATATTTACTCATGATAATGTAATGATAGTCAAAAAAAAAGATGGATTTCAAGTAAGAATAAAAGATATTGTATCGGCAAAACTTGAAAACAATTCATCGGTACGCCTTAAGGAAGCTAAAGACTATACGGGAACCAGCGAAAATATTGATACGGTAATTCTTTTTATAATTACACTTCTTACAGGACAAGAAATTCACACAAGTTTATCATCGGCTGTTGTAAAATTAAAGTCGTGCTATAAAAATTTAAATAAAAATGATGCCGATATTTTTAATATATTGTATGAAATAGCAAAAAAGCAAATTCAGCATAAAGATAAAAATGAAAAAGTTAAAATACATACCATTATTCATGATATAAATAAAGGCCTAGATAGGGACTACCCTGTAGACGTTATTACTCCTCTTAACAGCATAACATTCAAACCTAAATTGGTAGGAAGACAAAATGAGATAAATATTGTGTCTCAAGCAAGAAACGAAATAAGTTCAGGAACGGCAAAAAAAACGATTTTTCTTATCAAGGGCAATCAGGGAACAGGTAAGACAAGGTTTTTAAAAGAAGCTGAATACAGACTAGCTCTACAAGGAACAAATATATACTCTAATTATAATCTTAAAAATTCCGGTCCGGAGCATTTTTGGGAAGATTTTTTAGAAAAGGTTTTTTTAGATTTTTACTCTCTTCAGGATATGGCAGAGAGAGAAACGCTTATAAGAAACATAAAGCAAATCAAAGATCAAAAGTCTATTAAAAATGAAAAAAAAGAATATGAGAATATAAAATTTAAACTTTTCAATGAAGCTAAAAACTTCTTTTTTAAAATAATCGGACCGCTTCCTGTCTTTACTATTTTAGATGATTTGGAATTTGCAGACGATTTTATGCTTGATATGATTCTATATTTAGTAACCGAAGTTATAGAAACCGAACGTTTTGGCATAATTTTATCCTATGATGAAACTGTTGCTCCTCTTTCACATAAATTTAAGAACTTTCTAAACATATTAAATGAGCATGAAAAATCTCAAGTTTTTGAGATGAACTATTTTTCTGAAGAAGAAACTATAGAAATGCTGAAAAATGTTTTAATTTTAAAATATTCTCCTGTATCCTTAGGCCCTGTTTTATATAAATATACTGCAGGATGCCAATCTTTTATAATAGAAATGATAAAAGAATTTGTAAATACGGGAAAGGTATACAAGGATAAGATTACAGGGGCATGGCTTTTTTCTAAAAGTCTACGTAACGATGAAGCTCAAAACATAATTCCAAAATCAATTGACGAAACATTAACAAATCAATTGAATACTCTTTCACCGGTAGAAAAGAAATTATACTTTGAAACTTCTTTATTTCAAACTGTATTCAAAATCGATTATTTGTATAAACTTTTACCCTTGATTCCAACACAAATAGATAAAATTATAAAAACACTTGTGAACAAAGGGTTAATTACCCTTATCCAATCAGGCGATATACGAAACTATACAATTACAAATAAGGTTATGCGTGATATTTTATATGGACTTTTGGATCCTAAACATAAAATGCTGCAGCATAAAAAGATAGCGGACATTCTGAAAAAAGAATCAGATGCCGATATGAACGAACTTATTTGGCACTTGGAAGGGGCCGGCAATAAAAAAGCAATTCTAGCTTGTTATTTTGATATAATAAAGCAAAACATGAAAACAAAAAACATAGATGCTGTATTAAAAATATATGAAAAAATTCCGCCTCTTATCGCCGGTCAAAATATTATAAATAGATTTACAATACTCTTAAAAGTATTTGAACTGTATAATCAGATGGGCTTAAAAGACAAAGAAGCTGAAATAAAATTAAGACTTGATGAAGATTTACCAAAAATAAAGAATACGGTTCTTTTATCATATTATTATAACCTAATGGTAAAGTACGAATACTTCTACTTAAATGACAGCGAAATTCTTATATATATAAATAAATTGACTGACCTTTATGAAAAGTCACCCAGTGATATCATAAATATCAGACTACAGCACGCAAAATGTTTGTATTATAATATAAAGCAGCAGCATAATGATTGTAAGGAATCTACATATAAAATACTGGAGATCACAAAAAATAATCCGGAATATATGTTTTATAGAGCTGACGCTTATATATTCTTAGGTTATCTTTATCACAGAGATTTGGATAAAAGAACGGCTTTAAAATATTTTCAGAAAGCAAAAAAACTGGCATCCTTATCCGATAATATTAGAACTAAAGTTCTCGCAATGCATAATATCTCCTTACTATATTGGGAGATTCACCCTAATATCGAAAAAAGCATGTCATATATAAAAAATGTTATAAACTTGGCAAAAAAATACAGCTTTTTATCAATTGAAATTATTTCAATAATTAACTATGCAAGAATGCTTGCTCAAATACAAAATAATTATGAAGCTTATGAATATGCAAAAGATGCAGAGTCTAAAATATCTGCTTATAATATGGAAATATTTAAATTTGCATGTATAATAACTCTTATGGAAATTACACAGAACTTATATAGATATAAAGAGTTTTGTGAATATCAAAAAAAATATATAAAAGCAATACGTGAAAATAAATTAAAATATGTTTATGAAGATAACTTTATATTTTATGTATTAGTTGCAAGAATGTATCAGGAATTCGGATGCAATGCTAAAGCAATCGCTTATTTAAAGAAGAGCATAAAAATACAAAAATACCAGCCAGACAGAAAAATATTTATGGTGTATTTTACGCTTGAAGCCTTAAGAATCATTAAAAGAGACAAAAACGATATTGCTAATTTGGTAAAAATTTTTACTTCATATATAAACCCGAAACAAAATAAAGAATCAAGTAAAAAAAAGTTGACTAAAAATTTATTTGATACCGTTATTACAATGATTATAAAGCGTCCTGATATTGATTTTACGCCCTTAATAATACAGATAATAAAATTCGATATGCCGGGATTATATGATTTTCAAATTTCAGGTATGAATTATTTAAAAACTTATTTTAATAAGGCTGAATTAGAAAAGGTTTTACAAGAAAATCTACATCTTATAAAACCTAAAAATCTTATAAATATAACTCTATTTATTAATATGGCATTAGCTGATTATTATTATACAGATGGAATACAAAGTTTGGCTATCATGCATTATTTGGAAATTCAAAATAAGATAGCATCTATAATAAAAAACATACCCGGAAAATATAGAATTAACTTATTTAATAACTGGGATTTAAGCAGACCGTTCAATATAGTTTCCGATTTTCTAAAAGGCAAAACTATAACAAAAGGAAAAAAATATAACAGAAATATAGAAGACTCCGAACTGGAGGAAATGTTAAAGCTAAAACATATAAATATAATAAAAAAAGATAAAAAATTTAAAGAAAAATTGATAGAAACTTATCTCAAAAATGAAGGTTATGAGCATACTACATCGGTTGAACTTGTTAATAATTTTACTGACAATTACGAACAGAATATGGCTTGTGTAATGAAATTTTTGGCTTTAAATGTAATTGCATCATCTTATGATTTTTTAGATATAAGCAAATCCGATGAACCTCATTTTGTTTTACATCATGAAAATGATAGTCATGATTTGAAGAAGATATTCGATGCTATAATAAAATTCGGATATCAAAATATAACAAAAATAGAAAAAGTTTTACATAAGCCTTGTATGGTTATTCCCGTTAATAAACGGAATTTCGGCGCTGCTGGTTATAAAGTTTTAGGTTTTATGATCTTTACATCCGAAAAAATCATAAATAATTTTTCACATGAAGGAAGAATTATTTGTAAAAATCATTCTAACCTTTTAACGATGATTATCGAAAGCAAAAACTTTCAACAATCATCCGCTTATGATGTACTGACCGGTGCTTATACAAGAAAATATTTTGATATCTTTTTTAAAAATATTATCAAAAATTTATATAACTCTAATTCAAAATTTTCTCTTATTTTATATGACTTGGATAAATTTAAAAATATAAATGACACCTATGGACATCTTGTAGGTGATATAGTACTTAAAAAAGTAACAGAGACAATTTTGGATTCCTTAAATCATGGCCAGATATTGGGTAGATACGGCGGTGAAGAATTCACTGTGATCTTACCTGATAGCGACTCACAAAAAGCCTTTAAAGCGGCTGAGCATTTTAGGAAAAGAATAGAAAAATTAATTTTTACAGAATTTGAGAAAAACATAACAATAAGCCTTGGGATCGCTACATTTCCTGAACATGGAAAAACGGTTTCGGAGCTGCTTACAAGTGCAGATCAAGCCTTATACCATTCCAAAAATACCGGTAGGAACAAAAGTACCGTGTGGAATCCCTCTATAATTAATAAAAGGGGAGATAAAATAAACCAGACCGGTGTTGTTATAGCAGATGAGGCTTCTTTTAGTGAAAATGTAACTACTACAATAGAAATATGTGATATATTAAAACAGGATATGCCTAAACACGAGTTAACAAAGACCTTACTGATAAAAATAATTAAATGCTTTGAAGCTGAGAGCGGGGCTATTATTCTTAAATCCGTAAGGAAAGAATCAAATGCACCTGTCTTTAAAATTAATACAAAAGTAGGCTTTGAAACTTATCAGATTAATGAGCAACTGATTCATTCAGTTGCTGAAGACGGTTCGAGTATTTTTCAAGTAGATTGGGATTCAATCGTAAAAAGAAACAGCATAACAAATATGCCGGAATGGAATTCCGTAATGATTGCACCTATGATAAAAAACGAGAAGATTATAGGTGTAATTTATTTGGCAGCTCCCGAAAAATATTCTAAATTTAATTTAAGTAAATTTAATTTCTTTAAATTTTTGGCGGATATAATATCTGCAAATATATAAGGGAGGACTAAATGAAAATATTGAATAATAGATATATAATTATTAAAGAGCTCCCGCTAGAAGTAAAAAATGATGCAGCCTTTATTGTTAAAGATCTAATTTCCGATAAGGATGAGCTGATCGAGCTGAGACTAATATATGCTTCAAATATGGATGAAGATTTTATGCAGTTTATCAGAGATAAATTTATTCTGATAAAACAATTAAAAGAAACAGCTCACATAAAAAATTATGATTTTACGCGATTAATAAGTATAGACGATAAAACAGTAAATGAAGATATATACTTATATACCATTGAATATATAGAAAAAAAAGAACCTATATTTAATTTTTTGATTGATGCTAAAACGGATGAAATCTTTGAATTGTTTGCTGCAATATTGAAGGAGTTAAATTATTTAATAACATATGGAATAGTATGTAATAACCTTGATCTAAATAATATATATGTGATAAGAGATAAAGACCGAGTTTTTTTAAAAATAAAAGATATTGTTTCAGAAAAAAATCAATATTCAGACCAAATTCGTTTTTTAACTGATTCCGAAGTGCGTACATTTGTATATAATTACGATATTGTAAAAACAACTATTTTATCTTTACTTTTAAAAAAGAACATAATAAGGAATCATGAAAAATATTTTCAGGAATTGCAGCAGATAAAAATCGATAAATTAGATAATGAAAATAAAAAAAATCTTTATACATGTTTTTTTAAGATATATGATAAAATTAATGCCCGAAAAGCAAAAAAAACGGCTTACCCATTTTATGAAATAATATCTGATGTTAATTATAATATAAATACAGATTATACTATTTCGACCCCAATAAGCATTGAAAAAAAATGCCTGTTTCCTATCAACCGTGAAAAAGAAAAGGAAGAAATATTTTCCATATTTAAAGAAACAAAATCATCTAAGGCTGAAAATAAAAATATATTGATAACAGGTGCATTCGGTGTGGGAAAAACATTGTTCTTATACGAATTATATTTTTTACTTTTGCTTGAAAGACTGGATGTTTTTTATATTCCGGGTATTGGTGATATGAATGATATTACATTTATTCTTTATCTTATGAAAAGCTTATTTTTAAAAAGCTCATTGATTCAAAAAAATCATGAGAAAGAATTAAATACAATTCTTGATACTTTAAAATCCGAAATGGAAGTCAATGAGGATATAGCAAAGATAAGTGCACTTAAATATAAACTTGTAAATTTAATAACAAAATTAATGATAGAAAATGCATCATCTCAATCAATAGTTTTCATTATTGATGACATACACTTAATAAATGAATTTATAACAAAAACAATATTATACATAGCAATAGAGAATTCTGATAAAAAAAATATAATATTGATACAATCGGTAAATGAAAGCTTAGTTAATAATAATCATTATGCAAAAAAACTCATTAAAACACTGTCAAATGAATCGTCTATAAAAAAGATAAATCTCCAAAGCCTGTCTGAACTAGATACAGAAGCCTTAATACGAAACACGATAAATATAAAAAATATCCCTGAAGTATTATTAAAAAAAATATATTTAAACACATCAGGTAATCCTTTATTTATTAATGAAGCTTTAAAAGAACTTACTATATCTGGAGACTTAGAAAAAGACAATCTAAATGAATCATGCAAGCTTTCTACAAATCTATCTAACCCTTCTATCCCTATACCTATATCTGCAAACATACAGCAAGCCGTAAAAAGACAAATAAAAAATCTAGATAAAAGTGAATTAACTTTTTTAAAGGATTTATGTATCTTTAAATTCAGTTTTAGAATACAAGCTTTACCGGAAATTTTAAATGCGACAGATACAATCATTCAAAAATCGATACCTAGACTTTTGGATCAAAATATTATAAAAAAAACTACAAAGCCGTCAGCCGATGAATATGTAATTGTAAATAAAATTTTACAAAAAACTTTGTATGATGAACTTGATTATCATTATCGCATTGAAATACATAAAAAAATCATACAAAAAATGAAAAAACTAAAAATTTTCGACATCTATGAATTTATATATCATGCAGAAAAAGCGGAACTATTTGACGAGGCGGTAAATTATTGTATAAAATATAAAAATAAAATAAAAAAAGAATGTACTCCTATAGCCTATATAGATATATTTGAAAAAATATATACGTTTATCCCAAATGATGACAACGATAAAAAATTGGAAATACTTCTTATTCTTGCCGAATCATATCTGGGAAATGATAATTTAATAGAATGTACAAGAAGAATAGAGGAAGCAGAAAAAATAATGCTAAAATCGAGTGAAAATAAAATATATACTGCCAAAATCTATATAATAAAAGCAATTCAAGGAATTCAATCTAAATCTAATCCCGAAAAAATTGCTAGATCACTAGCTTTAGCCGAAAAGGCAGCTGCTGCTGTAGATGATACTTATACGCAATTATCTTTTGGTAAAGCCCGTATAGCATTTTTGCAATATAAAAATAACTATGTTGAAGCTATAGATGAAGCAAAAAAAATTATACTAAAATGCGGTAATTTTAAAGAATTTACATTTATAAAAACAAAGGTATTGCTGGATCTGGCAAATAATTTATTTTATTCCGGTCAATATAAAGAGGCGGAAAAAGTCTATTTGGAAGCTCTGAAAAAAGCAAAAGAAATAAGTGATACTAATATTCAAGACATAATTTTTAATAACTTAGCTATCATCCAAGATGAAATATATAATAACTTTGATGAGGCAATAGCATATTATACAAAAATTTTAAAAAATAATAATATAACAGGAAATGTGGTTTCACAAATAATGGCTTCACTTAATCTGAGTATTATCTATTCGCATTTTCATGATTATGAAAATGCATATATTATTTGTAATCAAGTAATAAAAAAAATAATACAATATTCTTATAATAGTGAAATGTTTTTTGCTCATACTTTTATGCATGATATCTTCCTTTCTATGTGTATGTATGATAAAGCGGCAGAAATTGAAATGCAAATAAAGAAAATTCTAAAAAATAAAAATATACCGAAAGCTCCTTCCGATATAAATATTTTTAATCAAACAAGAGCTGTTTTTTACTATGGAATGGGAGATTTTGAAGCGGCAAATGAAGCTCAAGATGAAAACATCAATTATAAAAATGAGGGTATGGATATTATATCCGTTTTTCCATCATTATGTATCAGCCTGAATAAAATTGCACAAGGTAAAATGAATTCAACGGAAGAATTGGAGGATAGTCTCATTAAAATAATTTCCAATCCCATTTTTTCGGATAATATATATCTTGTGTTTTATGAGATGATTTATTGTTTAAGAAAAATTATCATCTTCAGGCATGACATTGATTTTAGAAAAATAATCAAGATGGTGCTTGAAATAAAATGCAGTAATGATTCCACGTTAATGAAAGCGCCTCTTTTATTTTTAGAAGCATATATGGATCCTAAAAATGCGGAGAAAAAACTTATAGAAGCTGCGTCTTTAATTGAAAATAAGTATGTGCTGGATCTAAGTATAGATATAAACATAAAGCTGGGATTAATATATCTTGAAAATAATAATATTAGCATGGCAATGATTAATTTTGCTGAAGCCCAAAAGCTAATAGATATTTTTATAAAAAAAGTACCTCTAAAATTTAAAAAAACTTATTTTAGCGCTCATCACTATGGTTTGCCGTCATTGATAATATGCGATTATATCAAGAAAGATATGAAGTCTGATTATAAAAAGTTTATTGATGCATTATCCTACGAACAGACAAAAAGGCTCTTATTAAAAAATAATATTGAAAAACTAAAAAATAATCCGGCGTTTATTTTAAATATTATAGCGCAAACAAAGCAATCCGGTTTATTTAAAAATAAATCGATTGATGATATAATAGAAAAATTTACAGATGATTTTTTACAGAATATAAAAATTCTTTTAAATTTTACGGCTTTAAATCTTCTTGCGAATTCAGCTGATGTATTTGTAACTGCAAATGACGGTAAAATAAAGTCTTTATTTAATTTCGGTAAAAATAAAGCTATAGAAAAAATTGCACAATTGATAGAAGCATCTACATACAAAATGGCAAATATCAAAGCAGACAGCGGAGTTTCGTCACATCTTGTTATTCCAATAAATTATCATTGTAATAAGCAAACAGGAAATACCGTAACAGGTTATTTGGTTTTTGTATCAAATAAAGAAATAAATAATTTTGGCAATTTTGGAATCAGTTTTTGTCTTAGCATCGAGAATACATTTGCATTTTTAATAGAAAGTTATAAGGCTCAACAAGAGGCTGCTACAGATAAACTAACCTCCGCACTAACCAGAAAATACACTGAAGATGCATTGAGCGATCTCTTAACGGCTTCTAAAATGAAAAATAGCGTTTTTTCCATACTAATGTATGATCTGGATAAATTTAAAAAAATAAACGATACTTTCGGTCATCAAATAGGCGATACGGTTTTAAAAGCTGTCGCTAATACAGTATTGAGCGTATTAAAAAAAGGTCAGATCTTGGGACGTGTGGGAGGAGAAGAATTTATTGTTCTTCTACCGGATGTAGAAAAAGAACAGGCATTGATAATCGCAGAAAAAATCAGGAAGCAGGTAGAAGCATTGCTTTTTGATGATCCGGATGTTAGGATAACCATAAGTATAGGTATAGCTGTCTTTCCAAGACACGGAAGTATGGAAAAAGACTTATTGTCAAAAGTAGACCAAGCCCTGTATGCCGCAAAAAACCGCGGTAGAAATCAAGTGGTTGTATGGAAAGAAAGCCTTGAACCCGGTAAAAAAAAGGCCGACAGGCTGGCTGGAATATTGACCGGAAACTCTCTAAGCGATACAAAAAACATTCTAAGTTTTATCGATACTGTTTCGCTCATACGGAGTTCTATATCAAAAATAAACAAACTTGAAATCTGCCTTGAAAAGATAATCGACGCTGTAGGTGCAGATTCCGGAATTTTTGTCTATCCTATTAAGAAAAAAATATCCAAAAATATATTTAAATATACGCCTGTTACAAAACCGGATTTCCCCGTAAACAAAAATTTCATAGCCGAAGTCATATCCGAAAAAAAAGAACTGTGCAAAATAGACTGGGAAAATATTTCAGGAAAAAGCGACATAACAGGAATTCCGACATGGAATTCAGCCATTCTCGTCCCGATTATCCTAAAAGGAGAAATAAAAGCCTTAATTTATCTTGTAGTTGAAATCAGAAAAAAAGAATTTGGAATTGAAGATCTTAACTTAGTTAACCTATTCGCAGGTTTAATCGCACCTTTCTTTTAAATCGGGCAGGGGGGATTTGAACCCCCGACTTCTTGGTCCCGAACCAAGCGCGCTACCCCTGCGCTACTGCCCGTAAATAAAAATGCAGATATAAAATAAAAAAGCTCACCACTAAGGCGGTGAGCTTTTTCCGGAGCGACGGGGCTCGAACCCGCGATCTCCGGCGTGACAGGCCAGCGCGATAACCAGCTTCGCTACGCCCCCATAAGATTTAGCCAGTTTATCAAAAATAAAAAAAAATGTCAATAGTTTTTAAGAAAAATATTGCAAAAATATCGTTTTTAGAGTATAGTTTTACTTGTAAATATAATTTAACATATGAGGAAAAATATGAATAATGTAAAATCTTTTTCGGCACACACCGACTGTACAACAGTGCTGGTAGGCAAAAAAGCCAGCATCGACGGCTCAATTCTTATTGCAAGAAATGAGGATTTTCACTTGGCGATAAGCCCAAAAATATTTGTTTTAGAAAAGGCAGTAAATGAGGCAAACCGCATTTATAAATCTAAAAACACAGGCGTGGAGATTCCCCTCCCTGCAAAGGCATACCGTTACACCTCCGTTCCGCAAGCCTATCCGAACGATAAGGAAAACCAAGGCGTTTACGGCGAAGCGGGAATCAACGAAAAAAACGTAGCCCTGAGCTCTACCGAAAGTGTCTACGGAAACGCTAAGGTACTTGCATATGACCCCTTGGTAAAAAACGGAATTGCAGAGGATGCAATCAACGACATAGTTCTCCCCTTTATAAACTCTGCAAGGGAGGGGGTAAGCTATTTGGGAAAACTCATCGAAAAATACGGTTCTGCCGAGGGTAACGGTATTTTGTTTGCCGACCTCGATGAGATTTGGTATATGGAAATTCCCTGCGGCCATCATTGGGTTGCCGTAAGAATTCCCGATGACTGCTATGCCGTAGCTCCGAATCAGGTTTCAATCGAAAAAATCGATTTTAAAAAAACCGATTATTATCTGTGGTCAAAGGGTATCAAGGAATTTGTAAATGAGCATAACTTGAATCCTGATAGGGAAGGTTTTAACTTTAGACATATCTTCGGAACATCAAGCGAAAAAGACAGAGTTTACAATACTCCCAGAGCTTGGTTTGCTCAAAAATATCTTAATCCCGAAATAGAGCAATCTCCAATATCTAACGATATTCCTTTTATCCAAAAAGCAAACCGCCTTATCTCGGTTGAAGATGTCGAATACATACTAAGCTCTCACTATAATGAAACGGAATTTGATCCTATCGGCATAGGCAATAGTGATTTTAATAAAACTCGTTTTAGAGGTATTTCACTTTCGCGTACAGCCGAGTCTCATATTTTACAATTAAGACCCAAATCTCCAAAAGGCCTTGAAGGAATACAGTGGCTGGCACTCGGAACAACAGCATTTGTTCCGTATATTCCGTTTTTTACAAATGTTTTGGATACTCCGACGGCCTATAAAAGAATGACCCGTATGGTTTCTACCGATAATGCTTACTGGTTATTTAAGCTAATCGGCCATTTTGTTGAAGCGCATTACTCTGCATTTAAGGATAATAACAATGCCTATCTTACCGAAATGCAAAGTTACGGAAGAGTCAGAGTAAAAGAAATTACCGATGCAGCGGCTAAAATACCTGCAAAATCTTTAAGCGAATTTTTAACTGAAGAAAACCGCAAAACGGCAGAGCATGTATTAAAAAGAACAAAAGAATATCTTTCCGACTTGATGTTGGAATCTTTTAAGTATTCAAAACTTTCTTTTACAATGGATAAAAATCTTTAAAGGATAAGAACCGATAAAAGGCCCCAAGCATTTTCTTGGGGCTTTTGTTATTTTGGCTTATTCCCTAATTAGAATATTTAACTTGGATATTGAAGAACCCGTTTGAGATTCCACTTCTCTGGTTTTTATGATAGCCTGATCTAAGATCTTAATACTGTTCAGCATCTCTGAAATTTCAGAATTAACCTGCTCGGTTGCATTTAAAAGACTCTTAAAACTGTTTGAAATATCCGAGCGTGTCCGGCTGATATTATCCTTTTCTTTTTGTACATTGGTAAACTCTTCTAAAAGAGTATTCATAATAGAATTCATTTTTTCAGTTTGAGTGTTTACATCGGAAATAAAACCTGAAATATTAGCTAGAATATTTTGAAAATCAAAAACCTTTTGATTTATATCATCAAAACTTTTTTGAAGTACGCCGGAGGCCTCTGCCGACTGCCGGATGGTATTATTTATTTGGCTTAATATCTTGCCGGTTGAGTCCGCCTCCGATGCGGAACTTTCTGCAAGTTTTCTTATTTCATCGGCAACAACCGCAAAACCCTTACCGGCATCTCCTGCATGGGCCGCTTCTATAGCTGCATTCATTGCTAAAAGATTGGTTTGTTCTGCCAAAGCAGTAATGAGCTGGTTAGCTTCAAGAAGAACCTCGGAGCTTTGATAAATATTCCCTATAATTGCAGTAACTTTTGCTAAATTATCCTTGCCTGTTTTGCTTGCATCTGAAAGCAAAGCAAAACCTTCATTTATCGTATTAAATTTATCGGATAAGTCATTGGTTACCTTATTTAGCTCTTTTATCTGTAAAACCGTGTTTTCTGCAGCCTTTGATTGATTTTCGATTCCTTGAGAGATATTTTCCAAAAATAAATTAAGACTGTCGGTTGCGGTTTGGGTTCCTCTTAACTCTCCATCTTGTACGGTAATTTCCTGTCTTACGGACTCGGCATATCCTGAAAGTTTTTTCATTGAATCTTCAGCCATGTCCATATTTTCCGCTAGGGTAATTTCATGCTGCTTTAGTTCGCTGCTTGTATTCTTTATCTCATCAAATAACAATCCTTTTTGTTTATCCGAATCAAGAAGCATTGATTTGACTTCGTCGGCTTTTTTAGTTTCAAGATAACTTTTCCAAGCAAGACAAAAAGCTTGAGCAAACAAAAATCCTGAAAATCCGAACGGTAAAAGGTTTCCTATATTAGAGAGCATCATACTGTAAAGAACATCATTTATCGATGAAATGACTAAAAACATAACACCGACAAAAATCGGAATACTCCCTATTCTTTTCTTGATTAAAAGCCTTATTACAAAATAAAAAGCATAAAAAACTTCTGCAAGAATAATTATTTGATGATATGTAATCAATTTTCCGTAAATATATGCAGGCGTCACTAAGACAAATAGAACATAGGCAAGAGCTTCTATCGATATGATTTTATAGATAATTTCATTTGTATCTTCTTTATAAAGAGATCTAAAATATGTAAATATAAAAAATCCTACAGATGCAAATGTCAGATAATCCAACTTTGTAATCGACTCCCAAGAAGCTGAAGGGAAGATATACTTAAATACATATCCGCTCACAAGATTTCTAAGTACAACAACTAAAGCAAAAAATACAAAAAATAAAAGGCTTTTATTTTTAGGACGAAAAATAAATAAAGCAAGATGATACAATATTATAGCTAAACCGAATCCGAATACAAAGATATCTACAAATCTTTTTGACAATATTATTTTTTCAATACTATCCTGTAGTCCGATATTTATAGCATGATAAATACCGCCTCTGGAATGTGCAAAATTGGACACTTGCACGGCTATACTTAATTCCGTTTTATCTTGTGGAATCTTATACACTATATCTGCTTGACCAGTGTTTGAATTTTCCTTTGATGAACCGGGATTTCCTCCCCGCATAATTTCTTTTCCATCTACAAAAAAAGCCCACGCAGAAACGGGGGAAGGAATCTTTAGCATAAGGGGAGGACTGTTTTCCGGTAATAAAATTTTAAAAACATAGGTTCCATATCCTAATGAGGAAAGTTGAGTCCCATCTGAAAGTTTTGTTTGACTCCATTCCGATGAGCATGGGATAAAAACGGACGGCTTATTGATATCTTCTTGAGAGAAAACAAACTGCCTATTATAAAACCCCATCTCTCCCTTTAAGGTAAATTCTTTAACATTATTAAAGTTGGTGTTTCTTAAATCCAAAACACCTTTTTTTACTTCTTCCGAAAAAACAGATAAAGCTGCAAATAAAATAATATATACAATTACAATTTTCTTAAATATTCTGCTCTTGAATTGCAAGAGGCGCATCAACGGATTTAATATCATTTTCTTCTCCTTCTTCAATTTCCGTTTCCAAACTTTTATGGTCGACTATTTTTCCCATAAATACATCCAATATCATTCTTATCTTCTCAGGCTCCTTAATTTCTTCTTCTTTAACCGTATCAACCTCAGGAGGTATATATTCTTTTATGATAAGTTTAAATTTTTTTCCCGTAATATCAAAAAGAGCTCCTGCTATACTATCTTTTTGGTTTTGAATTAAAGAAAAATCAAAAGTGCTGCGGGCAAATAATGTTAAACTGTCATCTTTTAAAACCCAATCCTTGCTTTGCCCTACTGCTGAAGATAAGATACCGCTCTTTTCTAAAAGAGCTTCAATTAGAGGTTCTTTTAATTCCTCTACAGTATTAAAAGATTTCTCTAGATTGCGGGCAGTCTGAAGTACGGTTTCTTGTTTTTCATCTTTTTTTTCAAAAGACACATTACCTGAAGGTACATTATCTAAAACCGGCTGTTTCTCTTCATTTTTTTTTTCCGGAAACCCGTCTAATTTATTGTCCCGTCTTAAAACGGCCTTAAATTGTTCGGTCAAACTGCCCGCATTGTTAAAAGGGCGCGGGGACTCCTTAGGCTGTTCTGCATAAAAAGCTTTATTCTCCCGATTAAAACCGGAGGCTTCCATACTTTCCTTGCGGTCAGGAACAGGTTTGCCTGCTCCATCATTTGTACGGCGGTTAGCCATAAGGTTTTGAGCTGCGTCAAAGGCGGCTTTTAAATCTGCGGAAGATACATAGTCGCCGAGCCAAGAAAGACGCGAAACTGCAAGCTCCAATTCATAACGCTGATCTATAGAAAACCTTAGATCCTTAAAAAGCTGAAGCATTATACTTAGGGCTCTTTCTATTTGTACTGTTGTCCATCCCTGTAAAATATCCTGAGGGAAGCGGTCAGCCCTTTGCCCGATGAGAGCTTCCTTTGTAATACCGTGCTTTACCAATAAAAGGCTTCTAAAATAATCTGCACAGTCTGAAACTACCTGCTCGACCGAGATTCCGCCCTGTAAAATTCCGTCCAAGATAGACAGAGCTTCTTGCCCCTTCTTTGCAACGCAAGCCGAAACAAGCTTATTGATTGAATCTACACCTGTAAGGCCGAGTTTTTCGTGTATCTTTTCAAAGGTTATATGCCCGTCCGAAAAAGCTGCAACCTGATCAAAAAGGGTATAAGCATCCCTTACGCTTCCGGTTGCTTCACGGGCAATCCAATAAAGAGCCTCATCATCTGCTCTTATCCCCAGCTCAGCGGCTGCATCTGCCAGGGCTTGCTTTAGTATCTCTATCGATACGAGTTTAAAATTAAACTGTTGACAGCGGCTTTTAATTGTAGCCGGAACCTTATGAATTTCGGTGGTAGCAAAAATAAACACTACATAGGGAGGAGGCTCCTCTATGGTTTTTAAAAGAGCATTAAATGCACTTGTCGAAAGCATGTGAACTTCATCAATTATATAAATTTTATACCTGTTTGAATTCGGAGGAAATAAAATCTCATCTTTTATCTGCCTTACATCATTTACACTTGTATTTGAAGCACCGTCAATTTCGATTACATCCAAACACGAACCGGCAGTAATTTCTTCACAGGCAGTACAATGGCCGCAAGGCGTGGGCTTCGGCCCTTCGGCACAGTTAAGCACCTTTGCTAAAATTCTAGCCGAACTTGTTTTACCGCAGCCCCTCGGGCCGGAAAAAAGATAGGCATGGGCTATCTTACCTGCCTCAATCGATTTTTGCAATGTTGCGGCTACGAATTCCTGACCCAGCAAGTCCTCGAAACGCTGAGGTCTTCTCCGTGTCGCTGTTACTTGATATTCCATTTTGTAAGTATATCACAAATTTACTCAAAATTAAACTGCCAAAACCCATGTTTTTATCATATCTTTTAGGGCACTTGAAAAAAAATTTTTTTTTTAATATTTTGCTAATAATTTAAGAAAAAACATACAATAATAGTAGAGGTGATACTTATGAAAAAATTAAAAAATATCTTAGGTCTATTCATTTTTATATGTTGTTGTATTCTTCCGTTTTCTTGTGCAGGATGTACAAATACTTTTCTTTTACAAAATATCAAAAAAGATAAAATTTCGATTGTAAGCTATAATGCCCAAACTTTTTTTGATGCAATCGAAGACGGCCATGAATTCAAGGAATTTAAAGGAACAAAAACAAAATGGTCAAAAGAGCGTTATGCCGAACGGCTATTACGGTTAAAAGAAACCCTACATCTAGCCAGCCTTTACCTAGGCTTAAGTGAAAAAGATATACCGGATATACTTGTTTTGCAAGAAATCGAAAGTCAAACGGTATTGGATGACTTTTGTAAAATTCTGCCCATCAACAATGCATATAAATATGCTGTCTTTATTCCGCCAAAAAACGGAGGAGCATTCAGTACTGCATTACTTTCAAAGTTTCCCATTATCGAAACAAGGGTTTTCAATGTATACTCTGGAAAAAATTATTTACGGCCTCTTGTTGAAACCAGAATTCAGATAGGCAATTCTACAGGGGATAGAGAATTGGTACTGTTAAATGTTCATTGGAAATCTAAGGCGGGTACTTCCGATAGCGAAGCCCTTAGACATATGCAGGAAGAACAAGCATATAAAAGGCTGTTGGAACTAAAAAATACAGAACCTCAAACACCCTTTATCATATGCGGCGATTTTAATCAAACTCTGAAGGAATTCTCTCTTTTATCCGAATTTGACAACTGTTGGAATATTGAAGCCTATAAGGCCGCAGCTCAAGAAGGGAATCAACTCGCAGGAAGCTATTTTTACAAGGAAAGCTGGGAAGAAATCGATCATTTTTTCTATTCGGATAATTTAAGCGATGGAAAAGATTTTGATATAAGCTTCTTTTGTGTAGTAAACTCAAGACCTCTGACCGATGAATCGGGTAATCCCGACAAATATTCAGTTCATTCAGGAAAGGGGTATTCGGATCATTTACCTATAGGCATTATTTTAAAAAGGCAATAATATTTTTTTAAGCGGGACTATTTGTACCGATTAAAAAACCGTCCATATAAATGGACGGTTAAACAAATACCGGCGAAGGGACTTGAACCCTTACGGAGTCGCCCCCAATAGATTTTGAGTCTATCGTGTATACCATTTCACCACGCCGGCTCATTAAGGTCTTATTCTATCATAAAAACAAAATCGTGTAAAGCCCTCGTATTGAGAGTTTAAAAAAAATCCGGCCTATAGATTTTTTTAAGCAAAAGAGGTAAAATAACTTTCTTAAAAGTTTTTATTGGAGTTTCGATAAACAGCTCGGCAGAAATTCTGCCTCACTGTTTATCTTTATTGGAGAAATAATTATGAAGATGACGCAGATGTATATGCCTACCTTACGAGAAATCCCGAATGAGGCTGTTGTTGAAAGTCATAAACTGCTTTTGAGGGCAGGAATGATAAGAAATTTGGCTAACGGGCTTTTTGCCTATTTGCCCCTCGGCTTAAAAGCCTTTAGAAAGGTAGAAAAAATTATTAGGGAAGAAATGGACGCAATAGGCTGTCTCGAATTTAAGCCCCCCGTAATCGTTCCGGGTGAAATTTGGCAGGAATCGGGAAGATGGGACTCGATGGGCCCTGAACTTTTGCGTATTAAAAACCGCTTAAACCAAGAATTGGTTGTAAGCCCCACTGCTGAAGAAGCCTTTACAGCCCTTTTAAAAAACGAATTATCCTCCTATAAAAACTACCCGCTCTTAACCTATCAGATTAACACAAAATACCGGGATGAAATCCGGCCGCGATATGGGCTTATGAGAACCCGCGAATTTACGATGAAGGACGCTTACTCTTTCCATACAAACGATAAAAGTTTAGACGAAGCCTATCTAAGTTTTGAAAAGGCCTATATAAAGATTTTTAAGCGCTGCGGCCTTACGGTAATAGGAGTAAAAGCCGACTCAGGTGCTATGGGAGGAAGCGGTTCTCAGGAGTTTATGGTAGAATCTTCGGTTGGAGACGACACCCTCCTTCTCTGCCCATCTTGCGGTTATGCAGCGAACGAAGAAAAGGCAGCCTGCGCACCCGATAAGGAACAAGGAAACGGCAATATGCCCCAAGGTTCAGCCTTATCTATAGAAGAAATTGACACTCCCAATGTAAAAACAATAGAAGACCTTACAGCTTTTTTAAAGACTGAAAGTTCTTCTTTTATAAAGACATTGATTTACCGGGTAGAAAATTCCGAGATACTCAGCAATGCTGAAAATGGCAAAAAAAGTGCAAAAAACGGCGACGAGGGAAGTCTTTTAATTGCAGTCTGCATAAGGGGAGATTTGGAAGTAAATGAAGCCAAGTTAAAATCCTCCCTTAAAGCCTCGGAAGCAATCCTTGCAAGCGATGCCGAAGTCGAAGAAGCTACAGGAACGGTAGTCGGCTTTGCAGGACCTGTAGGCTTAAAAAATATTCCGGTCATTGCCGATGAAAGCGTTATGATCATGCACGATGCGGTAACCGGAGCCTTAAAAAAGGACAAACACCTCCTCCATGTGGAACCGTCAAGGGATTTTACGCCCGCCCATGTTTTTGACCTCCGCACGGTAAGGGCCGGAGATAAGTGTGCGGTTTGCGGTACCGCCCTTTACACCAAAAAGGGAAACGAACTCGGGCACATCTTTAAGCTGGGATATAAATATACGAAGGCTATGAATATGACATATCTCGACGAAAACGGAAAACAGCAGCACCCTTCCATGGGCTGTTACGGCATAGGTCTTGACCGGCTTACAGCTTCAATTGTCGAAGAACACCATGATGAAGACGGAATAATCTGGCCCATGAGTATCGCCCCCTTCCAAGCTGCGATAGTTCCCATAAAATACGAGGGAGAAATGCAAAAGGAAGCCGACCGCCTCTACGAAGAATGCAAAAAAAGAGGAATTGAAGCCCTCTTAGATGACCGAAAAGAAAGGACAGGCGTTAAGTTTAAGGATATGGACCTTATAGGCATTCCGATAAGGCTTGTAGTCGGCAAAAAAAATCTTCCCAATATCGAATTTAAGCTTAGAAAGGCGGTAGAAAGCAGCTTGGTCGATAAAGACAAGGTTGTAGACTTAGTTGAAAAAACCGTAAAAGAAGAACTTGCAAAATTAAACTAGAGGATTTTTAAATGAAAAAAATTTTAAGTTTTGGTTTTCTACTTTTTTTTCTCGTCACGGCAGAAGGTTTTAAGCTCACCGCCGAAGAAAAATCCGCATGGGATGGAACAGAATCGGGAAATTATGTTATCTATCAAGACCTTTCATGGAAGGAACCGACATGGGTAGGCTTTTTATATTACAACGATAATACGATAGGGTCTTTTCTATACACCTCAAACGGAAAAACTGTTGCAAAGGTTTTGTTTAGCGGGGAAATTTTAGACGGAGAATTTGTAATTACCGGACAAAACAATATTTCAGGAAGAAATACTGATCCAAACTATACCTATGCCGTAAACTATCTTATGGAAATCCTTCCGAAATTTTTTTCATGGAAAAACACTAATTTAAATGAAAGCTTAGTGGTGAAAACAGGTTTTAAGACTATAAGTGAAGAACAATTTGGGGGAAAAAGTGAGGTATTATTTATATCCTATATTCCTTTATTTCATATTCACAGCATTTTAAGTTCCAATAATAAACAGACCTTTGAATTGGTAGAGATGGGAAAGCTAAAAGACGATAAAACTTTTTTTGAGTTTAAACCTATTGAAGAATTTAAAACCGGAGAGTCGAAATTTGTTTTAAATCTCAAGGCAAAAAAAGAAACAAGAACCGTTGACGGGGTTAAACTTTTTTTAGACAGCCAATGGAAACAGATCGCCGACAATTCTTTTTTAATGGGAAACGAAGCTTTTTTAAACATAAATACGGTAGATTTAAAACCTGTTTCTGGTATAAGCGGAGAGGAAACCGATTTTTTGATAAGATATTTTTCTTCGTCGGGAGAGGCTTCTAAGGTGCTCGCAAAAAATACAAATATAACAGGTTCCAAACAAAAATTTAAAATCATAAACAGCGTCTATGATCTTGAAACAAAAAGCATCAAACACGATATTAAATTGATAATAAAAAAAGAAAATTCAAAATATACTGTAGTAAGTTTAACCGTCGATAAATCTTCATATCAAAAATATAAAGATTATTTTGACGGTTTATTTTAAAGATTTATGGAGGTGCAAAATGCAGCAAACTTTAATGGAATATGTAAAAGACATTTTACCTGAAATTGCAAAACACACGATGAAAAATCCGGCAGTTACGCCCGAAAATGTATTACAAAAGGGAAATCCTGCCCTATCTAAAATTCTTGATGAGATGGTAGACGATCTCGTTCTTGAAAATTCGGAGTTTAGACATCCCGAACACTTAGAAGAATTTTTAGATGAGGTAAAAAAAGGGAAAAAAGGCATAATCCTTGCAGAGCACTACAGCAATCTGGATTATCCGGCTTTTATAAATTTAATGAAAAAAACCGGTACTAAAGGAACGGAGCTTGCAGAAAAGTGCATCGCAATGGCCGGGCTAAAACTGGGAGAAGATAATCCCTATGTTGCGGCCTTTGCAAGCGCCTATGACCGCATTTATATCTATCCCAGCCGTTCCATCAAATCGATTAAAGACCCTGAAGTTTTGGCAGAAGAATTAAAACGGAGCAAGATGATAAACCTTGCTTCAATGCGGGCACTTGAAAAGGCAAAAGAAGAAGGCCGGGTAATTCTTGTATATCCTGCAGGAACCCGATACCGCCCCGGAAAACCCGAAACAAAAAAAGGTGTAAAAGAAATAGATTCCTATATTAAAATGTCCGATATAATGCTCTTGGTTTCAAGCAATGGAAACTGCCTGCGTATTTCGGATTCGGGAGATAT
Organism: Treponema denticola; assembly: GCF_024400535.1. Taxonomy (NCBI): domain Bacteria; kingdom Pseudomonadati; phylum Spirochaetota; class Spirochaetia; order Treponematales; family Treponemataceae; genus Treponema; species Treponema denticola. The sequence continues at coordinate 665,501 of NZ_CP038800.1, forward strand.
GACCGAGGATACTGTCTGGAAGGATAGGCTCATCTTTGATGCAAGCCCCGTCATAAACTGTGAAGAATATAGAGAAAAAGTAAAGGCTGAACATCAAAACCTTACAGGCATAGATAAAAAGCAGGCCGTAGTCGATCAGGTAATGGCAGACCTTGAAAAAATGCATGAAGCAAACGAAATCGGACGGCTAAACTAAAATAGGAGAAACGATAAACATTCCGGCTTGAAATACAAGCCTGAATGTTTATCTTCGAGTTTGCCTTTTAGGCAAACGTCGTATTTTTGTATGCAGTTTGTAAACAAACTGCGTGAAAAAACCTTTTTCGCAAATTGATATTTGCTGCAAAAAGGTTTTATTAGGAGAAGATTGTGACGCATACGTTTTATGTTGAAGTTCGAAGCTACGAGCTTGACGCTTATAATCATGTAAACAACTCGGTTTACTTAAATTATTTGGAACATGCCAGAATGCAGTTTTTAAAAAAAATAGGTTTTGATTATGTAGGGATGATTGAAGAAGGCTTCATGCTCTATGTATCCCACATAGATATTAAATACAAGCACTCTGCCAAACTTTACGATAAACTGGCCATTGAGGTTACTCACATAGATTTGGGTAAGGTTTCCGGTACATTTTTGCAGGTTATAAAAAATGAAGAAGGTAAGGTCTGCGCTGAAGCAAAGGTAACTTGGGCCTGTGTCGACAGCACCGGACGGCCCGTTAAAATCCCTGAAAAATATTTGGTTCCGGGACTGGAGCCCGAGCTTCAGCCATAAAAAGTTAATTTTAGCTTATTTTTATTGACTTAATCTCGGTACGGTATTATATTCTATTCCGTCTTAAAAAAATATGGAGTTTATATGAAATCTATTTTAAAAACATGTTTATTTATTGCTCTTCTTTCATCGGTAAATCTCTTTGCGATGGGAGCAAAAGAGATGCCCGATAATGGCAAAAAAAATGTTGCCGTTACCTTCGATGCAATGAAAGAGTTGACTCAGGCAGTTGCAGGAGACAATGTTAATATTTCGGTTATCATCCCGCCTGGAATGGAAGCTCATGACTTTGAGCCCAAAGCTAAAGACCTTGCTTTTTTATCGAAGGCCGATATTTTAATCTATAACGGTCTTGGTATGGAGTTTTGGCTTGATGAAGCCGTAAAAGCGGTCAACAACAAAAAGCTGATTATGGTCGAGGCAAGCAGCGGAATTGAAGCAATCAAGGCAGGACACCACAACCATGATGAACATGGAGAAGACTGTGACTGCGAAGTCTGTGCAGGGCAACACAAACACGGCAAGGGACATGAACACTGCCATCACGGAGAATCCGATCCTCATACATGGCTCAGCCTCTCTTCTGCAAAAATTATGGTTAAAAATATCGAAAATGCTCTGACTACGGCTGACCCTGCAAATGCAAAAAGCTATAAAGAAAATGCAAATAAATATATTGCCGAACTTGACGGACTTTTAAAAGAATATACCGAGAAATTTTCTAAAGTAAAAAACAAGCTCTTTGTAACGGGACACGCAGCCTTCGGATATCTTTGCAGAGATTTTTCCTTAGATCAAAATTCCGTAACCGATATCTTTAATGAAAATGAACCGAATCCGAAAGAACTTGCAAAACTTGTCGAATATTGCAGGGAGCACAATATAAAAGTTATCTTTACGGAAGAAGCGGCAAGCCCCCTTGTTTCAAAAACCCTTGCAAAAGAGCTTGGAGCCAAGGTTGAAAAAATTTACACAATCGAAAGCTCTGAAGATAATAAAAGCTATCTTGAGCGCATGAAGACAAATTTAATGCGAATATACGAAAATTTAAAATAAAAGGAACGGGCTGCCTTTTGATTTTTTAAAGACAGCCGGCTCTTTTTTTATGGGAGCCCGGCTCTTTTTGTTGGAGAATGAATGAGACATTATTTTAAAAATATATTTAAAATTAAGAGTACATTTGCTTTGATGTTTTTGTCTTTTTTTTGTATTTTTTTATCGGTGTGTAGGATTTTTATAGCAGAAAACTATTTCTTACTTTTTTTGGGCTGGAATTTATTTTTAGCCTTTGTACCATGGCTTATTTCTTCAATGCTATACTTGTCAAAAAACAATAAAAAAATAGTTTTTATTGTTTTTACGGCTATCTGGCTTTTGTTTTTTCCAAACGCCCTTTATATAGTAACCGATTTTATTCATCTAAAAACGGCTGCTTCAACAATGCGCTGGTATGATTTAATCCTATTGTTTTCTTACAGCTTTGCAGGTCTTTTTTACGGTTTTGTAAGTTTGGATTTTATCGAAGCCAAGATTAAAAAACCTTTTAATATAAAATACCCGCAAATTTTTTCAGGTTTTGTGATATATCTTTCAGCTTTCGGCATCTATTTGGGAAGATTTTTAAGATGGAATTCATGGGATCTTGTAACGAATTTAAGTTCCGTTCTATCAGACCTTTTTTTGCCGATAAAAAATCCTTTTATACATGCAAGAACATGGGCATTTATTCTTTTACTGGGAACACTCTTTAACCTGCTTTATATATCATATAAGAGCTTCGGCGAGAAAAAAAATTAAATTTTTAGGAATATTTCACTTGACAATTACAATAATTATGCTAAAATAAAAGCTAGAGGGAGATGTGAGTATCCGTCTTAGGCGGTTCAAAGCACAACTCCCATAAGGGGCATGACTTCATGCCCCTTTTTAGTTTTTTACTAAGCCTGCCTAAGCATGGTCCTCAATATTTACACCTTATTTCTAATTCTTCAATTCGACTAGATATGCCAATAAGAATTTCCATACGCGCTCTACAGAGGCTATGTCCATGTGTTCGTTAGGAGTATGAACATCATACAAATTGGGCCCAAAACTTACAGCATCGATATTAGGAAGGGTCTTCTTTAAAAGGCCGCATTCAAGGCCTGCATGGATGGCTGTAATTACGGGTTCCTTGTTATTAAGTTTTTTGTAAACATTAACGGCAGCATCGCGCACAGGAGAATTGGGACTGTACTCCCAAGCCGGATATTCCGAGAATTTTTTAAATTCGGCTCCGCAGCGCTCGGCTTGGATTCTAAGTACATCCACAATTTCATCCAAGGCACTCCTTACGCTGCTTCGTACAGAGGTTGTAAATTTGATTTTTCCATCGATTTCTTCTAAAACGCCGTTATTTAAGCTTGTTTGAACAAGGCCTGGAATTTCCATGCTCATATATTGTACGCCATTGGGAATACTTGCCATAAAATCAATTAGATTTAAGCTAAGCTCCTTTGTAAACATTTGGCCTGAAGTGTTTTGAGTTTCATTTGCCGTAACAGTTAAAAGTTTATCCACAGCCCTGTATTCATTTTTTAAATCAGAGGTAAGTTTTTCTACAATCTTCAAAACGGCTTCCTTATTTTCGACTGCGATTACTGCATGGGCATCCTTTGCAATGGCATTGTGTTTTGAACCGCCTGAGATTTCGGCTATATTGATTTTTTCGTTTTGCTTGATGTTGTACAGAATTCTTCCCAAAAGTTTAATTGCGTTGGCTCTCTGCTTGTTTATCTCAATACCTGAATGTCCGCCGAGGAGACCTCCGACAGTGATTTTTAAGAATTTTCCTTTAGCTGCCTCTTTCTTTATATCGAAGAAAACATTAATATTGGCTCCGCCTGCACAGCTTACCAAAAAGACACCTTCTTCTTCCGAATCTATATTTAAAAAGCGTGTTCCTTGCAGATGCTCACCAGTAAGAGCCATAGCTCCGCCCATCCCCGTTTCCTCTTCTGTCGTAATTAAAACTTCGAGCGGCGGGTGGGGAATATCTTTTGAATCAAGAAGGGTAAGAGCGTATGCGACTGCTATGCCGTCATCTCCTCCAAGGGTTGTCTTATCGGCATAGAGCATTTCTCCCTTTACGACGAATTTAATAGGATCCTTTAAAAAATCATGGTTTGAAGAAGCATCCTTTTCACAAACCATATCCATGTGTCCCTGAATAATAACCGCCGGAGATTTTTCATAGCCGGCAGTTCCGGGCTTCTTTATGATAACATTCATAGCCTTATCTTGATGTACTTCAAGGCTTCTATCTTTTGCAAATTTTACAAGAAAATCGCTGATAGCTCTTTCGTTTCCCGAACCTCTCGGCACTTGAGAGATTTCGTAAAACCATTTAAATACTTCCTTAGGTTCAGTGCTCTGCAACGGATTCATTATTGCCTCCAAATTATTTATTTTATAGGCTAGTAGTATATTATAAAATATAAAAAAAAACAATCAGGATAACCGGCATGACTATGAGTTTAATCGCATTTATATGGGATAGGTTGTGTATATTTCTTGAGGATTTTTTATCATATCATGCAAACGCTTTTCAATATGTTCCCAATTAAATTTTCCGACTATTAAGTTTACCGGCTCATGTATAAAGTCTATATCATCAAAATAAGATAAAGCTTTTACAACAGATAGTATATTGGCATTTTTATACTTCAATAGATAAAAGTCCAGCATTGCATCTAATGAATATTTTGTTGATAAAAATGAAATATCAACAAAATCCTTTAATCGAGTGCCGTTATCGGTAATTGCCGAAAGTTTCATGGCAATAACATCCTCAAAACTTGCTATCCGTATATTTTCTTCTGTAGACAATGGTTTTATCAGCGGATAATCATATTTGATACAGTCAATAAATATACCATTTATTTCGCCTTTTAACGTATTATGAGCTTTATACCGCTCAATAAAGCCGTATTCTTTTGATAAATGCTTATTAAGTTCCCATACCGATATATCATTTTGAGTAAATAAGTCCAAATCAATACTTTTCCTGTGTCCAAGACGTAATGCAATAGAAGTGCCGCCAACTAAAAAAAATTGATCCATTTGACTGTCTTGCATGAGCGTTCTTAACAATTCAAATGCAGTTTTCTCGACAGTGTTCTTTTGCAGCATAAAAAATCTTCCTTTTTTAAATCAAAAAGCAAACAAGACCAATTCAATTCTTTTGGGGAAAGGTGAGGAATTTGTACAACAATATTTTTTACCCTTTCAAAGCCGCCGTAAAGTTGAAACATTGCATAATAATCCTCAGGTCTGCCGTATTCCAAAACGCGGGCGACAACAATTTTTGACATTATATTCCAATCCCAATCGGGAGCTTTTGTATCATATTCCCAGAGAATTGACTGAGAAATTTTTTCTTTTTTGTGGGTTTCATAATCTGCAAAAAACATACCATACCTCCCACGTTCTATTATAGCATATTTGTGTACATTTTTCCACACGGTAACAGAGCAACAGAACAGATAGCCTCAAAGAAATAAGCTGATAAAAAACGGTTGACAGAAAGATTCCTTTAAGCTAAAAAACTCTAAGCCATAAATTAAAAGAATTTTTCATCCATGCGGCTACATCCATCCCGTAAACGGATTGTAAAATTTCTCCGGTTAAAACCTCTTCTTTTTTTCCTGAGGCTTGTATGGTACCGTCTTTTAAAAAAATAAGTTTATCTGCAAATTGCAGGGCTAGGTTTATATCGTGGAAGACTCCGATGACGGCTTTAGCTTCTTTTTTGCAAATCTCTTTTAAAAAAAGAATAAGCTCGGTTTGGGCTTTTAAGTCCAGATGATTTGTAGGTTCATCGAGCAGGATAAGTTCGGGTTCTTGAGCAAGAGTGCGGGCCAGATAAACCCGCTGAAGCTGACCGCCTGAAAGTTCATCTATTTTCTTTTCACGCAAATTCCAAATGTCTACAGCCCTTAAACATTTTTCTACATAGGCCCTGTCTTTTTTTGAGACTGAAAGAAAAGAGCTGCCCTCTCTGTGTGCATATCTTCCCATCATAACGGTATCATAAACGGAATATGAAAAATATATCGAAGAAACTTGACTTAAAACGGCTATTTTTTTTGCTATGTTTTTACGTTTGATATTTTTTAAGTTTTGACCCTTTAAAAGAATTTCACCCGAATAGCCGATAAGACCGGCAAGAGTTTTTAAGAGGGTCGTTTTTCCGCAGCCGTTAGGACCCAAAACACAAAGGCTGTCTCCTTTTGAAACCGAAAAGGAAATATCTTTTAAAACGGGAGTCTTTGAATATCCCGCGTAAAGCGATTTTACGTTTATTAAAGGACAGTCCATAAAAGTTAAGTCCTCCTCCGTCCCTTAAAATAGACATAGCAAAAAAACGGAGCACCTGCGAGGGCGGTGATTGCACCCACCGGAAGCTCTTGGGGGGACAAAATAGTTCTTGCCGTCATATCGCATAGAACCATCGCAGTGCCTCCTATACAAAAGGACACAGGGATCACTATCTTATGCCTTGCACCGACGAGCTTGCGTACAATGTGAGGCGCTATTAAATCGATAAAACCGATTATGCCTACAAATGAAATTACTGTTCCCGTAAGGGCTGAGGCTAAAAACAAAAGAAGCCATTTAACTTTTTTTGTATCTAGACCCATAGTCTTAGCCTGCTCTTCTCCGAAGGTAAGCAAATCCATTTCATTTGAAAACCCTGTAAGAATCAAGGTTCCGGCTGCACAGATAGGCAATAACACGTTAAAGTTTTTTATATTTTGACTTGCAAAGCTTCCCATCTGCCAAAATATCAGGCGGGCCATTCCGTCCCGATTAAGGGCGATTATTATGGTTATAATTCCGTTTATAAAGAGAGAAAAAACTATACCTGTTAAAATAATCGTCGAGTTTTCAAAATTCCTATCAACTAAGGATGCAAGTTTAACCGAGGCATAGACTGTAAGAAGGCCTGCAATAGTGCCTGCAAGAGGAAGGGTAAAAACCGGTATTAAAGGAAGAGTGAATCCTGTCAAAATTACCAGAGCAGCTCCCAAGGCGGCGCCGGATGAAACGCCCATGGTGTAAGAAGAAGCCAATGGGTTCTTTAAGATACTTTGCATTACGGCCCCGCTTACGGCAAGGGAGCCGCCTGCCAAAAAAGCGACCAGCACCCTAGGCAGCCTCACGTTCCAAACTATTGCAACAAAGGTCGATTCAATATTGTAAATTTCTTTTTGGGCTATTTTTGAAAATATGATTTTAATAATATCTTCGGGCGGAACAAAGACCGAACCTATTCCTATTCCCAAGATGAGAACAAGGATGCAGGCTGCAATCGAGCCTGCAAGCTTGAATTGAAGTTTCATTATTTATAGATTTCGGGATAGACGGCTTTAGCCATTTCTTTTAAGGCCTTTATAATGTTATGGTTAGGTCTTGAAGAAGAATTTGTATCAATACCGAAAACCTTTTTGCCCTTTACGGCTTTAAGAGAAGCCCAGCCTGATCTGGCCATTATTTCATCAATCGGATTAGGTATATAGTTTACATTGGTCAAAATTACATCGGGATCCTTAGCTAAAACCATTTCATCGGAAACGGCTATCCAACTTTTTTGATCGGCAAGAATATTTTGAGCGCCGATAATTTCGATCATCTCATTTATAAATGTTCCTGTTCCCAAACTGTACATATAAGGAGCGGCTCCTATTTCAAAGTAAACTGTTTTCTTTTTGTCTTGGGCAATAGCAGCTCCTTTTTTTCGGACAGCTTCGATTTCTTTTTGCATATCCGAAATAATTTTTGCTCCGTTTTTTTCCTGTTTTACGGCGGCAGCTATGTATGCAATATCAAGATAAATGGCCTCGATACTCGAAGATGAGGGAATGTTGACAACACAGATACCTGCATCAATTAAGGGAGAAAAAGGAGTATTACCTTTTGCATTCGACATCCCTGAGATAAAAACTACATCCGGTTTTAGGGCAATAAGTTTTTCTGCATCAGGCTTCATCATATCGAAATATGGGATATCCTGTTTTAAAAGCCCATCCTTTTTAGTGTTGGTATCGGCGGCAATAATCTTGTCGGCTACACCTAAATCAATTAGAACTTCCGTGGTAGACGGAGCCATCGAAACAATTCTTTCTACATTTGCAGGTAAGGTAATCGGGGCACCAGCCCTGTCCATCGTTAAATCAACCGAGGGAAGGCTTGCTTCTTTTGCGCCTCCTGCAAAAACCATTGTGCCGGCTGCCAAAAGCATGGCCAGCACAAAGAAGCTTTTCTTAAAATTCTTCATAGGATCCTCCTAGCTTTGATAATATATCATATAATGTTTATGTGAATCAGTCAAGTTTGTTTTTTAGCTGAAAATTATTCTCATAAAGCGTTTTTTACCGGCACGCAAAATCATCTCGTTGTCCTTGTCAAGTTTTTCTTTTCCGATTAGAGCCTTGATGTCCGAAATTTTTTCTTCGTTTATAAAGGCTCCTCCCTGCTCGATAAGACGGCGGGCATCGCTTTTGGTGGAGGCAAGTCCTGCTTCGGCAAAGAGGTCAAGAACTCCGATACCCTCATTTAATTTTGAAAGACTCAAATTCGCCGTGGGCATAGCATCCTTATTTCCTCCGCCCGAAAAAGCCGCCCTTGCTCCTTCCAAGGCTTTTTCCGCTTCTTCTTTTCCGTGAATGAGGGCTGTAACTTCAAAGGCTAATCTTTCTTTAGCCTTGTTTATGTCCCCTGCACAAACCGATTTTATTTCTTCTATAGGAAGGAATGTAAAAAGCAGCATAAACTTTTCGGCATCGGCATCGGCTGTGTTTCTCCAATATTGGAAAAAATCGTAGGGAGAAAGAAGGGCAGGATCCAAGAACAGAGCTCCTTTTTCGCTCTTTCCCATTTTTTGGCCGTCGGCTCTTGTAACCAGAGAGAAGGTGAGGGCAAAAACTTCGCCGCCTCCCTTTCTGCGGATAAGGTCGCTTCCTGCAACCATGTTTCCCCACTGGTCATCACCGCCTATTTGGAGTTCGACATTGTAGTTTTGATTGAGCATTAAAAAGTCATAGCTTTGCAAAAGCTGATAATTGAATTCCAAAAAGGAAAGCCCCGTTTCCATTCTTTTTTTGTAGGCTTCAAAGCTGAGCATTTTGTTGACCGAAAAGTGAGAACCTATATCGCGTAAAAAATCGATGTAGTTTAAATCTGCAAGCCAATCCTTGTTATTGACAAAGCGTACATTCTTAATATCTTCCGCTAAAAATTTTTCAATCTGTTTTTGAATTGAGGCCGCATTTTTATCGAGTTCATCGTAAGAAAGCATCTTACGCATTTCTGTTTTTCCCGACGGGTCTCCTATTCGCGAAGTGCCTCCGCCGACTAAAACGGCTCCCTTGTGCCCCTCGCTGCATAAATGCTTTAAGGCAAAAATCGGAACCATGTGCCCTATGTGTAAACTTGACCCTGTCGGGTCGATACCTGTGTAAAAGGCGATTTGCCCCTTGTCCATTCTATCGGAAAGGGCTTGCAAATCGGTACATTGCTGGATAAAGCCCCTCTCCTGTAATATTTTTAATGCTTTGTTCATGTTTTGACTATACAATAATTTTTAGCTTAGGTCAACAGATTTATTAGGATTACAATTGACACGCTTTTCACATGGAAATCAATTTTGTAATATTTTTTTGATAAAAGATATATCCATGAGAGCTTTAAACATAATGTGTGACAAAGAAGATTTAGGTGCATTTTTTTGTTTGTATCGCGAGACCAAATTTAACGCCACTTTCCGTCCTATGTTCAAGGCTTGTTGTAGATTTTTATCTAAAAGCCGACAAAAGTCTTCTCTAAAATGAACATCTAATAACCAATGCATGGTTTCTACAACCCATTCTTTTCTTGCTATATCCAATAGCTGTTGAGCTGTAAGTTTTCTGCTCGAAATATAATAATGCCATTCATCACTCTTTCCTTTCTTACTCTTAAACTCTGAATGAATAGCTCCAATACAGCTTAACCCCTCCCATTCATCCGTATTATCCATCCAACCTAAATTAGTTGTGCAGAAGGCTGTTCGCTTTTCAACTCTTTCACGATTTTTTTCACTTTTACAAGCCGTGTCCATTTGTTTTCTTAGAATTTCATCTTGAACATATTCTTCAATATCCGCTTTTAATAAAGGCTGGTTCCCTTTTACCGACAATAAATAGTCCCCTTTTCCTTCTTTTATGATTTTTGCCGTTTCTTTTTGACAATTTAAGGCATCTGCAACGATTATATGCCCTTTTATATTAAGAGTTTTTATAAGAGATTGAACCGTAGGTATCTCATTTGTCTTTCCTTTAACACACTTTTGTGCCAATGTTATACCAAATTCTGCAACTTGTGCAGAGACTATGTGCAGCGGACTTTCATAGCTGCTCATTTTATCTGTTGAACGGATAGTTTTTCCGTCTATCGCTATTGTAAGAGGCTTTTCTGTACCGTATTCTTTGATAAGAGCTTCAGCCATATTCATAAAACATTCGTTTAATGAGTCTATGTTTATCAATTTAAGTAGACAGGTTAGCCAATAATAGCAAGGTATCTTTTTTATGCCGAATTCTTTATTGAGCCTATCTTTTATAATGTCGGCAGTTGCCCATTCGTGTATTTCTCTAATGTTTTTACGGCCGCAAAGAAGTCCAAGTAGTAATATTTTTAAAGCTTCATTTACGCTGTAAAAATATCCGTCGTAATTGCTTATTATTTTGATGTCGTTAAAGTAATCAAATATATTTTCTATTTCCATACCTACATTATCGGCAGTTTTTAGTAAAATTGATTTCCGTGCGCTTTTCACGGCATAATTGACACTCTCCGCTTTTTTTTTGCTATAATAAACTTTCGTTTGCCCCGATGGTGGAATTGGTAGACACGCTAGTTTCAGGTACTAGTGCTTAACGGCATGGGGGTTCAAGTCCCCCTCAGGGCAAAACTTTAAAACCTACAATGACCGTCATAAGGATTTTTTATGGATGCCGGAGCTTTAACAGACAAGATAATTATTATTCGTTTACTTTTAAGCTTTTTAGCCGGTTGTTGTATAGGTATGGAGCGTTCCGGTAAAAGACAGGTAGCAGGCTTACGCACTCATATCTTAATTTGTGTGGGTGCATGCGGGATAATGCTGATATCCATCTGGCTTCCTCAAATGAGCGGTAAGGGCGATACGGCCAGAATCGCCGCTCAGGTTGTTTCGGGTATGGGTTTTTTAGGTGCCGGAGCGATTTTGAAGATAGGGGCCAACGTAAAAGGACTCACAACAGCGGCTTCAATATGGGTAATTGCAGGAATAGGCTTGGCTATAGGAAGCGGGCTGTATACGGCCGGAATAGTGATGACCGTTATTTCTTTAGTAACTCTTTCACTTATCAATAGGCTTGAACTTAAAATTTTCCCTGTAAGACAAAATAAATTCTTAGAAATATATTTTCACGGAAATAAACCTCCAATGGCGGAGATAATAAATGTTTTATCGGACTATTCTGCATCCATTGTATCTACAAATGTCCGTTCGTCAAAATCGTCCAAGGGGTATTCTAAGGTCGTTCTTTTTATAAATGTTCCTAAGAAGCTGGATATTTCCAAGATGACCGAAGACTTTCAAAAAATAGAAGAAGTAGATACAATAGTAATGCGAGAAAAAATAACCTAAAAAATTCTTAAGGTAAAACAAGAGGTATTGTTAATTGAAAGACACAAACAACAGCATAAGTATAAATGCTGAATTATCCAAAATGATATTATCCGCCTCAGGATGGAGAAAGGTTTTTGCCGACTCAGGCAAAGAGGAAGACGAAAGCCCCGACATAAAATATGAAGATTCAATACTGGTATGTCATGCGGCTTTGGCCTTTGCCGAATTTTTAAAGACAAATTTTCCTAAAATAAAGACGATAGTAATCGGCAGGGACAGCCGGCCTACAGGCGTTGCTATCAAAGAAGTCTTTATAAAAACTCTTGTTTCAACTTCTTATGATTTAAAGGTTGTAGGCTGTACGGCTGCTCCCGAAATCATGGCTTATTCAAGATCGATAGGTGCAGCCTTTGCTTATATTTCCGCCAGTCATAACCCGATAGGGCACAACGGCCTTAAATTCGGCTTGGACTCAGGCGGCGTCCTTGACGGAGATCAAGCGAAAATTTTAATCAACATGTTTAAAGAAAGGCTCAAAGCCGATGATGCCGAAGATGAAGCTTTAAAATTCCTGAATGATTATAATTTAAAAAAATTACAAGATATAAGAATGCAGACAGTCTATATAAAAAAAGAAGCATTGGACTCTTATTATAATTATTCTAAGGCTGTAATTACAAATTCGGCTGACCCTAAAACACAAAATAACTTTTTTGATAAAATAAAAAAAGCGGTTATTGCTGCAAAAAAAGAAGGTCATCCTCTTTCTATAGTTGCCGATTTTAACGGAAGTGCAAGAGCTGCCTCCATTGATAGGCAGTTTTTTACGGACAGTGAAATAGCCTTAATCGGTATAAACGAAGTACCCGGAAATATCGTACACGGGATATTACCTGAAGGAGCTAATTTAGATTTTTGTGCAAAAAAGATAGAACATCTTCACTTGGATCCGGATGCAAGCCCGTTGGATAAAAACTGCTTTTTAGGTTATATGCCCGATTGTGATGGAGACCGCGGAAATATTATCTATTGGAATGAGGTGCTTAATAAGGCTGTTCCTCTTGAAGCTCAAGAAGTATTTGCTCTTTCGGTGATTGCAGAAACGGCTTATTCTTTCTATTGTAAAAGAGGTAATAAAAAGCCCGCTATTGTTGTAAACGGGCCTACATCCTTGCGGATTGAAGAAGCGGCAGCCTGTTTTGGTGCTGAAGTTTTTAGGGCTGAAGTAGGCGAAGCCAATGTGGTTAATCTAGCCGCCGAATTGCGGGAAAAAAATTATGATGTCCGAATTTTAGGAGAGGGGTCGAACGGAGGAAACATTACTCACCCTGCAAAGGTAAGGGATCCGATAAATACCATTTTTGCAATTTTAAAACTCCTTTTAATAAAAACGGAATTTATAAAAAAAGGGCTTTTCCATATTTGGTGCGAAAAGTCAAAACAAATGGATAAATATAAACCCGATTTTACCTTGACCGATATTTTAAAAACTCTTCCTCAATATACAACAACTCCCACCGGAGAAAAAAGAGCTATTTTAAAAATCCGTACTGAGGATCATTCCGTTCTAAAGGGCAGTTATCAAAAGATATTTGAAGAAGAATGGGCTAAAAAGAAAGATGAACTTAAAAGCAGGTTCGGTATTGTAAGGTACCGCAGTTTTTCAAATAACGGAACAAAGCAAAGCGAAGATCTTAAAGACTTTTCCGTTTCGGGAAGGGGCGGCCTTAAGATTCAATTTTATAATTCAAAAGATGAGCCTATAGCATTTATCTGGATGCGCGGTTCGGGAACGGAGCCCATATTTAGAGTAATGGCCGATATAAGAGGTCTGTCGCTTGAAGATGAAAAATACTTGGTTGAATGGCAGGGTGAAATGGTAAGGCGTGCCGATTTAGGCGCATAGTTTAAAAAAGAATTATTATTGGAGATTCGATAAACATTACGGCTTGAAATACAAGCCTCCATGTTTATCATTATTGGAGAAAATTATGGGAATTAGAGGTGAACTTTTTACAACTCAGGTTTCGGCAGAAAACCGGACTTATTTTTTTAATGTTAAAGAAAATACAAAGGGCGATGTTTTTTTACAGGTTGTCGAAAGCAAGGTTTCTGAGGGGCTTGGCTTTGACCGCCATGCCGTTGTCGTATTTGAAGATGAGATGAGACCTTTTTTGCAGGGCTTGGATAAATGTATAGAATTTATCGAAAAAAACAGAAAAGAAAAAGCAAAGACTAAGGCTAAGAAGGTTAGTGATGCAAAAAAGGCTGCCGAAAAAAGCGATAAGCCTGTAAAACCTCGTGCTTCAAAGAGGCAAAGTACTGAAAAGAAGGACGGGGAAAAATCGAGAGTAAAAAAAGTAATAAAAAAGAAGAGCCGCTGAGGCTGCTAAGCTAACGGAAAGTTTGTCTGTAATTTTGTATTTGGGTTACTTGCACCTTGTTATATCGCCTGTTTTATGATAAAATAAACATTATATGAAAAATTGGCTGCTTGTACCTTTAGTGTTTATCTCAAATTTTGTCTTAGCTGTTTTAGCATTTTCTATATCGGTTGGAATTTGGCAGTCTTTGATGTATGGAGATGTATCGGGCATATTTTTCTCTGCCTTTTTACATTGCCTTTATCTGATACTTCCCATAGCCTGTATTATTTCGATATTCGCAGTCTATGTTTTTATGATGAGACATTCCGAACACTACGGCCTTTCTTTTTTAACCTTGATTATAACATTTGCTTTATTTTTTGCTTTTATTATTCCTCTCATGTACTCTCAAGGAGAAAAAATAAATCAGGCCTTTAACTTAAAAGAAAAGGTTTTAATTGACGATAAGCACCTAGAAACTTTTATAGAACAGCCTGCCTTTGTGCAGGCTGCCGGCAGCATAGTCCGCCCCTTTGTATATGATATATATGAACAATATAAAATTTCTTACACATCCTATCTTATTTTTTCGGGTTCGATTTTTTTGCTTATATTTTCTCTTTGGATATTTACAACAATAACGGAATGGAAAATAGTCAATTTTACTTTTTTACCGCTTTTATTAATCTTAATACTTTATGCTTATAGTTATATAAGAACTGAGGACTTTATCTTGAGTATAGAGGATATTCTTCCTTTTGAAATCATGAGGTTTTGGATAAGGCCTATTTTGTTTTGTCTTTCAGCCTTAGTGTTTTTTATTTATACATCGATATTGCTGCTTGTAAGGCGTGCAAAAAAAATGCCGAAAAAACAAAAGATTAAAAAACCAAAAATAAAGGCTCCTAAAGTGAAGAAGCCTAAGGCTCCTAAAATTAAAATGCCGAAACCGGTTAAGCCTAAAAAAGGCGAGAAAATAAACGAAGAATTTGATACCTTCATTCCCGATAGCTTAGGGGGCTTTAGCGAGGGGGATATTGATGCATAAAATTTCAAAATTTTTTCCTTACCTTTTTGTTCACTTTTTACTTGGTCTGGCTGCTGCCTTTGCTTATGTTTTTTTTATGCCTATAAAGGAAACCGTTCTGCCGGTATTTTTATTTTCATGGAAAATTCGTGAATCGATCTTATTGTTTATTTTTTATTTTCCCTTTATCTATACATCAGCTTTGATTTTTGCCTACCCTATTATTTTCGGAAAATTCGGACCTGCAAAAATGCAGAGGCGGTCATCCGCTATGATTCGCTTTATTCAGCATTTTTTTAATTTTTCTCTTGCCGTTTTATCTTTTTATGTAGTTTTGGCTGAAGCCGTTAAACCTATTTTAATGGAGAACCAATCGCGAGCCGTTTATCAAGCTCTTACACATAAAGAATATACTGAACTTGCAAAAGAAGCCTATGACAGGAATGACTATGGCCAAGCCGGAGATCATATCGGAAGGGCTTTAAGCATATGGCCCCAGTCGGAAGAAGCCATGAAGGTGAATGAAGAGATTAAGATTGCCAAAGAAAAACTTTCCATTGATAACACCGATTCTGTTTTAAGAAAAAATATCTCAGAGGTAGATAATATAAGCATGACTGCAGAAGCTGCCTTAAAAAAAGCGGAAAGAGCCGCTCTCGCATTCGATTTTTATACGGCTCACTATTATGCAAAACTTGCTATGCAAACTTTTCAGGACGGAGATCCTTTAAAAATTGATGCAGAAAATCTTGCGGTACGGGCTTGGGCCGAGGTTGAAAAAGGTTTGACTTCATATAAAGATGCTCCCTCTATTGCCTTATATAAAAGTAAAAAGTCTGCCTATGAAGCTTTACAGAGGGGAGATTATATAAGAGCTTATTATTCTTTCTTACAAATTGATTCGTCTATGCGGGCTTTAAATCCCGATAAAAAAGATCCTGAGGTTGAACGGTTTTTAAATCTATCTAGGATTGAGCTTGAAAAAAAAGTCTTTTTTACCGATGAGCTTAAAAATATTCCCAACTTTATAATGAGGGGGGACATAAGTTTTACTGTCGGAGAGCATAGCCATGAATATGCCGGAATAAAAGTACACGGTATCTCTCATGGAAGCTCTACTTTACGTAATGAAATATATCTTATGAATGTTTTATATACACGTTTAGGGATATCCAATGCCGAAAAATGGTCTATAATTATTCCTTATGCAAAACTTATAGAAGTTGTAGACGATGAAGGAAAAAACAGGTTAATGCTTCAGATTTGTTCGGTTGATAGATATTCTGAAGAAAATACCGTTTACCCCAAGGTTTTGACCGGAGAACTTCCAGGGGAAAATGTTCATAATATTTTACTTCCCATGACCATGGCTGATTTTATTTTAATTGAAAAGTCTGTGAGCGGACCTTCGGCTATGAAGATATCGGATTTGTACTATTTTAGTTTGATAGCCGAAAAGTACGGTTTAAAAAAAGAAGCCTATTTGAGCGAGGTACTATACCGTTTGACTGAACCTCTTTTATTATTGATAGTTTCTTTACTTGTGCTTATATTGGCTTGGCGCTTTAGAGTTTCGCCGGGCAGGCGGTTAAATAAAAGCTTATTTTTATTTTCACCCCTTTGTCCGTTTTTGTCTTATATTTTAATGGAAACTCTTAGATATGTTTTTAAACTACAAATTGCATTTTTTGTTTGTTTGACGCCGCGGTATGTATCTCTTATAGTTTTTAGCGTGCCTATCATAGCCCTTATTTTTTTGATTATTACGCTTCTTTATCAGCGTTCGGAGTAAAATGTCTGATAAGTTTGCTTTGCGTTTTTTTAAATAGCTTTTGTAAAGCTTGAGGCATGCCGGCAGCCGAAGTTATGTCTTCTGTTTAAGTTGTTTAGGATCGATTGCTCCGGCACGTATTAAGGCAATTTTTGCAGTTACCGGTCCCAAGAGTTCATATAATACCGATGATGCCAGTATGATATTAAATAAAATCAAACCTTCTTTCTCAGGTAACAGCATTTTTCCCATAAAAGCGAGGCCTATCGCAACACCGGCTTGCGGCATTAAGGCAAACCCCATATTGTTTGTAATCTTTTTATCGATTGATAACATTTTACATGATGCAAAGGCTCCGATATATTTTCCTATAATACGGATGACAAAATAAGCAACGCCTATGATGCCTGCAGTCACAATGATACTTAAATCCATATTCATACCGGAAATAATAAAAAAACTACTCATAACCGGCGGGGAAAAACTGTTCATTTGCTCAAATAATTTTTTATCGTTTGTACGGTTATAATAAACGGCTCCGCACACCATACAGGCAAGAAGCGGACTCACCTTATAATACGAGCACACTCCCGAAATAAAAAACAGAAATGCGACTGCCAATATCAATCTATTATCAAAGCTTCTTTTTTCAGTTATCATAAATTCCATACACAGAGCAGTAAAATAGCCTAAAATCAGCACCGCAGCATTTAGTCCGATCGGTTTTATAATACTCATAATATTGAAACC
Organism: Treponema denticola; assembly: GCF_024400535.1. Taxonomy (NCBI): domain Bacteria; kingdom Pseudomonadati; phylum Spirochaetota; class Spirochaetia; order Treponematales; family Treponemataceae; genus Treponema; species Treponema denticola. The sequence continues at coordinate 682,885 of NZ_CP038800.1, forward strand.
GTTGCTTTCCTGCGCATTAACCACTGCAACCATTATACTGAATACAAAAAGACATACGACATCGTCAAAAGCGGTAATCCGTAACAATAAATCAACAAAGTGCCCTTTGCCGTTGTATTCTTTTATCGTCATGATGGTGCTTGCCGGAGCCGTAGCTGTTGCAATTGCACCAAGCAAAAAAGGAAAAGAAAGTTCCATTTTAAATACGAAAAGCATGGAGAGTGTAACCAGCAAACCCGCAAGCAGCGATTCGCACAGAGTAATAAATATGATATTCCGTATCTCTTTTTTATCGTTGCTGCGTTTAAAATACCGCCCCATATCAAAAGCGATAAAACTGAGCGCAATAATGGAAATAACGTCCAAATTTATAATAAACCGCCGGTGAATAAGATGCAGCCCGCTTGGGCCTATAATAATTCCGGCCAAAATATAACCGCTAACCTTAGGCAGCTGTATCTTTTTTGTAAAACGTGTTACAAAAAAACCGCTTATCAGTATCAATGCAAACGAGATGAGGATTGTAGTGGGTAAATCAAGGTCTGCAACTATATTATAAATAAAATCCAATATATTCATATCAATTAATAAGTATACGGCATACCTCCATGGAATACAAGAGGGCCGTTTTATTAGACTTATTATACTTGAATTAAATTTTTACGTGATGTAATAAGGGTCCTTACAATTCTTTCAAAACTATGATAGAATACCGAATATAATTTTAGGGAGGCTTTAAAATGTCTTTATTGTTTTCTAGTTTTAAAATTAAAAATATAGAGCTTAACACAAAATTGGTAATGCCTCCTATGGCTTCCGAAAAGGCCGATGCCGGCGGAATTGTGAGCCAAGCCCTTTGCGATTATTATGATGAAAAAACTAAAGGCTTTTATGTGGGGCTTGTAATAATAGAACACTCTTATGTCAGCCCCGAGGGAAAGGCCAGTACAGGACAGCTTTCTATCTCGGATGATTCTACAATAGAAGGTTTTAAAAAACTGGCTTCCGTTCTGCATAAAAACGGATCAAAAGTTATTGCCCAGATCTCTCATGCCGGAGCGGCAGCTCATCACGAGATAACCGGGTATGACGTGTTAAGTTCAAGTTCAGTTATGATTCCGCGTAAAAGCTCGAATTATGAGCTGCCTCGTGCGATGACGCAGGAAGATATAAATAAGGTTATAAACGATTTTGTTCAGGCTGCAAGGCGTGCGAAGGAAGCCGGCCTTGACGGTGTGGAAATACATTCTGCCCACGGCTATCTATTGAATCAGTTTTTTTCACCTATTATGAATAAACGAACAGACAAATACAATGGATCTTCCATCGAAGGCAGAACAAGACTTCATATAGAAATTATAGAGGCCATTCGTAAAATAACCGGCCCCGATTTTTTAATTGCCGTCCGTTTGGGGGCTTGTGATTATATTTCCGGAGGAAGTTCTCTCGAAGATTCCGTAAAAGCCTGCCTTCTTTTTAAAAAAGCCGGAGTTGACTTACTTGATATTTCGGGAGGCTTTTGCGGATATACCAATCCCGAACTTGAAGAAGAAGGATGGTTCAGCCGTATAACTCAGGCCGTAAAAGAAAAAGTAGGTGTACCCGTAATTCTCACCGGAGGAATTGTAAGCCCCGAAGCTGCCGAAAAAATTTTACAGGAAGGAAAAACCGATCTAATCGGTGTAGGACGGGCTCTTCTAAATGATTCCGGCTGGCCTAAAAAGGCAAAACAAAAATTGGAAGGCTAAATAATTAGGAACAATAAAGGCTTCTTGCTTTTTGCCTAAAAATTCTATATAATAAACAATCCTTTAGCGGTTCTTCATGTTGGCCGCATTTGATCAAAAAAAATTAAAACTTTTTTTTAAAAAAGTAGGAAAAAAGCTTTTTAATTTGTATAATATTAGTAGAATTAAGGAGAATATTGTGGCAAAAGCAAAAAATGAAGTACCGGCAGTTGCAAACCCGGATGATAAGTTAAAGGCTCTGGAGGCTGCCCGTCTTCAAATCGAAAAACAATTCGGGCAAGGCTCCTTGATGAAGTTAGGTAATAATTCCGCTATCGGAAATATAGAAATTATTCCTTCAGGCAGTATTCTTTTAGATGAAGCCCTTGGAATCGGCGGTTATCCCCGCGGCAGAATTATCGAAATATTCGGCCCCGAATCTTCGGGTAAGACTACGATAGCTCTTCATGCCGTCGCCGAGGCACAAAAGCAGGGAGGCATAGCCGCCTTTATCGATGCCGAACATGCCTTGGATCCCCAATATGCAAAAGCCTTGGGAGTAAACATTGATGAGCTTTGGGTTTCACAACCCGATACCGGAGAACAGGCCCTTGAAATAGCAGAAAGCCTTGTACGCTCCGGAGCAGTGGACATAATAGTAATTGACTCGGTCGCAGCCCTAACGCCTCAGGCAGAAATTGCCGGAGAAATGGGAGACTCTCATATGGGTTTACAGGCCCGCTTGATGAGCCAAGCCTTGAGAAAACTTACTGCTATTATAGGCAAGTCCAACTGTATGATAATCTTTATCAACCAAATCCGAATGAAGATAGGCGTTATGTTCGGAAGCCCCGAAACAACCACGGGAGGAAATGCCCTTAAATTTTATGCCTCCGTCCGGCTGGATGTACGGAAAATTGAAACTCTCGGCAAGGACGAGGATGAAGCATGGGGAAATAAGATTCGTGTAAAGGTTGTAAAAAACAAGGTTGCTCCTCCCTTTAGAAAGGTAGAAATGGAAATCCTTTTCGGAAAAGGGGTTTGTCCCTATGGAAGCCTCTTGGATTCTGCCGTAAAACAAGAGATAATAGGCAAAAGCGGCTCATGGTATTCTTACGGGGACGATAAAATCGGGCAAGGCAGGCCCAATGCCGTAAAATTCTTAGAAGAAAACATCGACATAGCTCAAAAGATTGAAAAAGAATTGAGAGAAAAACTTTTCCCGGGCAGACCTTATGTTTCAAGTTTTGTAGAAAAAACAAAAGAACAAAAAGAAGCTCAAGAAAAGGCCGTAGAAGCTCTTAAAAAAGAAGACGGTTCAAAGGACGCAGCTTCTAAAGCTAAAAAAGAAGAAGCGGATGATGCTGCCGAAGAAAAATCTGCTGCTTCAAAGACAAAAAAAACTGAAACTGTAGGCCTTCCGGCTGACGACAGCCTTTTTTAAGTTTTAAAAATTTGAGTTTTTTTTAAAAATGCCGAACAATAAAAGAGGAGCGGCATTATGAGTACACAAGCTTTAAGTCAGATTGATACGCAGGAAGTAAGTTATTCCAATACGGAATTTAAGGTGCATAACTTTGAAGGCCCCTTAGACCTTCTTCTTTTTTTGATAAATAAAAACGAGGTAAATATCTACGATATTCCGATTGCAGAAATAACCGAGCAATATCTGGAATACCTTGATTATGCAATTGAACCCGATTTGGATAACCTTGTCGATTTTTATTCGATGGCCGCTAATTTAATTTATATAAAAAGCAGAATGCTTTTGCCGGTTGAAGTTTCGGTTGATGATGAAGACATCGAAGACCCGCGTTCCGAGCTGGTCGATAAGCTCATTGAATATCAAAAGTATAAAAAACTTTCCGAGTTGATGGAAGAAAAAGAAAGCGAAGCGGAATGGTTTTTTGAAAGAAAAAAAATTCAGCACGCCCTGCCTTTTGGAGAAGAAGAACTTTGGGAGCGGGTAGATACTTGGGATCTTTTAAAAACCTTTTCTCAGCTAATGTCCAATTATAAGGCCGAACACATCTTAGACCTTTATGAAGAAGTTTCGGTAAACGAGAAGATTACCCTTATGAACGAATTTTTGGAAAAGAAGGGTGAGTGTATGTTTACCGACTTGATTGTGCGCAAAGGGAATTTAATGGATGTGGTCTGTGCCTTTATGGCAATTTTAGAAGCCGTTAAATTTAAGATGGCAAGCATCTGGCAAAACAGAATGTTCGGCGATATAAAAATACGCCCATGGGAGCAAGATAATGGTTCAGAATTATAATTTGGAAAAAGAAATCTCCTTGGTTGAAGCTATCCTCTATTTGGAAGGCGACCCTTTAACCGATGAAGCTCTTTGTAAAATTTCAGGGCTTTCGCCGGAAATCGTGAGCGATGCCATCAAGGCCTTGCAGGAATCCTATGCTTCTCCCCAAAGCGGAATTGAACTTGCTAAAATGATGGGCGGCTGGGTGATAATGCCGAAAAAAGATTTGTGGGAACATTTAAAAGACCGCTATGGCAAAAAAAATGAAGGCCGGCTTTCCCGTGCCGCAATGGAAACCCTTTCTATAATTGCTTATTCCCAGCCGGTAACAAGGGCCGAGATTGAAGCTATCCGTGGCGTTTCCGCCGACAATATGATTCGCCTCCTTATTGAAAAGGACCTTATAAAAGAAGTCGGCAAAAAAGATGTCCCAGGGAAGCCTGCAATGTTCGGTACCACAAAGGAATTTTTAAAAATCTTCAGACTTAACAGTATTGCCGACCTGCCTAAACTCGATGAAACCGAAAGAGAAAGGTTTGAGCTTGCTCGATAAGAGAACCTTCGATTAAGAGAATCTTTTAATTTTTATGATAGACGAAATAAGACTTCAAGTTTATTTAGCCCGCTGCGGAGTTGCTTCAAGAAGAGCCTCTGAAAATCTCATCTTAAACGGAAGAGTAAGCGTTGACGGTAAAATAGTAACCGAACTCGGTACAAAAGTTTCGGGTAAAGAAAAAATCTGTCTTGACGGAAAACAAATTTTCCCCGAGTCCGAAAAACGGTATATTCTATTGAATAAACCTGAAGGCTATGTTTGCTCATTGGCCGATGAAAAAGACAGGCCCATCGCCGCCTCTCTTTTAAAAGATACCTATACCGAAAGGCTTTACAATATAGGCCGCTTGGATATGCTTTCCGGCGGAGCCATTCTTTTTACAAATGACGGAGATTTTTCTGCAAAGGTTGAGCATCCTTCTTCCGAAATTGAAAAAGAATATGAGGTAATAACCGTCTTTGAATACCCGGATGAAATCCTCCAAAAATTTTTAAGAGGAGTGCGTATCGAGGGCGTTTTTTATAAGGCTCTTTCGGCAGAACGCATAGCCAAAAACAAAATGCGTATAGTTTTAATTGAAGGTAAAAACCGCGAAATCCGCCGAGTCTTAAAATTCTTTAATATCAAAATAAAAAAACTGACACGGGTCAGAATAGGCTGTGTTTATTTATCAGACCTCCCCTCCGGCAAACACCGCCCCTTAACTTCTGAAGAGATTAAGGGACTATTGGGGTAGTGTATTTTTGTGCACAGAAAAGCACTAAGAGACTTTAGTTTTTTATTAAAATATAGTATAATTAAATAGTATGGAGGTAATTTATGGCTACATCAAGTTTGTCAAAATCTTTTGTTATAAAAACAAAAAAAGAAGCCGGTAATTTTGTAAAATTATTTTCAGAGCAAGAAAATCAAAGACCCTTAAAAAATGTTAATATTGTAACTCTTTCTCAAGAGCGTTTAGTAGAACTGATAAATGCAAAAAGAAAATAGTTTTGAAATTATTAGATTATTTGATCTATTGGAAACAGAAGGCGGAGAGATTTTTTTTAAATCAATGTCGGATGTATTTTCTTCAATAAATAAGGATGTTGAAGAATTTTTGAAGGAAAAAGCAATTCAATCAACAAAGCTCAATACCTCATCTACCTATCTTGTAGTTTCTTCAAAAAAAGGATGTGATATTTTAGGATACTTTACATTAGCTACAAAAATGTTGACTTTGAAAAAAGAGGTTTTATCAAAGTCAGAAATAAGAATTATTAGCCGTTTTGGATATTATGATAAAGACTCTAATTCTTATAAAATACCTGCAATTCTTATTGCCCAGTTTAGTAAAAATTTCAATAAAAAATCAAAATCAATTAACGGCTCTGATTTAATGGATATCGTTTTAAAACAAGTAAAAAATATTTTGAATTTAACCAGTGGAAAAGTAGTTTTTATTGAATGTGAAAAAATAGAAAAAGTAATAAATTTTTATGAAAATAGCGGGTTTCAAATTTTAGATACTGAAATTGTAACAAAAAATAAGAAAGACTTTATACAGCTTTATCGTGTTTTGTAGTTAAAACTTGCAAAAACATAAAAACAACTTGACACCTCAAATTATTGCATTTAAAATATAAGTATGCACGATATAAAATTAAAATCAATCACTAAAAGCTATTCTGTAGGAAACGAAAAGCAGATTGTTTTGGAAGACCTTTCTTATAATTTTGCTTCGGGAAAAATAAGTTTTATTTTGGGACCTTCAGGCAGTGGAAAATCGAGTCTTTTAAATATAATTGCAGGTATAGATAAAAACTAAAAAAGCATTTCAAGTTTTATTGCAGGAAAAATTGAAGTTATTTTTTTTATCATTTGTAAAGACGGATTTGATTTTTTTTCCAAACGCTGATAGCTGTATACATTTTTCATTCCGAGTTTTTCAGATACTTGTTTTTGTGTTAGATTTAGTATTGAGCGGTTATGGCGTAATAAGACGGCAAGAGCTATTTCGGGCTCTACGGGAATTTCCAGTATGTTCTTACTGCAGGTAGTTATGTCCTGCGGCAAAGGGAAAACAATGTGTGAGGATTGAGGTTCTTCGAGATATAGATTAAGAGCTTCAAAACAGGCTGATTTTAGTTCTTCGGCTGTTTCTGCTTGAGTAAGGCAGCCTGAAAGCTCAATACATTCTGCCCAAAAACCGTTTTCTTCTTTGTGTACCAGAAAATGATATTTCATTGTGTACCTCCCCTTTTGACATGAGAACCTTTTTGTGAAATCACTTTCCATCCGGCTTTTTTATAAAGGCGGAGCATATCTTTTCCGCTTAACGGCATAGTTTATAATACCAAATATATTTGGTATTATCAAGTATTTTTTGCCCGATGATTACTTGATTTTACACAATAATATGTGTAAAATCTACTATAGAGGTAAATGCTATGGCAACTAATCTTGCAATAAATGAAGAGCTGCTTGATACAGCCTATAAGATAGGCGGATATAGCACAAAAAAAGAGACGGTAAATACGGCTCTTGAAGAATTTATTAAAAGGCGAAAATCCGAAGATCTTATAAAACTATTCGGGCAAGTAGAATATGATCCTCATTATAATTATAAAAAAATGAGGTTGAGATGAAGTTTGTATTGGTCGATACTTCAGTGTGGTCTCTTGCTTTTAGAAAAAAGCAGCTTACAAGTGATGACAAAAAATTATTGGATTATCTTTCATTTTTAATCCGCAATCAGTATGCGGTTATGATAGGTCCTATACGGCAAGAAATTTTAAGCGGTATATCGGATGAAGAAAAATTTATCCGGCTTAAAGAAGCTCTCGAAACATTCTCGGACTTTGAAATAACCACAGAGGACTATGAAAAGGCTGCAGAATATTATAATAAATGTAGGAGTAGGGGTCTTCAGGGCTCTCACACAGATTATTTGATATGCAGTGTAGCTCATAGCAATGATTTTTTAATATTGACTTTGGATAAGGATTTTGAAGCCTATAGAAAATACATAGATATTGACTTGGCAGATATTGGGAGACCTTTATGAATATTTTAGAAAACACATTGAATTCGATTAAACCCGTTTCGGAAGAAGAAGGAAAAAAGGCCAAGCTTTTTTGGGACAGCCTTGCTCATCCGCCGGGTTCTTTGGGGGCTCTTGAAGAGATGACGGTAAGGCTTGCAAAAATCAAGGGCTTTGACAATTTAAAAATCGATAAAAAAATAACGGCTGTTTTTTGTGCGGATAACGGAGTTTATGCAGAAAAAATTACCTCACAGCCCCAGATAACCACCTTCTTGCTTGCCGAGATTATGCACACGGGAAAAACAGGTCTAGGAACAATTTCAAAATGGTCAGGAAGCGGTATCAGAGTTTACGATGTCGGAATGATAAAAACAAGTGCACGGAAAGATGTCATCAATAAAAAAATAAAATTCGGTACGGAAAACATAGCCCAATGCCCTGCGATGAGCAGGGAAGACTGTATCCGCATTATTGAAACCGGAATAGAGGCGGCCTTTGAAATCGCCGATGAGGGCTTCGATATTGCAGGAATAGGGGAGCTTGGTATCTGTAATACTACCACAACGGCAGCTGTGCTTTCAGGCCTTTGCGGAGTAGAGCCTGAGCTGACCGTAGGACGCGGGGCTTCTACGACAGAGGCTATGTATGAGCTCAAGATTAAGAGCGTAAAAAAAGCGATCGAAATAAACGCCCCCAAAAAAGGCGATTCAATCGATTGCATTTCGAAAGTCGGGGGCTTTGATATTGCGGCAATGTGCGGCTGTTACATAGGCCTTGCTGCCCGCGGAATCCCTGCCGTAATCGACGGCTATATTTCGAGTCTTGCAGCCCTCTGTGCCGTAAACTTAAATCCTCGCATAAGGGATTACCTTTTTGCTTCTCATAAGTCGGAAGAAAGAGGAGCTAAGATATGCACCGCTGAGCTTGGAATCGAGCCCGTCGTAAATATGAAAATGCGTTTGGGAGAAGGAAGCGGCTGCCCTCTCTTGTTTAAGCTGCTTGAAGGGGCAGTCTTTACCATGCAAAATATGGGAAAATTTACCGAAACCATGATAGACGGAGCCGATTTAGTGGATATCAGAAAATAAGCGAAAAAACTTTCTGCCTTAGATAAGTTGCAGATTCCAATTCTTCTTTTCAGCTTGATTTTATTTTAGAATAAGAGTAGAATTAAATATCGGTTTTATCTTTTAAGGAGGTTGATATGTCTGATATTATTTATATTGAAGGCCGTGAAATTTTAGATTCACGGGGAAATCCTACTGTAGAGGTTGAGGTTCAGTTAAGCGATTTTAGCTACGGCCGGGCCTGTGTTCCTTCCGGGGCTTCTACGGGAGAATATGAAGCTTTGGAAATGAGGGACGGTGATAAGAGCCGCTACATGGGAAAGGGTGTTTTAAAGGCTGTTGACCAAGTTAATACGGTTATTGCCGAAGAACTTGACGGGGCCGATGCTTTGGATCAGGCCGAAATAGATAATATGCTTATAAATCTTGACGGCACCGAAAATAAATCCAAGCTCGGAGCAAATGCTATGCTCGGTGTTTCGATGGCGGTAGCCCGTGCCGCTGCCGACAGTTTAGGTTTGCCGCTTTACCGCTATTTGGGAGGCGTTCATGCCATGCAGATGCCCGTTCCCATGGCTAATATCATAAACGGCGGCCGCCACTCCGACAATAAGATAGATTTTCAGGAGTATATGATTATGCCTGTAGGAGCTCCATCAATCCGTGAAGGCATAAGAATGACAGCAGAGGTTTTTCATGCCTTAAAGGATATTCTAAAGAAGGATGGGCATGTTACGGCTGTAGGAGATGAGGGCGGTTTTGCTCCCAACATCGAAAATGTTCAAGCCTTGGATTATATAATGAAGGCTATCGAAAAAGCAGGCTACAAACCCGGAAAGGATGTGGTAATAGCTTTGGACTGTGCTTCTTCGGAGCTATTTGATGCAGGCGATAGAAAAGGTTATAAATTCTGGAAGTCGGCACCTTCTAAAATTTTAAATGCCGATGAGATGGTAGACCTTTTTAAGGACTGGATAAGTAATTATCCGATTGTTTCTATTGAAGATCCGCTCGATCAAAACGATTGGGAGGGCTATGCAAAGATGACAAAGGAATTGGGAAATCAGATTCAGATTGTGGGCGACGACTTTTTTGTAACAAACACAAAACGGCTTGCCCGCGGTATTGAAGAAGGAGCCTGCAATTCTATTTTGATAAAGCTCAATCAAATCGGAACCGTTACCGAAACAATCGATGCCGTAAGAATGGCTCAAAAGGCAGGCTACACTGCCGTTATTTCGCACCGCTCAGGCGAGACAGAAGATGCCTTTATTGCAGACTTGGCCGTTGCCCTTGAGACCGGACAAATTAAAACCGGTTCAATGAGCCGAAGCGACCGCATCGCAAAATATAACCAGCTTATGAGGATTGAAGATGAGCTCGGTTACAACGCCCGCTATGCAGGCATGGCAACCTTTTCAAATATAATAAAAAAATTAAAAGCCAGCTGATTTTTAACCGGCAGAGTTTATCAAAGCTTTGCCGGATTTTTAATATATCATATAAAAAATTCTTAATAGTTATTTTTTTAATAAGGGATATTGGACATATTGATATATTTTATATTTTTGTATATATTTAGACAATTAAAATATTGAATAGGATATAGAGGTCATATGAAAAAGGAAAAGCATTTCTCAATACGGAAAAAATTATTGATTGTTTTCGGATTATTGATTATGTTGGGCGGAGTTATACAGGGCTCCGTATCGTGGTATACCTTTAGAAAGGCAATGATTAGAGATGTCGAAGAACGCTTAACGGATAAGGCTGACGATATTGCTACCCTTGTGGAAAGCATAATAGATGTCGATTTTGAGTATTTAAGAGGCGTTGCCCGTATTCCCGATTTAAATGATGATAGTTTGTCATATCCTCAAAAATCCGCACGGCTGCAGCAGGAGCTCTCCTCTGATAACGATGGAGCTTTTTTAAATATATGCGACTTAAACGGCAATACATATTATATGGACGGAAGAGTGGTTTCGGTTGCAGACAGACATTGGTATAAGACGGCTCTTGAAGGAAACTATTTTATTTCGGAACCCTATCTTTCTCCGGATACGGGTAAGATTCACGTCGTTTTTTCTTTGCCGATTTACAACACAGACGGTGAAATTTCGGGTGTTATGTGCGCAGGGCTTCAAGGGCTTATTTTGTCGGAAGATATTAAAGATCTTGTTATAGGTAAAACCGGTTACTGCTACATGATGAGTAAAGACGGCACCATTATTGCACATAGGGACAATAAGCTTGTTTCCGGTTTTGTCAATTATCAAAAACTTGCTGAAACTGATGCCGAATTGAAATCTGCTGCTGAATTTCAAAAAAAAGCCTTGCAGGACCAAGAGCCGGGAGTAGGTTATTACACGCTGGACGGAGAAAAAAATATCGGCGCTTATGCAAAAATGGAAAGGAGCGGATGGACGATCGTTATACGGGCTCCTGTAAACGAATTCTTAATTTCGCTTAATACGCTGACCCGCGCAATTATAATGTCTGTTATCCTAATACTTCTTGTAACAATAGTTATATCGTTTATTATTTCTACAAAGATGGTAGGTCCCGTTAAGACTGCCGTGAATGTGCTTAGGGATATTGCCCAAGGCGAAGGAGACCTAACCGTTCAGCTTCCTCTTATCGGAAACGATGAGGTTACTCAGCTTTCGGAATATTTTAACGAAACAATCGAAAAAATACGTCTTTCCATTAAATCTGTAGATGTAAACGCCGGAACAATGCAGAGCATCGGTGATGAGCTTGCAGGCAACATGACGGAAACTGCAAGTGCAGTAAACCAAATCAGTGCAAATGTTGAAGGTATTAAACAGCAAGCTATTGCGCAGGCGGCAAGTGTCGGCCAGACATCGGCAACCGTAGAAGAAATTATCAGTACTATAAAAAAACTTGATGAGAGAATAGAACTTCAGGCATCCAGCGTTGCCCGCTCTTCTGCCTCGGTGGAAGAGATGGTTGCAAACATCGGCTCAATTACTCAAACTCTTGAAAAAAGCGACGATGCCATCAAAAACCTTGCAACTGCAACCGCAGACGGAAAAGATACGGTGTTAAACTCGAATACGATTACGCAAAAAATAGCCGAAGAATCGGGCAGCCTTTTAGAAGCTTCAAGTGTTATTCAGCACATTGCAAGCCAAACAAACCTCCTAGCGATGAATGCTGCAATCGAAGCCGCCCATGCAGGAGAAGCCGGAAAAGGGTTTGCAGTCGTCGCCGATGAAATAAGAAAACTCGCTGAGGACTCAGCTGCTCAAGGTAAGACCATTACCGCCGTATTAAAAACCTTCAGCAACGAAATTGAAGTATTGTCGGCTTCTTCTAAAACCGTTGAAGAAAAGTTTAATACCATCTTCTCGCTTTCCGAAGAAGTAAAGACGATGAGTAATAGTTTAACCGAAGCGATGAGGGAACAGGAAAACGGAAGTAAAGAAGTGCTTGCCGCTATCCGCGACATCAATGCCGTAACGGTAGAAGTAAAAGAAGGTTCTGCCGAAATGTTAAGAGGCGGCGAGCAAACTGCCGAAGAAATGCAAAAGCTGGACGGTCTTACACGGGTTATTACCGACGGAATGAACGAAATGGCTGCCGGTGTTATAGAGATAAACAATGCGGTACAGGAAGTAAACGAGATTACTCAAAAAAATAAGATAAGCATTGAAAACCTAGCGGATGAGGTTAAAAAGTTTAAGATTTAAAAGGAAGCATCTTAAATTAAAATCAAATGAAACCTCTAAAAACTGAAGTTTTTAGAGGTTTCATATTGTAAATTGAATAAAATTGATATTCCGTTACCTTGAGTTTTTCAATATTTTGTGCTATAATAAAGGTATGAGAACGAAACTTTGTAGCGATTTACAATTTTCTCTTTCCCGGTATTTACGTAATAGGAATGAGTTGAAAAATGTTAGCCTAAGTTTACCCCAAAAAAATTCTCTATTAAGTAAAATATCTCTAATCAAAGCTGCTAATACTTATTTTTCTCAATTTATAAACCGCATGGCTGAATTTATTCGGCCTGGCGGTTTTTTGTATAAATTAACTTATTTAAAAGGAGAAAATTAGTCATGAAGAACACTAATTTCAAACTTAAGACTAATGTCTTAAATCGGGCAGTATCAATTACTGCATTGTTGTTGGCTGCGGGTATCTTATTTACAGGCTGTCCGCAAAAAGTAAAGGAAGAGCCTAAGCCTGTCTACTACACTGTAAATCTTGTACATGAAGGCGGAAGCCTTACAGCGAATCCTGAGATACAAGGAGGCAAGGCCTTAAAGGACAGTGAAATCACATTTACAGCAATCCCTGCAGATCCTTCGACCCATGAAGTTGATAAGTGGGAAATTACGGGCGGACAGATAGTTTCAGGCGGTGGCGAAGGAAGTGCAAGCGTAAAGGTAAAGATTACGGCAAACACAACGGTAAGGGTTACATTTAAGAAAAAAACTCATCCTCTGATTCTTAAATCACTTACAATCTTTGGTAAAAATGCTGTATCGGGCCGAATAATTGTCGATTACAGTAAGACTGAGGTTAGGGCCAGTGATGTGTCTGCTAGTTTTGATTATGGCTCTGTAACGGGCGAAACAATACCTGTAATTGTAACTAACGGTACTCTTGGTGTCGGGGAAAATACAGTAAATTTATCAATAGATGCTGTGGATGGTAAGTATAAGGCATGGACTCACGATATTGTAGTTTCACGGCAAGATACTGCTCCTATTGATAAGACACATACTGTAGGTTCAGTAGAATTTACCATGAAAGGTATAGCCGCCGTAACAAATGCCCAGTTGGGACATAATGATTACTATAATAATAAGCCTCATACTGTAAGTTTAAGTGCCTATCTTATAGGAGAGACTGAGGTAACGCAGGAACTGTGGCAGGCGGTGATGGGCAATAATCCGAGCGGTTTTACAGGAACCCCTGCTGCAGACGAAACACAGGGAAAGCGTCCTGTAGAAAATGTAAACTGGTATCATGCAATAGCCTTTTGTAATAAACTCAGTATAAAACTGGGGCTTGAACCATGCTATACGGTAAATGTTGGAGGGACTCCGGTTGATTTTGCAAATCTTAGCTTTGATCAAATTCCTACAGGTAATAATGCAGATTGGAATAAGGCAGAACTTGATATGAATAAAAAGGGTTTTAGACTTCCAACGGAGGCTGAATGGGAATGGGCCGCTAAGGGAGGAAAGGAATATCAATGGGCAGGAACAAATACCGAGGCTGAACTTAAAAACTATGCTTGGTACAATTCAAACAGCGGAAATAAAACTCATGAGGTAAAGAAAAAGTCTCCTAACGGCTACGGTTTATATGACATGTCAGGAAATGTGTGGGAATGGTGCTGGGATTGGTATGGCGATTTGCCGGCTTCGCTTGGAGCGGACTATGCAGGGCCTGTGTCAGGTTCGTACCGTGTTTTACGCGGCGGCAGCTGGAACAATAGTGCGGAGGATTGCGCTGTAGTCGCACGGAATCGCAGCTACCCTGACTACAGGAGCAGCAATGATGGCTTCCGCTTGGCTTGCCGGCCTTGAGTCGCTTAAAAATGTACATCCGTGTACATTTTTAAGCTTCGAGTATTTTTGCTTCGCAAAAAACTCGCAAGAATGGAACCACCGCCGTCCGTGGCGGTGCTGCATTAACTATTTAACTTTTTTAAACCGTCCATAGGGCGGTTTTTAAAAAAATTAGGAGAAAAATTAAAATCTATTGAATTTGCTGCAGCTGAATATAAAAATGATCAGTTTTCACTAAAATAAGAGATGAGAGTTAATATTTAGAATCTTTTATTTGAACCTTTAGTTTTATCCAAATCCTTCTGTTCACAATCTCAATGCAGTTAAAAAAATTCCTTTGCGGTCTTTGCGTCCGCTGCGGTTAATTAAAGGAATAGAAACCGCAATGGTCCGAAAAAGTGTCTTAGCCTCGAAGCTCCGCCGGCTGTACTTCCCCTAATTTACAGTTCCTCAATCTCTGATTCGGGAAGTCCGGTTATTTCTTTAATTAAAGCTATATCAAAGTTTTTTCGCTTCATAAGTTTTGCGGTTTCGCATTTATTATTATAAGTCCCTTCTGAAAAGCCTTTATACCTAGCATCCATCTCAAAGGTTGACATTAATCTATATTCTTGCCTTGCTTGTTCATTTTGTTTTACTGTTTGTATCATTTCTTCTATCCTCCTTGTAAATTCACTCTTTGTTTTACCGGTTTTAAGATATTCTAAAAATTCCTTTAATTCTTTGTTTTCAGTGTCTTTAAAGGCCTCTGCGTTTATTATAATCTTTTTTGTTCCATCTTGTAAAGATATGTTTTTATCTTCAAGACAGATGTTTTCAAAAGTATAAATAGGCCTATTTTTATCGATAGCATCAAAAGTACAAATAAAGATTATAAAGCAGTCGTTTAAATCGTTATAGAAATTCCCCTTATCCAAGAACGAAATATCAATGGCTGCTTGGTAGAACCTCATTCTTTTAGGTATATTCTTTTCGTTGCTTACCTGCATTTCCACATCATAAAATTTGCCGTTTTCTGCCTGTACTAAAACATCAAATCTTACAGATTTAGCCTGTTCGTAAGTGCTAATATTGTGCTGTACCGAAATATAAGCAATTTTACCTATTGTGTCTGATAGAATCATTTCGATGAGCTTTTTACACAAATCCGGGTTTTGCATAACTTTACAGAACATAAAGTCATCTTGTAATGTTAAATCTTCAAACCTTTTTATCATTTGCCTTCTCCTTGATTTTTTATATTTCCCCTTCCCATTATATTTATAGAAAATATTTAAAAAAAATAGTAAAATATAAAAAGATTTTTGTAATCGATAGAGTTAAAAAATTCTTAGCGGTCTTAGCGCTCCTTGCGGTTAAATTAAACACAGCCTTTTAAAATGCCTATTTACTTTTTTTTGATTATCATATATTATCGAAAATATGCATAAAAAAAGCACATTTTTAAAATTTGCGGCCTATTACAAGCCTTATAAATTCTTGTTTTTCTTTGATCTTTTTTGTGCCCTTTTGGTGTCTGCGGTGGACTTGGTTTTTCCCCAAGTGATAAGATACTTAACAAGGGTAATTCCAAAAATAAGAAGCGGCGGGCTTTTGCTCTTTTCGGATAAGACTATTTTTAGCTTTGATGTGCAAGCCTCGGCGATTATCTACCTTGGACTTATAATTGCGGCAATTCTTTTGGGGCTTTATATAATAAGATACTTTGCCCAGTATTTTATAACCTCATGGGGCCATATAATGGGTGCCCGAATGGAAAGGGATATGAGGAATGACCTTTTTAACCACATGCAGCGTCTTTCATTTTCATATTACGATAAAAACAAAACAGGCGATATGATTTCGAGGATTGTCTCAGACCTTTTCGATATTTCGGAACTGGCACACCACGGCCCCGAAAACCTTTTTATTTCCTTTTTAAAAATAATAGGTTCTTTTTCGCTCCTTTGTTTTATCAATGTAAGGCTTACTTTGATTTTGGCTTCGGTTACATCCCTTATGTTCATCTTTACTTTTTTTCAAAACAAAAAGATGCGTAAAATCTTCATGCTCAACCGGAAAACCATAGCCGGAATAAATTCCCAAGTGCAGGACACTCTTTCGGGGATAAGGGTGGTGCAGTCCTTTGCAAACGAAGAACTGGAAAGCAAAAAATTCTATGCGGCAAACGAGGCCTTTGTTCATTCAAAATATTTAAACTACATGCAGATGGGGCAGTTTGTCGGTGTAAACGGTCTTTTGCAGGGCTTGTTTTTTATCGTAACGGTTTTAGCCGGAAGCTTTTTTGTTGCAAGAAATGAGCTGACTATTCCCGATTTGACCATCTATGTTTTGTACATAAATATCTATATTGCTCCTATAAACCTCCTAATCAATTTTACCGAGATGTTCCAAAAAGGAGCTGCCGGTTTTAAGCGCTTTTTACAGGTTGTAGAAACTGCACCGGATATTACCGAAAAAGAAGATGCCGTCGAGCTAAAAGATGTAAGAGGAAATATAAAATACGAAAATGTAGATTTCAGCTACAATGAAACTACAACAATCTTAAAAAATATTTCCATCGATATTCCTGCAGGAAAAACCCTTGCTCTTGTAGGCCCTTCAGGCGGAGGAAAGACTACGATATGCTCCCTTCTTCCCCGTTTTTATGATGTAATAAACGGAAAGATAAGTATAGACGGTAAGGATGTTCGGGACTTGACATTAAAGTCATTGAGGGAAAATATCGGAATTGTGCAGCAGGATGTTTATCTTTTCGGCGGAACCATAAAAGAAAATATCGCCTACGGTAAGCCTGAGGCTTCCGATGAGGAAATTATTGAAGCCGCTAAAAATGCGCACATTCATGATTTTATTATGAGTTTGGAAGACGGCTATGATTCCTATGTGGGAGAGCGGGGCGTTATGCTTTCAGGCGGTCAAAAGCAAAGAATTTCCATTGCCAGAGTCTTTTTAAAAAATCCTCCGATTTTGATTTTGGACGAAGCGACTTCAGCCCTCGATACCGAAAACGAAATTTTAATTCAAAGGGCAATTGAGGAGCTTTCTGAGGAGAGGACTACAATAGTTATAGCCCATCGTCTTTCTACAATAAGAAATGCCGATAGGATTTTGGTGGTTACCGATGAGGGCATTATGGAAAGCGGCACTCACGAGGAGCTTTTAAATTTAAACGGCATCTATGCAAATTTACGCAAGCTTGATGAGTTTTAATCGATGCCTCAAAGCCGATTAATCAAAAACCAATTAGATGGAGACATTTAGGTGCAAAACGAATTGAAGGATTTACGCGAATTAAAAAAGAAATTTAAAAAGGCCGTTCTATCTCAAAGGTATACGATAGATGAACTTCGTATTGCTTATGACGATATTTTATATTCTCCTCATGTGCCTAACAATGTAGACCTATCGGAAGCCGATTATCGGGGAATAAAAACCGATATATTGAAACCGGATATGGCTGTTTCAGGAAGAGTAATCTTATATATACACGGGGGTTCGTTTATAAGCGGCACAAAAAAAGCTTACCGCTCCTTTTGTGCGGGGCTTGCTCATGAAGCTTCTGCCGACCTATATTTACCCGAATACAAGACAGCCCCCGAACATCCCTTTCCTGCCGCCCTTGAAGATGTTTACAAGGTCTATGCAAAGCTTATAGAATCGCACACGGCAGATCCTGCAAATTTGATTCTTGCAGGAGACGGGGCCGGGGGCGGCTTGATTTTGTCCCTTATTCATTATTTGAAGAATAAGCATCTTCCCCTGCCTGCCTTGCTGGTTTTATTTTCGCCTTGGGCGGATTTAAGCTGTTCAAGTGAGGGCTTAAGCGTAAACCGAAAGAAAGATTTTGTTTTTTCTCAAGCTGCTTTATTTGGGGCTGCTCATTTATACACGGAAGAAAAAAATCTTACCAATGAGCTTGTTTCTCCTATTTTTGGAAACTTTGAAAATTTCCCTCCCGTTTTTATTCAATGCGGAGGTAATGAGATTCTTTTAGATGATTCGATCAGGCTTTGCGAAAAAATAGAAAAGGCCGGAGGAATGGCCGTGCTCGATAAAATTGATGGTATGCCGCATTTGTTTCAGGCCGTTCCCGATTATTTTTCCAATGCTCACATTGCGGTTGAAGCTGTCGGAAAAAAAATAACCGGTTTTTTTGATAAGGGCTCGGTGATAGAAAATAAGGCCGATTGATAGGGGAATAATGATGGAACTTCTTTCGCCTGCGGGCAATTTTGAAAAATTGGATTATGCATGGGAGTATGGAGCCGATGCAGCCTATATAGGATTAAAGAACTTTTCGCTTAGAGCTAAGGCCGATAATTTTTCGGGAGAAGAATATAAAAATATTTCTCTTTTAAAAGAAGAATACAAAAAACGCGGCTTAACAAAAAAACTTTATTGTGCGATAAATATTTCGTTTCATAATGAGGACTTAAAAAACCTGTTAGAAGAGGTTAAATATTTTAAGCAATATCCCTTCGATGCCTTTATAGTTCAAGATTTGGGAGCCGCCCGAATTTTAAAAGAAAACTTTCCCGATATTCCGCTTCATTTAAGTACGCAGGCAAACTGCATAAACTATGAGGCCGTAAGGGTGTACAAGGACTTAGGCTTTTCCCGCGTGGTTTTGGGAAGGGAAGCAAGCCTTGAGGATGTACGCGAAATAAAACAAAGGGTTCCCGAAATAGAGCTTGAATGTTTTGTGCATGGGGCAATGTGTATTTCTTATTCGGGACGCTGCCTGATAAGCGCCTATCTTACCGACCGAAGCGCAAACGCAGGGGAATGTACCCATTCTTGCCGCTGGAATTATAAGATGTATTCCGAAAAAGGCGGACACTTCTTTGTCGAAGAATCCGAACGGAAGGGCGAGCTTTTTCCCGTAGAAGAAGGCGAAAACTATACGGCTCTTTTTTCTTCAAAAGATTTATGTATGATAGACTACCTCGATAAGATGAAAGAAGCCGGGGTCGATTCTTTAAAAATAGAAGGCCGCATGAAAAGCATTTACTATACGGCCTTAACCGCGAGGGCCTACCGCAAAAAAATAGATTTTTTAAACGGAAAAATAAGCGCCGATGAAGCGGCTCCCTTTGTAGAAGAATTATACAATACGGCCCACAGGGAGTTTTCTACGGGCTTTTATTTTTCGAGTGCGGAAGCAAATAAGACAACCGCAGGCGAGTCAAAGTCTCCCTACATGCTTGCAGGCAAAATCGGTAAAAGGCTTTCGGAAAATGAATATGAATTTATTTCGATGAATAAGATAGATTCAGGTATTCCGCTCGAATATGTAGGCCCCGATATTTGTTCTATAGAGGACAGGGATTACACCCTTCTTAAACCCGACACAAAAGAAAAAATGGATTGGGTCTGCCACGGTCATCCCTGTATCATCAAAACCTATAAACCCATAGCCGAAAAATTCTTGGTAAGGTGTAAGGAGTAATAGCATCACAAGATTTAAAAAAACCGCAAGGCACGCATAGCGTTGAGCTTCGCTCAACTTCGCAAAGGATTATAAAAGGATGTCTTACAAAGACTCCCTTAAACCCCTTTGCGCTCTTAGCGCCCCCTGCGGTTAAATAAAAAAAACAGCTCTTACAAAATTGAGGTAATTGTGGTATAATATGACAAGTGAGGGGGCGGCTATGAGTACTTCAAACAGAAAATTGATAAAAAATGTACGTCCTTGTACATTTTTTATCGTCGAGTTTTGAGCTGTGCTCAAAACATCGCAAATCTACCCCCACCGCCGTCCATGGCGGAGTATAAAAGTAGAGGGTATAGTTATGAGTAATTTAAACAGAAAATATAAAGATTCTGTTTTTGTCGACCTTTTCAGTGAAGATGAAAAGGCAAAAGAAAATTTCTTATCGCTGTATAACGCCTTGCACGGTACACACCTTCCGCTTTCGTCTCCGGTTGAAAATATAAGGCTCGATAATGTTATGTACATGAATATAATCAATGATGTTTCCTGCCTTGTAGATGGTAAAATCATTGTACTTGCAGAACATCAGTCTACAATAAACGAAAATATGCCTCTACGCTTTTTAGAATACATAGCAAGGCTATATGAAAAACTGCAAGCACCTACCGACAGATATTTAAGAAAGCTGTCAAAAATCCCCACGCCTGAGTTTTATGTTTTCTACAACGGCAAGGAGGACTACCCGGAAACTACAGTTCTAAAGTTATCTGATGCATTTATCACAAAGCCGGAAAAAGTGCCGCTGGAGTTGACGGTACAAGTGCTCAACATCAACACAGACAAAGCAAATAAAGTCTTAGCAGCCTGCAAACCGCTTGAAGAATACAGCCTCTTTGTAGAGGAAGTGAGAAAACAAACCCAATTCGACAGCGAAAACGGCTTTACCAATGCGGTAAAAATATGTATAGAAAAAGGAATCTTAAAAGAGTATTTACAGAGAAAATCACGGGAGGTAATAAACATGTTAGTAGCCGAATATGATTATGATACGGACATCGCAGTACAGCGAGCTGAAGAAAGACAAATAGCCTTTGCCGACGGCTCATACCAAACAAAGCTTGAAACAGCAAAGTTGATGAAAGAGGAAAATTGTGAGATTTCCTTTATTCAGAAGATGACCGGTCTCAGCAAAGAAGAAGTCGAAAACATTTGAAACGCCTGCTATCCTGAGGCAATTTTGAATAGCCTTTTTGCAAATAGGCGGAGCAGATTCAAAAAACCGCAAGGCACGCCAAGGGTAAATAAAAGAATATGTTATCAAAACATCATAAAAATTTCTTTGCGCTCTTAGCGCCCCCTGCGGTTAAATAAAAAAAACAGCTCTTACAAAATTGAGGTAATTATGGTATAATACAATCAATGAGGGGGTGGCTATGAGTACTTCAAACATAAGTTGGAATCACCGCCATCCGTGGCGGTTATATAGTATGAGCCGTTTTAAAAATAGGCGGAGCAGATTCAAAAAACCGCAAGGAACGCCAAGGGTAAATAAAAGAATATGTTATCAAAACATCATAAAAATTCCTTTGCGCTCTTTGCGCCCCCTGCGGTTAAATAAAAAAATCTTAAAGAGATTGAAATATCTAAAAGACTATGTTATAATGGACACTAATGATAGAAAAACGCTGCAAACACACTGATAACACCAAATACAAACATTCTCACCAAAAAAATGCGAAAAGTGAAGTAAAGCACTTGACACGCAGCAGTGGACCTGACACAATTTTTAGCAACAAGCAACAAGCAACAAGCAACAAGCAACAAGCAACAAGCAACAAGCAACAAGCAACAAGCAACAAGCAACAAGCAACAAGCGATAAAGCGGCATAAGCTCCCGCTCCGCACTCAAACAAATTCACAGCTAAATACAAATTTTCTCACAGTAAACCGCACGCACAAGAGCGAATCCCTATCCTTGTGCGTTTTTTACATTACACATTCAATAAAACCGCAAGGCACGCAGAGAGCGCAGAGGATGATTAAGGAAGCCATTACAAAGACACCCTTGAAAACCTTTGCGAAGTTGAGCTTTGCTCAACGCTTTGCGTGCTCCGCGGTTAAATTAAAAAATATAAGGAGAGCAGTATGTTGAAATATTGTTTGCGTGAGAATCTTCTCACACCGGACGAAAACGACTATATGGCTCAAACAGCCGATGTGCGCTCGTTTTCTTTAGACGAAATCATTGACCTTATGATGGAAAAAGGTTCGACTCTTACCAAGGCGGACACAAAGGCTGCCTTGCAAGTTTACGGAGAGGTAGTAAGTGCCCTTATCAAAGACGGAGCGGCCGTCAACACTCCGCTGATGAATACCTCTTTAAGCATATCGGGCGTATTTATCGGGGCAACCGACAGCTTCGACAAAAAACGGCATTCGGTAAACTTAAATCTTACGGCAGGACCGCTTCTTAAAGATGCTGCAGCCAAAATCAAGTGCGAAAAAACCGAAGCGGCGGATACAAACCCCTACATTACCGAAGTAACCGACATAGTAACGGGTAAGGTAAACGAGGTACTGACCGCAGGAGGAATCATACAGCTGGTAGGAAGCCGCCTCAAGTTCGATGCCAAAGATACCGCTCAAGGCATCTTCTTTGTGCCCGAAACGGGAGCCCCCGTACGCGCTGCGGTCATTGCCGAAAACAAGCCCGCCCGCCTTATGGCAATAATCCCTGCCGATTTGGCGGCAGGTACCTACTACATCGAAGTGCGTACAAAAATACTGGAAGGCAACAAATCCGGTAAAACAGTTAAAACCGGAAGGTTTAATAAAGCCTTGACTGTTGCTGCATAATCAGCCGATGCGTTGAAGCATACTTCGAGTGAGTCTCGAAGCATCGTTCTAGGATGGCTCGAAGCATAAGTCGACGCAGCCTCGAAGCATCGTTCGAGGATATCTCGAAAGGTAATTCGAGAACGCCGCACCTTTTGTGCGGATAATCTAAATGTCCTGGATTGGGACTAATTCAATCCAAAAGTACAGAATACCCCGAAACTTTGAACCGTCCGGGATTCTTAAGGGCAGAGCCCTTAAGCAGCGCGGGAAAAAGAGGGGGTTATAGGGGGAGAAAAAACCCTGCTCTGAACGGGGTGTTTTCTCCCCCTAATTAAGGAGATTATAGAATGAAACAAAGTAATTCGCGTTGGGCAGTAAATCTTACTGCATTGGTATTGGCAGCAGGTCTGCTGATGGGATTATTTACGGGATGTTTTGGTCTAATGGGTCCTAAAAATGATGATACCGGTATTTTTTATGTCAGTTCGGAAGGAATCATATATGGCTATAAGTGCAAAAAAGAAGAACTTCCTGCCAATCTGGTAATACCCGATAAAATAGGGAATCAGGTTATTACCGAAATAGGCTTTTATGCTTTTTCAGACTGTACGGGTTTAACCGAGGTAAAACTGCCTGCAAGCCTTACCAAAATAGGCGACAGTGCTTTTAAAGGCTGTACGGGCTTAACAAGTATAGACCTATCCGGCTGCACAAGTCTTACCGAAATAGACTCTTTTGCTTTTGAAGGCTGTACCGGCTTAACCGAGGTAAAACTTCCTGCAAGCCTTACTGCAATAAGCGGTTTTTCAGGCTGTACCGGCTTAACAAGTATAGACCTATCCGGCTGCACAAGTCTTACCAAAATAGGCTCTTTTGCTTTTAAAGGCTGTACCGGCTTAACCGAGGTAAAGCTGCCTGCAAGCCTTACTGCAATAAGCGGTTTTTCAGGCTGTACCGGCTTAACAAGTATAGACCTATCCGGCTGCACAAGCCTTACCAAAATAGGCTCTTCTGCTTTTGAAGGCTGTACGGGCTTAACCGAGGTAAAACTGCCTGCAAGCCTTACTGCAATAAGCGGTTTTTCCGGCTGTACGGGTTTAACAAGTATAGACCTATCCGGCTGCACAAGTCTTACCGAAATAGACTCTTTTGCTTTTAAAGGCTGTACCGGCTTAACCGAGGTAAAGCTGCCTGCAAGCCTTACAGGAATAGGCAACAGTGCTTTTAAAGACTGCCCCATCGAAACGCTTTATATAAACTGCAATATCGAAGATTCAATTATCAACAATCTTACAAAAGAGGCTTCTGTAAAAGAGCACTTAAAAAATCTTAAGCTGGGAGAGGAAGTTCGTACAATAGGCGGGGATGCTTTTAACGGCTGTACTGGTTTAACCGGCGAGCTGAAGCTGCCTGCAAGCCTTACTAAAATAGGATACTCTGCTTTTGAAGGCTGTACTGGTTTAACCGAGGTAAAACTGCCTGCAAGCCTTACCGAAATAGACTGGAGTGCTTTTGAAGGCTGTACCGGCTTAACAAGTATAGACCTATCCGGCTGCACAAGCCTTACCAAAATAGGCTCTTCTGCTTTTGAAGGCTGTACGGGCTTAACCGAGGTAAAACTGCCTGCAAGCCTTACTAAAATAGGAAAGAAGGCTTTTGACGGCTGTACAAATTTAAATAGGGCAGTATTTGCAAACACAACCGGTTGGGCTGTGTATGGTGAGTATAATGTTAAATATACCGACATAGACCAAAGCGATTTAGCCGATCCTGAAAAGGCTGCCAACTATTTACGCTACAGGTATACTGTGTATAACTGGAAGAAAAACTAAGATTAATTGGTAAGGTGTAGTGGGTAATTACAAATTACCCATTACACAATTGATTAAATATTAATTATAGGGCTAAAAGCCCAAAGGAGAAAACATGCTTAACATATTTGTATTAAAAGGTCTTTCCGACAGCGGTAAGACCACCACACTTAAACTGGTAGATGACTTATTAAACAAAAAATATAGTAATCCTAAACCTATTGATTCCAAATATAGTAACAATAAACCCAAAGATTTTTGGGTTATATACGATCTTAATGTAAACGGAAAAATGATACGAGTAGGTTTAGAAACAGGAGGCGATGATTACAGGTATGTTCGTAAGGATAGGGACACATTTTTATCGCACAATTGCGAAATTATTTTTTGTGCTTGTCATCCGTCGGGAAAAACCTTACAAGAGGTTAATGAATATAAAAATCACGGCGGTACGGTTACATTTATAGAAACCATAAGGGAACCCGATAAAACAAAAAGCGATGCAAAAAATAAAGCCGACGCACTAAAATTAATCCAAATAGCAGGACTATAGCCTTAGTCTCTATCATTTTTTATTCTGGTCTTGCCTAAAAAACTTGTAATTTTTCTTGTACTGGTGTATAATCTTACTATCAAATTATTAGAAGTTTTTATAGGAGTATGCTTATGAAGAACAGCAAATTTTTTAAAGCCGTTGGCTTTGTTGTGATCGTTCTCATCCTGAGTGCCGCCTTTACAGGATGTGAAACCGAATCCCATGATGTAAGCGGCCAGTATGCGGGAATTGAGGCAAATGCCCCTGCAAACCAAGTCGATATTCTTCTTTTTAACGACTTTCACGGAAACGTTGCAGAAGATACCCGTCCCGGAAAGGGAAAGAATGCCGGTATGGCTAAGATGATAGGCTATGTCCGCACTGCCGGAATGGAAAATCCTAACACCATCGTGGTTGCAGGAGGCGATAACTATCAGGGAACAGCCATATCCAATCTTACCTATGGAGCTCCCGTTTCGGCTATGATGAGGGCTATGGATGTAAAAGTCTGTGCCGTAGGTAACCATGAATTTGACTGGGGTTCAAACCGCATGACAAAGTGGCAAAAGGACGGAAACTTTACCTTCTTGGCTGCGAACATTGTCGAAAAGAAGACGGGAAAGCCTGTGTCCTGGGCAAAACCCTATGCAATCATCAAAAAAGGAAACTACAAGATTGCCTTTATCGGCTTGGCTCATCCCGATACGGCCGTGTTGACAAGCGCTGAACATGTAAGCGGTTTGGAATTTACCGATCCGGTAAAAACAGGCCAAGAATGGGTAAACTATCTATTGGCAGGAAAGGCTAAAGAAGGCAAGCCCGATGCAATTATCGCCTTAACCCACATCGACTCATTCCAAGAAGATGGGCAAATCAGCGGAAATGCAGTTAAACTTACCGAAATTAAGGGCTTGGATGCTGTTCTTTCGGCTCACAGTCATCGAACAGTTTCAGGAAATGTAAACGGTATTCCCATACTTCAAGCCTATTGTTACGGCAGGGCTGTAGGTAAACTCAGCATCACCTTCGGAAGCGAGAACAAGATTGCAAAGATTGAATCGGCAGTCGATGAAATTTACAAGCACAAAGATTCTCTTATCGAGGATGAAAAAGGCAAGGCTCTCTTTGCAAAATATGACACGGAACTGAAACCTATTATGGGTGAAGTAATCGGTGTTGCCGAGGGCGAGTTTACCCATGAAAGAAGCGAGAAGGGAAGCAATACCCTTTTGGGTGCATGGGCAGCTGAAGTTCAACGCCAATTGGGAAAGGCCGATATAGCCATTCAAAACGGAGGAGGCTTACGACGAACCCTTGCAGCAGGCAATATCACCGTAGGCGACCTTTATGAGATCATGCCCTTTGATAATTATCTCGTTGTTTTCGATCTTCCCGGTTCTGAGATTAAAAAGGCAATCGATCACGGTATAATGAATCCTAATATCACCGACGGTCAGTTTGCAGGTTTAAGGGTAGAATATGACGGTAGAAAGCCTTTTGAAAACAGAATCACAAAGATTACTCTTATGGATGGAACACCCCTTGATATGAATAAAAAATATAGGGTTGTTGTAAACAGCTTTATGTTTACGGGAGGAGATTCCTACGATTTTAGCAAGGCAACAAATTCTGCCGAAAGCGTATCTATAAGAGATGCTCTCATTGATGCCATTAAAAAGGCTAAAACAATTAAACCCATACCTGTCGATTATATTAAAGATATAAGCAAATAACAGGATTCGATTATAAAAGCGGTGTAGAAAAACTTTCTCGCCGCTTTTTATTAAAGGGAGCCTCTAAAAACTGATGTTTTTAGAGGCTTCTAAGTAAAGATGAACGGAACCGGACATGAAGCGTATTTTCCTTTTTATTGTAAGCCTCTTATTTTTTAATTTATATGCAGAAGACACAGGGCAAACTTCCTCTGAAAATTTATCTCAAGATATGGAGAAGAAGTATGATGGCTTAAGCAGTTATTATAGTACCTATATAAATGCTCCCGAAAGTCAGGTCGTTAAGGCTAAAGTTATCGAAATCGTTTATGACGATACAAAGGAAAACCGCCCCGATATTCCGATAGAGTCGGACTTCCGTTATCAGCATTTAAAGATAAAAATTTTAACAGGAAAGCATAGGGATGAGGTTTATACAATCCGGAATACTATAGAGCTCGCCATTCCTTATAAGCTTATTTTTAAGGTAAACGAAAAGCTCATCTTACAGCTTGATGAGGATGAAACAGGGAAGGTAAACAACTTGCGCATTTATGAGAGGGCAAGGGACTATAAGGTCTATGCTCTTATTTTTATTTTTGCAGCGGTTTTAATTTTTGTCGGTAAAAAAAACGGTCTAAAGGCTCTTATCTCCCTAGGGCTTACCATAGGCCTGATATTCGGCATTTTTCTTCCCCTTATCCTTCAAGGTCATAATCCTATTCTTTGGGCTATTATAATTTGCAGTCTTGCCTCCGTCATTACTCTTTTTATTATTTCGGGGAGGAATAATAAAACCTATACGGCTATTTTGGGAACTATAGGCGGGGTTATTATAGCAGGCCTTTTTGCCTTTGTTGCAGGAAAAATTCTAAGACTTTCAGGTTTGGGAAACGAAGATGCTCAAATGTTAGCCTTTGTTCCGCAGTACCGTAAAATAGATTATCAGGGACTTTTATTTGCCGGCATTATGATAGGCTCCCTCGGAGCCGTTATGGATGTAGCTATGTCTATTTCTTCATCGATGTGGGAGATTGTAGCTGTAAGCCCTAAGATACCGAATAAGCAGCTTATAAAATCGGGGATGAATATAGGGCGGGATATTATAGGCTCAATGTCCAATACGCTTATTTTAGCCTATGTTAGTACATCGATTCCCGTGCTTTTACTCTTTATCATTTTTTCGCACGGGTTTACCGAAATCATAAATTTGGAAATTTTATCGGCCGAGATATTGCGTGCCGTCTCCGGAAGTATAGGTTTAATCTGTACGATTCCCATAACCGTCAACTTAGTAAATATTTTTAGAAAGAACTAAAAAAGGTTTTTAGTGTGAGGTACTGTGAGGCATGGAATCTTTTATTTGAAGTACCGCTTCATACTATGATGACAAGTTTTTTACTTTTTATAATGTTTTTTTACCATTTCAAAAAGCTGCTTTTTGTTAAAGGGCTTTTTTATTATATCGTTTAATCCCATAGATTCGCATAGGTTTCTTTCATTGTCTTGAGAACCCGCAGTACATGCGATAATAGGTTTTGAGTATCCCTTTTCCCTCAAGATTTGCGTAGCCTCATATCCGTTTATTCCGGGCATCTGTATATCCATAAATATAATATCAAATAGCTCGCCCGATGCCTTATCTATAGCTTCTTCTCCGTCATTTGCCGTGCTTACAATACAGTGGGCTTTTTCCAAGATAATTTTTAATAATTTTTGGTTTACAGGATGATCGTCTACAACTAAAATCTTACAGCCGAAAAAGTTATCTTCATTTGGAATATGCACATTTTCATTTTGTTGACCTTGGCTCCCTGCTTCAACCGGCTCCAATTCCGAAATGTCATCATTTTCCGAAGACGATGCGAATTTTCTATAGAGGTCGTTAATCAGATGAAAGACTATTCGTGATTTTAAGGGCTTATAAAGATAGCCGTCAAACCACTCTAAAAGTTTCATCTTTGCATCTCTTCCGAGGCTGCCTTCAGGAATCATCAAAAAGAGTTTTGAGGTTGAAAGATTTTCGTCATTGTGAATTTCGGCTCCAAGGCGCCATCCGTCCATCTTAGGCATAACCATATCTATAAATACCACATTGAAAGGATTTTTATGTTCGGCGGCTGTTTTCATAACTCCTATTGCCTGTTCTCCGGAACTGACCAAGGCTATGTCTTGAAAACCGAATTTAAAAAGC
The DNA here is from genome assembly GCF_024400535.1 of Treponema denticola. NCBI lineage: Bacteria > Pseudomonadati > Spirochaetota > Spirochaetia > Treponematales > Treponemataceae > Treponema > Treponema denticola. Next base: position 711,596 of record NZ_CP038800.1, read on the forward strand.
ATTCTCTTTAAAATAGTTCTGGTTTGCATATTATCGTCGACTATTAAAAATCTGGTACTCTTATCCAATAGGGTGCTTTCATGAGGAGCTTTTCTTTTTGAAGGAATCAAGGGTACCTTAAACCAAAAAACAGAACCGCAGGGAATATTATCTTTTATTCCTATTTGTCCATTCATCATAGTTATAATATTTTTAGAAATTGCCAAGCCTAATCCCGTACCGCCATACTTTCTATTGATAGAGGCATTTCCCTGATAAAAGGACTCGAATATTTTTGATTTTTGTTCTGCATTTACTCCTATACCCGTATCTGCAACTTCACAAAGGATGGAGAAGTGTTTTTCCGTATCGGTATTGTTTGGGTTGTTTTCAAACACAGGTTTGACTGAAACTGAAACATAGCCTTTTTCAGTAAACTTAACTGCATTTTTTACGAAGTTTAAAAGAACTTGCTGCAGTCTTGCCGGATCGCCGTATATAAAGTCGGGAATTTTATCGTTTATGTCTACAACTATTTCAAGGCCCTTTTTGTGGGCTTCCATCGAAATTAAATCTACAGTCTGCTCAACGGAATCGGTTAAGTTAAAAACCGTTTTTTCCATCGTCATATTCCCGCTTTCAAGTTTTGAAAAATCCAAAATATCGTTTACAAGCGCAAGTAAAACTTCAGCGCTAAAGTTGACTTGACGGGTGTATTCACTTTGTTCTTCATCTAAGTTTGTATCTTTTATAAGCTCCATCATGCCTATTATAGTTTGGATAGGAGTTCTTATTTCATGGCTTACATTGGCCAAAAAAAGGCTTCTCATGTTGTTTGCTTTTTCGGCATCCTGTTTTGCAATTATTAAAGATTGTTCTTTTAGTTTTTGTTTGGTAATGTCATCGATGGTTACAAAAAAAGTACCGTCATCTTGTTGGGTAGAGCTGAACTTTAAAGTAGTTTTGTCCGAAGGTCCTGAGGGCCTGTCGAATTTTGCTTCAAAAGCTGCCGTTTTTGGGTTGTTTTTTATAAATACGGAAAACCGGATAAAGTCCTCTTCAGATAAAATTTTTCTTACATAGTCGTATATCTGTACTTTTGTATTTTTAATCAAATAGTCGGGTAAAAGCCTTTCCGCTTCAGGGCTCCAAAAAAGCGGAATATAATCGGGAGAAAAAATTATATAAGCTATATTTGACTCGTTTAAATATTTCCCCAGCCGGAAATTTGAAATATTTTTGTTAAATAGAGGCACCCAGAACTTCCTCCATCTTGCGTAAAACCGTTTCTTTTTTTATGGGTTTTAATATGTATCTTTTAGCACCCTTTTCCAGGGCTTTGATAACGGTATCTCTTTGAGTGACGGAAGATAGAATAACAAACGGAGTTGTAATTCCCTTCTTTTTTGCTTCATTTAAAACATCTATACCGCTCATTCCCGGCATAATCATATCTAAAAAAATAACATCATAAACATCATTTTCTACTTTATTTAAAAAATCTTCTCCGTTTTCAAATAGATCTACTTCGGCATTTAAGCACGAAAAAATAGCAGTCATCATTTTGCGGATCACTAAATCATCATCTACTACAGCTATGGAAAGACTTTCGACCGTGTCCAGTTTAAAACGGGTTTCAAGATTGCCTACGTTTTCATTGCGCTCATTATCGGCATTAAGCATTGTTTGAGCTACAGCTCTCTTATCTTCTGTTGTTTGTAAAAGAGCTGAAAGAGCCTGCCCAAGGCTTCCTACAACTTCAATCATATTATAGTCGGGGTTTTGTGAAAAGAAGTCTTTTACAAATTGATTGAGAGTAAGAAGCTTTACATTTTTAGGAGAAACTACCTTTACAGCTAGGATATTATCTATCAAATATTCCAAGTTAGCCGTATCGGCATAGGTTAAATTTAAATCGGTCAATATAATTAAAATTTTAGCTTCATTAAGTTTATAGGACTCAATGAGTTCTATAATTCTAAATTGAAGCAGCTCAAGTTTATCTCTGTTTAAACCTTGTGCCAATTCTATAAATATAACGTCCTCATTTACCCGCGTTTCCAAAATACAGGGTGTGGGATCTATGGGAAATGTTGTCCCTAAAATGATGCCTATTGAGGATAAAAGTTCATCAACTCTTACAGGCTTTGAAATTACTTTTTTTACGCCATATGAGGCTAATAAAGCTATGTCTACTTTGGCTATTTTTCTTCCCAATACTATTGAAGGTATTCCTGCAAGGGTAGGAGCTTTTTGCTTTTCTGCAAAAAAATTAAATAAGGCATCTCTGCTAAAACTATAATCTACTATTACAAGCATGACAGGCTGCTGCTTCATAATATTCATGGCTTCTATAACTGTTTCGGCATAAATAACATAAATGCCGACTTCTTGTAATTTTTTTGTAATATAATATCGTAAAGTGGGGGCTATCCCTATCAATAAAACTTGTTTCATGTTATGATTATATCATATTAGAATAATCTTATCTAGTTGTTCACAACTTGGTTGTCTTGTAAAATTGGAGGAATTAATGAAAAAAGCTTTTTTATTTTTAGCAAACGGATTTGAAGATGTTGAAGCCCTTACGCCCATAGATTATTTGAGAAGAGCCGGTATAGATTTAATTACTGTCGGCGTCGGAGGGAAGACTATAGTTTCTTCTCACAAGGTTCCTATAGGCTGCGATATTGTATTGGAAGAAGCCTTGCAAATGGATGGCGATTTAATTGCCGTCATCCTTCCCGGCGGTCTTCCTAACAGCAGCACTCTTGCAGGCTCAGAGGCTGTTAGAGAATTTGCAAAAAAGACCCTTGCAGGCGGAGGAATTGTCGCTGCTATCTGTGCGGCTCCTGCCCTTGCCCTGGGCTCTTGGGGGCTTTTAGATGGAAAACATTATACCTGCTACCCCGGTATGGGTCAGGATTTGAAGACAAAGCCTAAGGCCGGAGAGCGTGTTATCAGAGACGGAAATATAATAACGGCCTGCGCAGCAGGAGCGGCAGAAGAATTTGCCTTTGCAATTGTAGAAGCTGTTTGCGGGAAAACCGCATTAAATAAACTTAAAACTGAGGTGGTGGCACGATAATGGAAAAACTTGCAGATTGGTTTGAAAACGAAACTTTTTGGGCTGAATATGCTCCGATTATGTTTGATACGCAGAGGTGGGCTGAGGCTCCTACCGTTGCGGAATCTATCTTAAGGATAATAGGCGTTCCTGTGGATAATGCAGGGATTTCAATCTTGGATGCGGGCTGCGGTCCGGGAAGGATTGCCATCGAGCTTGCGATAAGAAAGGCTAAGGTTACGGGCATCGACTTAATCCGCCCCTTTTTAAATGCGGCTATGGATTCGGCCCAAGATGAGAGCGTCGACATAGAGCTTATTCAAGGAGATTTGCGTAAATTTGTCCGCCCTGAAGCCTTTGATGCGGCTATCAGCATGTATACGAGCTTCGGCTATTGCAGCACAATCGAAGAAGATATGCAAATCTTAAAAAACATAGCCCAATCCATAAAACCTAACGGCTGGTTTATTCTCGAAATGACCGGCCGTGAAATTGCAGTGCGGGATTTTACCGAAGGCGAATGGTTTGAGCGGGGCGGTTTTACGGTCTTAACCGAATATTCCGTCGAAGGTGCTTGGGAAGGTTTACGCTCCCGCTGGATTCTTTATGATGAGCAGGGCAGAAAGGCCGATCACACCTATGTTCAGCGTCTTTATTCCGCAGTGGAGTTAAAAAGGCTTATGTTGGCAGCCGGCTTTTCTTCGGTAGAAATATACGGCGATTTTGATTTTTCGCCCTATAACGAAAAGGCGAGAACGATGGTTCTCATAGCAAGAAAATAGCTTTATTCGTGCGGAGGGTTTAATACCCCGACGCTTGCGTCGTAACAAAGGGTATTAAAGCCGACTGCAACCACCTTATGAGAACAACAACCCCGATGCTTGCGTCGGGGTTGTTGATTTTTCTATAAAAATACTGTTATTTCTTTTTATAAAATACTTGTAAATTGCCTCAATTGTTGATATATTGTATTTTGTAAATTTTAGTTGACTCGAAATAAGGAGTTTTGATATGGAAAATAACGGTATTGACGGTATTGTTTTATATGAAGATGCAGATCATAAATTTATATGGCTGGGCTCGGAGAGCAAACAGAGAAAGGGTGCTGTGCAGACAATGCAGTACCTTATTATAGACAGGGGGCGGGGCGTTCTTCTTGACCCGGGCGGAGTACATCTTTTTTCCAGAGTTGTTACTGCTGTAAGCCGCTTTATTTCCGTGGATAAAATCGATACTATTTTCTTTTCACATCAAGACCCCGATGTTTCTTCGGGTATAGCTTTATGGCTGGGCATTACCAAGGCGAAAATATATATTTCTTCGCTTTGGGTTCGATTTATGCCTCACTTCGGTATAGTCGATCTTTCGAGAATAGTTCCGATACCTGACAAAGGGATGAGTATATCGCTTCCCTCAGGCTCGAATATGAGGTGTATTCCTTCACATTTTATGCATTCTCCCGGACAGTTCGGTTTATATGATGAGCGCTCCCGTATTCTTTTTAGCGGGGATATAGGAGCCGCCGTTTTTGATGATGACGATGAACCTTCCTTTGTAGAAGATTTTGAAAAGCACATTCCTTTGATTGAAGGCTTTCATGTCAGGTATATGGCTTCCAATAAGATTGTCAGCAAATGGGTTGAAACGATACGCCGTTTAAAGCCGGTTATGATAGCTCCGCAGCATGGCGCAATATATAAGGATGAGCAGGTAAATAATTTTTTAAATTGGCTTTCCGGTTTAAAATGCGGTACGGATTATATCGAAAACCTATTCTAATGGGAGATTCTATGGCTGATGAACAGAACATTGCCGATAATTTTAGTGATTTAATCGATAAGATTGTTGTACAATATAACAAAGGCGTTATTCTTGATTTTGTAACCTCTCATTCATTTAAAATTATTGAAGAATCTATGGATAATTTGCAGGAGAAGTTTGAAACTATCCTTTCCGCCTTTGAAGAAATACAAAAGGAAAGCAGCTCTTCTGCATCTAATGCCAATTATGTAGATGAAATGCTTTCTAATGTTTTAAAAAGAAGAACCGTAATTCAAGAAGAAATTCATGAGAGGGTTGAGGAAGTTGAAGCCACTGCGAAAAATGCAGAAAATGCAGCTTCCGCTTTTGAGGTGCTAAAGGACAGGACTGCGGAAGTTGAAGATATGCTGTCGGGTATTAAAGATGTTTCCGTAAGGACCGGTATTCTTGCAATCAATGCTTCAATTGAAGCCGCCCGTGCCGGAAGTGTCGGAAACGGGTTTAGAATTATTGCGAATGAGGTGCGCTCTCTCGCAACCCAGACCGGAGATTTTGCAAAAAAAATCGAATCAAAACTGGAAGAATTAAATAAATCGGTTGATGAAATAAACAATAGTATGACCGGTTTTATAGAACTTTTTTCAAAATTCAGAAAATCATTTAACGGTGTATTAGCTAATTTGGATGAAAACTCGGCAACCCTTAAAGATGCAGGTTTTTCGTTGGCCGAAATAACCGCTTCCATAAAAGAACAGGATATTACCATAAGGGAAGGCTTTTTGTCGTTAAAGAAGATCGATAACTTTTTACATGACACTTCGACAATTCTTGATGCAGTCCAAACAAGCCATGAACATCTAGGAACCTTGCTGCAGCAAAATTAAAATGAAGAAGGGGATAACCGATTTTCATCGGCCTCTTGAAAAATTGAGTTTCTTGTGCTATTATTCTTATATCATGAAAAAAAGAACTTCATTTTTAATTTGGCTTTTTATTTTGATTGCCTTGGGAGGTACCGCCTTTTTTTTCGGGTGGATGCAGTTTTCAGTTCCTGCCGGATCTTACGGCGTAATGCTTTCAAAGTCGGGAGGCTATCACGACAGGCTCATTATTCCGGGCGAATTTATGTGGCGATGGGAGAGGCTTGTCCCGACCAATTCAAAAATTCTTACCTTTAATTTAAAAGCCCAAGACATTGAGTATAAAAATGAAGGTGCCCTTCCTTCTGCTGATAAATTCGGTTTGGTGATGGAACAAAAAAACGATTTCCGCTGGAAGTTTGCTCTAAAGATTTCGGCTTCAGTAAAGCCTGAAAGTTTAATAAGCCTTGTTAAAAACGCTTCGATAAAAACCCAAGGCGATTTGGACGATTTTATTAGAACAAGAGTTGAAGAAGCCGCTCAAAAATCCGCAAACGAATTTATCGAGTATTTTTTATCCAATCCTGAAGAATATGAAAAGCTGAAATTTCAATATGCAGCCTTTAACGATAAAATCACTTCGGATCTAAAAGGCAAGGAGAATACCGAAATTGAAATTGTTTCGGTTGAGCTTTCTTCCGATTTTGTAATTCCCGATTTAAAACTGTATACGACAATAAGAGATGTTTATTCGGAATATGAAAAAGCAAGGAGCAAGGTCTTTACCGACCTTATGATTGAAGAAGGAAAATCCGCTGCCTCTTCAAAATTCCGAATGAATGATCTAAAAGAATGGGGCGAGCTTTTAAAGCAATATCCTCAGCTCATCGATTTTTTGGCCGTAGCAAGAAGCGATGCGAGCGAAACCCTCAAGGCCTTGCGCGAGCTTAAAGCTAAGATGAGCGGCGCTCAGGTCAGCGGGCAATAGTTTTTACCGATGAAAGCCGAAGAAAAAAAAACATTATACACATTTTTCCGCACAGCCTCGGAATATCTATCGGGTTTTAAAACCGATGAAGAATATCCCGATTTTGCCGATACCGTTCTCCCGGAGACGGTTCTCTCCGGTAGGGAAGGAGCGGACGGCTTAACAATTCCTTTAAGCGATTCGGATGCAGAAAGCGGTTTTGAAACTCTTGAAAAGGTCTATGCTCAAATTGCTTCCTGTAAGGCCTGCCGTCTATGCGAGAGGCGGCATAACACGGTTGCAGGCGAGGGGCCTTGCGAGTTTTCCAATTTTGATAATAAGATAGAAGTAATGGTCATAGGCGAGGGGCCGGGAGCCGATGAGGATGCACAAGGCCGTCCCTTTGTCGGTAAGGCCGGACAGCTTTTGGATAAGATGCTTGCCGCTATCGAATTATACCGCACCCATAATTGTTATATCACAAATGTTGTAAAGTGCAGACCGCCAAATAACCGCGACCCTCTGCCCGATGAAACGGCTGCGTGCAGAAATTATTTAAATGCTCAAATTGCTTTGATAAGGCCTAAGGCGATTCTTGTGGTTGGGCGGGTAGCTCTTCAAAACCTCTTGGAAACCCAGGAAGGAATAGGCAAGATGCACGGCAAGTTTTTTGAATACCAAAACATTCCGCTGATGGCGACCTATCACCCAAGTGCTCTTTTGAGAGATGTCAACTTAAAACGCCCTGCATGGGAAGACCTAAAACTCTTCCGTTCCCGCCTCAATGAATTGCCTCAACAAATTGATTGAGAATAACTAGGCGGCACCTATGGCAAAATGGCTGACTCTTGCCTTTAATCTTCCACTCTACCAAAGCTTTACCTATAAAAACATAGAAGAAGACGGCGGAAGCCTTGTCGGAAAGAGGGCTTCTGTTCAACTCGGCTCAAGAAATTTGATAGGCTTTATAATAGAAGAATCCGAGGTGTTTCCTAAAGACAGCCCTGTGGGAGAAGATAAAATAAAGCCGATTAAACGAGTGGTCGACAAGGAAACAATTTTCGGGCAGGCACAGATAGAACTTGCCTCTTGGATTTCGCACTTTTATATATGCAGCTTCGGAGAAGCACTCTCCGCAATTCTTCCTTCGGGAAAAAGAGAAGTTTCTTTTGAAAACTTAAAATGGGGAGCCGAATTTGAAGATAAGAATTTTTCTCTTTCCGATGAACAAAAAGATGCCGTCGAAAAAATCGTAAACTCAAACAAAAAAGAATTCTTTTATTTATACGGCTTAACCGGTTCAGGGAAGACGGAAGTTTTTTTAAAGGCCGCCGAAAAGATAATCGCAGAAGGCAAGGCCGTCATCTACCTTGTTCCCGAAATAGGGCTTACCCATCAGGTCATAAGTGCGGCCGTAAAACGCTTCGGCTCTCAGGCTGCCGTTTTGCACTCAGGCCTTACGGGAAGCGAAAGGCTTAACCAATGGATGAGGATAAGACGGGGAGAAGCCCTGATGATTGTCGGGGCGAGGAGTGCCGTCTTTGCTCCTGCTAAAAACATAGGCCTTATCATAATCGATGAAGAGCATGATGCTTCATATAAGTCGGGTTCCGTGCCCCGCTACCATGCCCGCCAGACTGCGATGTACTTGGCCGTAAAGCATAATTGCCCCGTGGTAATGGGCTCTGCAACTCCATCGCTTGAAGCGTGGAATATGATTCAAAACAAAAAAATCAAACTCCTTTCCCTTTCAAAAAGACTTGCAGGCGGAAGCCTTCCTCAAATCGAAATAGAAAATATTTCCGGCTTAAAGGGAGCTTTGAGCGACAGGCTTATAAGCGAAATACGCAAAACCAAAAATGAAGGAAAACAAACAATTCTTTTTTTGAACAGGCGGGGCTTTTCCCATATTTTTCGATGCCGTTCCTGCGGCTATGAGATGCTTTGCAAAAACTGTTCCGTGCCGATGACCTTTCATAAAAGTGAAAATGTAATGAAATGCCACTATTGCGGAATGCAGGCAAGGCCGCCTTCTCTTTGCCCCGAATGTAATTCCCTCGATATAGGCTATGCCGGTGTCGGTACGGAATTTATCGAAGAAGAAGTTTCCCGCTCCTTCCCCGATTGCACGGTTGCGAGGATTGACACCGACACTGTTTCCAAAAAGAACAGTCTTGAAAACCGCTTAAAAGATTTTAAGGAGGGGAAAATAGATATCCTCCTCGGAACTCAGATGATAGCAAAGGGTTTGAATTTTCCGAAAGTAAGGCTGGTCGGAATTATCCTTGCAGACACGGGGCTTCAAATGCCCGACTTTAGAGCCGCCGAAAGGAGTTTCGCACTTATCACTCAGGCGGCAGGAAGGGCAGGGCGGTTCAGCGAGGACGGGCTTGTCATTATTCAAACCCTAAAGCCTAACCATCCTTCGATTGTCTGTGCAAAAAATCACGAGTACGAAAAGTTTTATGAATATGAACTCGGGCAAAGAAAGCTCTTGGATTTTCCGCCCTTTAAGCGTCTGATTCGTTTGGTCTTTAGAAGCAAGGACTTAAAAAAAGCCGAGCTGGCCGCAGAAGGTGCCGCGAACATTCTAAAATATATTCTGTCTTCACAAAACAAAGACGAAGCCGAAATAATGGGACCCTCGGAATGTGTCCTATCGATGATAGCCGGAAATCACCGCCAACAGATTTTGCTCCGCTCTTCAAATTTCCCCCTAATCCAAACCGCCACCTCCCGTTTTGTAAAAGAATATAAACCTATGACAGGCATCTACATCGAGGTCGACACCGATCCGGTCAATCTTATGTGAAGCAAAGGAATTTCCGATATGCACTGTATGAGCGATGATTACCTTGTAGAAGAGCTCTTGAGCGAAAAATAGCTTTGTTTTTTGGCTGCCGGTGGTTTCACGCTAGCGACGTTTTGCCGTAAGGCAAAACTCGAAGCTTAAAAAATGTACAGGGATGTACATTTTTTAAGCGGTATACATTTTCCTTAAAAACTGTTATACTCATTCCTCAGTACAAGGAATTTTTATGAAAGAACGATTGGATAATTTAAGAAACAGACTTGTCGAAGTCGAAAAAGAAGTTGAAAACCCTAACCTTATTAAAGATGTTGCAAAATATAAAGAAACCATGAGGGAACACTCCTATCTTTCAAAATTGATGGAAGAATACGATAACTATCTTTCTATCGAAAAGCAGATAGAAGATTCCAAGCTTCTCATTCAAGAAGAAAGCGATGCCGAGCTTAAAGAGATGGCGAGGGAAGAGCTGCATTCTCTTGAAGCCGCCTTTGAAAAAAGCGAGGCCGATCTCAAGATGCTTTTAATTCCGCCAGATCCTCTTGAAGAAAAAAATATTATTATGGAAATACGCGGCGGTACAGGAGGAGATGAAGCTGCCCTCTTTGCGGCCGACCTTTTTAGAATGTACACCCACTATGCCGAAATGAAAAACTGGAAGTACGAGGTTTTGTCCCTAAACGAAACCGAGCTCGGCGGTTACAAGGAAATTACTTTTTCCATTTCAGGAAAGTATGTTTACGGAAGTCTCCGCTATGAGTCGGGCGTTCACCGCGTTCAGCGTGTTCCTGAAACGGAGGGCTCAGGCCGCATTCACACAAGTGCCGTAACCGTTGCGGTTTTGCCCGAAGCCGAAGAAACCGAAATCGAAATCAATCAAGAAGATTTGCGTATCGATGTTATGCGTGCAGGCGGCCCGGGCGGTCAGTGCGTTAATACCACGGACTCGGCAGTCCGCATTACCCACATACCCACAGGCCTTGTCGTTATTTGTCAGGATGAAAAAAGCCAGATTAAAAATAAGGCAAAGGCTATGCGTGTTTTGCGAAGCCGCCTTTATGATTTGGAAGAAAGTAAAAAGCAGGCAGAACGGGCTCAAAACAGAAAAAGTCAGGTCGGTTCCGGCGACCGCTCCGAGCGTATCCGCACCTATAACTTTCCGCAAAACCGCGTAACCGATCACCGCATTAACTTAACCCTTTACAAATTGGATGCGGTCATGCAGGGTGCCCTCGACGAATTAATCGATGCCCTCTGTATAGCCGCCCGCGAAGAAATGATGAAGGCCGCAGACCATCACTTGGAGCATAAATAAGGCTCAATGCTTTTTTTTACCGTAAAGGATGCCCGTCTTTTTGCTGCTCATTCCTTCCTTTCTTCGCACCTTTTAAAAAGGAACGGATACGGAAGGAATGAGGCTCTCTTTGATGCCGATATTTTGATAGCTCATCTTTTAAAAAAAGAACGCTCATGGCTTTTGTCTCATTCCTATTTTGATTTTTTACCCTACAAAAATGAGTTTGAAGTTTTTGTAAAGAAGAGAAGTTCAGGTCTCCCCATTGCCTATTTAACCGGAACAAAAGATTTTTTCGGGAGAACTTTTTATGTAAATGAAAATGTGCTTATCCCCAAGCCCGACACCGAAACCTTGGTAGAGCTTGCATTGAATTTTGCAAAGGAAAAATTAAAAAAAAATGAGTCTCTCTTTGTTTTGGATATTTGCACGGGGACAGGCTGTATAGGCCTATCCCTTACGGCGGAGCTTTATGAAATTGCTTTTATACAAAATAATTTTGATAAACCGCAGAGGGCACAAAGAATGCAAAGTTATTTTGATAAAAGTTTTTTTTTAGTTCTTGCGGATATTTCGGAAGAGGCTTTAAAAGTTTGTAAAAAGAATATGGATTCTCTTTTGCCTCAATCTCTTTATAAGAGGGTTCTTGCAGTAAGAGCCGATCTGCGTTTTTCTTTTCCCTGCGTACCGGAGTCAAAACGAAGCTACGATTTGATAACTGCAAATCCGCCATACGTTCCGTCAAAGCTTACGGAAAGCCTTTTAGAAGACGGCCGCTCTGAACCCCGCCTTGCCCTTGACGGCGGTATTGAAGGGCTGGACTTAATTCCGCCCTTGGCACAAAATTCTTATTTAAGCTTAAACCCCGGCGGGAAACTTTTTGTTGAAGTAGGCGAATACCATGCAGCCCAAGCTGCCGAGATTTTTAGAAACGCAGGTTTTTCGCAAGTTCAAATTCATAAAGACCTTGCAGGCAGTGACCGAGTCATAGAGTGCACAAAATTAAAAAATATGATATAATGGATTAAGGATGTATGATGAACAGTTCGGCAGAAATTCAGCCTCACTGTTTATCTAACGAGTTTTGTACATTGAGTACAAAACATCGCATTATTGTATGCAGTTTGTAAACAAACTGCGTGAAAAAACTCTTTTCAGGATTTAATAATCCTTGCAAAAAGGTTTTATGAGAGGTGGAAAATGTCGGGTATCCGAAGATTGCCTATAGGCGTTCAAAGTTTTGAGGTTATGCGTAATGACGGTTTTGTTTATGTAGATAAAACCGAATATGTGGTAAAGCTTGCAGCTGAAAGCCGTGTGTTTTTTTTAAGCCGTCCGCGAAGGTTTGGAAAAAGCCTTTTTCTTTCTACCTTAAAGGCTTATTTTTTAGGCAAAAAAGAGCTTTTTAAAGGGCTCTATATCGAAGGCGCGGAACAAAAGCGCGCTCAAATAGAAGGCAGAGAAGCATGGGTGAAGTATCCCGTTCTATACTTGGATTTTAATGCAGGGATTTATGATTCAAAGGAGGGGCTTGTAAACCGTCTCCTTTCATTTTTTAATGAATATGAACAACTTTACGAGAGCTCTGGTCTCGATATCCCTGACCGCTTTAGAAACCTAATAAAAAAGGCCTACGAAAAAACAGGTAAGCAGGCGGTCATCCTTGTAGACGAATACGATAAACCCCTCCTTGAAACTATGATTATAAATGAGCCTCTAAATGAAGAATACCGCCGTATCTTAAAGGGGTTTTACGGTGTAATAAAATCATGCGACGAGTATCTCCGTTTTGCATTTTTAACGGGGGTTACCAAATTCAGTAAAGTCAGTATCTTCAGCGATCTAAACAATTTGAGGGACATATCTCTCGAAAAAGATTATTCAGATATCTGCGGTATCACTGAAATCGAATTGAAGCAATCTTTTAAACCCGAAATTGAAGCCTTGGCGGAAAATCTTAAGCTAAGTTATGAAGAAACTCTTGCTCTTCTAAAAAAGCGTTATGACGGATATTTTTTTCATCCTGAAGGAGAGAGCGTATACAACCCCTTTAGTTTGCTTAATGCCTTTATAAAAAAGGAAACAAGCTCTTATTGGTTTTCGACCGGAACCCCTACTTTTTTGGTCAGAACCTTAGAAAAGCAAAAAGATGTATCGATCCGCGATATTTTAGAAGATGCCGAAATGAGTGAAAACGCCTTACAGGATTACCGCCCCGATATGAATAACCCTATACCTATTCTATTCCAATCGGGCTATCTTACCTTAAAAGATTATGATGAAAGACTAGACTTGTACAAACTGGGCTTTCCTAATGATGAGGTAAAATACGGCTTTTTAGATAACCTTGTTCCCGCTTACACTTCAATCTCAAAGGATTCAAGCGGTTTATTTATAGGGAATTTTGTAAGAGCCATCGAGAAGGGCGATATCGAATCTTTTATGAAAAGAATGTATACTGCCTGTGCCGGGCTTCCCTACAGCTTGGCTTCAAAAGAAAATATTCAGATGAGGGAAAGAGATTATCAGATAGCCTTTTATATAATCTTTAGCCTGATGGGACAGTTTGTTCAAACCGAAGTAGTAAGCTCAAAAGGCAGGGCTGACTGTATAGTTCACACGAATGATACGGTCTACATCTTTGAGTTTAAGCTGATGAATTCGGGTACGCCTAAAGAAGCTATTCAACAGATAAAAGAAAAAGGCTATGCCGAACCCTACAAGACGGGCGGAAAAAAGATAGTTCTAATAGGTGCTGTTTTTGCCGACGGTATAGATGAAGAAACTGCCAGTACTTGGGAAGCGGAAGCCTTATAGCCCGTCCGATTAAAAAGATAATGCTTTTAAACTGTTTTTACATATCTCATTTCGGGAGCCTTCAAATCTTCATGGACTTGTGTTTTGCCGTCCGGCTTAAAGCCGTTATGCTCATAAAAACTTCTTGCAATCCGGTTTTCTTGAAATACCCAGATGCATAATTCATGTATGCCGGCTTCTTTTGCTTCTTTTTGAAAATGAGTAATTAATTTTGAACCTACTCCCGACCTTTCAAAAGCTTTTTCTACATAAATAGCCATAAGTTCAAAACTATCAGGCTTATCGTTGTCCCGGCACATTCCCGTACGCATCATCCCTTTTATTATTCCGTATTTGTCATCTTCATAAACATAGAATTTTGATGTACTGTTTTGAGTATTAACTTGTTCCTTTAAACGCTCGATAGATTTTTCAACCGACAGCTCAGTAAACAAAAAATTATCGTCGACGATACCCCTATAAGTATTTCTCCAACCGTAAACATTTATTTCTGCAACTCTTGATAAGTCCTTTAATTCTGCAAGTCTGACCATTGTTTTTCTCCTTTTTATTATAAATTCTTCATACAGATATCGGACAAAAAACAGTTTTCACATTCGGGTTTTCTGGCCTTGCAGATATATCGCCCATGCAGGAGAATCCAGTGGTGAGCATTTAGTAAATATTTTTTTGGAGTAACTTTAAGTAAATCTTCTTCAACTTGAATCGGAGTCTTGCCCGATGAAAGGCCTATGCGCGGAGCTGTCCGGAGAATATGGGTATCTACTGCGATTGCGGGTTTTCCGAAGCCCATATTTAAAACTACGTTTGCGGTTTTGCGGCCGACTCCGGGAAGTTTTATAAGTTCTTCCATTGTATCTGGAACCCTTCCTGAATACTCATTTTGAATTATGCGGCTTAATTCAAAAATACGTTTAGCCTTCGTCGGATATAAATTTATTGTTTTGATGTATTCGCGAATTCCTTCCTCGCCCAGTTCTATCATTTTTTGAGGCGTATCGGCTGCCTTAAAAAAAAGGCCCGTTGCTTTATTTACGCCGACATCAGTCGCTTGTGCAGACAGTACCACCGCTACCAAAAGGGTAAAAATATTTGTAGAATGTAATTCTCCTTTCGGGTTAGGATTATTTTTTTTGAAACGGCGGTATACTTCTTCGATTTTATCTTTATCCAATAAATTCATTTTTTTTCCTTAACGGTTTTAGCTTAGGTGAACCCGACAGCTTGCATCCCATGATAAAAAGAATCGGAACCAAAATTAAAAAGACTGGTACTACCGTGATAAATGCAATGAACAAATCGTATTTATCGCCGACTATGCCCATGATAAAACTTGCAGTGCTGTAACCGGGAACTCCGAAGCAGGATAAAAAAATCATAAGGGCTGTTGCATCTACCGGAAGGATGGCTGCGGCAAAGGATTGGATTGTCGGCCAAAGGCATGCAAGGCAAAGACCCATACAAAATAAAAAGGCAGCCAAACCGAAAAGCGAGTTTACAAAAACAAATAATAGGCTGACTATAAATGAAGCAATCGAAGAAACTATTATCGCTTTTTGAATGGAAACTTTTTTTAAGACCTTGCTGTTTAAGGATCTTCCGATAAACATTCCGAGAGCAAAGCTCGCCGTTACAATTCCTGCATAAAAGGCAGAGGCTTTTAAATAGAGCTGAATTAGGGTAGCCGACCAAAAGGCAAAAGCTCCTTCGGCGCCTCCTGCAAAGAAAAGGGATAGGCCGAAAAGCCAAAAGGAGGGCAGGGAAAATATCTCTTTAAAGGCAGCCTTGCTTCCGTCCGAAGGAGGAAGTTTTATTTTTTTTGATGAAGGATAGGAAAAACAAATCAATAGAGCAAAAATAGATAGGCCTATGTAAATGTATCTCCAGTTTATTCCTATCGAAAGAAGATAGCCGAAACCTATCAGACCGGAACAAGTTCCCAATGGCCAAAAGGCATGCATCATATTCATCTTTGCACCGGTATCGTTCGGATATAAATCGTTTACTATGGGAGTCAGCAGGGCTTCCATATTTGCAACGCCCAAGCCCATACAAAGAGCGCTTAAAAGAGCAGTAAAAAAGTTTATGCTTTTTGAAAAGGAAAAAAGCCCTGCGGTTAATATCAAAAGAGCTGTGCGCAAAACTTTTATCTTGCCGAATTTGGCAGCAAAGATGGGGCTTATAAAAAGAATTATCATCTGCTCGATAGCACAAAGCATTCCGAATAATCCCGCTTCCGTAAGCGAAAAATTTAAGTCTCTTTTAATATTTACGAGGCATATTGAGATTGCAATGGAAGAAAGAGAATAAACCAAGAAACTAAGGCCTGAAACATTAAAGGTTCTTTTTCGTAGATCTTTCATAAGGAATTATCGATATGATATTGTTTTTTATAAGAATAGTCAAGGCGGAGTGTTTTGTTTAAAATTCCTCACAGGATATTCTCAACTATTAAAAAAATTCCAATTGAGATTGCTGCTTATATTCAAAGCTGTGAGTCATTTGATAACATTCACTTCTTGAATCGCAATAAATGCAGCCATGAGAGCAGCCCCGATAAATATTTATTCCGTTTTTAGGAGATAAGATTCCTTTTGCTTTTACAAAGTGCATGAGATATTATAACATAAAAACACATTTATTTGTTCTTATTGAAATTATTTCTGGTATATTTAAATTTAGGATTGAATCTTTTTAGTCCATATCGAAACCATTGAGGATATTTCTTTGCTCCTTTTAAAAATAGTTCTGCTCGCTGCTCAAGGAAAATCTGTTCCGGAGTTTTATCCTCATACGAATTTTTATCCACACTAGACCTTTGGTTAGATTGAATTTTATTATACATGCTTGACCTACAACTTTTTATATTATGTACACTAATAAGCTTGGAGATTTTGCATAATTATTCGGATATAAAAGGCTCTATTGTACAAACCAAATACACTTACTATTGGTAATATCGGCATAAATAAAGATTTTTTTAGTGTTTTTTAAAATTATTTAAGTTTTCGGATAAAATTTCCTCCCCTTGCCTTTTTACCGATAATTTATTATCCTTTAATATATTGATTTAATATTACATTTTTAAATACCCCTTTGCGCTCTTTGCGTCTTTGCGGTTTATTTTGGAGGTTTGTTCAACCCAAGCTCCTGAGATTGGCGTCGCTTGGTTTGACCTTAAAGTTTTGCACGAGGCAAAACTTTTAATATGATATGCACTTTCTCATTTCATTACGAAAGTGCGTAAAAAACAATGCTCGGGATTTGAAAATCCCTTAAGCTTATTTTTTTGGAGGTTGATATGGCACAGTACAAGTTTGAAACTGAAGTGAACCAGCTTTTGTCGCTCATTATTCATTCGCTTTATTCAAACAAGGAAATCTTTTTAAGGGAGCTTGTCTCCAATGCTTCGGATGCATTAGACAAGTTAAAGTATTTAACCCTTTCCGATGAGGCTTATAAGCAGATTAAATTCGAGCCCAGAATCGATATCTGTTTTGATGACACGGCCAATACGCTTACCGTGCGGGATACCGGCTTGGGTATGAACGAGGAAGACCTAAAAAATAATTTGGGAACGATAGCAAGATCCGGAACAAAGGCTTTTTTAGATCAGCTTGCTGCTGCCGATAAAAAAGATTCCAACCTTATCGGTCAGTTCGGTGTAGGCTTTTATTCGGCCTTTATGGCAGCCTCTACCATCGACGTTATTTCCAAAAAAGCCGGAGAAAACGATGTGTGGAAATGGACTTCGGACGGAAAGGGAGCCTACGACTTGGAAAAGGTTGACGATACGGCCTTCCCCATAATAGATGATGTACCCGAAGGAGCAAACGGAACCTGTGTTATTCTTCACTTAAATAATGAGGACTCGGAGTATGCTACCCGTTGGCGTATTGAAGAAATAATTAAAACCTATTCCGACCACATCGCTTTCCCAATCTATCTTCATTTTACCGAAAAGCAATATGACGATAAGGGAAAAGTAAAATCGGAAGCCTTTAAAATCGAACAGATAAACGATGCCGGAGCTATTTGGCAAAAGCCCAAATCGGAATTAAAAGAAGAAGATTATTTTAACTTTTATAAATCCCTTTCGCACGATTCTCAAGAGCCTCTACTCTATGTGCACACAAAGGCGGAAGGAACTCAAGAATACACAACCCTCTTTTATGTTCCGTCGAAAGCACCCTTCGATATGTTCCATGCGGATTATAAGCCCGGCGTTAAGCTCTTTGTAAAGAGGGTCTTTATTACCGATGATGAAAAAGAACTTCTGCCCACATATCTCCGCTTTGTGCGCGGTGTTATAGACAGCGAAGATTTACCCCTAAATGTAAGCCGTGAGATCTTGCAGCAAAATAGGATTCTTTCAAACATTAAAAATGCTTCGGTTAAAAAACTTTTAGGAGAGTTTAAAAAGCTCGCCGAAAACAACAAAGAAAAATACAATAAATTCATCGCCGAATTTAACCGCCCCTTAAAAGAAGGCTTGTACAGCGACTATGAGCACAGGGAAGAACTCGCCGACTTGGTACGCTTTAAGACAACTTCGCCCGAAGTAAAAGAAGATGAGTGGACCAGCTTTGCCGATTATGTTTCGAGAATGAAAAGCGATCAAAAGGCTATCTATTACATTACAGGCGAAGATGAAAAGACCTTGCGCCAATCTCCTCATCTTGAAGTTTACAAACAAAAAGACTTTGAAGTTTTAATTATGCCCGATGAGATTGACGACATAATTATTCCTTCATTGGGAAAATACAAGGAATGGGAATTAAAGGCGGCAAACAGAGCCGGCTCCGACAAGGAACTTAATACCGAAGAAGAAACTAAAGCAGCCGAAAAAAAAGAAAAGGACTTTAAGCCCGTACTCGAAAAGATTAAAGAGGTACTCGGCGATAAGGTAAAAGAGGTACGCTTTTCAAAACGCCTTTCCGATTCTCCTTCATGTATAGTTGTGGACGAAA